>DASYGV010000178.1:0-18551 GCA_035999335.1 Thermoanaerobaculia bacterium | reverse complement strand
GACACGCTCGATGCGTCCGACCGGCGAGATCAGATGGAAGGGACGGCTCCTGTACATCAGCGAAGCCCTGATCGGCGAGCGCGTGGGACTGGTCGAGATCGACGACGGGATCTGGAGCATTTACTTCGCCACGATCGAGCTTGGTCGATACGACGAACGGACCCAAGAGATCTACTAATGACGATTCTCGAAGGGCTGCACCCCCTCCTCGATACTCCCCCTCAAGGGGGAGGACGCCCCCACCCGGGGAGGACCAAGACGGTGTGTAAAGGAGGTTCCCGGTTTACTGTAAAGAAGGTTCCCGCTTGCGCACACCGCTCTGGTAGGCGGTGCGGGCGGCGCTGCGAGCGTACCAGAGCGGTGGCTCCCCGCCCTCCACCCGACCTCGCCACCGCACTCCTAGAACGCGTAGCCGATGCTGATGAAGTACTGGAACGCGTCCTTCTCCCAATCGTATCGGCGGAACGGCATCGCCACGTCGATGCGCAGCGGTCCCACCGGCGAGAGATAGCGAATGCCAACACCCGCGCCGTAGCGAAGCTGATCGAACTTGATCTTGCCCGCGAACACGTTGCCGATGTCCGTGAACACCGCGCCGCCGACTGCGCCGAAGAGCGGGAAACGGTACTCCGCGTTCAACAGGAACAGCGCGTTCCCGCCGAGCGGCAGGACCGACCCGGTCCGTTGTTCGTTTTCGTCGAGCGCCCTCACGAGCGTCGGCTGACAGCCCTCCGGCTCGTCCGGGTCCTCGCACAGATTGCCGAGGCGGTCGAGCGCGAACGCGCGGTGGGTATTCTCGCCGCCGGCCGTGAAACGCTCCGACAGCGGGACCGGCAGCCTCGAGCCGTCGTCTTTGCGTCCGTACGATTGAATGAGACCGATGCGTCCCGACAGCGCGATGACCGTGCGATCGCTGACCGGCTGATACCACGCGCCCTGGACGAACTCCTTGAGGAAGTGCGCGTTCGCGGAGAACGTCGGGAACGCGTATTCGATCGAAGCGCTGGTGAAGAAGCCGCGATGCGGATCGATGATGTCGTCGCGCGTGTCCCAGAAGAACGTCGGCGTGATGCTCGAGATCTGAATGCTGCGCAGCTCCGGATCGAGCGACTCCACGGGATCATCCGCGTTCAATTGGTCGCAAAGCTCGCCGACTTCGCACTTGGAGATCTTGTATTCGTAGCGTAGCGACCAGCGCGTCCTCTGCCGCGCCACCTTGCTCGCTTCGATGGACAGGCCGCGTTGCTCGATGGTGGCGCCTGCTCGCGTGCTGTCGTCGCTCTGGAAGATCTGGAACTGCACCGGTACGTCCCAGCGCGAAAGGAACGGCTCGCGGTACGTGAGGAAGTACTCCTGCTCCTCGCGGCCGTAGACGACTTCCACTCCGGCGTAGCGCCCCGTGCCGAAGAGGTTGCGGTGCGCCGCCGCGATCGAGACGCGCTCGTGGATCTCCGGGCCCCCTCCGCCGACCGCGCCCCCTCCGCCCGCTTCGGGGTCGGGAGGCGTGTCGCTGCTCGTCGTGTCCTGATCGCCGCGCTCGAGCCGCAGACCGATCGACCCCGTGAGCGTGAGGTTCTTTCCTTCCTCGACCTGAATGACGACGTCGCGGTCGGACACGCTCGTGCCGGCCTGCTCGGGCTGGATCTCGACGCGCTGGAAGATGCCGAGGCGATAGAGCTCGCGTTGCGCCTCGAGCATCCGCGTGTAGCTGAACGGATCGCCGGGATCGAGATCGGAGCGGCGGAGGACGACGTCGCGGTCGGTGTAGGTATTGCCGCGCACGATCACCTCGTCGACCAGGACGTGCGGACCTTCCGCGACGACGTACGTCACCGACGCGCTGGTCTTGTCCTCGCTGATGTTGACGCGCGGCGCGACCTGCACTTCCGTGTGGCCGGCATTCGCGTAGTGCGTCTGCAATGCGACGACGTCTTCATGCAGGAGCTGCGGATTCAGCGGCTGGCCCTCTTCGAGCTCGAGCTTCGGAAGGTCGGAACGGCTCTCTTCGTCGATCCCCTCGCTGCGCACCTCCGCGACGAGGGTCTGCGGTCCCTCCGTGATCGGGAACTCGACCGTCATCGTCCCCGCCGCGTCGTTCAGCTTCACCACCGGATCCGCAACCGCGGCCTCGGAGAATCCCTGCAGGCGATAGAACGATTCGAGCGCGTCGGTGTCGTCGATGATCTGTGCCTTCGTGACACCCGTCGGCCGGCGAAAGATCGACGCGATGAGACGCCCGAAGCCTCCGCCCGGCGTCGTGGCGACGACTTTGTTCAGCTCCTTCTCCGGAACCTTCACGTTGCCGCTGAAGTCCACGCCCGCGAGCCGATACCGCGGACCGGCGCTGACGTGGAACGTCGTCGTCCAGACGTTGTCGCGCAGCTCGCTCTCCGTGTCCACCGCCGCGTTGTAGTGACCGCGCTCCTGCAGCCCGCGCACGATGTTGTCCGCCGCCTGATCGACGGCGTCTTCGCTGTACTCCTGATTGCGTCCGAAAGGCAGCCATTTGCGCACGGCGCTACGCGAGATGCCTTCGACCTGCACCTTCACGATCGGGCCGACGTTCACGCGATAGCGCAGAGCCACGCCTTTCGTCGCCGGATCGTAGACGTCGCTGAGCAGGTCGACGTCCGCGTGGCGATAGTTGCGGCGGACGAGGAAGTTGCGCATGCGGTTCGCGTCCTCGCGCGCCTCGGCGATCATGAACGTGCGGCCGGTCCCGCGCTTCATCTCATCGATGAGCTGCTGCGCCGTGAACGGCGCGGTCTCTCCTTCGAGCACCACGTCCGCGACTTTGGCCTGCGTTCCCGCGGTGACGTGGAGCGTGACGTCGGCGAGGCTGCGCTGCCGGTCGAAGTTCGTTTCCGGATCGACGGTGGCCTCGAGATAGCCGTTCCGGCGGAGCAGGTCCTGCACCGCGCTGGCGCTGTCGTCGACGTCATCGAGCGAAAGGACCTCGCCGTTGCGGACGGTGAGCTCGCGCAACGCGCGCGAGCGCTCGCCGCGCGGGATCCCTTCGAGCGCGATCTCGTCGACGCGGTAGTGCAGGAAGAGCGCGAAAGTGAGGACGACGCCGCCCTCCGCCGGTGCGGCATCGACGCGCACGTCGCGGAAATTGCCGGTCGCGAAGAGGTTCTTGATCGACGACTGCAGCTCGCGGATCGTCACCGCCTGTCCCGGCTTCAGCGTGACTTCACTCGCGATCGCATTCGTGTCGAAGCGCGCGTCTGCGCGCAGCTCGATTCGCGTGATCGTCTGGTTGTCCGCCGCGCGCGTGTTCACGGTGGTCACGGGAGGGAGGGGTGCCTGGGTGTGCGGGCTTCCAGCCCGCACCTCGGCCGGGCTGGAAGCCCGGCCCCCCACCGTCGCCGCGGTTGCAAACTCCTCCTCTTTCTCGTCCCCGAATTCCCAGTGCGCTTCGTACCTCCGCCGGAAGCGCGCGTCGAGCCGGTACTCGTCCGCTTCGTCGCGCGTGAGCTGCAGCGTCCAGTCGCGGTTCACGAGCCACTCCACGACCTGGCGGCTCTGCTGGTTCTCGAGGTTGTACACGAGCAGGAAGCGGATCTTGTTCGACAGCCGCTTCTCGAACGTGACCTTCGCTCCCGCGCCCTGGCCGGTGTCGAGTGTGCCCGGGTCGTACGCGAACGAGTCGACGAACGGGAAGACGCGCGAGCCGATGAGCGAGCCGATCGACTGATACAACAGCGACTGGCCGACGAGTCCCATGCCCGGCGATGTGCCCGTGCCCGTACCGAGTCCTCCCAGGCCGAGGATCGAGAAGAGCGTGATGTCGCTCGCAGGTGGATCGCTCGTGATGGTCGGCACCATGCGATCGAGCGTGCCGGTGAGGTTGACCGTCACGTCGTAAGGTCCGCTTTCCGTCTCGGCGCCGAAGCCGGAGACCGTGCCTTCGATGGTCACGTCGAGGAACGGATCGATGCGAAACGGATTCTGGAACGCGACCGTGCCGCGCACGAGGCGGTAGTCGACGCCTTGGATGCGCACCGTGCCGCCCTCGTCGAGCGTGACTTCGCCGAGGATCACCGGGTTCGCGACCGTGCCCGTGACGTCGAGATCCGCGCTGCCGGTCACCTCGGCGATGTTGTTGCGGATCGCGAGCGTGTCGACGGCGGTGAGATGGATGCGCAGCGCCACGCGATCCTGCCACGTTGCGGCCGTGGTCGGCGCCACGCGCGTGCGTGACAGGATCACGTTGAGCAGCGTCTGTTGAATGTCGAAGTCGCGGAAGTAGAGCGCGCGCGTGACGTCGACGTCGCCGGTCAGCGATGCGCGCTCGAGATCGCCGCTGAGCAGCAGCGTGAAGTTCCCTTCGATCGTCATGCCCTCGTACGCGCGCAGCGCGACGTCCGTGCCCTGCAGCGTGATGCGCGCGCGCGCGGGCAGCAGTCCCTCGAGCGTGACGAAGCCGCCCGCGACCACCGTGCCGCCACCGACGGTCGCGCGCAGCGATTCGATCTCGATGCGGTCGCCGCGGAAACGCAGCCTTCCGTTGATCTCGTCGATGAGCTGCGGGAAGCCGGAGAACTTCACTTCCGCGTCGATCAGCTCCGCCGTGCCGGTGAACTTCGGCGCGGACATCGTTCCGCCCGCGTTCATCGCGACGTCCATGTGTCCTTCGGCGCGTACGTCGCGCATGAAGAGCTGCAGCAGCGCGGCCTCGATGCGTCCGCGCACGTCGACGTCGAGGCGCTTGTTGCCGGTGATCTCCGCGAAGCCGGTGACGGCGAAGACGGAGTCGGCGCGGCGGAGCGCGAACGAGTCGAATTCGATCCGGCCGTTGCGCAGCGCGATGCGCAGCGGCTCCGGCGCGGTGAACTCGTGGTCGGCGAACTTGAAGTTGAACACCGGCGCCGTCGCTTCGACGACGAGCGCTTCGATCGGCGAGAGCCGTCCACCGAGCTTCAAGTCGAGGACGAGATTTCCCGCCGCGGGAAGCGAGGACGTGAGCGGGGAGATCGCGACCGCGCGCGCGATGTCGTTCACGACGATGCGCACGTTGCCGTCGACGGCCATGTTCTCGCCGACTGAGCCTTCGCCTTCGATCGTGACGATGTCCGCGATCGCTCCGCGCACGATCAGACGCCCGCCGCGGACGGCGATGTAGATCGACGGCGGCGCCGTTCCCGCGGGCAGTGTGAGTCCGCGCAGCGTCGCGTCTTCGAGCTGCGCTTCGACGACCAGCTCCGGCTGCGTGAACGTGCCGGCGCCGGTCGACTTCAGCACGATCTTCCCGCCGAGGAGATCGGCGAGGCCGGCGGCGATCTTCAGCTTCGACGGATCGATGGCGCTCGACGAGATCGTGTAGCTGAAGCGCTCGTTCACGAGATCGAGCTCCGCTTCGCCGCTGATCTCACCGGCGGGCGCGCGCACCAGCACGTTCGTCGCCCGCATGCGTCCCTGCGTGAAAACGATGTCGGCGGACGCGACGTCGATCGGCTCGCCCATGATCGCGCCCTCGCGCACCGTCACCTTGCCGCTGCCTTCGAGCGACTCCTTGCGTCCGGCGATCTTCAGCGTGCCTGTGAGCTTTCCCGTGACCGGGATGTCCGCGAAGTCGAGGAACGAGGCGATGTCCGCGACCGGGAAATTCGTGGCGGCGATGCCGAGGTCGAACGAGACGTTGCCTTCGCCGGGAAGCCAGTTGACCGCGCCGTTCAACGCGAGCGTGGCATCGGCGCGGAAGATGGTCAGGTCCATGAACGTGGCGCTGCCGCTTTCGGGTGTGCCATTGACGACCAGCCGGCCGATCGCCAGCCCTTCGCCGATTTTCAGATCGAGCCCGACCGCGTCGATCGCGCGCTGCGCGGGATAGTTGAGCGCGTCGGCGACGATGGTGAAGCGCGGTCCGGGGCCGCTGTCGGGGAACTCGATCGTGCCGGTGAATCCGAGCCGCCCGCCGTCTTCGTTGGTGAAGTCGGCGCGGTTGAAGGCGAGCGTCGAGAGATTGCCGTCGTAGAACAGATCGATGTTCGCGTTGCCGAGGACGACTTCGTTGTAGCGGGTATTGGTGCCGACGATCTGAGCTCTCACCTGCGGTGTGTCGATCGGTCCTTGAATCGTTCCGCGGAGCGTGCCCGCGCCGCCGAGGCCGAGGAGCTCGTAGTCTTTCTTGTCGGCGGAGTGCGCGAAGTTGTAGCCGAGGCGGTCGAGCTCCGCGAAGTCCGTGCTGCGGATGTCCATCCGCAGATCGGTGACCACGCCTTCGATCTTCAGCGACCCCGCGAGCGTCACGTGCGATGCGTCGGTGTCGAGCTCCGCGTTGCGGAACGTGACTACGCCTCTATCGAGCGTGAAGCCCGTTGTGCCGGCGATGGGAATCGGGTAGCGCGCTTGCGAGAACACGGCGGCGTTCTTGGTCAGCCGCGCCGTTCCCTGGCCCGCGCCTTCGAGCACCTTGTCCTTGTTCCAGCGATAGCTGAGCTGTCCCGTTGCCGCGCCGCGCAGGCCGGTGTTCTCGACGCCCCAGTCGCTGAAGAGCGGCTCGATGCCGATGTTGTAGTAGCGGAGGTCGACCTGCATCGGGTAGGGCTCCACGAATTTCGCGAGCGAGTAGTGCGCGCCGATCGTGCCGCCGCCGTACGACGCCTTCTCGACGTCGACGACCATGTCCTGATCGGTGACCGTGAGACGACCCTTCGCGTTGCCGAGCGTGTACGTGTCGGCGACGATCTCCGGCGCGCTCCATCCGCCGGTCATCTCGAAGTCGCCGGATTTCCCGCGAAGCCGCGTGTCGAGTGCGAGCGTTCCCTCCAGCGGCTGCTCGACGCGGAATATCTCGCGTACGCGCTCGAGGTCGAGCTTCGACGTGACGCGCAGGTCGTACGCGGCCTCGCTGATCGGATCGAGCTTTCCGGAGAAGAACGCTTCGATGCCGCGTCCGCGCAGCGCGACCGTCTGCAGCGCGAGGACGCCGGGCGTGTAACGGAAAGCGCCGCGCATGTCGACGTCGAACGGCTCGTAGTCCTGCAGCCGCACGCGCACGATCGGGCTGTTCATGGTCCCTTCGTAAAGCCCCTCGGCGCGCGTGATCGACACGGTGGAGTCGATCTTCTGCGCCAGCGCGGCGATGTCGTGCTTGCGGTCGTTGAAGCCGAACGCGGCGTCGTCGATGTAGAGCTTTCCGATCTCGAGATGCACGATCTCGAAGCTGCGGCGCGGGCCGGTCTTCCACTGCGGGAAGTTGTGGCGGCCGTCGGGGAAGACCTCGAACCAGAGCCGCGGCTCACGCACGTCGACGCGATCGAGCTTGACCGAGCGGCCCCAGAACGACTGCACGTTGCCGGTGATCTCGATCTGCCGGACCGTCGCGAAATGCGGCGCGACGGCATCGCGCGCGTTGGCAATGCGCAAGTCGTTGATGATGATTTTCTGCGGCCGCGTGCGAACGAACTCCACGCTGCCGATCGTGACGTCGCGCTCGAGCCTCGCCTCGAGGGTCGCCTCGATTTTCTTTTTGACGTAGCCGGCGAAGTTCGTGGTGCCGACGTACCACCAGCCGCCGCCGATCACCAGAAAGAGGACGAGGAATGTGATTCCGAAGACCCAGAGGATGCCCTTGAGGCAACCGACCATCGGCCCCGAGCGCTGACGTTCGCGCGCGGAGCGATGCCTGCCTCGGTGCGGAGGAGGCAGGAGCGGATCTGCCGGATCGTCGACGTTCATCGGATGCGCGCGTTGACCGTGGCGCTTGCTTGCTAAACGCAAGCCACGAGGAAGAGGTCCCGCAGATTGTTCCCCGTCGGCGCAATCATAATCGGCTCACCGAGTTGCACGGCAACGGGATACGAATCGCTCGCGCGGAGCGCCGGCTTCCAGCCGGCCGCTCCGCCGGCTTCCAGCCGGCCCGGCAAATAGATCCCCGCCGCCCCCGAATTTCCATCCACACCATCCGAGCTCGCAAACACGGCCTCGCACGCGCTCAGCAGCGCAAACCGCACCGCCAACTCACTGCAACGCCCTCCACGTCCATCGCCGCGCACCACGACCGTCGGCTCTCCGCCGGCGACGAGAACCTGCCCCGGCTGCAACTGCTTCGCCCGGCCGGCGAGCACTTGCGCCGCGTCCTCCACATCGCCTTCGATCTGTTCTTCGATCACTACCGCGTTGTCACGAATGATTTGCGCCGCGGCTCGGACGAGCGTCGTGTTGTCGGCGACGAGCACGGCTTTCGACCCCGGCACCGTTGGTCCGGACGCGACGTCGTGCAGCGCGCCGGTGGACACGTCGGAGTACACGAGCGTCACCGCGCGTCCACGCACGCGCGCCGCGAGCTTCCCTCCTTTGATCGCGGACATCGTGCGTCGCCGCGCGTTGATCTCGGCGATCGACATCCCTGACGCGATCCACGTCGCGTTCGCTCGGGCGGCAGTCTCTTCATCGACGAGCGGCACTTCGACGCACGCCGACCCGCCGCCGGAGACGAGGAAGAGGATGTCGTCATGCGCATCGACGAACGCAAGCAACGCGCGGCCGGCATCGAAGCTCGCACGCGTCATGTGCGGATGTCCGCCGACGTGCACCTGCGCGCGAGTCGCGGGCAATCGATAGCCGTCCGGAATCGCGACGAACGCGTCGTCGATCGCGTGCACCGCGGCCGCGCCATCGAGCAACGCCCCAGCGCTCTTGCCGATCGCGACGACGTTGCGCGGCATGTCGCCAGTGACATGCGCGCGCACGAGCACGTCCGGAGCGCAACGTGCGAGCGTTGTGAGGTAGATCGCTTTCAAGTCCACCGCGGCGCGATTATCCTCGCAGCGTGCGCCGCCAGCATCTCCGCACGCGCGTGCTCCTCCTCACCGGGGCGTTCACGCTCGCGCTCTTCGCCATCGCCTTCGGGCTGAGTTGGCGCGCGCGTCTCGCGCAGCAGCGCTGGACGCGGCTCATCTCCATCGAGACGCGCGCCGCGGCGGTGCTCGAAGAGCTGGTCCGCGCGCAGAACGGATATCGCGCGCGCTTCCTCGCCGGCAGCGAAACGCCGCAACGCTACCGCGTCGTCGTGCAGCTCCTCACCGACGACTCGCTCGCCCGCATCGACCTTGGCACGCTCCACGGCCGCGTCAAAGCCTTTCGCGAGATCATCCACGAGCCGGCGCCGGAACCGGCAGATGTCGAGTCGACATCCGCTGCGATCATCGCCGAGGCGCAACGGATCATCGCCGCACGCAAGTCCGAGATCGCGCTGCAGCTCCCGGCGCTCGAGCGCGAGACGTCGACGATGATGTCGACCGGTTTCGCGATCGCCTGGATCGTCGCGCTCCTCGGATTCGCAGCGGTGCAGACGACGCTGCGCAAAGTCGTACGGCCGATCGAAGAGCTCTCCGCGGCCGCGGACAAGATCGCCGCCGGCGATCTCACCGCCCGCGCGCCCGTCGCCGGCGATCACGAGATCGCGACGCTGGGTGTCGCGTTCAATCACATGGCCGATGAGTTGAAGGCTCGCGCGCGCACGGACGACCTCACCAGCTTGCCGAACTTCCGCGCGTTCAGCGAGCGCATCAACGCGGAGCTCGAGCGCGCCGATCGCTATCCCGGGACGTTCGGGATCCTGATCCTCGATCTCGATCGCTTCAAGAAATACAACGACGCGCACGGCCACCTCGCCGGCAACGACGCGCTGCGCCGCGTGGCGCAGACGATTCGCGAGACCGTGCGCACCGTCGATTTTCCCGCGCGCTACGGCGGTGAGGAATTCGCCGTGGTCGTGCCGCAAGTCGACGCGAACGCACTCGCCACGATCGCCGAGCGCATTCGCGTCAACGTCGAGCGCCTCGCCGCGCCGAAGGACGGCTCGGCGGTGACCGTGAGCATCGGAGCCGCGATGTTTCCGCTCGACGGCGCGGATCGCGAGGCGCTGTTCCGTACCGCCGATCAGCGTCTTTACGAGGCGAAGAACGCGGGAAGAAACCGCGTCGTGGGGCCGCGGCTCACGACAACGCTTCGATCAACCGCTCCATCGTCCTTGTGAGCGTCTGCAGCTCGCGTTCATTCAGCGCCGCGCCGCCGACCGATGTAATCCACTCCTCATACGCCGGACGGAGCTTTTCGACGAGTGCGCGTCCGCGCCGCGTGAGCTGCACCCGCGACGAGCGAAGATCCTGCGGGTCGTCGTGGCGCTCGGCAAGTCCCAGCTGCTCGAGGCGCGCCATCATCCCGGTCATGTTCTGCTTGGTGACGCCGAGGCGCCGCGAGAGCGCGACCAGGGTGACCGGGGCCTCCTCATGCGACAGCGCGGAGATCACCGACCACTGCTGTGGTGTGATCTTCGCCTTCTCGAAAACGGGTCCGAGGCGGCGGATGAGAAGGTTCGCGAGCTGAATGACGCCCGTGACCAGATCGCGTTCGCCCGGCATGAGTGGTCAACATCTTGACCGAGCCGCGGCGGACCTGTCAATTGGCAGGATTTGTGATCTTCCATCCGTGGAGGCAAAGAATGGCCACGAAAAAGAAAACACCCGCGAAAAAACCGCAGGACGCGGTCGCGCTCCTCAAACAGGACCACGAGATGCTCCGCACGCTCCTCGGGTCTCTGGAGAAGGCGACCGGTGCGCGCCGCGAGAAGTTGCTCTCGCAAGTCGAACAGGAGCTGAAGGTCCACACGACGATCGAGGAAGAGATCTTCTATCCCGCGTTCCGCGAGGCCGCGAAGAAGAAAGACGATCAGGTGATGATCTATGAAGCCTACGAAGAGCACCACGTCGTCGACATGGTGTTGCCCGGAACGCGCGAAGGCGACAACGCCGAGGACCTCAAGGCGAAGGCGAAGGTGCTGAAGGAGCTCGTCGAGCACCACGCCGATGAGGAAGAGGAAGAGATGTTCCCCCGCGCGCGGAAAACGATGGAGCGCGCGGAGCTGCGCGAGCTCGGCGAGCGGATGGCCGCGCGCAGGAAAGAGCTGATGTAGGGCTCTATGCGCCAGAGGCGCCGCAGAAGGTAGCCGGTGGCGAGCGCAAAGCGCCGCCACCGGAAACGTGGGCCGTGCGAAAAGGATCCCGCCCCGGCAGGGGCGGCAGAGGATGTCTTGCGCCCCTGCCGGGGCGCGGACTTGAACACATCGTCATGCCGGTGGCGGCGCGTTCGCGCTCGCCACCGGCTACCTTCTGCTGCGCCTCCGGCGCTCGTTACACTTTGTCCTGCCCCTTCCGATGCAGCTCGGCGTTGACTCGGCCGAGGAGGATGCGCACCACGCGCAAGTCATGCCCGGCGTCGATCAGCAGCAGCGTCAGGTCGCCGCCGCCCCACATCAGCCCCGCCAGCACGACCAGCTGCGTGATCTCGCCGATCAGCGTCGGCAGCGCCTCGGCAGCGTCGGCGGTGAGTCCGGCGACGATCTCCGCGATCAGCATGATCACCATGATCACCGCCAGGATCTTGAACAGGAACGCGATGTACCGCAGGGTGATGTACGGCTCGAGGTCCTGCGAGCGCACTTCCTCTTCGACGTTCCGCTGGTCGTCCGCTCGCAGCGGCGGTGCGCCGCACATCGGGCAGACCACCGATGGATCAGGGCGGCTGCTCTGACACTCGGGGCATTGGATCTCTGTAGTCACTGCCTACCTCCTTCGAATCAACCACTTCCAGACCCGCGCCAGCGGGCGCGATAGCCGCGCACGTCGACGTGTGTGAAAGGTCCGTGCCCGCAGCACGCGGGATAGACGCCGACGCCGCCGAGGAGCGCGCGATATTCGCCCTCCACGCGCTCGGCCGCGCGCGCGAATTTCTCCGCGTCCGCCGTCGTGACGCGCCGGTCGCCGGTGATGTCGTCGGGCTGGCCGTCGCGGTTGTTGTCGACGTAGACGTCCGCGCCGTCGCCGTACATGTGACGGCTGAGGTTCGCGCGTCCGGCCGTGTTGCCGCCGCCGACGTTGTAGCGCGGCGTGCGAAAGCCGCTCATCACGTGCACATTTTCCACCCGCACGCCCTCGGCCTGCAGTTGCTCGATCGTCAGCTCCAGCTTGTCGATGAGCAGCGGGTCGATGAGGACGTACTTCGGCCAGACGTTGAACTGGTCTTTGGTGAGGAACTGCCTCAGCCGGAAGTGCTCGGAGATTTGAAAGTCCTGGTTTTCAGGGGTGACCTGAATGAAGCCGCTCGGCGCGGCGTAGCGCGGCGTTTTCGGCGTGCCGCCTCGTTCGAACGGCCACGTGCCGAGTTGGTACGTGCCGATGCGTCCGGCGCGTTTCTCCGAGCGCGGCACCAGCGTGACGATGCTGATGTCCTCGACGGAACGGCGCGCGTCGTCGATCTCCACGGAGAACGGGTAAATGCCCGGCTTGCGCGGCGCGGTGAAGTCGACCTGCACTCCGTCGATGACCGCGACCGCGTCGCCCGGCGCGGTCCGCACGACGCGCGCGCCGGGCAGCGCGGGCGCGTATCGCAGGTCGCCGCTCTCGCCGCGCAGGGGATGGAGGAATCCGAGCATCGCATCGGTCAGGTAGGTCGCCTTCGGCAGCTGCGGCCCGAAAGTGGAGAGGCTCTTCGCCGGCGACGGCGGAGTCTCGGCAGGCTCCGTGTGCTCGCCGTCTGCAACCACGACCGGAGTGTTGCGCACGCGCTCGATCTCCGTGATCGCGCCGACCCACAGCGTCGCGTACAGCAGCACGGCCACGACCGCCATCCACGTGAAGATGTGCTCCTGACGCTCGGTCCGCAGACCGCCGTGGATGCGGTGACGCTTCGGCGTCTCCGGAAAAAGAGGGGATCCATGCTCCATTGTCCGGGAGCGCGAAGTTCACGGTTTGTGCCCGATGGGAGTTGTGAGCTCCGAGTTGCGAGTTGCGAGGGAGTTGCTGCTCGCAACTCGGAACTCGCAACTCGCAACTACGGGAAGTACCCCTTCGGGATCCGCAGATTGTGTCCGCCGCTCGAAACGACGCGCAGCGAACGCCACTGATCCGGCACCTCAGCCTCCGAGTAGAAGATGATCTGGTACTGCAGCCGCAGTTCCTGAGCGATGCGCGTGTAGACGCGCTCGAGCTCGCGCTCGTTCTGGATGATGAAATACGTCGCGCCGGTGTCGTCGGCCACGCGGTCGAGTCTGCGCGCCTGCAGGCGTCCGACGCCGAGCTTCATCCATCGCGACAACGATTTGTTCTTCACCACCGGATACACCGGCACGCCGGCGTAGCGCGCGTAGTGCACGAGGTGATCGAGCTTGAAGCGACTGCCCTGATCCACGCCGTCGGTCAGCACGACCAGCGCGTGGCGCCCGGGCACTTTCTGGATTTGGTAGAGCATCTCGACGACGCTGTCGTACAGGTGCGTCTCGCCGATCGGCTGCACGCGGTCGACGGCCTGCGCGACGCTGTTCCAGTCGTTCGTGTAGCCGGTGAGCCAGAACGTTTTCTGATTGAAGCCGGCGACGGCGAGGCGGTCCTGCGGCCGCAGCAGCGCGCGCGCGAACTGCTTCGCCGCGGCCTTCACCACCGGGAGCTCTTCGAGCATGCTCTCGGAGTAGTCGATGAGCAGGATCACGTTCAGCGGCAGATCGTTTGCGGCGACGAGGGTCTCGATCGGACGCGGCGTGCCGTTGTCGACGAGCGTGATCTGGTCCGCGCGCAACGGCGCGTTCCCGTCGGCGACGGAGACCGGGATCTGCTGCACGGTGACGTCGGTCTGCGCGTGCGCGCGATCGCCGAAGAAAAAGACGTCGTTCGCCTCCTCGCCGCGCGTCGAGCGCGCGACGACGCGCGCGTAGATCGCGCCGGGGAACTTCGCCGCGTCGACGCTCGTCGTGTACGGCGGCATCGCCGAGGTGGCGACGTTCTCTTCGCCGACGTAGAAGTCGACGCCGGTGATCGAGATCTCCGCGGGACGCAGCACGTTTGCGTGCAGCTCGATGGTCCCGCTCTCGGGCCACTGCTGCGGTCCCTGCAGCCGCACGCGGAACGGCGGACGCGGATCGTTGACGACCATCTCGTCTTCGCCGGCGATGTTGCCCTGCGCGTCGTAGCCGACCGCGCGCATGCGCAGGCGGCGGATGTAATAGCCGACGTTCACCTGCGCGGTCATCTGCTGTCCCGGCGTCGCGGTGAGTTGGACGCCATTGACGAACAGAGCGAGTCTCTCGACGGGCGCGGTTGCGATGACGGGTACGTACAAAACGCCGGAGACCAGGCCGGAGGGCTTTTCGGTGATGCGAACGGCTTGGGCTTCGAGGATCGCGCCGAGCGAGATCAGAGCGATGAGTGATGAGAGATGAGCGATGAGCTTCACAGCGAGAGAGAACAGCCGTTCACTTCTTGAAAATTTTGTAGAGATCCACGCGTTTCGTTTTCGCGACCACGGGCTTCCACAGATCGCCGACCTCTTCGAGGCGCGCGAGGGCGTTGTCGATGCGGAAGTCTTCGATGTTCACGCCGTCCTCGACCTCGTCCCACGTCACCGGCATCGACGCGCCGGCGAACGGGGTCGGGCGCACGGAGTAGATCGACGAGAGCGTGCGGCCCCACGCGTTCTGGTTGTAGTCGACGAGCACGCGTCCGTGCGGCCGTTTCGCCTTCGCGTATTCGGCGGTGATGATGTTCGGGTGGCGCGTCTCGAGCTCGATCGCGATCGCTTTCGCGAACGTCCACACTTCCTTCTGCACCGGGCCGCGCACGATGGGGATATAGACGTGGATGCCGCGCGAGCCGGTGGTCTTCGCGTACGTCGGCATCTTCAGCTGGCCGAGGATGTCGCGCACGCGCAACGCGACCTCGCGCACTTTCGCGAAGTCCGCGCCCGGGCCGGGATCGAGGTCGAAGTGGAGAAAGTCGGGACGGTCGGTGTCCTCGCAGCGTGCGTACCACGGGTTGAGGTCGATGCAGCCGAGGTTGATTAGCCAGAGCAGCGAAGGGAGGTCCTGCACGATCGGGAAATTCACCACCCCTGCGCTGCCGTGGGGGATGTCGCAGATCTCGATCCACTTCGGCCGCGGCTCCGGCGCGCGCTTCATGTAGAAGAAGTCGCCTTCCGCGCCGTTGGGGTAACGCTTCATCACCATCGCGCGGTCCTCGAGGTGCGGCAGCAGCCACGGCGAGACGTCGGCGTAGTACTGCAGGAGGTCGCGCTTGGTGATGCCGAGCTTCTTCCAGAACGGCTTGCGCAGGTTCGTGAGACGCACTTCGCGCGCGCCGAACTTCAGGATGACTTCGGGGAGGTTGGTGGGGATGGTGATGCGCTTCATAACGTGGGCATTTTGCCCGTGGCGCCGGGTGGGCGGCGACGGTTGGCGTCGAGGGTGACGTAGTCGAGCTCGACGCCCGCGCGCGCGGCGCGAAGCATCAATCCTCCGCGAGCCATGTCGCCGAGGCCTGCGAACGCGGACGGAAACCGCAGCTTCTCGCCGAAGATCGGCTTCAGCACGTCGACGTATTTGCCCGTCGCCACGCTGCCGAGGAGGACGACCTGCGCGTCCGGCGCGGGATCGAGCGCGCGGGCGATGAGCTGCGCATGCTCGCGCAATGGCTTCACGTAATTGCGCGTCGCCATATCGATGTCGATCTTGCGCATCCGCTTCATCCGCTCCGCGGTGAGCCGCCAGTCCGGCGGCACGAGTCCGTAGCCCGAGGTGATGATGAAAACCCCATCGCCGCCGATGATCGCGGACGGCACCGCGAACCGCCGCGCATACGCGATCTTCCCGCGAAAATACAGCGCGCTCATGAACGCAAACGCATCCCCGACCGGCACGCCCTCTTCGGACCGATACCGGACCGCCACGTCGAACATTGCCCGCGGAGACATGATCTGCGCCGCGCGAAGACCATTGAGGGAGGCAGGGGAAATGAGGAAGAGTCTCGTGGGCATGATGCGACCTTCAGTCTACTGGAGGGCCAGGCTTCCAGCCCGCCCGGTAGAATGGGGCTCGGATGCACAACGAATTCACGGCGATCATCGAGCGCGACGACGACTGGTTCATCGCTTACTGCGCCGAGATTCCCGAAGCCAACGGACAAGGTCGAACGTCAGCCGAGGCTCGCGCGAATCTCGCAGAGGCGATCGCGCTGATTCTAGAAGACCGTCGTGAAGATGCTCTCCGCAGAGTGCCCGACTCCGCGGTGAGGGAGACTGTCGTCGTAGAGTGAACAGCACGAGCTTCTGCGACAGCCGCCGCGCGGTCATTCCTCGGGGATGACGGCCTTAAGCGAGGCGGGCCAGAATTCGACGCGCGGGATGCGGTACTTGTGAGCGAACCTCATGACGATACGACGAGCTACGGGATCATCTATGAAGTGTCTCTCAGCGGCTGTACCTTCCCGAAGGAAGCGCGTCATGCCATCATCCACGGATTCGAAAGTGAATCCATACTTGGTGAGGACTGCCAAGAACCGGTCCTTCGGTACGGGGTGCTGTCCCATGGTTATTGATGGGATTATACCGCACGTGAATTGCTGTGCAAAAGCGGAAGGCCGCGCTAGGCGGCCTTCCGAAGGTAGGTGATCGGCAACTCGTCTTCTATCGGCTCGACGTGGATGCTGACCTGCGAGTAGAGCACCGGCCCTTCGATCGCATCCTGAAATTCCATGAAAACGTCGTCGCGTGCGCGCACGAGTAAGTTTTCAATGCTTCGATACTGCCGAAGGTGTTCATTAATCGTCGCGCGCAGTCCGTCCTGGAACCGCTGCTTGACCTCAGCGACCGATCGACCCTGCGCGGCGTAGTCGATCTCCAACCCCTCCGCCACCCACACATTGGGCGACTCCTCCGTGATCAGGACACGGAGATTTCGAATACGTACCGCGTCGAACCGCAGGCCGATCGCGCAATCAGACAGGGTGACGTGCTCGCGGTTGAACGTGTCGGTTGACGGATCGTGATTAACGGGATCGTCCGTCATGATTTCTCCTAGTATAAGTTATTTGATACTCCTCGAATAGTAGAACTTACGCGGTTGCAAATATAGTTCAAATGCGTTCGATTCGTCGAGTTGCCGGATAAGTTAACGCTGACCTTACAGGTCAGCGTTAAACCAGCAATTTTGAGATTTATTCCCACTGATCATACACGACTGTCGAATCATTTTCTCAACCGGGAAAGTCTTCTGAGTACCGATGGCGAGAAGTCACCGAGCAGTTCCGCTGGGTTTACGCAGAGAGCGCTGGCGAACTGGAGAACAGCCGTAAGAGACCGGCACCTTCCGCCCCCACTCCAGCTCGGAGAGATAGTTCGTCAGCCGGCCCCGTGGGGCTGCTGTCCACGGGGGATTACGCGCGTGGGGGGGCGGGCCGGAAGCCCGCGCCCCCGTTCTAACTCGTCAGTTTCTTGGCCGCCTCCGCCACGACCCGGCGGCGGCGGTCTTTCACGGGGGCTAGCCTGGCGAGGACGGCGGCGCGCACGACCTCCTCAACCGGCGCGTCCGGGTTGTACTCGATGGCCAGGCGGATCTCCTCGGCGGCGCGTTTGCCGTGGGTTTGTTCGGCGAGGGTGAGGGCGACGTCGATCCCGGCGGTGACGCCGCTGCCGGTGATGCGGTTGCCGCTGATGACGACGCGTTTCGACACGGGCCAGGCGCCGAAGGGCTCGAGGAACTCCATCGACGCCCAGTGCGTCGTGGCTTCGACTCCGGCGAGGAGTCCGGCCGCGCCGAGGAGGAGCGAGCCGGTGCAGGCGGACGTGACCCACGCGGCATGTGCGCCCTGACGGCTGACGAACGCCAGGGCGGCGTCGTCGAGCATCGCGTCGTTCACGCCGGGACCGCCGGGGACGAACAGCACGTCGCACGGCGGCGCGGTGTCGAACGTAATGGTCGGCAGGATCGCGAGCCCGCCTTCGCTCACCACCGGATCCAGCGACGCGGCGACGAGGTGCACGGTCACGCCGCGAAGACGGTGGAAGACTTCATACGGACCGGTGAGGTCGAGCTGCGTGAGGTCGGGAAAGAGGACACACGCGATCTGCACGCGTGCAGATTACTGCGAAGCGGGCAGGAATCGCGCCGCGATCGCCGCCGCCTCTTTTTCGCTGAACGGCGCAAACGAAGGTTCGAGACGAAAGCGACTCCGACACGCTCCTTCGGATAGATCAACACGAACGCGCGGCCGCCGGTGGACTGTCCGCCGTGATGCAGAAACGTGCGGCCTTGTTCGTCCTTGGCGATGCGCCAGCCGATGCCGACGTTCGTCGCCTTGCCGTCGCTCGTCGTCTGCGTGGTCGTGAGGATCTCCGTCGGACGTCGCGTGGTCGCGATGAGTAAACGCGCGAGGTCGCGTGCTGTGGAAAGCGTGGCGCCGGACGACGAACTACGAATGCGAATCAATCGCGCCGGCCGTCGACCTCTCCGATCGCCTCCCCGGCCGGGCCGATGCTGGGCGATGAAGTTGGGCAGCGCCTACTTCTCGCGCCGCTTGAAGATCGCTTCCTCCGGCGTCTTGAGCGCCGACAAGATGTTCTCGGCAATCTTCTCGATCAGCTTAGCCCGGATTATTCACGAACACAGCGCACAAAAACGAAGCGGGCACTCGCAAGTGCTTGTATTCTGAGGGTGTCTAGCCAAACAGAGTACAGCGCTCGGAGGTGCCCGCGTCGTGACAGAGTGTAACTCACAGATCGAC
>DASYGV010000162.1:0-61068 GCA_035999335.1 Thermoanaerobaculia bacterium | reverse complement strand
CTCGATCTTCCTGCAGTTCCTGATCGAGTCGATCTCGCTCTCCGTCGCCGGCGCCGCCCTCGGCCTCGGCCTCGGCTTCCTCGCCATCCAGGGCATCTCCGGCTTCTTCCCCGCCGGCCTCCCCATCTCCAACTTCGGCGTAATGATCTCGACCGGGTTCGCGATCGGGGTGGGGTTGTTCGCGGGGCTGTATCCGTCGCTGTCCGCCGCGCGGTTGACGCCGGTGGAAGCGTTGCGCGCGTAGTCGGTTCTCCAGTTTATCCCGCGCGAAGACGCGGGATCTCTCCGTGCACCGACGGTGATCGTGCATCCAGACGTTTTTCGCGCACATGCACGTCGAGTTCACGCGCGTGAACTTTGGTTTCGCACACGGTGATATTCGATTCGCCCCCCGCGAACCGCGCTGCCACGTCAGTGAACTGCGTTGTCACGCGTGCGAACTGCCCCGCCGCGTCAGTGAACTGCGCTGCCACGGCCGCAAACTCCGTCGCCACGGCGTGAAACACGCTGTTGATTCCAATCTCACCGCAACAACTCAACTCCAGTCCGCACAACGGGTTAGAACGAGATGTTTGACACGTTACGGAGCTCGGGTTTACCTTCTGGATCAGCCGCCAGAGCCGGTTGAGCCACGCCGGAAGATCGAGCGCAGGGAGTGGAACCACCGACCGACGGGTCGCCCAGTACTTCCCGGCAAGCGTGAAGTGACAGTGGTGCTGTTGATGCCCATCGCGATCCACGTGGAGTTTGAGCGTAGCTCCTCCAGCGCTTGTTCAACGCGTTGACCGTCAATCGTGATGTTTGCGTTTGCCGGTTGGACTCCCGAGGTCCGGACTTCGGGGATCATCGGCCGAATCGGCGATCGCGCGGCCATGCGGCGCCGATTCAAAGCAGTCCCTTTCAGGGACGGGAGTGAAACCATGTCCATCCTCGGAAACACCCTTTCGAAGAAGACCGCGTCGGCGGAAACCGGCACGCCCATGCTCACACCGGAGCAGGTCGTCGATCAGTTGCGCGCGCTGCGGACCCAGATCCCGGAGTTCGTGCAGTTGCCGAACAATCGCGAGCTGAAGCAGATCAAGCGACTCGCTCGCGTGAACGTCGACTTCGCACGCGAGGCCATGAATGCGGTCGGCGCCTCGGACATCGTGCAGAACGTCATCGGCAATACGCCCGACGAGCTGCATCAAGCCGAGGACGAAGTCGCGCGCTGGACCGCCGTGGAGACCGAGCTGCGCTCGATGCTCCGCGGTGTCGTCGCGGCGAACCTCGTCCGCCGTCATCGCATCGGTCACGCGGCCCTGCAGGCGTACAACGTCAGCCGCCAGCTCGTGCGGCAGGAGGATCACGCGAATCTGTTGCCGCACGTGGAGACCATGAGCCGTCTCCCGCGATACGGCCGGCGGCGCTTGAAACCGCCCGCGGCACCTCCGGCGGATCCGACAAAACCGGCCGACCCGGCGAAACCGCCGGTGACGCCGTCGCCGATCAAACCGTCGTAAACGCGGTAGTTGAGAGTAGTGGGACCGGGCGCGCGTTGGCGCGCCCGGTCTTTTGGGGAGGAAAATGTCATAGTGAACAAGAAGAAGAAACTCGACGCCGAACCGATCCTTCGTGAGCTGGCCGAGATGCGGAAGAAGATCCCGTTCCTCGACGACAAAGGACCGCGCCAGACCCACGACGGCCGTCTGCCGGACGGCAGGCAGCCTCGGACTGCCGAAGAGTTCGAGTACCTCGCCCTTGCCGATGGATTGGAGACCTTCGCGGCCGACCTCTCGTCAGCCATCAATAGGAAACGCGCGGAGGCAATGGAAGCGGCGCTGCAGGTCTACTACACGGCCGAGGAGCTCTCACGCGATCCCGAGCACGCGGATCTCATCCCGCACGTCGAAAAAATGCGCGCGGCGTATCTGAAGGATTTCGGGAAGCCTATTCCTCCGAAGCCGAAGAAGGAGTGATTCGCCACGAACACATTCTCGTGACCGACTCGTGAACCGCGGCACCGCAGCCCACGCTCGCCCCTAGAATCCTCGGCGGAGGCATTTGCTCATGCGTGCTGCTCTCTGCGCTCTGTTGGTGGTCCTGGTCTCTTCGGTCGCTGCGCAACCGGCGCCGGACGTCCCCGTCCCGATTCAAATCGAATCGAAAGTTCTTACCGAGACGCGCACGATCCTCGTCCGCACGCCGGCCTCCTACGCCCGCGGTGCGCGTGCCTATCCCGTGCTCTACATGACCGATGGCGATCGGCAGATCGGCCACACCGCGGCCGTCGTCGACTTCCTCGCGCGCGAAGGGCGCATGCCCGAGGTCATCATCGTGGGCATCAGCAACACCGATCGCACGCGGGACCTCACGCCGACGAAAGTCGAAGCGATGGACGGCGGGAACGGGCAGAGGTTTCCGACGCCGACCAGCGGAGGCGGGGATCGGTTTCTCGACTTCATCTCCACCGAGGTGATTCCGTACGTCGAGAAGAACTACAGAACGCAGCCCTACCGCGTGTTCGCAGGACATTCGTTCGGCGGACTGTTTGCGATGCATACGTTCCTCACGCGCCCCGGACTGTTCAACGGCGTGATCGCCGTGAGTCCGACGCTCACGTGGGACGACCGTTACGTCTACCGGCGCGCGACGGAATGGGTGAAGAAGGTTTCCGATCGTCCGGTGACGCTGGTGGTCTCCGTCGGGAACGAGGGTGCGGAGCTCGACCGCGAATTCGACGCCTTGAAGGCGCTCCTCGAGAAGCGCGCGCCGAAGACGCTCGAGTTTGAGGCCGTCCGTTTTGCGGATGAGGACCACGGTTCGGTCGTCCTTCCCACGCACTACGCCGGGCTGCGCAAGGTGTTCGAGCCTTTCCGCTTCGTGCTCGGCCCTCCGACGGACGACCCGAAGAAGCTCTTCGCCCGCGCGCGAGAGCATTACGCAAAGGCCTCGGCGCGGATCGGATTCGCACTGCCGATTCCGGAGGCAACGGTGAACCAGATCGGATACCGGCTCCTGCAGGCGGGGCATGTTCAAGACGCGATCGAGGTCTTCCGCGCAAACGCAGAGAACTACCCTGAATCCGCGAACGTGTACGACAGCCTCGGCGAGGCGCTGGAGCGCGCGGGCACGCTCGATCTAGCGCTCGAGAACTATCGGCGCGCCGCTTCGATCGGGAAGACGAACGGAGACCCGAACACCGCGGTGTACGAACAGAACGCGGATAGGCTGGCGAAGCGGTAACTTCACCCAGTTTATCCCGCGCGTAGACGCGGGATCTCCGGTGCCCCCACGCTGGCCGCGCTGAAACACCAGCAACGCGCGGGATAAACTGCGGGTATGTCGATGCAATTGAGATCCAGCCTGTTGCTCGTGTGTGTTCTGGCGCAGCCGCTTGCCGCGCAGAGCGAGATCCCGAAAGAGTTCTCGCCGGTGACCGAGGCGTTCGATCACGAGCGGCGCGAGGTGATGATCCCGATGCGCGACGGCGTGAAGCTGCACACCGTCATCGTCACTCCGAAAGGCTCCGCTCCCGCGCCGATTATCCTCACGCGCACACCGTACGGCGCCGACAAGCCGACCACGCAGATGAGCAGCCCGCACGTGGCGATGACGCTTCCGCCGGCCGACGAGCCGCTGCTGCGCGCCGGCTACATCCGCGTCTATCAGGACGTGCGCGGCCGCTACGACAGCGAGGGTGACTACGTGATGACGCTGCCCGTGCGCGGCGAGCTGAATCGCTGGAAGGTCGATCACGCCACCGACACCTACGACACGATCGAGTGGCTGGTGAAAAACGTCGAGCGGAACAATGGCCGGGTCGGCATCACCGGCGTGTCGTACCCGGGCTGGCTCACTCTCATGGGTATCGTGGAGCCGCACCCGGCACTCAAGGCCGCGGTGCCGATGTACCCGATGGTCGACGGTTGGATCGGCGACGACTTCTATCACAACGGCGCGCTCCGCCAGACCATGTTCGAGTGGATCTACAACATGGGCGCGCACAAGAGCAGCGAGTACACGCCGCCCTTCGGGTACCGCGACATGTACGAGGCGTTTCTCTCCGCCGGATCGGCCGACGCCGTGGCGCGGCGCTACAAGGCCGATCGCCTGATCACCTGGCGGAAGATCGTCGACAACCCGTCGTACAACGCCTTCTGGCGCGGGCAGGCGGTGCAAGACATCCTGGCGGCGAAGCCGCTGAAGGTGCCGGTGCTCGTCGTGCACGGCCTCTTCGATCAGGAGGACAACTTCGGCGGCATCGCCGTCTATCGCGCGCTCGAGGCGAAGGACAGCGCGAACGACATGGTGCATCTCGCCGTCGGTCCATGGAACCACGGCCAGTCGCAGAGCGAAGGCTCCTCCCTCGGCGCGCTGCGCTGGGGCGCGGACACCAGTCTCTGGTTTCGCGAGAAGGTGTTGCAGGCCTTCTGGGATCAACACCTCAAAGGCGTGACGCCGTCGCGGCCTACGCCTCCGGTGGTGGCGTTCGACACCGGGACGCACGAGTGGAACACGTACGAGGGCTGGCCGGCCCACGGTCCGGTGTCGCCCGCGAAACTGCATCTGCAGCCGAACGGCGGCCTTGCGTTTGGAACCCCGGCCCCGGCAGCAACGAAATACGCGGAGTACGTGTCCGACCCCGCGAAGCCCGTCCCGTACCGCGTGCGTCCGGTCCTCGCGATGTACAGCACGGAGTCGACGTGGAGGCAGTGGCTGGTCGACGATCAGCGTCCGTTCGCCGACCGCACCGACGTGTTGACGTTCGTCGGCGAGCCGCTCACCGAGCCTCTGACGATCAGCGGCGAGGTGGCCGCGACGCTGTTCGCCTCGACCACCGGCACCGACAGCGACTGGGTCGTGAAGCTGATCGACGTCTTCCCGCCGGAAGTGCGCTCGAATCCGCCGCTGGGCGGATATCAACTGATGGTCTCGTGCGAGATCTTGCGCGGCCGCTATCGCGAGAGCCGCGAGACGCCGCACGCCATCAAACCGGATGAGGTGGCGCCGTACCGCGTGCGCATGCCCGAGGCGAACCACACCTTCCTTCCCGGGCATCGGATCATGGTGCAGGTGCAGTCGAGCTGGTTCCCGCTCTACGACCGCAACCCGCAGACGTTCGTGGAGAACATCGGCAAGGCGCAGCCCGGCGACTATCGCGCCGCGACGCAACGCATCTGGTTCACGCCGGAGCAGGCGAGCTTCGTCGAGTTGCCGGTGGTGAAGTTCTAAAAACGTAACGTTCTGCTGAAAGGCGGAACTGCACGAATGCTTCCGGATGGCACGGATGACGTGTAGAATGACGTCTGTCCTTAATGTCTCACCTCCGGAACAGCGTCGTGCGGCTGGCCGCGATTGTTCCCGTTCTTGCCGCGTGCCTCGTCACGTGGGCATGCGGTGAGGCGATCGGCCGCACTGAGCGGAATCTGAAATTTCCCGGCCGCAACCCGGCCGCGCTGATCGCGGAGAGCGGACAGCACGTCGTGTACGTCGATCCCGCCACGAAGCGGCTCATGCACCGCAGCGTGGGGAGCGATCGGGCCGATGCGGTCTCGCCCGCCGGAGACTTCATCGACCTGCGCGGCGAGAACGCGCCGCTTTTCACCGCGCGGACGGACGGCGCGCTGCTCGTCGTCTACCCGATCAAGACAGGCGGCGCGCACCACAAACACACCGGCGAGTTGCGCGCGCAGACGTCGCGCGACGGCGGGCGGACGTGGTCCGCGCCGCGCCGGATCGACGGCGACGTCGCGCCGCGCGGGCACAACTTCGCCGACCTCGCCGCGCGGCCGGGCGGCGACGTGGTCGTGTCGTGGCTCGACAGCCGCGCCGGCAAACAGGGCGTGCAGGCAGCCGTGCTGCGTCCCGACCTCAGCGTGTCGCCCGCGCAGACCGTCGATGCGAAGACCTGTCAATGCTGCCGCACCGCGCTCTTCGCCTCGTCGAAAGGCGAGGTGTGGCTCGCGTACCGCGATCTGGCCGAGGACAACGTGCGCAACATGGCCTACGCGGTGAGCGGACCGGGACGGCCCTTCGAGACGCGCGGCGACGTCGCCGACGACCGCTGGTCGATCAACGGCTGCCCCGAGTCGGGTCCGCGCTTCGCCGAGACGGCCGCCGGCACGGTGTGGCTGGCGTGGTTCAACGGCGGCGCGAACGCGATCGAGACCGCGTCCTCGACGTCCGGCGGCCCCTTCGTGCGCCGCGGCCCCGCCGTTCGCGGTCCGGTCAATCATCCCGACCTCGGCACGCTGCCCGACGGCCGCCTCGTCCTCGTGTACGAGGTGTTCCGCGACGACAAGCGCGCGATCGAGATGAAGGTCAGCGACGCGGCCCACGCGCGTTGGAGCGAGCCGACGGTCCTCGCATCCGACGGCGCCGTGCCCCGCTACGTCCGCGGCGGCGACCGCGCCCTCCTCACTTACACCACCCAAGTCGACGGCACGCCCTACGTGAACGTCACCGATCCACTGCCCCCGATCGAAGGAGAGTCACGATGAAGTCGAGAGCCCTGGCCTGCATCCTGTTGCTGTTGACGCTGTCCATTCCCGTTTTCGCCCAGCAGGCCGTCAACGCGGCTACGCTGTCGGGCACGGTCCAGAACCCTGCCGGCGAGCCGGTCTCCGGCGCGAAGATCACCGCCCACAACCTCGACCGCAACCAGACCCAGACCACCACGACCGACGAGCGGGGACGCTTCCGGTTCCAGCTGCTGCAGGTCGGAGACTACTCCGTCGGCGTCGCCGCGGAAGGATTCGGGAACGTCGAACAGAAGGTGCGGCTCGCCGTCGGCGCCGCGGTCGACCTCCCAATCCACATGCAGATCGAGGAGAGCATCAGCATCGACGTGTGGGCCGCGGTGCCGCTGGTCGAGACTGCGCGCACGCAGGTGGCGGCGTCGATCACGCCCGAAGAAGTGAAGGACCTGCCGCTGAACGGGAGGAACTATCTCGACCTCGCGCTGCTCACGCCGGGCTCGTCGCGCACGAACACGGGAGTCACGCAGCGCTTCGCCGAAACGTCGGCGGTGCCGGGGACGGGGATCTCGATCTCCACGCAGCGCAACCTCGCCAATTCGTTCATCGTCGACGGCCTCTCCGCGAACGACGACGCCGCCGACCTGGCGGTCACGTTCTTCAGCCAGGAAGTGATCCGCGAGTTCGCCGTGGTGCGCGCGGGCGGTATGGCCGAGTTCGGACGCGCCTCGGGCGGCATCATCAACGTCGCAACACACTCCGGCGCGAACGACCCGCGCGGCAGCCTCTACATGTTTTTCCGCAACGACCAGTTCGACGCCGACAACGCCCTCACCGGAACGAAGCTGCCGTTCGATCAGAAGCAGTACGGCAGCACGTACGGCGGTCCGCTGGTGCGCGACCGCACGTTCATCTTCGGCAACTTCGAGCAGCTCGATCAGCAGGGCAGCGGCGTCGTCACGATCAATCCCGCGAACGTGCCGCTCATCAACGCACAGCTCGACGCGGCGGGTTACGGCGGTCCGCGCATTGCCACGGGCTCGTTCGACAATACGCTCGACACCACGAACCTCTTCGTGCGCGCCGACCACACGCTCACGCCCGCGGACCAGATCACGCTCCGCTTCAACACGTACGACGTGGAGAGTCTCAATGCGCGTACGGCCGGCGGACTGAACGACACCAGCCGCGGCACGAGCCTCGAGAACAGCGACCGCACCCTCGCGGCGAACAACCTCTGGACCGTGTCCGGCACGATCCTCAGCGAGACCCGCGCCCAAGTCACGCGCAGCCGCCTCGCGGCGCCGGCGAACGATCCCATCGGACCGGCCGTGACCATCACCGGCGTCGCCAACATCGGGTCCTTCACCGGCTCGCCCACCGCGCGCGACATCGATCTCGAGGAGATCGTGCAGAACATCATGTGGGTAGGCGGGGACCACTCCGTCAAGGTCGGCATGGACCTGCTGCGGAACCGTGTCCGGATCGCGTTCCCCGGCGCGGTCCAGGGTGTCTACACCTTCTCCAGCCTCGCCAATTTCCAGGCCGGGCGCTATGCCAGTTACCTGCAGGCCTTCGGCGAAGAGGAGTCCGAGCAGACGAACATGAACATCGGCGCGTTCGTCCAGGACGAATGGCGCGCCACGCCGCGCGTGACGGTGAATGCCGGACTCCGGTATGACATCCAGCGCCTGCCGTCACCCGTCGAGAACGGCGGCGGTGACATCTCGCCGCGCCTCGGCGTCGCGTGGGACGTGCGCGGAAACGGCCGCTCCGTGCTACGCACCGCGGCCGGCATGTACTACGCGCCGGTCCCGCTGCGCGCGGTGGCGAACGCCCTGCAGCGCGACGGCGTCACCTATCGCATCGTGCAGGTGGGGCCGACGTTCCCCGGCGCGCCGGTCTTCCCGAACACGCTCCCGACGTTCCCGACGAATGTCCGGACCAACATCTTCTCGATCGACCCGGACATCGAGAGCAGCCGGTCCGACCAGTTCTCGGTGCAGTACGAGCAGCAGTTGGGCTCTACCGCGGCGGCGTCGGTCGCGTACGAGCACCTGCGCGGACACGGCATCATCATGTCGCCCAACGTGAACGTCCCGACCACGACCGACCCGACGGTCCCGAACCTCGGCCGCCCGGATCCGAATTTTGGGAACATCCTGCAGTACCGGTCGGTCGGCGACTCGTGGTACGACGGCGCGACGCTGTCGCTGTCGCGGCGTCCCTCGAAGTGGGGGAGTGCGCGTGTGTCGTACACCTACTCCAAGGGACTCGACACGGCGGGGAACTTCTTCTTCAGCCAGCCGCAGGACGCGAACAATATCGCCGCGGAGCGGGGACGGTCGGACAACGATCAGCGGCACCGGGTGGTGCTCAGCGGCACGTTGACGACGCCGCGCGACGGCGGCGGCACGCTGTTGCGGACCGTGACGAATGGCTGGATGTTCAGCTACATCTTCACGTACACCTCGGCGCTGCCGTTCAACGTCCAGATCCCGACCGACCGCAACGGCGACACGAATTTCAATGACCGTCCCGCGGGCGTGGGCCGGAACAGCGGCAAGGGGTTCGATTACCAGGCGCTCGATCTGCGCCTCAGCCGCACGTTCCCGCTCCCCGGCGGGTTCTCGGTGGAGGCGATCCTCGACGCGTTCAACGTGCTGAATCGCGAGAACTACCAGGTCCCGGTCAACATCATCACGTCCCCAGCCTTCGGCAACCCGACGGCGGTGAACGACCCGAGACAACTCCAACTCGGCGTCCGGGTTCTCTTCTAGTCGCTCCTCGAAACGCCGGCGGCGGGTGCCGCCGGCGTTTGAGGTATGGAGTGCGGCGGCAAGGCCGCCGCTTTCGACGCGCGGCAGGATCGCGACATCATCGTTCTTGCCGCGGGGCTTCGCACAGGTGCCGCCAGTGAACGCATCGCGGAGGGTAAGATTCATCGGCCAAAGGCCGAGAACTGAATGACCGAGCAGGAACTTCGCGCGCTGATTGCCGACCAGGAAGCCGACCGCCTCGAGTTCACCGTCTCGATGAACGATACCCACAAGTTCTCGGAAGCCAGCTGTGCGAGAACGTTCGATGCGCAGCCGGCCCTCGGCGGCACAATCGACGATCTGGCGTTGCCGCTGTTTCTCATCGAATACCGCGCGCAGGCGGATCGCCCCCGAGGTCATCGAGGAAAACAACCGGCCCGTCGAACAACAGCTCGCTTCGCTTCGGTTTTTCGATCTCGCGTATCGCTGCCCGACGAACGCCGGGGTTCTCCTCTTCGGGCTCGACGTTCGAAAATGGCTGCCAGGAGCGTACGTTCAGTTCCTGCGAGTGGATGGTGACTCGCTTGCCGCGCCCGTGATCAACGGTCGGGAGATCTACGGCGATCTGCTTACCGTTCTCCGTAACCTCGACGCCGTAGTCGACGCACAGCTTGTGCAGTTTCCCGTCTCGACGACGGCTCTGCGCGAAAGAACGGTCGAGGCGTATCCACGCATCGCAGTGCGAGAGCTGCTGATGAATGCCATCCTGCACCGCGAGTACGCTTCCACGGCGCCGCTGCGGATCACGTGGTTTTCAGACCGTGTCGAGATTCAGAGTCCCGGTGGCCTCTACGGTGAGGCCTCCCCTTCGAATTTCCCGCAGCAGACGAGTTATCGTAATCCGGTCGTCGCGGAGGCCCTGAAGGCGCTCGGGTATGTGAATCGCTACGGGCGCGGCGTCATCCGCGCGCAGAGAGCTCTCGAGGACAACGGCAGTCCCCACGCCGAGTTTCGTTTCGACGCCGGATATGTCCTGGCGACGATCAGGAGACGGGCGTGAAGACCGTAGCTTTTCAACAAGCGAAGCGGTGCGGCATCGACTTGAAGTGATGGAAGAGTTGCCGTCACCGCTTCCGCTGAGCCAGCGACCGTAGAATCGTATCGAGAACCGAGTCCAGTTCCTTGCCCACGTCCTCGGCGAGAAACCGCAACACCCGATAGCCATTCTCCTGCAGCAACAGATCCTTGAGCCGGTCGCGCCGGTAGGCGGCCGCGTCGGACAGATGCTGTGCGCCGTCCAATTCGACCACGACACGGGAGTCGACGCAGAGCAGATCGACTTCCATCTGCCCGCGGGCATCGAAGGCGATCGGTAGATTCACGTTCAGCTCGAAACGTCCTCGAGTCTCTTTCAAGGTTTCGAGTCGTCGATACAGGAACGCTTCGGTCGCGCTGCGCGCCCGGTCGACGCCCTCGGCTTCCGGATCGACGCGGCGAGCCGCGTGAACGAACAGATTTGCCAAGGGCGCGTCGACTCCGTCGCGAATCAGTCTGCGCACGCTCGAGGCGTAGTCATGCTTCCAACCCGGATCGGCGGGGAGCGGCACGACCGCCGGCCAACCGGGAACCGCACTTGCCGGAAGAGCGATCGTATAGCCGACCGCTTCGTAACCTCGGCAGCGCCGGTCGAACATTCGCGCCAGCATCGGCACGTTGAGATCCGCGTAGTCGTACACGCGAACTTCGCGCTTGCTGTCGTAGAGGCGGTGCAGGCGGCCTGCGTATTGAGCGATCGTCCCTCGCCACGACACAGGAAGTGTGAGCATGAGCGTGTCCAGCCGCGCATCGTCGAATCCTTCGCCGATGTACTTGCCTGTCGACAGCAGGACGCGCTCCTCATTCGGCGGGATGGTTTCCAGTTGGTTGGCGAGAGCCTGGCGTTGCTTCTTCCCCATTCCGCCCCGAAGAACGAGCAGATGGCGAATGCTTCCCGAAAGGTGACTCGCGAGGCGATCGAGGTGGTCGTTGCGCTCGGTCAGAACGAGGGGCGACCGTCCGTCGCGAACTGCTTCGACAACGTCGTCGCAGATGCGCCGATTACGCGTCTCGTCGTCGATCAGTTCGCGGTACAGGCTCTGGAACTGCACTCGCTGATCCGCGTCGGTGCTGGCAGCCTGGAAGCTGTCGGACGGACGAGGACAGTGTGCTCAAAGGGCCGCGCGGCAGCCTGTATCTTTGCGTTGACTCGATGACGGATCGGGCCTTTACGGATTGTGGAGCTTGGTGGGAGAACAGACCGACGACGCGATGGGCGTCAATCGCCAGCCACGTCATCTAAACTCGCCGCATGGTTCCCGTCGCGCGCCGCCTCCTGTTCCGCAACCGCGGCGGTTTTCTCGTCACCGTCGCGGGCGTCGCGGCGACGGTGTCGCTGTTGCTCTTCCTCTTCGCCGTTCACGCCGGCGTCAAAGATGGCTCGACGCGTTACGTGCGCACCGCCGGCGTCGACATCTGGATCGCGCAGAAGGGCTCCGACAACATCATCAAGAGCTCGTCGTTCGTGCCGGCGTCGCTGGCGCAACGCGTCGCGCGGATCGACGGCGTCGCGGCCGCGTCGCCGCTGGTGCGCGTCATCAGCAAGGCCGAGATTCGCGGGCGGCTGACGTCGACGCTGTTCCTGTTCGGCTTCGATCCGCATACGAGGCTCGGAGCGCCGAACGCGGTCGAGCTGAAGCCGGGCGAGATCGTGCTCGACGAGTCGTTCGCGCGCAAGTACGGACTGCACGCCGGCGACACGCTGACGATCCAGCGCCGCGCGTTTCGCATCGCCGGGCTTTCGCAGGGGACGAATGCGCTGCTCTCGCAATTCGGCTTCGTCCGCTTCGAAGACGGTGCGGCGATCCTCGGCATCGACGACACGGCGAGCTTCATTCTCGTGCGGACGAGCGGGGATCGCGCCGCAGTCGCGCGCCGCATTCGCGAGGCGCTTCCGAGTGTCGCCGTGCACGAGGCGGACGACTTCACGCGCTATCACGACGAAGAGCTGGACAGCGGCGTGCTCCCGGTGTTCTTCGGCCTGGCGGCTTTTGGCGGCGCCGTCGGAGGGCTGATCATCGCGCTGATGCTCTACAGCTCTGCCCTCGAGCGCCGCGACGACTACGCCACGCTCAAGGCCCTCGGCGCGGGGCAACGTTATCTATTGCGGCTGGTCGTCAGTCAGTCGCTGCTCGTCACGATCGCCGGCTGCATCGCAGGGATTCTGTTCATGTGCGCGATCACGCCGCTCCTGCTTCGCGCGATTCCGACGCTCGTGCTGCTCTACCGTCCGCTGCACGCGCTGATCTTTCCTCTGGCGCTGGCGATCGGAGCGCTCGCCGGAATCGCGCCGCTGCGCGTGCTGCGGCGAATCTATCCGGGCGAGGTCTTTCGCGCGTGATTTCGGCACGCTCACTCGTGAAGGAGTACGACGCGGGCGTCGTCTTCCGCGCGGTCGACGATGTCTCGCTCGACGTCGAGCGCGGCGAGATCGTGCTCATCATCGGCCCGAACGGCAGCGGCAAGACGACGCTGCTGTCGATGCTCGGAGGACTCGTGCGGCCGACGAGCGGCAGCGTGATCGTCGATGGCCGCGCGCTGCACGAGCTGACCGAGCGCGAACTCGAGACGTTCCGGCTGAAGCGCGTCGGCTTCGTGTTCCAGACGTTCCGCCTCCTCGATGCTTTGAGCGTGCGCGAGAACGTGCAACTGGTTCTCGAGTTGGCCGGCAACTGTCATCCTGAGCCGGCGCAGCGCGGCGAAGGACCTCCTGCGCGCTCGGGAGGAGGTCCTTCGCCGTCTGCGCGGCTCAGGATGACAGTTGATGGCATCCTCGATCGCGTCGGCGCGCTTCATCTCGCGAACCGCAACACGCGCACGCTCAGCGGAGGAGAGAAGCAGCGCGTCGCGATTGCGCGTGCGCTCGCGAACGATCCGGCGATCATCCTCGCGGACGAGCCGACCGGCAGCCTCGACTCCGCGGCGGGGGAGACGGCGATCGCGTTGTTGTGTGACTCCGCGAGGAACGACGGGCGGGCGGTCGTGATCGTCAGCCACGACTCGCGCATCGCGCATCACGCGGATCGCGTGGTGCGGATGCTGGACGGTTCCATCACTTTATCCCGCGCGTAGACGCGGGATCTCTGGTGCCCCCGCGCAGCCTGTGGCATGAGCGGTGTCCGTGCACGGAGAGATCCCGCGTCTGCGCGCGGGATAAACTGAAGAGCGAATAAACTAACGAAACCATGCGCATCCTCCTCATTTCCCCTCGAGGGCCGCTGTATCGCCACAAGACCGGCATCTGGAAGAAATCGCTGCGCTACCAGCCGCTCACGTTGACGACGCTGGCGTCGCTCGTGCCGGCGGAGCTGAATGCCGAGGTCGTGTTGATGGACGAGGGGATCGACGACATCGATGCGGAGGCGCAGGCCGACATCGTCGGCATCAGCGCGATCACCGGCACCGCGCCGCGCTCGTACGAGCTCGCGCAGCACTTTCAGAAGCGCGGCGTCCCGGTCGTCATCGGCGGTGTGCACGCGACGCTGATGCCGGACGAGGTGATGAAGCACGCCGACGCGACCGTCGTCGGCTACGCGGAAGAAACGTGGCCGCAATTGCTTCGCGACTTCGCGAACGGAGCACTGCAGAAACGCTACGACCAGTCGCCGCAGCTGAAGCTCGAGAACCTCCCGCTGCCGCGACGCGACATGCTGCCCGCGAAGTACTACATCACCCCGCACACCATCGAGGCGACGCGCGGCTGCATTCACAAGTGCGAGTTCTGCGTGGTGCCGTCCGCCTGGGGGCGTCCGCTGCAGAAGCCGATCGGTGAAGTGATCGCGGACGTGAAACAGATGCGGCCGCGGAAGCTGATCTTCCTCGACCTGAATCTGATCTCCGACACCGACTACGCGAAGGAGCTCTTCCGCGCGCTGATCCCGCTGCGCATCCGCTGGGGCGGTCTCGCGACGACGATGATCGCGTGGGACGACGAGCTCCTCGACCTCGCCGCGGAGAGTGGCTGCGGCGGACTGTTGCTCGGATTCGAATCCCTCTCCGATGGCGCGCTCGCGGAGTCGCGCAAGCAGTTCAACGCGCGTGTCGAGTATCGAACCGTGATCGAGAAACTGCACGCGCGAAGAATCGCGATCCAAGGCTGTTTCGTCTTCGGCTTCGACGACGACGATCGCGACGTCTTCGACCGCACCGCGCAGTTTGCGGTCGATACTCATATTGATTTGCCGCGCTACGCGATCATGACGCCGTTCCCCGGCACGCCGCTGTACGCGCGCCTCGCGCGCGAAGGGCGCATCCTCACCAGCGACTGGTCGTATTACGACGGACAGCACGTCGTCTATCGCCCCGCTCGCATGACCGCCGAGGAGTTGTTGCAGGGGACGGAGCGCGCGTGGAAGCGGACGTACAGCTATCGCGGGATGTTCCAGCGTCTCGCCGGCGCGCGCGTGCAGTTGCCGATCGCGATTCCCGCGAACCTCGGATACCGCTTCTACGCGCATCACCTGAACAAGTACTACACCTGCGACTGGAGTCTTCCCAGCGCCGCGCGAACCGCAGCCTGATCATGCGCCTCACTCTCATTCATCCGTGCATCGGCCGGCGTGTCGGGGAGAAGTACATCCGCACGTGGCAGATGGAGCCGCTCGCGCCCGCGGTGCTCGCCGGCCTCACGCCGCGCGACGTCGACGTCAAGTTCTACGACGACCGGATGGAAGAGATCCCGTACGACGAGCCGACGGACCTGGTCGCGATCAGCATCGAGACTTACACCGCGCGCCGCGCGTACGAGATCGCAACCGAGTACCGCAAGCGCGGCGTGCCGGTCGTCATGGGCGGCTTTCACGCGACCCTCGTTCCCGACGAAGTGGCGGAGTACGCGGACGCGGTGGTCATCGGCGAAGCCGAAGGTCTCTGGCCCCGAGTCATCGAAGACTTCCGCTCCGGAAACCTGGAGCCGGTATATCGCGCGCCGAAACGTCCGTCGCTTGCCGGTGCGATCGCCGACCGCAGCATCTTCCTCGGCAAGCGCTATCTCCCGCTCGGACTCGTCGAAGCGGGACGCGGCTGCCACTTCGCGTGCGAGTTCTGCGCGATCCAGTCGTATTTCTCGAGCACGCAGACGCGGCGTCCGGCGGACGAGGTGTGCGACGAGGTGGCGCGGATGAAGAAGCCGCTCTACTTCTTCGTCGACGACAACATCACCTCGAACCTCGACGAGGCGAAGGAGCTCTACCGCCGGCTGATTCCGCTGAAGATCCGCTGGGTGAGCCAGGCCTCGATCAACGTCGCGCACGACGAGGAGCTGTTGAAGCTCCTCAAGTTGAGCGGATGCCAGGGCCTGCTCATCGGCTTCGAGTCGCTCAATCCGACGAACCTCAAGAAGATGCACAAGTCCTTCAACACGATGAAGGGCGGGTACGAGGTCGCGCTGGAGAACCTGCGCCGCCACGGCATGCGTCTGTACGTGACGTTCATCCTCGGTTACGACGGCGATTCCTACGAGTCGCTGCACGAGGTGGTGCAGTTCGCGGAGCGCCACAAGTTCTACATCGTCGCGTTCAATCACCTCACGCCGTTCCCGGGCACGCCTCTGTACGATCGGCTGAAGAACGAAGGCCGGCTGCTGTTCGACAAGTGGTGGCTCGATCCGGGCTATCGCTACGGGATGGTGCCGTACACGCCGGCTGGGATGACGGCGGACGAGGTGAAGGAAGGGTGCATCTCCGCGCGGAAGGATTTCTATCGCTGGACCTCGATCGCGCGCCGCAGCATGGACCGCGTGAACGCGGGCTCGCTGTACATGGGCGCGAAGTTCTTCATGATCAATTACCTCATCCGCCGCGAGGTGACGGAGCGCCGCGACTATCCCCTCGGCGATCAAGCCTTCCGCGGCGAGCTGCTGAAGGTGCGCGCGTGATCTCGTTTTCCCTGGCGACCCGCGAAGACGATCCCGGCATCCGCGGTCTGCTCGCGTCGACGCCGATGCCGGGACGCATCCGCCTGCGCTTCTCTTTCTCGGGCTACGCGCCGAATACGCAGGTGCTCGTTGCCCGTGACGGCACGCGTGTCGTCGGAGTTGCGTGCCGCACGATTCGCAAGCTTTACGTAAACGGCGTCGCTGAGGACATCGGCTACCTCGGTCAGTTGCGCGTGGATCCCGCGTACCGCGGGCAGTTGTTGACCGCGCGCGGCTACGCGAAGATGCGCGAGCTGCACGCGGACGGACGCGCGCAGGGTTACATCACGACGATCGTGGACGGGAACTCGGTGGCGGAGGGCGTGCTCGTGCGCCGCGCGCGCGGCGCGATGCCGCGCTATCGGTTCCTCGACAAGCTCTACACGCTCGCTGTGGACACTCGGAGCGCCAGCACGCGGAGCGCCGGCATCCTGCCGGCCGGACCGCCGGCTTCCAGCCGGCCCGAATCCTGCCGGCTGGAAGCCAGCGGACCGGCCGCCTGGAAGGCGGCGCTCCGTAGCCTCGGCTCCGCATACAACCTCTTTCCCGCCTATGAGCCGCAGGGCGAGATCGTCACCGTCGATGGCGGTTCCGCCGCGCTCAACGATCAACGCGCGTACAAACAAACCGTCATCGACAGTTACGACACGCTCACCACACTCGCGCGGCCCTTCTACAACCTGATCGCGCGCATCAAACTCCCGAAACCCGGCGCGTGCTTGAACAACGCGTATGTCACGCACTTCTGCGCAACCGAGGCGAGTGCGTATGCGCTGATCGAGGCGCTGCGGACGAGAGCGTCTGAAAAAAAACTCGACCACATCCTCCTCGGCTTCACCGAAAGCGATCCGCTGCTGCGCGTCGCCAGGACCTTCAAACCGATCGAATACGTGAGCAGCATCTACACCGTCTCCTGGAATGGCGACGACGACCTTCATGACCGACTCGATTCCCGGCCTCGCGCCCTCGACATCTCCGCGCTCTGACGTCGTGCCGCGCGAAGACCTCACCCGCCGCGATCGCGACGAGATGTTCGCGCTCTACACGCGCTACTTCGCCGCGTCCGACCGCATGCTCTTCGAGCGCGACCTCGCCGAAAAGGAATGCGTGATCCTTCTGCGCGACGATGACGGCGCGGTGGACGGCTTCTCCACGCTCATGCGGATGCACGTCGGCGGCGCAACGGTCTTCTTCTCCGGCGACACCATCGTCGCGCGGCACCGCTGGGGCACGTACGACCTCCCGCGCATGTGGGGCCGCCACGTGTTCTCCGTCGCCGGCGCGAACGCGTACTGGTTCCTCATCAGCAGCGGGTACCGCACCTATCGATACCTGCCGGTGTTCTTTCGCGATTTTTATCCGCGCGACACTACGATGAAGCCTCTTCTCGACTCGATTGCCGCGACGAAGTTCGGCGACGCGTACGACTCGCGGACCGGCGTCGTTCGACTGGCTACGCCCGCGCCGTTGCGCGAGGGCGTCTCCGATCCCGAGATGCGGATGAACAACCCGCATGTGCGCTTCTTCGTCGAGGCGAATCCCGGTCACGCCCACGGCGACGAGCTCGCGTGCCTCGTGCGGATCGACGTCGAGAACCTCACTCCCGCCGGGCTACGGATGATCGGCAGGCGCTGACGTGCGTCCGCGATGCGCCATCGCGAACGGCCTCTGGTTGGCGTCGGCAGCGCGCGATGCGCATCGCTTCCGAGCGAACCTTCATCGCGTGGCCGAGGTGCAGAAGGAGATGGTTCGCGACCTCGATGAATTCCGCGAGTGCCATCCGATTCGTACTTGGGACGAGCAAAATCTCGTTCTCGACGAGCCGGTCGAGCGATGGGTGCGGACCAGCGGTTCTTCCGGGCCCGCAAAAGACATTCCCTACACACGCTCCCTCCGCCGTGAATTCGACCGCGCCATCGCGCCCTGGATCGTGAATCTCTTCCGGAGCGAGCCGCGTGCGTTCGTGGGGGAGGCGTATTGGTCGATCTCACCGGGAGCGGAATCGGACGAAGAGATCCTCGGCCCCATCCAGCGTCGCCTCGTCCGCGCCGTACAGGCCGTGCCGTCGACGGTGCGCCTGACGCATGAGAACTTCCGCGAAGAAACGTTGCGTCATCTCACGCGCTGCCGCACGCTCTCGCTGATCTCCGTCTGGCATCCCAGCTTTCTCGATCTCCTCGTCGGCGACCTCGATACGGAAAAGACGTGGCCGCATCTGCGCGTCATCAGTTGCTGGGCGGACGCGAACGCCGCAGCGCCCGCCGCGGCTCTGGCGAAAAAGTTTCCGCACGCGAAGATCCAGCCGAAGGGACTCCTGTCGACGGAGGGATTCGTGACGATCCCTTACGACGGCGCGAACGTCCTTGCCTACCGTTCGCACTTCTACGAGTTCCTCGACGGCGACGATGCCAATGACATGCGGCTCGCGCACGAGCTCGAAGTCGGCAGACGTTATCAGGTCGTGATCACCACCGGCGGCGGCCTGCGACGCTACGACACCGAAGACATCGTCGAAGTGACCGGCTATCGCGAGCAGGCGCCGATCCTTCGATTCATCGGCCGCGCGCATCACGTCTCCGATCATTTCGGCGAAAAGCTCAACGAGATCTTCGTCCGCGAGCGCCTCGAGCGCGCGTTGTCGAACATCCCGCACGCGTTTGCGATGCTCGCCTGCGACCGCGATGCGTACGTGCTCTACATCGAAAGCGACGCGCCCGTCGACGTCGGCGCACTCGACGCTTCGCTACGCGACAGCCACCACTACGACCTTGCTCGCCGCCTCGGACAACTCGCGCCGTTGCGCATCATGCGGGTGCGCGACGGCGCCGCGACCTACCTACGCGTAAAGAGCGCGACGCAGAAGCTCGGCGACATCAAGATCCCCGCGCTGGACCGCGAGCAGGGATGGGGGGAACGGTTCTCGGACCGCCGCCGTCCCGGCGGCTGATCGGGCGGCGTCCCGCGCCGCCCGCCCGGGTGGCGGCGCGGGACGCCGCCACGTCAGCCGGCGAGGACGCCAGCGCTCCAACGACCTACTGGCCAGCCGCTCTCCGCGGGAATGCCGGCTTCACCTGCTTCTTCGGCGGATTTGCCTGCAGCTCTCGCAGCGCGATCTCGATGGCCTTCTCCAACTGCGGGTCGCGGCCGGCGATCACGTCCGCCGGCGTCTGCTCCACCTCGACGTCCGGCGGCACGCCTTCGTTTTCCACGCCGAATCCCTCCTCGGTCCAGAACGCGAGGTTCGGCGCGGTGATGGTGCCGCCGTCCATCAGCGTCGGGAAGCCGAGGACTCCGACGAGGCCTCCCCACGTCCGGCGCCCGACCAGCGGCCCGAGCTCGAGCTTGCGGAACATCCACGGGAGCAGATCGCCGCCCGAGCCAGCCGTCTCGTCGATCAGCATCACCTTCGGCCCCTGGATCGACGCGAGCGGCGTCTTCAGATCGTCGCCGTAGCGGAAGGCCCAGTTGCTGATGAACGGCCGCCGCAGGATGTCGATGTAGTAGTCGGCGACCTGGCCGCCGCCGTTGTGACGCTCGTCGACGATGATCGCCTCGCGGTTCGCCTGCGGGAAGAAGTAGCGCTTGAAGTACTCGTGACCGGCCGTCGACGTGTTCGGCACGTAGACGTACGCCACGCGGCCGTTCGTTGCCTCCGTCACTTTTCGCAGGTTCCCTTCGACCCAGTCGCGGTTGCGGAGTTGCGCTTCGCTCTCGACGGGCACGACCTGCACCGTGCGCGAGCCCTTGCCGTCCGCGGAAGGCCCGACGGTGATCTCGGTCAGGCGTCCCGCTGTCCGCTCGAAGCGGCTGTAGAGATTCTCGGGATAGCGCAGCTCGTTCCCTTCGACGGCGAGCAGGTACTCGCCGGCCTTCACGTCGACGCCCGGTTCGGTGAGCGGCGAGCGCAGCGCGGGATTCCAGTTCAGCCCTCCGTAGACCTTCCTGAATCGATAGCGCCCGTTCTCGACCGCGTAGTCCGCGCCGAGAAGCCCGCCTGGACGCGTGTCGGTGTTGGCGAGACTGTCGCCGCCGCCGAGGCGGTGGTGGCCGACGGCGAGCTCGCTCGACATCCAGCGCATGACGCGATTGAGGTCCTGGCGCACGCCCAGGTCCGGGAGGAAGGCAGCGTACTTCGCGCGCATCGCATTCCAGTCCGCGCCGTGGAACCCGGGATCGTAGAAGTAGTCGCGATTGACGCGCCACGCCTCGTTGAAGATCTGCTTCCACTCCGCGCGTGGGTCGATCTTCACCTCGATCCGGTCGAGCGCGAGCTTGTTCTTCGAGGCGTCGATCTTCTCGCCGAGCTCGGCGATGACCAGGTCGTCCTTCATCCGGAGGAGGATCTTCTTCGCGTCGCGCGAGATCTCGTAGCGATCCACTTTCTCGAGGAGCGAGTCCTCTTTGCGCTTCTTGATGCTGTAGCGGCGGAGCGTGCCGCCCGTCCCTTCGTTGAAGCGGTTGATGCCTCCTCCGGCCTCGAGGTAATAGATCTCGCCGGTCTTGCCCGCCTGCAGGCTCTCGTATCCCGCGGCGTCGAGCGGGAAGGCGATGATGCGCTGCGAGAGGCCGTCGAGGTCGACCTTGACGGTCACCTTCTCCGGCTTCTTCTCGTCCTTCTTTTCTTCGTCCTTCTTTTCGTCGTCCTCTTTCTCGTCACTCTTCGGCGCCAGATCGGCCGGTTTCTCTTCGTCGCTCTCGCGTGCGAGGGGCGAAGGAACGCCCTTCGCGAGCACGGCCAGATAGATGCTGCTCGTCGCGACCATGTCCGCGTTGGACATCGAGAACCAGTCCTGCACCGGACCCGCGTTGGTCGAGGCGAGGAAGTAGAGATACTTCCCGTTCGCATCGAAGACGGGATTCGCGGCGTCGGAGAGGCCGTCGGTCAGCGCGTGCGATTGTTTCGAGTCGACCGACCAGAGGTGGATCTGCCGCATGTAGGTCGGCGTGAGGCGAACGTAGGCGAGCCATTTCGAGTCGGGTGACCAGGCGTGGTTGGCCTCTTCCCACGTGCCGGGCGAGTAGAGCGGCTGCGAGGAGATCTTCGCGACCGAGCCGCTGGCGACGTCGAGAACGTAGAGCGAGCGCGAGTTGTCGGTGAAGGCGATCTTCGTCGAATCAGGCGACCAGCGCGGATCGGCGTAGAAGCCCGCGCCGCTCAGCGCGATTTTCCGCGGCGCGCCCTTGCCGTCCTGCGGCTGGATGAAGAGCTGGTACTCGCCCGACTCGTCGGAGAACCAGGCGATCGATTTACCGTCGGGCGACCATGCGGGGAAGCGGTCGTGCGCGGCGGTGGAGCGGGTGAGATTGCGGTCGTCGCCTTTCTCCGCGGGGACGGTGATGATCTCGCCGCGGAAGTCCAGCGCGACGCGCGTGCCGGTCGGCGAAAGCGACGAGCCGCGGATGTACTTCGCTCCCTTCACGAAACGCGGCCGCGTTTCGAGCAGGTCGGCGGCGACGCCGATCTTCAGCCGATCCGCGCGCGCGGTTGCCGGATCGAACAGGTGAAGCGATCCCGCCTGCTCGAAGATGATCCTGCCTGCGCCGGCGGTTGCGCCGATGATCGGGAAGTCGGTGAAGCGCGTGAGTTGCGCGATCGCCTTCGACCGTGGATCGAAGGAATGCAGGTTGAATTCTCCGTTCCGGTCGGAGAGGAAGTAGATCCGGTCGCCGACCCACATCGGGTCGGTGTCGTTCGCGCGGCTTGCAGGCTGTGGGATCTGCTCGACGGCGTAGCTCTTCGTGTCGAAGACGAGGAGGCGTGAGGCCGTCCCGCCGCGGTAACGCTTCCACTGCGTGAACGCCTCGTAAAGCGGCTGATAGACAATGTGCGCTGCGTCGGGCGCGTAGGTCGCCTCGGCCGCATTTGGGATCGGCAGCTTGGTGACCGCGCCGCCGCCCACGGGCACGGTAAACAGTTGGCGGTAGCGCATGGTGTGGACTTCGCGCGGAGAAGTGAAGACGACCGCCGCACCGTCGGGCGTGAAGCCCTGCGGCAGGTCCTCGCCCGGATGCCACGTCAGCCGCTGCGGCACGCCACCCTCGGACGCGACGATGTAGATGTCCGTGTTCCCGTCGGAATCGCCGGCGAAGGCGATCCACTTTCCGTCCGGCGAGAACCGTGGATACCCTTCCACGCCCGGATGCGAGGTGAGCCGCCGCACGCCCGAGCCGTCGAGGTTCGCGACCCAGAGGTCGTTCGCGTACGCGAAGGCGATGCGGTCCGCGCTGACCGCCGGCTGCGTCAGCAGACGCGTGTCATGGATGTCGACCGCGTGGAGAGAGGAGGTAAGGATGAGCAGCGCCGCGAGCGTCACGGCGAAGCGGAGTGTCCGGGGCATGCGTTTTCTCCTTCGATGATCGAGGACCGATCGGCGCGGAACTATAGCGCGGAGGCGGCGCGGCGGTGTTCGCCGCTATTTCTTCGGCATCGTCGTCTGATAGGTGATGACCGTGGCCTCTCCCGCGGCAACTTGCGCCACGCGGAAGACCAGCGGATTCGAGCCTGAGGGCGTGAACTTGGTCGCTCCGACAGACCCGGTTGCCCAGAGATATTCGTGGCCAGCCTCGAGCTCCTCGTTGATCGTGACATTCGAAACCGGCTGGTCGCCATCGTTGCGGATCTCGACGAAGACCGTGCGCACTCCGTTCTCGATGGCGACGCCGCGCGACAGCGTCAGATGTGCATCCGCCGGTTGGACGGATACGCGTCCGCGATAGCGCCAGGCCTCGGTCGTCACCACCTCGCCATACACGAGCTGTTGCGAAATCGAATTCCAGAGGTCGCGTTCCGCTTCCAGGGTCTCGGGCTTCTGCTCGAAGCCGAGGTCGCGCAGGACGGCGGCGCGGTGAAGGTCGAACGCAGCGCGGACCGACTCGCCCCACCGCTTCGCCAGGGGAACTGAGGCGCGATAGAAACCGTAGCCCAGGCTGGCGAAGACGCCCATGCGCAGAAGCCAGAGGCCGAGGAGTCGCGTCGACGCGAAGGGAATCGGGAACGCCACGCCGAGAGCGAGCGTGGTCAGGAACGAGACATACGCAAGACAGGACAGATTGAGCAGGAGGTCGACGCCGCTCTTTGCCTCATCGATCACGGCCGCGTGCTCCTTCGACAGCTTCGGCACGAAGCGCGGCCACAGTGTGATCGCGGCAATGCTGTACTGCCGCTCGGGATAGTTCTCGAAGCTGCGAATCACGTTGCCGAGGCGCGTCGGGAGAACCGAGGCGCGCTTTGGGAACTCGCAAAGGAGCGGAAGCGTGAGCGACATGTAGCGCGCGTTGAGCGTTTTGAACGCGGTTTCGTTCGTCTCATCGCCGACGAGGGGCAGGATCAACGGCTTGATCTTGTTCTGCCCAGCGGCCAGCCGATCCAGCTCGGCCTTGCGTCGATCCGTCAACCATTCGCCGAGCGGACCCGCGTGCCACGGGTATCCCTCATAAAAGCGAAGGATGGAGTTGTTCATTACGTAGAGCAGCGTCGCCAGAATGGTCGACAGCGCCACGACGAGCCCGAGTTGCCATTGCGAATCGATCGAGCGAATGATCGGCAGCGCGCGCAGTTCGAGGGGAGCCATCGGCGCGATGAAGAGCTGCGCGAGGAGAACGAAGACGGTCGACGGCAGAAGCGCGCCGATCGCAAACGTTTTTCCGATCTGGCCGGAAATGGCGGAGAAGACGCTTCCCACTTACCCTCCTCCGAGCGCGTGGATCAGTTGGACCGGCTCGGTGCCGCCTCGCGCGAGCGTTGCGGCGGCCGAGGCGTCGAGCGCAACGACGACGATCGCGGCATCGCCGTTCGGACGGAACGCGAGGAGCGTGGCCGACACGGCGTGGCCCGGTTCGTCCTTTCCCGCGCGCATCAGCATCACCTTCGTGCCCGGCCGTGGATGCATCGGTCCCGCGATGACGCGATACGACGAGACGACCTTCGACGCATCCTCCGCGGTCATTCGGACGAGGTCGGACGCGCGGATGGCGCCTCCGATCGAGATCGCGCGTACGACCAGTGCATGCTCGGGCGGCTTCCCACGGAAGGAGACCTCGCCCGGTCGCAGGAGCGTGAACGGCGTGAGGTCTCGCGCGGCGACACCGATGAGCCGATCGCTTGCCAGCATCGGCTTGCGCACGATCGTTCCGGCCGGGATCGGCGCGAGCGCGACTCGGCCGAGGTCCGCGGTCTCGACGACCGCGTCCGGTACGTAGGGCGTGATCCGGAACGCCACGTTCGAAAGCGTCGTCGAGTCGCCGCGATGCACGGCCGCGGTCGTGACGGCTTGCTGGCGAAGCACATGTTTGCGTCGCACCGCGGTGCCGCCCATGATGTCGGTCGCCGCGATGAGGTCGACCGCTTCCTGTGTCGTCGTCAGCGCGGCGTCGAGGCGCGGTAGCCGTGCTTCGACGACGTCGCCCGGTCCGATGACCGATCCCTTGCTCACATCGCGAATGACGACGACCGTCCGGTGCGTCCGCAGCGCGGCGGCAACGGCCAGGGCGACGACCAAGAGAAAGAACACGGCTGCGACGAGCTCGGGCCAGTACCGCATCCGTTGTTGCGGCAGCTCCGTCTCCGCGAGGATCGCATCCACGTCCAGCGGCGCAGGATCGGGGTCGCTCATTTACGCGATTTCTTCGCGGCCTTCGACGAGCGCTTGCTGCGCTTCCGCTTCCGGATCTCGAAGTCCTCTCCGGGATAGGACGGCCCACTTCTTTTCGTGGACGCCTTTTTCGCGGAGCTCTTGCCGGACGTCACTTTCTTTGCGCTCATCGGTTCTCTCGTGGGAGGAGAGTCTACGCGACGACCAATCCCTACCCTCTTGCTATTCTCTGCCCATGCGCACACTCCTGAAAATCGCCCTCGGCATCGCCGTCGTCACCGTCGCCGTCGCGGTGGTCGCGCAGACACAGCCGAAACCCGAGGAGCGCACCGGCGACGATCGCTTCGAAGTGCGGATCACCGACGAGATGATCCGCCACAGCCGCATCCGCGACGTCCTTTACTTCGCCGGCAATGCGTGGGGCGCGGGGATGATGCTGTTGTTACTGTTCACGCCGGCGTCGAGACGAATGCGCGAAACAGCGGAGCGCATCACGAAGAAACCGTTCCTCGTGGCGATGATCACGATCGCGTTGTTCATCTTCGCACTGGCAATCCTCGACTTTCCGCTCGCGTACTACTCCGGCTTCCACGTCCCCCATCAGTTCGATCTCAGCGATCAGTCGTTCGGCTCGTGGATGATCGACATGCTCAAGGGCCTCGCCGTGAGCCTGGTCTTTTTCACGCTCATCGGCGCGCTCGCGCTGCTGGCCATGCGCCGCGTGAAGCGTTGGTGGCTCGCGTTGTGGCTCGGCAGCATTCCGGTGATCCTGACCGTGGTCATCCTCCAGCCGATCGTGCTCGATCCGATCTTCAACAAGTTCGAGCCGCTCAGGGATCAGGTCCTGCGGCAGAAACTTCTCGACCTCGCCTCGCGCGCCGGCATCGAGGGAGGGCGCGTGTACGAGGTCGACGTGTCGAAGCAGACCAAGACCATGAACGCGTACGTGAACGGCATCGGTCCCACCGCGCGCATCGTCATGTGGGACACGCTGCTCGCGAAGCTGAATCACGACGAGGTGCTCGCGGTGATGGGCCATGAGATGGGCCACTACGTGCTGAAGCACATCTGGAAGGGACTCGCGTTTTCGCTCGCGATCTCGCTGTTCGTCTTCTTCGCCGGCCAGAAGATCGTCGACCGCGGAGTCCCGCGCTTCGGCTTCACCAGCGCCGGCGATCCCGCGGCGTTGCCGTGGATCCTCCTCGTCTTCGGCACGATCGGCTTCCTGCTCACGCCCGTCGGCGCCGCGTACTCACGCTACGGCGAGCATCAGGCCGACAAGTTCTCGCTCGAGCTCACGCACCTCAACGAGCCGATGGCCACCGCGTTCCGCAAGATGGCCGAGGACTCGAAGCGCGATCCGAGCCCGCACCCTTTCATCGAGTACTGGCGCTACTCGCATCCGCCGATCGCGAAGCGCATTCCGTTCGCGCTGTCGTACCGGCCCTGGGAAAACGTCACGGCCGCGCCGAGCGGCGCCTCCCGCTGACCGCGACGTTCATCGTCTGCGAATCGACGCTGCCGCAGCGGTTCGACACGCGCACCCAGTAGCGCGTCGACGCCGTGAGCGGCGGTGTTGTGAACGAGTGTGCGCCCGTTCCCACCGGATGCGACGTATCGCCGCGCGCGCCTTCGAACCACGCGAAGCGCGCGCCCTCGTTCGCCGTGACCGTGAGCGCGGCCGTCCCGCCGCGCGAGATGCGCACCTGGTGCGTCTGCTCCGCGATCGCGGGCTGCGGGTTGACGGCGATGCGGACGCTCTCGGGCGCCTCGTTCGTGGCGCACGTTGCATCGGACACGGAGACGATCGTGAAGGTCGTGTCGTGCGTCAGCGTGACGACGCGCGTCGCGGTCGACGTCGTCAGGTTCGACTGGACGAGGCCGTCCTCCCAGCGGACCGTGAACGGCGCGGTGCCGTCCAGCGTGATCTCGATGGTCGTCGGCACGCCGGCGCACGCGGTCGTGGACCAGCGCAGGTTCGCCTGCGGGGGCGGGATCATCGGCGCGAGCCCGGAAGGCGGAGAGAATCCGCCGGTGTTGTACGAACGCAGCCGCACGCGTGAGCCTTCGAGTCCCGCTGGCGAGACCCGCGCCCGCGTCGCGAAGGACGGAGCGACGCCGATCTCACGGAACGTGCCATCGGAGAGCTGCAGCTCGATCGAAACGCCGAGGGCGTGAGACGTTACCCGGTCCCAGCGGACGGTGATCGTGCCGTCCGCGTTACCCGTCGCGCAGAGGATCCTCGGCGGCTCGTGCGGCGGCGCAATGTCGGTGGTCTCGATCTCGTTCGTGAACAGCAACCCGCCGCGCGAGATGTTGTCGTACGTCGGGTGTTTCTGAAGAAAGCCGACCAACGGCCGGAGTCCCGCGCTCGCGGCAACGACCGGATCGGATGCGTACTCGGCATCGTCGAGACGCATGATCGTCTTGCCGCTGACCGAGCCGTTGGCGGCGATCCGCGCGGTGGCGAAGCTCGCGTCCTGGGCTGCGTAGAGCCACCACGCCGCCACGAAATCGGTTCCGTCGAACGCGACCGACGAGCGCGTGCCGGTCCCGTCGATCTGGAATGAGGCTCCGAGCCCATCCGCCGAGAAGAACGCACCGCGCAACGCCTGGTACTGCGACCACGTCACGACCGCCTGCGTGGCGCTTTCCGCGACGGCGGGCTCACCCCACACGTACTCCGCGATCACGAACGGAGCGGCGTCCACCTGGTCGAGCCGCAGCCCGGTCACGGTGACGTCGGTGCCACATACCGGCATCACGCCCCCGCACATCGCGAGTTCTTTCGTGTACACCGCCACGACGCGGTTGCCCACGAGAACGAGTCGCGGCTCGCGATAGGAGAGCGTCCCCGACGCGCCGAGTTGCTCGAGCTCGGCGAGCGTCTTCTCTTCGCCGACGTTTCCGCTCGCCGACACGGTGTTCGTGCGCAACGAGCCATCGGAGTACAACACGACGTACTGCGATCCGTCCCAGCGAACGGCGACTTCCGATCCGTATCCAATCGCGATCGTCGCCCCGCTCGCGACGCCGCCGCGCGAGAGGAACCTCCCGCGAATGTTCGTGCCGTCCGACCAGACCACGAGCCATTGCGCTCCGTTGCCGTCGATCGCTATCTTCCCTCGTGCGGAGCCCGCGGGCGAGTCGAGCACGATTCCGTCACCGTCCAGATAGTTCCCCCCGGCGTCGATGCGCGATGCGCGCAGGGTGCTCGCGCCGTCCGCGCGCTCGATCCACGCCGCGAGATATCCGCCGTAACCCGGCGCGAGCGCCAGTTTTTCCTGCGTTGGCAGCGTGCGCGCGAGCATGCGCGTCGGGCTGATCTGCATCGTGGCCGGATTCACGGCCACGCAGAAGCTGGCGAACGACGGCCAGTGGATCGGGTCGTACATCGTGACCAGCAGCTCGTGTGCGTTCGATCCGAGGGCCATCGCCTTCTGCCATCCCGGAACCTCGCTGAGCCACGTCAGCTCGCCCACGCGCTCCCCGTTCCGCGCGATGCGCAACGCGCCCGGATCGGCTTCGTTGCCGTTGGGACCATCCTTCTGGACGTTGATCGCGACGATGTACTGCGTGCCGTCCCACGCGAGCCCCACCGGCGCGATCGCATGATCTCCCGCGCCGGCGATCGCGTGAATCACGCGCGCGCTCTTGATCGTCCCGTTCGCGCCGACGACCACGCTCTTCAGCTCCGCCTCGGCCTCGTACCGGCCGGCTCCGAACACGACCAGCGTGTCGCTGCCGTCCGTCGCGACGGCGGCGAGGTTGCTGTGGTAATGCGTCGTCGTGCCGCCATAAGGTCCGTCGAGCACGATCGGCGTATTCGTGATCGCCGTGCCGTCGGCGCGGAACAACATCAGCCACGTTCCGTTCCAGCCGCTGAACACGAGCGCGAATCCGTTGGCGGCCGCGCCCCCGACGAGGTTGGCGCGCACCGCGGGCGCGCTGTGCGTGATCGCGTTGCCCGAGGGTCTTCCGGCCAGGTCGAGCGGCTGCGCGGTGATCGTGTGTTCCGTGTAGCCGAATGCGAGCGCCGAGGTTCGATTTGCGGTCAGAAGAGTGGTGTCGCCGAGGACGGCCGGCTGCGTTGGCGTCGCCAGCGGCGAGCCATCGCGCGATACCGGCGCGACCCACAATCCGTCACGGTTCTTCCACGCCGCGAGATAGTCGTTGCCCGTCCAGATCAATCCAGCCGGCCCGCCGCGGCCGATCTGGCGATGCGGTCCGACCGGCTTTCCGTCGACGACCTTCTGCGTGAATACGCGCTCGCGCGACGGGAATTCGGCCGAGCTGAGGACCAGAAAGTCCGCGCCGTCGCTGGCGATCACGCTGGTCGACGTCGAAGCCCGTCCATCGAACCGCAGGTTCGACACCGGCCGGCCGCGAAAAGCCCACGCGTTCGTTGCGAAGAGGACGGTGAGGAACGCGAGGACCTTGCGCATTTGTGTGAATCCTAAGTTATTTTGAAGTTATGTCAAGCCGCCGTGTCTGCTTCGGCGACTCTGATCCGCTAAACTCCCGCAATCGAGGAGATTCGTCCCATGCGTTTCAAACTGCTGGCGTTTTGTGTCCTAGCTCTGCCCGTTTTTGCCCAGGTTCCGACGATCATCGACGAGATCGGCGAGCTCGAAGGCGTCCGCGATCCGAAGTGTTACGCGACCGCGAGCCGTCTCGAGGACTTCATCTACGGCACGCCGCTCGAGTCCGAGGCGCGCTTCGAAAAGATCGCGCTGCAGAAGGCCTTCATTCGCGACGTCTGGTCCAAGGCCTCGGCCGGCGATCCGAAGGAGATCGGCGTCGACACGCTCCGCCCTCTGCTCCAGGCCGCGGTGCCGTACACGCAGATGCCGGAAGGGTCGTGGATGGTGCGGGGGATGCTCGTGACCGCGCGCGACAAACGTCAGTACGGCAGCGTCGCGTACGCGCTGCGCGCGCTTCTCGCGGTGCAGCAGGATGCGCTGGTCGACGGTACGAAGCTCGCGCCGCTGAGCGCGGAGGCAGTGGAGCTGTTCAAGGAATCGATCGACCTCGTCACGCTGGCCGCGCTGCAGGATGCGGACAAGGACGCGCGCAAGCTGAATCGCGATCGCATCGATGCGACGGTGCTGCGCGCGTCGTGGAAGGGTGTTGCGGGGGAGCGGGCTTCCAGCCCGCTCTCTGCGCGGGCTGGAAGCCCGCGCCCCCAGCAGTTCGCGACCATCAAGGCGATCATCGCGGAGAAGCTCGGCGCGTTCGAGAAATACAACCAACTCTCGATGACCGTCTTCCTTCGCAATCTTCAGGTCTACATGGCCCGACACATGTGGCCGGCCGATCCGCAGGAGGGCGAGGCCTTCCGCGTTCAGTTCAACGAGACGATGATCGCCTGGACGAACGACGTTCTCCTCGAATCGGAGAAGGTCGCGAAGAAAAAAGGGCACGCGCTCATTCGCGTCGACGACGTGCACGAAGCGCTGCAGAAGTACCAGCCGCATGAAGCGAATCAGTACGAAGACATCATCTACTATCCGCGCCTCGGCAAAGACGAGCGCGTGGTCATCGAAGCGTACGACCTCGATTCGTTCCGCGATCCCGGCATGCACTGGTTCTATCTCAGTGAGGTCATCAACGCGCCGGGCTTCAAAGGCACCGTCGAGCCGGATCCATTCGCCGCCGAGCTGCTGACGGAAGGCGCGGCGCAGGAGGGCGTGCTGATCCTGCGCATCGCCGGGAACATCGCGAACGCGGAGGAGAAGGAACGGCTCGAGCTCGCGCATCTCCAGAAGAGCGTGAAGCGCGTGCAGACGCTGCTCGACAAACACGCGGCGGCTCCCGTGGCGAAGAAGCCGCCGGCGAAGATCGCATCGGCGAAAACGCCTGCACCCAAAGCCGACGGCACGTTCTTCACGGACGTCACTGAGTCGAGCGGCATCGCGTACCAGCATCGTCTCAGCGACTGGCTCGCGCGCTTCATCCGCGGATACCAGATCGTCGAGAACGGCGCGGTGCGTCTCGCCGTGCCGCCGACGTTCGGCGGCTCAGGTGTCGCTTCCGAGGACATCGACAATGATGGCGATATCGACGTTTTGCTTCTCGGCGGCGCGGGCAACGCGCTGTATCTCAACGACGGCAAAGGCAAGTTCACCGACGCGACGGAAGCGTCCGGACTCGCGTGGAAGCGCGCCGACGGTACGGCAGGGGAGGTGCGCCAGCCGATCGTCGCCGACTTCGACAACGACGGACTGCAGGACGTGTTGATCACGTACGTCGACGACGAACATCGCATGTATCGCAACAAAGGCAACTCGCGCTTCGAGGACGTCACCGCAAAGTCGAAGCTCGGCGGAAAGGGCATGGTCGGCGGTCCGGCGACCGCGCTCGATTTCGATCGCGACGGACTGCTCGACGTGTTCATCGGCTACTTCGGCGACTACATCCGCGGCGAGTTGCCGACGCTCTCGCGTCGCAACAGCAATGCGCTGCCGGACAAGTTGTTTCGCAACAAGGGCAACCTCGTGTTCGAAGACGTGAGCGCCGGCAGCGGCATCGAGAACAACGGCTGGGCGCAGTCGGTCGGCCATCTCGACTTCGACGGCGACGGCTGGGAAGACATCCTCGTCGGCAACGACTTCGGCGTGAATGGCTGGTATCGCAATTTAGGACGACCCGCAGGGTCTCAAGAGCCGATCAAGTTCGAAGACGTCTCCGGGAAGATCGGCACCGACAAGCCGAGCTACACGATGAACGTCGGCATCACCGATCTCAATCGCGACGGCCGCCCCGATGTCTACATCAGCAACATCGTGACCATGGACAAGGACGAGAAATACATCCTGCCGGACACGAAGACGCGCATGAAGTTCAATCCCGCGAAGATGGCCAACATGCGCATCGTCGAGGCCAACGATCTGTGGGTGTCGAACGGCGACGCCTACGAGCAGTCGAAGAACGTCGGGCGCGGCATGAATTCGACCGGGTGGGCGTGGGATGCCGACTTCTTCGATTACGACAACGACGGCGACGACGATCTGTACGTGGTCAACGGCATGAACGAATACGCGGTGTACTCGAGCGTGAATCCGTATCTGTTGGAGAACAAGTCGCAGTTCGGCGGCGGGATCCTGCCGGTCGCGGAGAAGGAAGTGCCGGTGTTCTTCGTGAACACGAACGGCATGTTGCAGGAAGAGACGACGAAGAGCGGCGCCGACCCCGCGGGCAACGCGCGCAGCGTCGCGTATTTCGACGCCGACGCCGACGGCGATCTGGACATGGTCGTGAACAACTTCAACACGCCGGCGATCGTCTATCGCAACAACGCCCTTGGGGGCAATCACTGGCTGAAGCTGCGCCTCACCGGCGATCCGTCGAAAGGCGTCACCCGCGACGCCATCGGCGCGAAGATCACGGTCGACACGCCGTCGCAGAAGGGGATGTGGCGCGAGGTCTTCTCGACGATCGGCTATCTCTCCGTCCACCCGAAGGAACAACACCTCGGCCTCGGCGCCGACAAGACGGCGGACGTGACGATCACCTGGCCGAATGGAGACCGCGAGACGGTGCGTGGGTTGCGCGCGGATCGGGCGTATCACGTGGTGCAAGGACAAGGCGTCGTGAATTGATCGGAAGGATGAAGGATGAAGGCGGAAGGATGAAGGTCGCGAGGCTGGCGCTCATCGTCCTCTGTTCATCCTTCATCTTTCATCCTTCATCCTTGCTCGCTGGCAACCGGCTCAGCGAGTCCAAGTCTCGGTACCTGTTGCAGCACGCCACGAATCCCGTCGACTGGTACCCATGGAGCGACGAAGCGTTCGCACTCGCGAAGAAAACCAACCGCCCCATCTTCCTCTCCATCGGCTACTCCACCTGCCACTGGTGTCACGTCATGGAGAAGGAATCGTTCTCCGATCCCGCGATCGCCAAGCTGATGAACGAGGCGTTCGTTTCGATCAAGGTCGATCGCGAGGAGCGGCCCGATCTCGACAGCGTGTATCTCTCCGTCACGCGCACGCTGACCGGCGACGCGGGATGGCCGAACAACGTCATCCTCACGCCCGACGGCAAGCCGTTCTTCGCGGCGGCGTACATCCCGAAGGAGAAGTTCCGCGCGCTGATCCCGCGGATCTCGGCGATGTGGCTCGAGCACCGTGAGCGCGTCGTCGCCAACGCGGAGATTGTGACGCGCACGCTGCAGTCCACGCCGGTCGCGGGGGACGCGCTCGGCGAGGACGTGCTCACGAAGGGCTATCGCCAGCTCGCGTCGCGCTTCGACGCGAAGCATGGCGGCTTCCTCCCCGAGCCGAAGTTCCCGACGCCGCATCATCTGATGTTCCTCCTCCGCTACTGGCATCGCACGAAGGACGCGAAGGCGCTGGAGATGGTCGAGGCGACGCTCCGCGCGATGTGCCGCGGGCCGCTGTGGGACGCGCGCAACTCCGGCTTTCATCGCTACTCCACGAACGCCGACTGGAGCGATCCGCACTACGAGAAAATGCTCTACGACCAGGCGCTGCACGCGCTCGCGTACCTCGAGGCGTACCAGGCCACGGGCAAGGACGAGTACGCGAGCACCGCGCGCGCGATCTTCACGTACGTGCTGCGCGATCTGCGCTCGCCGTCCGGCGCGTTCTTCGCCGCGCAGGACTCGGCGGGCCGCGACGAGAAGCTCATCGCCGACTGGAACGGCCTGATGATCGCCGCGCTCGCGTACGGCGCGAACGTGCTCGACGAGCCGAAGTACGCGGAGGCCGCGACGCGCGCGGCGGACGCGATCGTCGCGAAGCGGCGCAAGTTTCTCGACGACTACGCGTTCCTCGTGTGGGGCCTGTTGAATCTCTACGAGGCGACGTTCGACATCCGCCACCTCGAGACCGCGATCGCGCTGAACGACGAGGCGACGCGGCTGTTTCGGGATGCGTCCGGCCGTTTCTACATCACCCCTGCGGACGCCGCGCCGCTGCTCGTGCGTCCGCGCGAAGTCGGCGACGGCGCGATTCCGTCCGGCAATTCCGTGCAGCTCATGAACCTCGTGCGCCTCTCGCGCATCACCGCAAACGCATCGTACGAAAAGCAGGCCGCCGAGATGCTCCGCGCCGCGAGCGACGAAGTCTCGCTCGCCCCCTCGGCATCCACGTATTTGCTGAGCGCTCTCGATTTTTCGCTCGGCCCGTCGTTCGAGATCGTGCTCTCCGGCGCGGACGTGTTAGCGATGCGCCGCGCTGTGTTCGCGAAGTTTGTCCCGAACAAAGTCGTCGTGCACCGGCCTGCCGGTCCGTCAGCAATCACGCGCATCGCGCCCTACACCGAGGAGCAGCGGGCGATCGGGGAGAAGGCGACGGCGTACGTTTGCACGAACTACATGTGCAAACTGCCCACGACGGATCCTGCGAAGGTGTGGCCATAGGACGGATAGGACCTATAGGACGAATAGGACGAATATGGGTCCTATCCGTCTTATCTGTCCTATAAGTCTTACTTCCTCACCGCGCGCCGCCTGCCCCCACCCTGCTCGCTCTTCCACACCTTCAACAGCGCGCGCAGCGCCTCCGGCGACTGCGTCGGCGCCGGCTGGCCCAGCTGATCGCGCGTGTTCACGCCGTGGCACGCGCTGCACACGCGCACCTCGCCCGGCTGGAACGTCAGCCAATACCTTTCGCGCACGACCGGTGCGCCCGCGGAGTCGGTCGTCTGCCACGTCATCGCCCGCGACGCGGGCACGAACGCGGCCATCGAGCCATCCGAGGCGATCTTCGTCGATGACGACGCGCGCGCGAGCACGCGTCGTCCTGGACGCGGCGACGCCACGCCGCCGATTCCGCGCACCTGCTGTCCCTCGAAGAACTGCATGTGCGCGACCTCGTACGACTTTCCCGCGAGCGGCGCGGACTTGCCCGCGACCTTCAGGTTGTACGGCTGCTGCTTGTCCGCGTCGTCGCGGCGCGTCACGTCGCGGCTGACCACCAGCGCGAGCTGCTTCTTCTTCAGATCGCTCTTGAACGCGTCGACGTTCACGCCCTCTTCGCGGAACACGCGCGCTTCCGGTTCTTCGAGCGGCGTCGTGCGCGCGGAGGGCCGCGGACGCGCACGCACTTCGACCGGCTGCAGCTCCCAGAGCGGACCGTTGTGCGTCACCAGCACGTCCGGACTCCAGTACGAAACGTTCACGCTCGTCCCCGGCGTGAGCGCCTCGAGGCCGACGGACTTGATCCGGAAGTCATGCACGACCAGCAGCGATCCGTTCGCGAGCGGCAGCGGATCGCGATAGCGGTCCGCGTCCTCCGGCGTCACGAACGACACGCCGATCTCGTCCGCCGGTTTTCCCAATTCCGAGTCGAGGCGCACGATCCGTCCCGAGGCGTGCGTGTCGAACTCCGGCGCGTCCGTGCCGAAGTAGCGGCCGGGGCGCGTCGGGTCTTCCTTGATCTGGAACATGTTCAGCAGCGTGTTGCCGCCGTTGCCGATGAACTCGTCGAGCGCGTCGTCGTCGTTGAAGCTGCGGTTGAAATACGAGTGCAGCTCGTGGCGCCCGATGTGATTGAGCGTCTCCTCCGACGTCCCGTCTTCGTTGATCTCCCACGGGAAGAAGTGATTGATCGTGAATCCCTCGACCTTCGATCCCGCCGCCGCGATGCGCGGCTCCGGAAAGACCTCCACGCGCTGATCGAGTCGCGCGGCGCCCGCGCTCTCGTCCGCGAAATCGAACGTGCCATAAGAATTCTCGTCGTCGTCCGCCTGCTGATCGCGCTGCAGGTGGTCCCAGCGCGTGAAGACGACGCGGCCGTAGCTGTCGACGAACGGCGAGAACACGCCCGACGGCGAGTGATTCAGGATCCGCAGCTCGCCGGTGATCTCGTTCAAGCTCCAGAGCCCCGTGACCGTCGGCGCTTCTTCGTATTCATCGAGCTGCGGATAGAGATGACGCGCGCCGTTGCGCGGCCGATCCGTGGTGAAAAGAATGCGATCGTCGGTGGCGTAGATCGGACTGATGTTGTTGTAGTTCGGCGGCTGGTTCGCGATCTTGCGGATCACCGGCGTCTGATCTTTGCCCAGGCCCGTGATCTCGTAGATCTGCCAGTAGTACTCGTTCCACTGATACTGCTCCGGTGCGCCGATGACCATCGAGAACAGCGCCTTCGTGCCGGTCCAGTGCACGGACGGCTCGCGCACCGCGATCGCGCTCGCTCCCTGCCGCCCCTCCATCCCGAACCCCGCCGCGCGGGTGAGGTTCTTCAGCGACCCGTCCGGATAGCGGATCCAGAGATCCCCGCCGCGCGGCACGGAGTCGACCTGCCCGGAGTGATTGCCGAACGTCGAACCGATGGTCGTGAAGTCCCCGTCCATCGGCACCTGGGTGACGAAGAGGATGGGATTTGTGGTCGCAACCGCGAAAAGCACGGCGAGGAGCGTGTTCATGTGGAGGCAATATGAGGCGTTCCTCGCGCGCCGAGCGTGATCCGGAGCACAAACGCAAAACGTAGGGCGCGGCTTCAGCCCGCTTGCCAATCTCGTGAAGCGTTTCGACCTCTCGCTGCACTACTCGCTGGAGGCAACCCCCCACATGACTGAGAAGAAGTCTTTTTTTGTTGACGATGAACTTGTGCCGCGCGGTTTCGAGATGGACAAGCTCAAACGCGCGCTCGATCACGACAAGCGGCGCTCGAAGGACCAGGGCGACCGCCTGCGCCGCGATCTGGAGGCGTGGCGCGAGAAATACAAAGGCCAGTACCGCCAGATCCTGGGACGCGAGAACGTGGCCATCAGGGAGGCGGCTCGCGCAAACCGCCGCCATCCTTCGGCCGAAGCTCCGCGCGTCATCACGGCCGCGCAGAAGGTGGAGGAACATCGCCGCCGGCGCGCGGAGTCGCTCGATCTGACTCGGCGCGTGGGCATCGATCGCTCGAGCTTCAACGCGTTTCACGATGCTGCGCGGCTGGAGTTCCGCGACATCGTTGATCGGCGTTTCCCCGTTCGCGAGGCGGCTGAGGTCACGATCACTGAAACGGAAGTGGACGACGCCCCCCTCGACATCAACAGAATCGTCTCACCCGCGTCCGCGCCTCCCGCGCCCGAGGCGCCGACGACCTTCGCGTCGCCGCCGTACGGAGCATGGTGGGAGCGCGGCTCGGATTCCTACGCCAGCGGCAGCGGCGTTCTCAGAGGTCTCAACTCCCATCTCTGGTCCGACTTCGGGCGTAGCGGTAGTTGTCCCTGGCTGCAGAACAACAGCGCGGGTGACGTCGACTACCTCATGGCATGGAGGCAGAACGGAATGCTCGTGCCTTACACGGTGCCGGTTGGCGGCGTGATCAAGGTGCAGTTCGACATCGAGTGTGCCTGGTCGGAGCACCGGATCGGCGCATACAACGAATGGGGCTATTCGGATTACAACGCCCACACCAGCGAACAGGCCGTCGTGGGTGTGTTCTGGAATTGGGTGGACGTCACCCCCGCCGTCGAAGTCGTCGATTACACACTGGTCCATGGACTGGAAGGTCACGGCGGTGGCGACAATTATCCGGGCACGGTCCATCTGGTTCCGGCCGGCCAGCTTCGCACGATGACCGTGTTCCCGCAGATGTCGTTCCCCGCGGGAGTGACCCTTTGGGTCTACGTCGGCACGAAGCAGCACACCTTCGCCTATCTCAATGACGTGAGCTGCAACCTTTTTGCGAACTCTGGCTGGCACTTCAAAGAGATCCGCATCACGCAAGCCTGAGCGCGGCTTGCGCATCTTCCGGGACGCCGGCGGCGACCGATTCGATGGTCGCCGTTCGGCCGTCCTCGCCGACCTCCGCACTCCACATTGAACGCCCCAGGCTGAACGTTCCCGCTCCCATCCGCACTATCTGACTGGAGGACGCCATGAGCGCTTGCCGCGAGGTGCGGAAATGGGTGACGGAGAACATCCTCGAGCCTGTGACCGAGGTCATCACCGAGGCGCAGGAGAAGTGTGAAGAAGTCGGCGAGTGGATCGAGGAGAACGTCGAACAACAGATCGAGCAACAGGTCGAACAGGCGCACTTGGAGAAGCGCCTGCCTTCTACAAGGCGCTCGTGGAGTTTGTTCTCTCGTTGTCGGCGGTTGCGGAATGACGGCCCACCGATGTCCCGGGCCAAGGCCAGTCTCACCCCCGGCACGCGGCGAAGGACGCGCTTCACAGCCGCCCTTCGTTGCCGTGGTCTAGGAGCACATGCAGAGGTTCGCTGCCACGACTTCAACGGACACGTCGAAAGGGGACCTGAGATGGCGTTATCCTTGGGGGCGTCGAATTCCTTCCGCAGAAGTTACTGATAGATTTTCGATTGAGCTCAAATTCTAACCCAGGTCCGACAATAACTTCGCGGACAATGTTCATTGCATGTTCAGATGGCCTAAAGTCGATGTACGGGACCAGCGCATACGGCATAGGCCGATACCTGATCGGCAACAGCGACTCCGCGGCGAGATCGTAGACGCGAATGGCACGCCACTCGCGTTCCGCAAAGAACGCCGGATCTTTGAAGCAGGCGGCACAGACCAACAGAATGTGGTGCGCGACCGACGCAATCCTATCGAAAGCAGAAATGTCTGGGTACTGCCGCATTTCCTCTGCTGCGTCTAGATAAACGCGCAAAACACGATGAAGGATGTTCTGCTGCATCGTGGGCTCGTATATCACCTTACGTAGCACGACATCCGGATGTTCCGAAAGAATGTTGCCTTCCATTCCGAGCGACACGCCAGCGGCGTCAGGTGTGTATGCGACCCACTGTGAAAGAAGGTCGCCGTCCTCCGAAAAGCTGGTTAAGAAGACGGACGATGCGGAAGCTTCATTGCAGGCTTGTTCGACAACCTGTCTGAGCATCGCAGCAGCTTGAGACGGAAGTTTGCTGCCGAAAGTGTCCGCCGCTTGAAACATGGCGGCCCGGGCATAACGACCTTCTGACGGATCGTTGAGATACTGGCTATCTGATGCCCAGAGTACGCCGGAGCTAACGATTCCAGCGAAACCGGCAAGCGACGTGTAGTGGTACAGTGTGGCGTCGGTTGCCGACGGTAGCTGCCGGTTGAGCTCCGCCCACAGCTCACGCGCCTTCGGATCGGCGCCGTGTTTCCTTATCGGCGGCGGTTCCATGGCTCACGATTGTAGTCCTTGCCAGTCGCGCTGACGAGTCTCTCGCTAAGTACTCGATTCGCCAAGTTCGAGCAGATGCGTAAGCTGAAGGCGTCGACAGCATGAGACGGCGGGGCGTGGTCAATTCTGTATCGAATCAAACTGGCAGACGAGAGCGGGTTGTGGTGGAGCAGCGAGCGCGGTCATTAAGTACTCCCATTCAGAGCTGTGATACGAGCGCGGCATCGTTCTGTATGCTGCGGAAGGGCTCGACAACGTGGCGATTGCACCGCCGCCTGGATGCGAGTCATTCGTTTGTTAGGCGCGCTTCTTAGCCGGCGCTCATCACACGCCCAGAATCTTGAGTAGGGTGGCCGTAGTGAAAACACCCGTAGGGAAATCTCCGTAGTCTCGATCATTCGACCAGATCGGGATGTGAAGGGTCAGAGCAAGAGCTGCGAGAGCAACGTCATCCTCATCTCGTTTCGCCACCAGATCGCGCGCCGCTGGAAGTGTTGCAGCGTATTCATGCTCCGCGTAGACCGTGATCGGTAGCAAGCCGAGGATCTCGAAGAGCAGTTCCTCTGGAAGCCCGTACCTCGCCGCGAATTCCGGAATGTACTCCCGAATTTCCGCGACATTGTGTTCCGTTGTGACAACGATCAGTTCCGAGCTTTGAAAGACCCGTCGAGCGGCCCTGCCGGCCACCGCAGCCAGGAGCACGTTGCTATCGGCGGCGACGCTTCTTGTGTTCGCTGAATTCATGCTCGATCCGCTCGTCTGAGACGCCATGCGCGTCAAGCTGCGTGGCAATCTCTCCCGACATGGCGAGGTAGAGTTTCCGGCGAACCTCGATGGGGACGGTTGTCGGATCGCTGAGCGGGTAGACGACGGCAGCGGGCTTCCCGTGCTTCGTGACCAGGACGGACTCGTCGCCTGCGATCAGTTCCGCGATATTGCTGCGGAACTCTCGAATCGTAGCTCTCTTCATGGATCTGCCTCCGAGCGCTGACATCGTGCACGATAAGTACACAGTTGTGTACGCAAATTCCATGGTCGCCAGTTTGGGGGAGAGGGAACTCGAGAGGTCACACCCTCCGGCTCACGTCCCGCAGCCTCTCCACCAGCAACTCGCTCATCGCTACCGCGAACTTCGTGAGCAACTGCGGCTCGAACGCCAGTGCATCCGAGCGCGCGCGCTTGTCCCACGCGCGCACGACCGTGTCCTCATCCGTGACGCGCACCGAGATGCTGCGAGGAGAGTCGTCGATGAACGAGACCTCGCCGAGGACGTCGCCGGGGCCGACGGCGGCAAACACGCGCTCCTCGCCGTCGTCGATGCCGATGACCTCGAGGTGCCCGTCTTCGATCGCGTACAGCGTCGAGTCGATCTCTCCCGCGCGGATGAGAAACGCTCCCTCCGCGAGCCGCTTCGTCTCGCCGATCTTCTCGATCCGATCCCGCTCCTCTTCCGTGAAATAGCGGAACAGCGGGTGATCGGACTCCATGCTGAATATCTTGTTCATGCGTTCCTTCCGGTTGGCGGTTGACGGTTGGCGGTTGGCGGGAGAACGACGACGGGTTCCACCGCCAACTGCCAACCGCCAACCGCCAACCAGCTATAGCTCGACCGTCCAGTTGTTCCCCGAGTCGAGAACAGCCCGCATCGAGAACGCGCTGTCGAATGGCACTTCGATCTCGTTCGTGAGTTGCTCGAAGTCGAGCACCTGGCCAATCGTGATGTCACCAGCAGTGAGCCAGTACTGCGGGTGCGGCGTGAACACCAGGTTCATGTTCGGTTGCGCCGGGACCACGAACGTACCCGAGTTGGACATGCCGATTCCAACGGCCGCGGTGTTGAGAGGAATCGCGGAGAGCTCACGAATGTAGAGCGAGCCCAGTTGGGGGCTTCCGGCCGCGGGTCCCGGAATGAACGTGAACGCACCGTTGCGGTAGTCGAACTGGATCTGGTTCGAGCCGAGGCTGTTCGGGCTCGCCGGAACGGCCTGCTGCGCTCGGAAGGTGACGCCGGGCTTGAGCGACCCCGTCTGTCCCCACACGAAGCTGTAGTCCACGGTCCAGGTGAAGGTGACGGTAGTGCCCGGCCACGAGGGGGCGACCAGCCATGCCAGAGACAGGGCGTTCGGCACGCCCAGGTCGGGCATCTTTTGATAAACACAGAGATCCTGGTACTGCGTCGAATTGTTCGATACGGTCAGCTGGTATTCGGTGGACATCGCGACTCCAATCTAGAGTTTGCAGTTGACAGTTAGCAGTTGGCAGGAGAGAAAGCCCAACGAGCTCCTGTCAACTGCCAACTGCAAACTCGTCTCATCTCCACGACACCCGCCACTCGCAAAACATCCCGCCCCTCGTGCAGCACTGCGTCTGATCAACCTTGACGTTCTTCACCCCGGTGATCTCCGCCATCCGCTCGATCCAGCCGGTCACGCGCGCGCAGCCCACGGCCTCGAACGGGAAATTCACCACACGAATCCGCGCGCTCGTGTCGGTCTGCTCGTCGACGCGCATCTCGCCGCGGTTGTAGAGCGAGCTCCACATGTGCGACGCCTTGCCCATCAGTGCCGGCGGCGTGACCGCGAGCGCGAAGAAGCGGTAGATCCCTTTCACCGCGTCGCTCGCGCCTTCGCGTCCCGCGCGGCGCGCGAACGCTTCCAGCGGCTCCTTCTTCACGCGCGCGGCTTCCTCGGTGAGGCGATTGAGCAGGAACACCGGAACGGTTTCCGTGGCCAGGATTGGCCTGCGGAAGCGCGAGGCCTGTTCGGGCGGGAGCGTGTCGAGCACCTGCTGGCGCTCGTCCGGCGTCAGTTCGGCATCGAGGAACTTCTGCAGACTTCGGACGGGCGACCCTTTGACCGTGACGCTCTCGTCCACCATCGAAGTTGCCTCGAACGGCGCCGAGTATAATCCGCTTTCTTCGCGTGGCCCCTCAGGAGGACTGATGCAGGATCCCACCCCCGGCAGCACCGCGGCTGAAGGTGCCGCCGCGATCTCGATCGCCGAAGACAGCAACCGCCCGCTCGTCGGCAAGAAGGACAAGCTCGAAGAGGATTGCGTCAACACGATCCGCTTCCTCGCCGTCGACGCCGTCGAGAAGGCGAAGTCCGGACATCCCGGAACGCCGATGGGCATGGCCGACATGGCCTTCGTCCTCTGGACCGAATTCCTCCGCCACGATCCGCTCGAGCCGCACTGGCAGAACCGCGACCGCTTCATCCTCTCCGCCGGTCACGCGTCGATGCTCATCTACTCGCTCCTCCATCTCACCGGATATCCGGACATGACGATGGACGAGTTGAAGAACTTCCGGCAGTGGGGCTCGCGCACCGCGGGCCATCCGGAGTACGGCCACGCGAGCGGCATCGAAGTCACGACCGGTCCCCTCGGACAGGGATTCGCGAACGGCGTGGGCATGGCTCTCGCCGCGAAGATGCTCGCCGCGCGTTTCGTCACCGGCGAGGAGCCGTTCCGTCCCGTCGACCACTACGTCTACTCGATCTGTTCGGACGGCGATCTGATGGAAGGCATCAGCTCCGAGGCTGCGTCGATTGCGGGGCACCTCGGGCTGGGGAACCTCATCTACTTCTACGACGACAACAACATCTCCATCGAAGGGGAAACGCGCCTCGCGTTCTCCGACGACACGAAGAGGCGCTTCGAGGGGATGGGCTGGCACGTGTTGTCGATCGACGGACACGATCGCGGCGCGATCCGCAAGGCGATCCGCAGGGCGCAGAAGGAAACGGCGCGGCCGACGCTCATCGTCGCGAAGACGATCATCGGCTGGGGCAGTCCGAAGTATCACGGTACGGCCCGCGCGCACGGTGAGCCCCTCGGCGCGGATGAAGTGAAGGCGACGAAGGCAGCGTTGGGCTGGCCGCAGGAGCCGACGTTCTTCGTCGCGTCCGACGTGCGCGAGGAGTTCACGCGGAAGTCGAAGAAGCTCGCGCGCGAGCGGAAGAAGTGGGAGAAGGAGATGGCCGCGTGGCGCGTGCGGCATCCGGAGCTGGGCGAAGAGTGGGATCGCTACTGGTCGCATTCGCTGCCGGACGGATTCGAGAGCGTGCTGCTCGATGGCGCGAAGACGGACAAGACGGTCGCGACGCGCGCGCTGTCGGGTCAGGTGATCCAGAAGATGGCCACCATCGCGCCGTTCGTCGTCGGCGGCTCCGCAGATCTCGCGCCATCGACGAATACGCTCATCAAGGAAGCGGGGAGCGTCGAGCGTCCGAAGGAAGCGCAGAGTGTGCCGCCGTCGCTCGAGATCTTCCGCGGCCGCAATCTGCATTTCGGGATCCGCGAGCACGCGATGGGCGCGATCGTGAACGGCATGACGCTGTACGGCGCGTTCCGCAGCTACGGCGCGACGTTCCTGATCTTCTCGGATTACATGCGGCCGTCGGTGCGTCTCGCCGCGCTGATGCGCATCCCGTCGATCTTCGTCTACACACACGACTCCGTCTTCCTCGGCGAAGACGGTCCGACGCACCAACCAGTCGAGCATCTCTGGTCGCTGCGCTTGATCCCGAACCTGACGCTCTTCCGCCCTGCGGACGGGCCGGAGGTGGCGATGTCGTGGGCGCACGCGCTGAAGGCGAAGGATCATCCGACGCTGATCGTGCTGACGCGGCAGAAGCTCGATGTGATCGAGCACCCGCCCGACTTCGATCCGCAGCGCATTCTCCGCGGTGCGTACGTGCTCGACGGTTTCACGCAGGGCGACGTGACGATCATCGCGACGGGCTCCGAGGTGCCGCTCGCGGTGAGTGCGGCGAAGTTGCTGGGGAATGTGCGTGTGGTCTCCGCGCCGTCGCTGAGTCTTTTCGATCAGCAGCCGATGGAGTATCAGAACGAAGTGCTCGGCGACCGCGACAAACTCGTATGCATCGAAGCCGGCCGCAGCGACGGCTGGCACAAGTACGCCGGCCGCAACGCCCTCCTCATCGGCATCGACCACTTCGGCGCGAGCGCGCCGTACGAGCGGATCGCGGAGGAGTGGGGGTTCACGCCGGAAAAGGTGGCGGAGAAGATCCGCGCCTGGCGGACGTAACTGGGGGCGCGGGCATTCTGCCCGCCGCCGTTGTCGCGTGATGGCGTCGGGCTGGAAGCCCGCGCCCCTATTCGTCCCCCGTCCGCACCGATGCGCTCCAATCGCCGTCCCGATCGCGCGTGACCTCGACCTGCCACGGCTGGCAGCAGACCGGGCAGTCCTGCACGTAGGACTGCCGGCTCGCGGCGGTTTCATCGACGTCGAGCTCCGCGTCTTCGCCGCAGTAGGGACAGGTGATGGCGATGAATGCAGTCACAGCTGGCGTTCTACCACCCTTCGGTCGCCGCTTTCGGCGACTGAAGGAAGTTGCCGTCCTGGAAGATGATGTCGGCGTCGAGACTCTCCGAGATTCGCGGCTCGGTGGTGGTCAGGTCGAGGTGACGCGCGTTCCATTCGAACCGCTTGTCCGCACCCGCGCTGACGAAGCGGTAGTGCTGGCCGTCGGAGACGTAGAGGTACGGCGTGCCCCAGGAGTCGACTTTCGGCACGACGCGGATGTAGGTCGGCGTAATCAGCGCCTCGAGCTCCTCGAAACCGACCTGCGGGTACTCGTTTACGTCCGTCGCGCGCGCCTCGACGGCTGTGGCGAGCGTGCGCAGATCGGCCATCGTTGCTCTCCACGGGTGCCTTGCCGCTTCTTCCTTCTCGATCTCCTTCTGCGTCGTGTCGCCGGCCTTCATGATGAGGTCCGCACCCGCCGCACTAATGCCGAGATCCGGCAGCACGCGCGCGAACTTCTGGCCGTGTTTCGTCTTGAAGAATGCGATGAGGTCCCGCAGCTCGCTGGCCGTGAACTGTTTCTCGATCATCGGCACGTACACGTCATCGAAATACTTTTGATAGTCGAAGCGCGTGAACATGCGGGTCCGGAACTCGCGGAACTTTTCCTCTTCCTCGCGCTTCGACGCCTCCACTTCCGCGCGGTACTCCTCCGGAATGTCTTCGGCGGGCGCCACGTACTCCTCGCCTTTGTCGCGAAAGGTGGCGGAGAGCGTCATCATGAAATTGTCGAACGACGCCTGCGTCATCGCTCTCGCGTCGATGACCTCCAGAAGCTCGGAGACGAGCTGGCGTTTTTCGGAGCGTTCGTCGGACAAGGCAGCGAACGAGAAGACGAGCGTGAAGACGAACAAAGTGCGTTTCATGGTATTTGGACGCAGAAGAAGTTCATTGCGTAACTGATTGAAGCACTACGAAAGATACGTCGCCATCGGCGATAGCACCAGCGAAGGCCTCGACGATCCGGACGGCCGCGGCGGCTATCGTGGCTGGGCGAACCGTCTCGCGGAGCGTCTGGCCGCGGAGCAGGGCAGCGTGCTGTACGCGAACCTCGCCATTCGCGGACGCACGACGAAGCAGATTCGCGAAGAGCAGCTCGAGCGCGCGGTGGCGATGCGTCCCGATCTCGCGACCGTTGTCGCCGGAACGAACGACGTGTTGCGCCGCCGTTTCGATCCGGCGACGTTCGGCGCAGACCTCGAGGCGATGCAGAAGGCGCTCGTGGACGTCGGCGCGACCGTGCTCACCTTCACGCTGCCCGACCTCACGCCGGTGATGCCGTTCGCGCGCGTCTTCGGCCACCGCATCGTGCGGATGAACGACGCGATCCGCGGCGCGTGCGCGCGCAGCGGCGCGATCCTCTGCGACTTCGCGGCGCATCCCGTGTCGTCCGATCCGCGGCTCTGGTCCGACGATCGCCTGCACGCGAACTCCGTCGGCCATGCGCGGATCGCAGAGGCGCTCGCGGACCACATCGGATTGCCGGGGACGAGCGACGCGTGGAAGGAGCCGCTGCCCGATCGTCCGCCCGCGACGTTCGGCGGCTTCGTGCACGCGGAGCTCGCGTGGGCGCGACAGCATCTCCTTCCGTGGACTTGGCGGCATCTGCGCGGGCGCTCGTCGGGGGATGGGGTGAGTGAGAAGTTCCCGGAGCTGACGAGGATCCCTTGATGTCATCCTGAGCCGGCGAAGCGCGGCGAAGGACCTCCTGATTCGTGCGCTCATCGTGCATCCGGAGGGGGGTCCTTCGCCGTCTGCGCGGCTCAGGATGACAGCCAGCGTTCCAAAGCCTCCGCTTCCTCCTCGACCGCCTTCTTCGTCGCGCGATCGAGCTTGATGAACGGCTCGAGCTCGAGCCTCTTGCCTTTCTTCGGCTCGCTCCACGAGCCGGCGACGAATCCGTCGACGAGGAACGTGCCGAGGATGCGCAGGTTCTTCGTGACGACGCGGGGCCGGTGCTCGTCCGAGATGATGCGCGTGCGGTCGGCGTGCGCGAGGAGGAGGTTGTCGAACTCAGGGAGGAAGCGCACCGGCGCGGGCGTGTCCTCGTCGGGCCGCGGCGCATTGGGAAGGTCGAACAACACGCTGTTTTTCTTCTCGCCCGCGAACGCGACCAGCTTCGGACGGAGCTCTTCGAAAACCGCCTTCGCCGTGCGCAGGCCCGACCACGCCTGAAAATCGGCCGCCGTCGCGGGACCGAACGCGGCGAGATAGCGCAGCGCGAGCTCGAGCGCGTCGGCCGACGATGCGACCTTCTTTCCGAGGTACGTGTCCGCGACGGCGAACGCTGCGTTGCTCGCCCAGCTCCATGTCGAGGTGTCTGGTAGAAGCACAAGCGGCAGATGCATACGCACCGCGTAGGCCATCAGACGTTCGTTCTCGTTCGGGAACGCCTCCGCGAGATGCTTGCGCAGCGCGTCGAACGAACACGGCGCTTCGTCGAAGAACTTGCGCGCAAGCGCGATGAGCTTCGCGACGTCTTGCTCTCCCGCGCGCGCCGCACCCTCGTCGAGCACCGGCTGGATCGGCGAGCGCCAAGCGAGGAAGTCCTTCGCGGTGACGAGGTGGATCGTGCCGCGCATCATCGTCGCGCGCACGACCTTTCGTTGCGCGATGAGCGAGCGCAGATCCTCGGCGCGGAAATTCTCGACGCGCGTCCAGAGTCCGAGGAACGGCGGCTTCGGGACCTGGGCCTGCATCCCCGCGAGACGCGCGATCGCTTCGAGAGGCGTGACGGACTCGCGGCGCAGAAGCATCTGCCGCGCGAGCGTCGCGCGATTCAGCGCACGATGACTCAGCCGTTCCATTTCATCGTCCCCGTCAGCGTCCCGACCCACACCTGAAACTCTCCCGGCTCCGTGGTCCATCCCTTCGACGTCCAGAACGCGAGATCGCGCGGCGTGAGCGTGAACGTCACGCGTTTCGTCTCGCCCGGATTCAACGCGATGCGCCGGAATCCCTTCAGCTCCTTCACCGGACGCGAAACGCTCGCGACGACATCGCGCACATAGAGCTGCACGACCTCGTCGCCCGCGCGCTGGCCGGCGTTGCGCACGTCGACGCTCACAGTCATCCCGTCGATCTTCAGATTCGCGTACTCGAAGCGCGTGTACGACAACCCGTGTCCGAACGCGAACAGCGGCTCGATCGGGATGTCGAAGTATTTACTGGTCCACTTGCTCTCGACGTCCGGGGGCCGACCGGTGGGATGTTGCGCGTGATAGACCGGCACCTGCCCGATGACGCGCGGGAACGTGACCGGCAGCTTGCCGTTCGGGTTCACCACGCCGAAGAGCACATCCGCGATCGCGTTCCCGCCCTCGGTGCCGAGGTGCCATGCGTAGACGATCGACGGCACGTGCTGCGCGGCCCAGGAGATCGCGAGCGGACGTCCCGCCATCACGACGAGTACCACCGGTTTGCCTATTGCGACCAATGCTTCGAGCTCGGCTTCCTGCGGAAGATCGAGCGACGCGCGCGACGCGGCTTCGCCCGACATCTCGCGCGTCTCGCCGAAGACGGCGACGATGACGTCGGCGTCGTTCTGCGCGACCACGTTCGCGCCCGCCGCGCGGAGTCCCTCGAGCACGCTCACCGTTTCCTCCGCCCGACCCACGCACGCCCAAGCGCCGAGCATGTCTTCCTTCGATTCCGCGAGCGATCCCACGACCGCGATCTTCTTGTTCTTCGCGAGTGGCAGCAGCGCGTCGTTGTTCTTCAGCAACACGATCGATCGCTGCGCAACGCGCCGCGCTTCGGCACGCGCGAGCGGAATCTCGCGCGATTCGTCGACGAACGGATTGTCGAACATCCCCGCGGCGAATTTCGCGCGCAGTACGCGACGCACGGCGTCGTCGACGAGCGGGCTGGCCTCGAGGTGCATGTACGTGCCGTCGACCATGGCCATGTCGACACCGGCGGCGATCGCCTTGCGCGCGGCTTCTCCTTTCGTCGCGGCGATGCCGTGGTTCATCAGCTCCTGGATCGCCGTGTAGTCGGAGACGACGAATCCTTTGAAGCCCCACTCCTTGCGCAGCACGTCGCGCAGCAGATGTTCGTTCGCTGACGCAGGAACGTTTCCGACGGTGTTGAACGCGGACATCAACGACGCGACACCTGCGTCGACCGCCGCCTGGAACGGCGGCAGGTAGACCTCGCGCAACGTCGCTTCCGAAATGTCCGCGCGCGCGTAGTCGCGTCCCCCCTCGGCCGCGCCGTAAGCGGCGAAGTGCTTCGCGCACGCGAGGAGCTTCTCACCCTGAAATCCGCGCACGTACGCGGCCGCCATCGCACTGCCAAGGAACGGATCTTCGCCCGCGCCCTCGGCGATGCGTCCCCAGCGCGGGTCGCGTGCGATGTCGACCATCGGCGCGAATGTCCAATGGATGCCGGCCGCACGCGCCTCGCGCGCCGCGATGCGAGCGGACGCCTCCGCGGCCTCGACGTCCCACGACGACGCGATCGCCAGCGGGATCGGGAAGATCGTGCGATGGCCGTGGATCACGTCGTGGCCGACGAGCAGCGGGATCTTGAGCCGCGATCCTGCCAGCACCACGCGCTGCAGCTCGTTCACCTGTTTCGCGCTGCCGGCACCGAGGACCGAGCCGACGAGTCCCTTCTCGATCGCGATCTTCATCTCCGGTTGATCGGGCCCGTACTGGCTCAGTTGCCCGAGCTTTTCCTCGAGCGTCATCTGGCGCAGCAACGCCTCGATGCGCGCTTCGTCGGCGTGCGCGGCGAGCGTGAACAAGAGGATGAAGAACCTCGCGACGGTCCTTTGCATGGCTGGAGCATAATCTGCCGCATGCTTGCTTCGCTGCTGCTCTCGATCACCATGGACGCCGAGGTCGCGAATGGATTGCGCAACCTCGCGCAGATGCACCATGTCGCGCTTGGCGTCGAATTGACGCGCACCTCCGGTCAGGATGCGCCGTCAGACCTGCCGCCCGATGTGTGGGGCACGGCGTATCGCATCAAAGACGATCGCATCACGTCCGCGGGCAGCGATCGGAAGTTCGACGAAGGCGAGCCCAAGGGCGGCCAGTTCTCGGGCACGGAAGGCGACGTCGTGTTCGTGAAGGGTGAGGTATTCCGCTCGAATCGCAACTGGCTTTACGCGCGGGCGAAGACGTCCGCGAACGCGATGGCGGCGCTCGAGAAACTGCGCGAGGCGGAGCTCACCTTCATGCGCATGCGCATGCCGCTGATGCGCAACCTCACGCTGGCGCAAATGACCACCAAAGCGATGGTGCGCGGCGGGATGGACCACGATGCCTGGGGAACGCCGCTGCGCGTCGACGGCACGCGTGTGATCAGCGCCGGCGCGGACCGCAAGTTCGATCCGGAGAGCTGGAGCCGCGAGGCGACGCTCGACGCCGGCGAGGACATCATCGTGGAGAACGGAAAGGTCGCCCGCGCCGTGGACGCCGCGGCCGCGATCCGCGAGGATTCGGGGACTGTGATGCCGATCGCCCAACCGGTCGACGAGTGGAAGGCCGTTGTCCCGGACGGATATCGCCGTGTCGACGACAAGGTGGTGGCGCCGGTCGTGAAGACACGGGTCGAGCCGGTCTACGCGGAAGCGTACCGGCGCGCCCGCATCAGGGGCATCGTGATGCTGGAGGCGGCGATCTCGAAGGAAGGGGTCGTCGAGGAGGTGTGGCTCCTCAAGAGCCTCGCCCCCGATCTCGACGCGGCGGCGATGGACGCGGCACGGCAGTGGACGTTCGAGCCCGCAAAGGTCGACGGGAAACCGGTGGCCGTGATCTTCCCTCTCGCGGTCGCGTTCATGCTGCACTGATTGATGATGCGCATCGAACTCGTTGCTCTTCTTCTTCTCACCCTCACCGCGCGCGCCGACTATCGCGAGTTCGTCAACGTTGCGAAGGACCCGTCGCTCGCGACGAAGATGCGCATGGCGGCCGAGGCGACGCTGAAGCAGTATCCGAAACTGAAGGCGGAGGATCTCGCGATCAGCATCGTCGACGTGACGAATCCGAACATCGTCGCGCGCGGCGATCACCAGGGTGACGCGCGTTTCTATCCGGCGTCGGTGATCAAGCTGTTCTTCATGGCCGACGTCTACACGACGCGCAAGCAGAACATCGGAGACGTCGACCGCGCGTTGAGGGAGATGATCGTCGTCTCCGACAACGACGCGACGGCGTATCTCGTCGACCTCCTCGCGAACACGGTGCCCGGTCCGCCGCTCGAAGGCCGCGCGCTGAACCGGTACATCGAGCGCCGGCGCGACATCAACCAGCGCTTCCAGAAGCTCGGCTACGCCGACAACGTCAGCGCGATGATGAAGCCCTGGAGCTTCGGACCGTTCGGCGTCGACCGCCAGGTCCTCGGACCGAACCGCGTGAACCGCAACATGCTCACCGCAAACGCGACGGCGTCGCTGATGCTGTGGATCCAGCGCCTCCGCGCGCCCGGGGCGCAGGAGATGATGAAACTACTCGAGCGCCCGCTCGCTCCCGCGCGCGAAGAAGAGAATCAGATCGCGGAGTTCATCGGCGCGTCGCTTCCCGGGGGCTCGCGGCTCTGGTCGAAAGCCGGCTGGACGAGCGAAGTGCGGCACGACGCGGCGTACATCGAGCTGCCGAGCGGACGGAAGTTGATCCTCGTGATCTTCACGCGCGGGATCGCGGAGGATCTGACGTTGATTCCCGCGGTGACGAAGAACGTGCTCGCGGAACTGTAGATCCAATCCGCACTCATCACTTCCTCGCCAGCTTCACCGCCTCATCCAGCGCCGCATCTGCCTCCGTCACGACGTCCGGCACCACGCCCGTGCTCTGCCAGGACGTCTTCGTTTTCGGATGCTCGACGTTCGCGATCGAGACGGACACCGTGTAGCCCGCGCCGATCGGGACCATCGCGTTGTGGCGGCCGCCGCCACGGGTCTTTTCGCCGACGACCGTCGCGCGGCCGAACTGCTGGAGGATGTACGCGAACGCTTCGCCGGCCGAGAACGTCTTCGCGCTGATGAGAATGTAGAGCTTCGCGTCTTCGAGTGCGCGCGTCGGTGTCTCGACGACGCGGCTCACGCGCGGCTCGGGCATGTTGCGGAAGCGACTCGTCAGCAGCACTCCGTGATTCACCGGGAGGAAATAGCTCGACACGAGGTTCACCATCGGCTGCGAGCCGCCGCGGTTCTGGCGCAAGTCGAGGATGACCGCGTCCGCGTTCTGGATCTTCGCCAGCGCGGCCTGCATGGCATCACCGGCTGCGTACGGATCGGGGAAGAGGTCGAGCTTCAGATAGCCGACGTTCCCTTCGAGCAAGCGCGGCTCGCCGATGCCTTCCGGCGCGGGCGCGGCGCCGCCGGGCACACGGCGCATCTGCATCGGCGTGTCGAGTTGCGTGCGCAGTTCGTCCGCGCTCCGCAGCGGCTCTTCGGCGCGTGCGGGATCGAAGCGGACGTTCAGGTGTCCATCGTTCTCGATGCTCTGGATGGCCTTCGTGAGCGCGTCCGCGAGCTCGCGACCTTCGCCTTCGATTTTCTGTTCGCGCAGCTTGCTGGCGATGACGCGGCCTTTGTCCGCGTCGACGAAGCCGTGTTCGATCACGACGGCGGTGCGGTCGACGATCTCCGGTGTGGTGAGTGCGAGGAGCAGGGCGAATGTCTTCATGCGTCGAAGGTACGACGCGGGTGTGAAGGAACGATGAAGGTGGCTCAACTCAGCGCGAGAGCGTCCCTCATCCGCCTTCGGCAACTTCTCCCCGCCGAGCGGGGAGAAGGCTCTCGACGTTAACGGACGAACAACTTCATCCACACCGCGCCGAGCAACTCGTCCGCACGCGTCTCATCGCCAAGGATCGCGATCAGCGCGCCGCGCCGCGAGTGCAACACCGCGCGGATGACGCCGAGGACTTCCGCGTCGTCCGCATCGGCGAGCGGCGCGAGGAGCGTTTGCACGTCGCGCAGCACTGCGTTTGCGTTGGCGTACGAGCCCGCGGGAGGAATCAACGCGGAGATGAGCGCGCCTTTCGACGGCCAGCGGCGGTACACCGTCGTCTTCGCGACGCCGGCGCGCTCGGCGACCAGGTCGACGGTCAGCTCGCGATAGCCGCGTTCCGCGAGCAACGTTCGCGCGACGGAGAGGATCTCCTCGTCCGCGCCTTCGCGTCGAGGACGTCCGCGGCCGCGTTTTACAGTCGACACGTCGCGATTATCACGACTGCAGCTTCACCAGCGCAACGCGAAGTGACCTTGCATCGCGCGAGATCTTCACGTTCAGGTCGCCGATGCCGGCATTGCCGCAGAGCTTACGGATCTCCTCTTCAGTACGACGCGCGACGCTGAAAACGAACGCAGCGCCGTCGTCGAGCGCGCGATACACCACCTGGAGAAGCGCCTTGGCGTCGCGGTCATGAAGCTGATCGAAGAGGCTGCCGTTGAGGATGACGCTCTGATCGCCATCCGCAGGGAGGAGACTCAGCATCTCGTCGCGGGTCAGCTCCGCCTGTTCGCAAGCCTCGATCGCCTTGTGGAGGCCTTCGATTGCACGTACACCTTTTCTGATTCGAGCGTCGAACTCGCGTTTGCTCACTCTGCGACCTCATGCTTGGGAGGGACGCATCACCCGCGTTTCCCGCCGTGAGCGATAGGATTGCGGCGTATGAGCCATGCATCGAAGAGCGGTACGTTCCAACTCGGCGGCGATCTGCCGGTCCACCGTCTCGGATTCGGCGCGATGCGCATCGTCGGCGACGGCGTGTGGGGTCCGCCGAAGGACCGCGGCGAGGCGCTGCGCGTGCTGCGCCGCGCGATCGAGCTCGGCGTGAATCTCATCGACACGGCGGAGTCATACGGGCCGCACGTCAGCGAGGAGCTGATCGCCGAGGCGCTGCATCCGTATCCGAAGGACCTCGTCATCGCGACGAAGGGCGGTTTCGATCGCACGGGACCGGGTGAGTGGATCGAGAACGGCCGTCCGGAGCGATTGCGCGAGGAGCTGGATGGCTCGTTGCGCCGGTTGCGGCTGGAGCGCATCGATCTCTATCAATTACACCGAATCGATCCCGACGTCCCCGAGGACGAGCAGTTCGGATTTCTCGCCGACGCGCAACGCGCGGGGAAGGTTCGCCACCTCGGCCTGTCGGCCGTGAACGTCGAGCAGATCGAGCGCGCTCGCCGGCATTTCCCGGTGGTGTCGGTGCAGAACCGCTACAACCTCGACGAGCGCGAGTCGGAACCGGTGCTCGACTACTGCGAGCGCGAAGGAATCGGATTCATCCCGTTCTATCCGCTGAACGCAGGCAAGCTGGCGCGCTCCAGGCCGCCGCAAAAGGTGCTCGCATGGCTGCTGCGCCGCTCGCCGGTGATGCTGCCGATTCCCGGGACGTCGAAGGTGAAGCATCTCGAAGAGAACATCGCCGCGGTGGACATCGAACTGAGCGACGCGGAGTTCGAGGAGATCGGCGGCGGGTAGGCACCGCATTGGAGCGCCCGGCTTCCAGCTGGCCGGCCTGCCGCCTTCCAGGCGGCAGGGCACGACTCGGCGCGGTCATGACGTCACGTGTAACATGACGATGTGCGCGCGAAGGTGTATCTCGAGACGAGTGTCATCAGCTATCTCACCGCTCGCGCAGCGCGTGATGTCGTTGTGCTCGCCCATCAACAACTCACTCGTGACTGGTGGGAAGTGCGACGTGGAGAGTTCGATTTGTATACGTCGGAGATCGTGCTCGCTGAAGCTGAAAAGGAGATCCGGAAGCTGCTCGGGCCAGACTCGAAATACTTCGATCCGCGCGCCAGCTTTCGGCGAATGAGGAAACACAGCGGCTCGTGCCATTCTGAACGCAACAGGATTGCCGATGAAAGCTCTTGCCGACATGTCGCACATCGCGTTAGCCACGGTTCATGGAATGCAGTTTCTGTTGACGTGGAACTGCAAGCACATCGCGAACGCGATCGTGCTGCGGAAGGTTGCGAAGACTTGTCGCGAGTACGGCTATGAGCCGCCGGTGATCTGCACACCTGAAGAACTGAGGGGTGTAATGATGTGGGAAGACCCGATTGTCGAAGAAACGCGCCGAGCACGCATGGAGATCGTTGAAGCATGCGGCGAGGACATTGCGGAGTTCTTCCGTTTCATCCGCGAGCGTGAAACGCACCATGCGCAGGATTTCGTCACGCTGCCGTCGAATCGGCCCGAGCCTGTGACGCGTGAGTCCGAATCGCGATAGTCGCGGCCGGCGAGGGCGCCGGCGTTACGGCCGGCGAGGCGCCGGCCCCCCCATGAAGGCTCACCGCGGGTACAAACGCGTGGGCTGGCCCGCTCCGATGAACACGAGCTCCGCTCCGGGGTGGTCGAGCCATTCGATCGTGTCGAGCTGCGTGAACTTGCGGTTGCGGAAGCGCTGCTGGAGGGCGAGAGGGAAGGGTGTGGGGACGGGGACGTGCATTTCCAGATCGTCGAACAATTCCGACTGCAGATCGGGCGATTCGACGAGTCCCCATTGCGCCGGGTCGGGGTTTGCGATCGTGAGGATGTAGTCCGCGTCGTGCTCGATCGGGATCTCCTCCTCGAAACGCTCGATCGACCATCGCAGGTGCGAATGCGGCCCGTGCGTCTCTACCTCGTACGTCCCCTCGGCGAACGGACGCGCGGCGAGCAAATGGCGGAGTCCGTACACCTGGGCGCCGAGGGCGGATTGCATGTCGTCAGGCGTGAGGACGAGATCGACGAAGCCCCAGAAGCGGTCGTGTCGCGCGGAACGGGGGAGGAGTTTGCGGCCGACGGCGATGAGCCGCTCGAACGCGGAGCCATCGGGCGCGAGCAGAATCAGGAGACGCTGCACATCGTCGAGCTCGTCGGGATTCTGTTCCTCCACGCGAGGGCGGTAGAGAAACGTGATCGAGCCCTGCTCGAGGGTCTGCACCGCCTCCAGCACACGGGTGCGCGCCATACGCGACAGTAGTTCAATTACGGTGCCTCAGTCGCCGGCGACGAACGCGGTCATGCGCCAGCCGTCGGCGCCTTTCGAGAATCCCGCGCGGTAGTCGACCGGACTGCGGAGGTATTTCGCTTCGACGAACCCGTTCCTTCCGTCGGCGAGCGTGACCTTCTGCCACGATCCGCCTTCGCCCGGCTGGGATGCGCGCGTGACGAGATCGTGCGAGAGCGTAGCGATCGCGGGAGCGTTCCTATCGGCGGATGCGCGCAGCGGCACGTCGTCGGCGATCACCGCCAAGGTCTCGAACGAGTCGTGCGTGTCCGGCCAGGCGCTGTAGACGTACGGCGCCCAGAACATCCCCTCGCGGAACGTGCCGCCGAGCTCGAGGGTCTCTTCGAGTTCGCGCCAGAGGTCCTCGGTGAGCACCTTCTCGAGCTCGGTGACGTCGTCGTCTCCGCCGAAGCTCGTGCGGATGTGCGGATCGGACAACGCGACGACCGCCTTCGCGTCGCGCGCGCGCACGGCGGTGAGCAGCTTCGCGCGATATTCGGCGAAGGACGGATCTTTCGCGGCTTCATCGACGAAGGCGAGCTTCGGGCCGGTGACGGCGGGAGCGGCGGGAGGGGGTGCCTCAGTCGTCGAGGTCTCCGTCTTGTCGACTGGACGACTCGTCGACTCGACGACTTCGGACGATTCCTGGCTGCACGCGACCAACAGAAGCAGAACGGCGAGTTTCTTCATGCGACCGCCACCTTGCGGGAGGCGCGCCAAACCGTTTGCGAAACGCGTTCGTGAACGACGGGGCGCTTTCGAAGCCGCACTCGAGCGAGATCTCGTTCGCGGGACGGTTCGTCGTGCGCAGCAGATGCGCGGCGCGCTCGAGCCGTCGTTCGGCAAGATACCGGTGCGGCGGCGCACCGAAGGTCTCGCGGAACGCGCGGTGGAAGTGATACGGCGACAGGAACGCCGCGCGCGCGGCGTCTCGCAGCACGACGCGCTCGGACAGGGACGAGAGCATGTAGTCGCGGCCGCGCAGGAGGCGTTTGTGAAGCTCTCCGCGTGCGGACGAGGGGAGCGCGCGTCTCCACGGCACGAGCGATTCTCCGATGGCAATGACGAGGTCTTCGGATGCGGAGCTCTGATCGAGTCGAGCGAGCAGCGGCCAGACGCGCGCGTTCCACGGCTCGATGCACTCCTGCCACTCGCGCGTCTGCACTTCGTCATCGAGCGCGTGCGACGCGATGTCCTCGAGGAATCCCCGCTCGAAGAAAACGCAAAGCGTCGCACTCTCCTCGGAAGGCGTATCGATCTCGACGCTGTACTCGCCGGCGTTGAGCAGAAGATGCATCCGCTCCGTCAGCACGAAGCGTCGTCCGTGCGCGGACCACGTCGCGGAGCCCGCGGTCACGGCCTTGAGCGACACCGCGTCCGCGGGACCGCGCGCGGCGTACATGGTCCCGCGCCCGCGAAGCACCGTCGTGCCGGGCCACATCTCCGAGGAGGGGCGCTCGATGACGGCGGTGGCTTCGCGACGCATGTTGTTTATGGTTTTACAGGATCGAGTTTCTTCTTGGCCAGCGCGGCGTTGATCGCGGGGAGCTCCTTCGCCGTCCACGCGTCGAAGGTGCGCACGACGTCGGCCAACTCGCGCGCGAGCGCGTCCGCCCGCTCGGTCTGCGCTTGCGAGGGGCGTCCTTCGTAGCCGTTGACCGCGCCGTACAGATCGGCGAGCCATTCGCGGAGCCGCTCTTCGCCCGTGATCATGCCGCCTTCCTTCGTCGCGACGACGCGCCTGCGGATCTCGTCGACGCTCGCCGACGCGCTGCGCAGCTTCTTCGCGAGAGCATCGCTGCCGAGCTTCGTCGCGCGGTCGTCGAGTCCGAGACGCACCGAGTTGATGCGCTCGACCGCGCGCGTCATCTCGCCGAGCTGGGCGTGCAGCTTCGTGGCCAGCGCGACCTGCGCGCGGCGGTCGTCGACAGAGTGCTTCGTGCGCGGGTCCTGGATGAGCTCGAGCCGCGACGTGAAGGCGTTGCGATCTTTGGTCACGTTGACGGTGTACATGCCCGGGAGAACGCGCGGACCGAAGGCCGCGCCGAACGCGGCGCTCGCCGCGGACGGCACCTGCGGCGCGGGCGTGCGCATCGACCAGGTCACGCGATTCAGGCCGCGGCGTTTGCTGCTCGGGATCGTGCCGATGGTCTTGCCGTTCGCGTCCGCGACGTCGATCTTCAGATCGCCGAAGATGTGGCGCCGCTTCTGGTAGTACGTGATCACCGCATCGCCGGGAGGGTTCGGACCGCTGAACGCGGCGTCGCCGTTCGACCAACCACCGCCCGCCTCGAGCCGCTGCACCGCCTGCGTCGAGCCGACGAAGGCGATGTCCTTCTGCAGCACGTCCGGCGTCAGCGCGCGCAGGGGAGTGATGTCGTCGATGATCCAGATCCCGCGGCCATGCGTGGCGATGACGAGATCGTTCTCGCGCGATTGGATGGCCAGATCGCGCACGGCCACGTTCGGAAGTTCGCCGCCCTTGTATTGCGCCCATTGCCTGCCGCCGTCGAGCGAGATCCAGAGCCCGAGCTCCGTGCCGAGGAAGAGGAGATCGCGGTTGACGAGGTCCTCGCGGATCACGTGTACGTAGCCGCGGACGCCCGCATCGGCCGGGATGAGCGACGTCCACGTTTTCCCGAAGTCCGTCGTGCGGTATGCGTACGGGCGCATGTCGCCGGTCGTGTGCATGTCGACGGCGATGTACGCCGTGCCTTCATCGAAGTGGCCGGCCTCGACGTACGAGATCCAGGCGTTTTTCGGCAGGCCGGCGATGTTCGCGGCGGTGTTCGTCCACGACTTGCCGCCGTCGCGCGTGACCTGCACGTTCCCGTCGTCGGTTCCGGCCCAGATCACCTCCGCGTTCCGCGGCGACTCGGCGATTGCGTAAATCGTCGTGTGCATCTCGGCCGCGGAGTTGTCGACCGTCACGCCGCCGGACAGCTCCTGCTTCTGTTTGGCCGGATCGTTCGTCGTCAAATCGGGCGAGATCCGCTCCCACGTCTGTCCCTGGTCTTTCGTGCGGAACAGAACCTGCGCGCCGAGGTAGACCGCGCCGCTCTTCGAGATGTGAATCGGGGCGTTCCAGTTGAAGCGCAGCTTTCCTTCTTTGTAAGCGGGCAGGGGCTGTACGTTGCGGATCTCGTGCGTCTTGCGATGGACGCGGCCGATGTTGCCGCCCTGGTACTCGGCGTAGATGTAATCGGGATCGGTCGGATCGACGAACATCCAGAAACCGTCGCCGTAGTACATGTTCTCCCAGCGGCCGTTGGTGATGCCGCCTGGGTATTCGGAGTCGCCGACCCAGGAGCTGTTGTCCTGCAGACCTCCGTAGACGTGGTACGGCAGGTCGTTGTCGACGCTCACGTGGTAGAACTGCGAGACCGGCAGGTTCTCGGCTTTCCACCAGCGGTTGCCCGCGTCGTACGAGTACCAGAGACCGCCGTCGTCGCCGGTGATCAGGTGATCGGTGTTCTGCGGATCGATCCAGAGATCGTGGTGATCTCCGTGCGTGTCGCCGTTGATGTTGCTGAAGGTCTTGCCGCCGTCGGTGGAGGCGATGAGGGCGAGGTTGGGCTTGTAGACCTTGTTCTCGTCTTTCGGGTCGACGATGAGGTGCGCGAAGTAGAACGGACGCCAGACCATCATCTGACTGCGGTCGCGCGCTTCCCAGGTCTTGCCGCCGTCGTCGGAGCGATAGAGGGCGTTCTTCGGCGGATCCGCTTCGACGATCGCGTAGACGACATTCGGATTCGACGGCGCGACGGTGACCGCTACGCGGCCCCACGGCTTCGACGGCAGTCCCGGCGCGGACTTCGCGTCGAGCTCCGTCCAGGTCGTTCCGCCGTCCGTCGATTTGAACAGGCCGCTCGCGCTCGGTGCGTTCGCACCTTCGCCGCCCGAGCGGAAGGTCCAGCCCTTGCGGCGGAAGTCCCACATACCGGCGTAGATCGTCTTCGGGTTCTTCGCATCGAGCGACAACATCGAACAGCCGGTCGAAAGATTCGCGCCCTTCAGCGCCTTCGTCCAGGTCTTGCCGCCGTCGGTGGTCTTGAAGACGCCGCGCTCGTCGGAATCGCTCCAGAGTTTTCCGGGAGCGCAGACCCAGACTGTGTTCGAGTCCGTCGGGTCGACGGTGATTTTCGTGATGCGCTCTGATTCTTTCAGCCCGACATGAGTCCAGTTGTCGCCACCGTCGATCGACTTGTAGACGCCGTCGCCGATGGAGACGCTGTTGCGCGTCCACGACTCGCCGGTGCCGACCCAGATCGTCTTCGGGTTTTTCGGATCGATGGCGATGGCGCCGATCGACTGCACGGGCTGTTTGTCGAAGACCGGCTTGAAGGTTGTGCCGCCGTTAACCGATTTCCAGACGCCGCCGCTCGCGGCACCGACGTAGAGGGTCAGGCGCTGGCCTTCGCGGACGGCGTCGAGCGCGGAGATGCGCCCGCTCATTGTCGCGCTGCCGATGTTGCGCGCGCCGAGGCCGGAGATCGTGTCGGAGTCGATCTTCACCGCCGACGTGCCCGCAACCGGCGCCGGCCCCTCGGACGCCGCGACAGCGGGTGCAGCCGGCATCGGCTCGTCGGGAGGCGTCTGCGTTCCCGGCTTCGCGAATTGTGCGTTCGACACCGGGACATTCGCCTCGATCTTCTCGTAAGTGTATTTCTGCTTGAACGGGCTGCCCTTCACGCCGAACTCGATCGCGTGCGGGAGATACCAGCCGTTGACCGACTTGTAGTCGCCGAAGGTCGTCTCGTATTCGCGTTCCGCGCCGCGCAGCACGCGCCGGGTCTCGATCTTGATCGGGACGAAGTAGTCGGAGTCCATGAAGTAGAAGTGCACCTCGCCGTTGGCGAGCGTCACTTTCAGCTTGTGCGCGCCCGTGCCTTCGACCGGCTCCGTGCCGGCGTACTCGACCTTGATGCCCTTCTGCTGCGAGTTGACGAGCGGTCCGTCGAAGTCGGCGTCGGCGGTGATGCCCTTCGTCTCCTCTTCGCTGAGCGTCTCGACGTCCTTCTTGCCGCCCCATGGCTCGATCTTCCAGCCGGTCGCGCCGTCCCAGGCGGTGATGCCGGTCATGCCCTGGAAGGAGAACTCCTGGCGCACGCGATTGGGGCGCTTGTTCTCCGAGCCGACCTTCGCCTCGAAGCCGCCTCCGCCGGTGTAGGTGCCGGTGCGGCGAATGGTATGGACGGCCTGAATGCGCTCCATGCCTCCGGACTGGCGGATGTACTTCGCGATGATCTCGTCGGCGGTTTGCGCGGCGACGGGGAAGGCGGACAGCACGAATCCGAGAACGACGAGCGCGGCTTTGCGCATGAAGACACTCCTATTGGACGCGCCGATGATAGTGAACCGCGACTGGGCCGAGGGTTACGGACTTGCATCACAATTCCCGCATGGCTCGCGGATGGGAGAGCAAGTCCGTCGAATCGCAGCAGAGCGAGACCCTGGGACGCGACGCGAAGACGAAGGAGTCGGCCGAGGAGATCGTGCGCAGACAGAAACGCGAGAGCCTCGAGCTCTCGCGGGTCCGCGTGGCGCGCGAGCTCGAGGCGGCGCGAAGTCCCGTGCATCGCACCGCGCTCGAGAACGCGCTGAAGTTTCTAGATGAGGAACTGAAGAAATTCTAGGAGTGCGGTGGCGAGGGGCGATGGGTGGCGGGAGCCACGGTACAAACCGGGTACCTTCTTTACACCGAACTGGGAACTCTCTTTACACGAAGTCGCAGACTGGCATCGGGGGGGTGGGGCGATGCCGTGGAGAGATGCGACGAAAGTGAGCGAGAGGGCAGAACTGATCCGGAAGTGGAAGAGCGGGTTGTACGCGATCACGGAGCTGGCTGAGGAGTTCGGGGTGAGCCGGCCG
>DASYGV010000153.1:0-18322 GCA_035999335.1 Thermoanaerobaculia bacterium | reverse complement strand
CTCGATCTTCCTGCAGTTCCTGATCGAGTCGATCTCGCTCTCCGTCGCCGGCGCCGCCCTCGGCCTCGGCCTCGGCTTCCTCGCCATCCAGGGCATCTCCGGCTTCTTCCCCGCCGGCCTCCCCATCTCCAACTTCGGCGTGATGATCTCGACCGGGTTCGCGATCGGCGTGGGCTTATTCGCGGGGCTGTATCCGTCGCTGTCGGCGGCGCGGTTGACGCCAGTGGAAGCGCTGCGGGCGTAGTCGGCTCTCCAGTTTATCCCGCGCGTAGACGCGGGATCTCTTCGTGCACGACCGAGACTGCCCATTGGCGGCAGGCCGATTGGCGGGCATCGTGCGCAGAGGCGTCAATGTGGCGCGGCCGCTGACTTCCCGCACGAGCATTCGAGGCATCCATGCTCGGCGCACGTGCCACACGATGCCTTCACCTGTTTGCGCAACGCCTCGCGCGCGCGGAACACCCGCACGGATGCGTTGTTCGGCGTGATGCCTGCTTCGGCGGCGAAGTCCTGAATGCGACGCGATGGCGGCGGTTTGCAGTGTAGAGTCGGCGGCGATGCCCGAGCGTCGCCGGTTTCGTCGCGTTCGTGTCGTGCTCGTCCGCGTAGCGGGCGCGGTGATCGTTCTCACGCTGGCTGTCGAGGTTCTGGCGCGTTGGAACGTGCGGCGCGAGCAGCAGCGACGCGCGTATCTCGGCGATCGTTTGTTCACGGAGGTGGTCGGCGATCGCGGGGATCCAGTGGTGTTCATCGCCGGGTTGCAAGGCTCGACGCGGTACTGGAGTCACGGCTTCGACGACCTGACGAAGAACCGTCGAGTCATCTACATCGATCTGGTCGGCTTCGGGCGTTCGCCGTGGCCGGACATCGCGTACACACTGGACGATCATCTCGGCTATCTTCGCCGGACCCTCGTCGCGGCCGGCGCAACGCGCAATGTGACCATTGTCGCGCACTCCTTCGGCACGATCGTCGCGGCTCATTACGCCGCACGCTTTCCGGCCGACATCCGCCGCATGGTTCTCCTCGGCACGCCGGTGTACGACAACGAAGAAGAGGGGCGTCAGCGGATTTGGGACATGTCGCCGCTCGCCGCGATGTTCTCGCTGCGACCGATCCTGGCGCGTGAGGCCTGCCTGCTGATGGGAGCCGCGCGTCCGCTGTTCCGATGGGCGATGCCGCGATTGATGCATGACGTGCCGCCAGCCGTTGCGGAGGATGCGGTGCTTCATTCGTGGCCGTCGATCCGCGGTGCCATCAACAACATTCTGCTGGCGAGGCCGATCGCTCGTCCGTTGCAGAGCGTCGGGCGAAAGACGACGCTCGTTCACGGCACGCGGGACACGATCACGCCCCTGCCGCGCATCCGCGAGCTGGCACTGGAGACCGGCGCAACCGTCCTCGTTATGAACTGCGACCACCACGGCTACGCGCGAGAGGGACGCGCCGCGATCATAGAGGTGATTGCCGCGGGCGAATGAGGATGCGCGCAGCGGCGCCGATCAGCGACGGCACCACGATCCACTGAAGCAGCGGAGATAGTCCGACGCCGGCGATGGTCGGCATGCGCGTGTGAAGTGAAGCGCGAAGGCGACCACGCCGAGCGTGACGAATCGCGAGATCAATGCCGAGGCGCCCCTTCTTCACGCTGGCCGTGATCGTCTGATTCACGAGGGTCTTCCGAATGTCGCGGCTGCTCGAGGCCATCGTGCTGCTTGCGCCATCCATAGCGAGTCAGGCCCCGCGGCTTGTGTGCGTCTAACGTTTCCACTTGATGGCACCGCCCCTCCGCGACCATCGCCAGGAGATGACTCTTCGTCCCGGCGGTGAGAACGAACAGCAACGGGGGCGCGAGAATCGGAGTTCCGTAGGGCCGGCCTTCTTCCAGACGAATGCGTTTCTTCACTTCACCAGACGCGGTCGCGAGCCAGTTCATGTAGCCGTCCGCGGTGCCGAGAACGAGCATGCTCCCCACCATCACTAATGCGGTGTTCGTCATGCGGTCGAGCGCATAAACGGAGCCGGCGCACGATCCAACAATCACCGTTGCGCCGACGACCGTCGGCGAAACGAACACTCACCCCTGAGTGTCGAACCGCCACAGGGCCTGCCATGGGCGAACCGCATTCGACGCTTGTGCGCGTTCATCCGCGCGCATCGATCCGAAAGGCACGATCAGGAGCGCGAACACCACGAGTAGAGAGATCGTTTTGGCATGCCGCTATTTTCCTGCGGTCTGCGACGGCGTGTGAGCCGAATTGGTTACTCAGCCTTCGTGAACGCCGCCTGTCGACCGCGCCGTCGAAACGGGAGCAGCAGCATCTTTCCGATCGTCACATCCGCCGGCGTGTCACATCCGGGAACGCCGATGACCACGCGCTCCTGCGGCACGTCGAGACGCAGCGTGCGGTGCAGGACATCCCAAACCGAGACCAGACTCGAATAGTTGGTGTTCGTCTCCTCGAGCCGATCGGAATGATGGATGCCGTGCATGCGAGGTGTGACGATCAGCCGCACCAGCCACCGCTCCATCGCAAGCGGCAGACGAACGTTCGCGTGGTGAAACAGGATCGAGGCGAACAGGATCGTCTGCCAGAGCCATAGCGTCTGCGGATCGACCCCGATGACGATCATCTGCGCCGCCCGGACAGGAATCGAAAGAGCGAGCTCCACGAAATGAAACCGCAGCGCCGTGGATGTGTCGAGATCGCGATCCGCGTGATGCACGAGATGGAACCGCCAGAAGAACGGCACGCGATGATTCGCCCAATGCCACCACCATAGGGTGTAGTCGAGCAAAACGAACGCGATCGCGATCTGGACCCAACGGGGCCAGTTCGCGGCCTGCAACAACCCGACGCGATCGTGCACGATCCATGACGCGACTGGCTGTAGGAAGACGGCTTGGAGAAGCGGCGTCAGCGCGAGAGAAACGCCACCGATGATGAGATTGCGGAGGACGCGGCGGGATTTCGACTCGACCGAGCTCCGGAGCGGAGCGAATCGTTCGGCGAGGAGCATGGAACCGCCGGCGAGGATGATGACTGCGGCGGTGATCGCGGACGGAGCGGAGCGAAACTGCTCCGCGAGCTCTACTCAGGCTGAGCACATGCCCGCAGCTTACTCGGCGTCAGCGCGACGGAACAAGGGGACGAAGTACCGGCGGCAGAGCCACCGTCCGCCTCCGCTCTCGGAATATACTTGCGCACAGTCGGCTTGGACCCGCAACTCGGAATGCATCGCTCGACCGTTCGCCTCCTGGCCCTCTTCGTCCTCGCGCTTCTTGGCGCGCCGGTGGTCATGCACGTCGTGATGCACGATCTGCATCATCACCACGAGGAGATGAGCGCAGCGACCGTGACAAGCGCCGGTCACGGCGATCACGAGCACCCGATCGTCTCCTCGCCGGCCCCGCAGATCCCCAGTCTGGCGCGCACGGAGCTGCCGATCGCCGCCACGGCCGCCACGACGGCGGCGACGTGGACCCGCATCACCACGGCGGAGCAAAACGTCCTCGCCTTCGGCGCGTTGCGCACCGACACCGACGTCGGCTTGCAGCCCCTTCTCTCCGTTTTCCTGATCTGAGCCACTCCTCGCTGCGCGCCCGCCCACCGCGTTCCGCGACAGGAGTGGACTTTGCGTTTCCCACGCTTTTTCTTGAGCAGCGCGCTCGCCGTGACCACCGCGGCAAGCGCACAAACGATCCCCAACGTACTCACCGAAGACGATGCCGTGCGCATCGCCGGAGGCGCGCAGAGCATCATCGCGCTCAGCACGGCGCAGCTCGATCGCGCGCGGAGCGATGTCGAGCGGGAGCGCCGCTGGCCGAATCCGACGCTCGACTACACGCGCGAGTCGGCCGGCGACACCGAACAGTTTCTGACGCTCACGCAGTCGTTCGACTTCTCCGGCCGGCGCGCGATGCGGCGCCGCGCGGCCGAGTTGCGCGTTGGAGCGACGCAGCAGGATGTGGCGGGCCGGCAGCTCGACCTCGCACGCATCGTCCGATCGGAGTTCAGCCGAGCCGCGAACCAGCAGGAGCTGGTGCGCGCGCTGACGGAATGGTCGAACAAGATCGGCGCCGCCGCGGAAACCGCGGCGCGTCTGCAGGCGGGCGGCGAGGTCTCGGGGTACGACCGGCGACGCCTCGAACGCGAGCACATCGGCGCCGAAGCGCGGCTTGCGGCGGAACGCGGCGCGCTCGTTGCGGCGCAGCGGCGGCTCGCCGGATTGCTCGGCGTCGAGAACCTCGACGGCGTGACGCTGCAGCGTCCGGCCGCCCCGACCATCCCGGTCGACGCGGAGCTGACCGCACGCATCGAGCAGCGGCCCGACGTGCTGGCGATCGGCAAACGGATTGAAGCGGCAACTCTCGACGCGCAGGCCGCGCAGCGCTGGCGCGTTCCGCTTTTCGACCTCACCGCCGGCATGAAGAATACCGACGCCGAAAGCGGCGCGATCCTCGGCGCGGGCGTCAGTCTGCCGATCTTCAACCGCAATCAGGACGAGTTGCTGCGCGCGAACGCGGAGCTGGCCATCCTCAATGCCGAGCATTCGCTGCTCCTCGCACGCACGCGTGGCGCAGTCAGCGGCCTTGCGGCGGAAGCGCGCGAGCTGCGCCAGGCCGCGCGACTCTTCCGCGAGCAGGCGCTGCCGACTTCCGAACGCCTGACCGCGACCGCGGAAGCGGCGTACCGCGCCGGCGAAGTCGGGATTCTCGAACTGCTGGACGCCTATCGAACCGCGCTCGATGCAGAGGTCGAAGCGGCGGAGCTGGAGCGACGCGCACGCGAAGCGGAGATCGAGCTGACGCGCGCCCTCGGAGGAACCAACCGATGAAGCACCTCACCCGACTCTCGATTCTGCTGCTCGTCATCGCGACGATCGGCTGCGGCAAACACGAACATGCGGAAGAAGCGAAGGCGCCCGAGCGCGAGGCGTTGTCGTTCACGCACTTTACCGATCGCACGGAGCTGTTCGTCGAATTCGATGCGCTGGCGAAGGGCGCCGAGTCGGCCTTCGCCGCGCACGTGACCCGCCTCTCCGACTTCAAGCCTCTCGCGACCGGCACGGTGACGGCGATCCTCAGCGAAGGCGGCGCGCCCGAAGAGCGCTTCAGCGCGAACGCACCGAGCGTCCCTGGCATCTTCCGCCCCGTCGCCAAACCGCAGCACGCGGGGCAGCGGCGGCTCGTCTTCGAGATCGCGTTCGACGGCGCAGTGTCGCGTCACGACCTGGGCCTCATGACGGTCTTCGAGTCGGAGCATGCGGCCATCGCCGCCGCACCGAAGGAAGAAGAGGAAAACGGCGGCATCGTCTACCTCAAAGAGCAGCAGTGGAAGACCGAGTTCGCAACCGCGCCCGTAGCGGAAGGCGAAGTGCGCGGTTCCGTTGCGGCGAACGGCGTCTTGCGCCCGCGTCCCGATGGCGAAGCGCGCGTCGGCGCACCGGCCGGCGGTCGTTTCCTCGCTCGCGGCGCGTACCCGCAGATCGGGATGACCGTTGCACGCAATCAGGTGCTCGGCGTGATCGCGCCACGTGTGCCGAGCGACGTCGATCCCTCCTCGCTCAACCTCGACGTGCGGCGCGCGCAGATCGCGCTCCAGCAGGCGCAGGCCGAACGTGCGCGCCTCGAAGCGCTGCTCGCGCAGGAAGCCATCCCCGAGCGTCGCGTGACCGATGCGCGGCGCGCAGAGCAGACCGCACGCGCCGATCTGCAGGCAGCACAAAGCCGTCTCGCGCAATACCGCGGCACGCAGAGCGCGACCGGCGGCGAGTCCGGCGGACGCTTTGAAGTGCGCTCGCCGGTCGCGGGAACGATCGTCACGGTGACGGTTGCGCCGGGCGAGTTCGTCGAGGAAGGGCGCGAGCTGTTCCACGTCGTCGATCTCTCGCGCCTCTGGCTCGAGCTGCAAATCCCGGAAGGTCAGATCGGGCAGGTGCAAACGTCGAACAGCGTCTGGTTCCAGCCGGAGGGCTTCCCCACCGCGTTTGAAGTCAGCCCGCAACGCGGCGGGCGCGTCGTCGCCTCCGGCGGCGTGGTCAATGAGAAGACGCGCACGCTGCCGCTGATCTTCGAGGTGCCGAACCGCAACGGACAACTGAAGGCGGGGATGTTCGTGCGCGCGCAGGTCTTCACCGCCACGACCCAACGCGGCATCGTCATTCCGCTGTCGTCGGTCGTCGATGAAGACGGCCAGCCGGTCGCGTACGTCGAGCTCGAAGGCGAGTTGTTCGAGCGCCGGCCGCTGAAGCTCGGAACGCGCCAGGGCGATCTCGTGCAGATCGTCGAAGGACTGAGGGCGGGCGATCGCGTCGTCACGCGCGGTGCCTACAACATCCGCCTGCAAGCTGCATCGGGAGCCGTGCCCGCGCACGGGCACGCCCACTAACGGGAGCCACGATGATCGATCGCATCATTCAGTGGTCTCTCCACAATCGTCTGTTCGTGCTCACCGCGGCGGCGCTGCTCCTCGTCTGGGGCACGTACGAAGCAGTGAAGATGCCCGTCGACGTCTTCCCTGATCTCACCGCGCCCACCGTCACCGTCGTGGCCGAAGCACACGGCATGGCGCCGCAGGAAGTCGAGACCCAGATCACGTTTCCTGTCGAAACGGCCCTCAACGGCGCATCCGGCGTGCGGCGCGTGCGCTCGTCCACCGGCGTCGGCATCGCCGTGATCTGGGTCGAGTTCGAATGGGGCACCGACATCTATCAGGCCCGCCAGGTGGTGAGCGAAAAACTACAGCTCGCGCAATCGACGCTGCCGCCCGATGTCGCCCCGCCGGTGCTCGCCCCGGTCTCTTCGATCATGGGCGAGATCATGTTCATCGCGCTCACGTCGGATCGCCACTCGCCGATGGAGCTGAAGACGACCGCCGACTGGAACATCCGCCGGCGCCTGCTCGCGGTGCCGGGCGTTTCGCAGGTCATCCCCACCGGTGGCGAGACCAAGCAGTATCAGGTGATCGTCCGTCCCGATCGGCTCGCCGCCTTCGGGATCGGCGTCGATGAGGTCGTGCAGGCGCTGCGCGAGAGCAACGAGAACACGTCCGCCGGCTTCTACAACGAAGGCGGTCAGGAGTACCTCATTCACGGCGTCGGCCGCATCACCAGCCCCGACGACATCGCCTCGACGGTGATCGTCGAGCGCGACGGTCAACCGATCCTCGTCCGCGACGTTGCAACCGTGCAGATCGGCGGCGCGCTGAAACGCGGCGAAGGCTCGCACAACGCGAAGCCCGCCGTGATCCTGGGCATTCAGAAGCAGCCCACCGCGAACACGCTCCAGCTCACGCGCCAGCTCGATGCGGTCATGGCCGACATTCAGAAGACCTTGCCGCAGGGGATGAAGATCAACAGCCACATCTTCCGGCAGTCGGACTTTATCGAGATCGCGGTGCACAACGTCGTGGCCGCACTGCGCGACGGCGCGATCCTCGTCATCGCCATCGTCTTCATCTTCCTCATGAGCGCGCGCGCGACCGGCATCACCGTGCTCGCCATCCCGCTTTCACTGGTCACCGCGATCATCGCCATGCGCCTCTTCGGGGTGACCATCAACACCATGACCCTCGGCGGCATGGCCATCGCCGTGGGCGCGCTCGTGGACGACGCGATCATCGACGTAGAGAACGTCGTCCGTCGTCTCCGCGAGAATCGCAACCTCCCGCCCGAGCAGCAGCGCGGCATGCTCGAAGTGATCTACGAAGCGAGCCGCGAGGTCCGCGGCTCGATCGTCTTCGCGACCGTCATCATCGTGCTTGTCTTCCTGCCGCTCTTCCTGCTCACCGGCATCGAAGGACGCCTCCTCCGCCCGCTCGGTTTCGCCTACATCGTCTCGCTCGCGGCCTCGCTCGTCGTCGCGCTGACGGTCACACCTGCACTCTGCTCGCTGCTGCTGCCACGCTCGAAGGCGATCGTCTCCGAAGAAGAGAGCCGCATCGTGCGCTGGCTCAAAGGCTGGTACGGACCGATGCTCGCGCGACTGCTCGACCGGTGGAAGTCCATCACCATCGCGGCCGTCGTGGCACTGGCGATCGCCGGTGTCGCGCTCGCGCTTGCGGGCCGCGCCTTCCTCCCCGATTTCAACGAAGGAACGCTCACGATCAATCTGGTCACGCTTCCCGGCACGTCGCTCGAAACGTCGGACAGGCTCGGGCGGATGACCGAACAGATCCTCCTCGGCGAGCCGGAAGTCGTCGCCACCGCGCGCCGCACCGGCCGCGCGGAGCTGGACGAGCACGCGCAGGACGTGAACGCCTCCGAGATGGAAGTGAGTCTCAAGATGAGGGATCGGAGCAAGGAAGAGTTCCTGGCCGATCTGCGCCGCAAGCTCTCGGCGGTGCCGGGCACGAACGTCACCATCGGCCAGCCGATCTCGCACCGCATCGACCACATGCTCTCCGGCACCCGGGCGAACATCGCCGTGAAGATCTTCGGCGAAGACCTGGCCACGCTGCGCAAGCTCGGCGATCAGGTAAAGAACATCATGACCGCCGTCGAAGGGACGGCCGACGTGTCGCTCGAGCAACAGCCGGACATCCCGTTCCTCACGATCAAGTTCGACCGCGCGGCCATCGCGCGCTACGGCCTCCAAATCACGGACGTGGCCGAAGCGATCGAGACAGCGTTCGCGGGACACGAGGTCTCACGCATCCTCGAAGGCCGCGCCGCGTTCGATCTCGTCGTGCGCTATGAAGCTGCGGCGGTTGGTGACATCGACATGATCCGCGCCACGCGCATCGCCACTCCGGGCGGCGCGCAGATTCCGCTCTCGTCGCTTGCAGAGATTCGGAAGGATCGCGGCCCGAACACGATCAGCCGCGAGAACGTCGAGCGGAAAGCGGTGGTCATGTCGAACGTCGCCGGACGCGATCTGTCGAGCGTCGTCGAAGACATTCGCGAACAGGTCGCGGCCACGGTGAAGCTCCCCTCGGGCTATCACATCGAGTACGGCGGCCAGTTCGAGAGCGCCGCCGAAGCATCGCGTCGTCTCGTGCTCCTCGGCATCGTCGTCATCGCCGGCATTCTGTTGCTGCTCTACATCGCCCTCGACTCGTTGCGCGATGCGGCGCTGGTCATGGTCAACCTCCCGCTCGCGCTCATCGGCGGTGTCGTCGGCGTGTACGTCGCTGGCGGCACGCTCTCGGTCGCGTCGATCATCGGCTTCATCACCCTCTTCGGCATCGCCACCCGCAACGGCCTGATGCTCATCTCCCACATCCAGCACCTGATGACCCACGAAGGCGTGACCGACCTGCGCGACGCGGTGCATCGCGGCGCGCTCGAACGGCTCTCGCCGATCCTCATGACCGCGCTATCCGCCGGACTCGCTTTGATTCCGCTCGCCCTCGCGATCGGCAAACCAGGCAGCGAGATTCAGACGCCGATGGCGATCGTGATCCTCTGCGGACTGCTGACCTCGACGGCATTGAACATGTTCGTCGTGCCGGCGTTGTACCTGCGCTTCGGCTCGCACGCGAGCGCGGCAGATTCGGTGGGCAGCCATCGCAACAGTCTCCCACCGATACAATCCGCGGCGATGAAAAACGGATGCGTCCTTCTCCTCGTCCTGCTCTCCGTTGCCTGTACGGAAGAGAAGAGCGGTGTTACGGAACAGAAGCCCGCGGTGAAGGCGGCGGCAGGCATCGAAGCACTGGCTTCGCCCGCCGGCGCGGATGCGGCCGAGCCGTTCCTCTTCACCACTCGCAACGGAGTTGGTCTGAGCTGGCTCGAGCCGGTGGCGAATACCGATCGCGTGGCGCTGCGCTTCGCGATTCACCGCAACGGGCAGTGGAGCGCGCCGCGCACGATCATCGAGCGCAACGATTTGTTCGTAAATTGGGCCGACTTTCCCTCGGTCGTCGAAGATGCGAAAGGGACGCTCTTCGCGCACTGGCTGCAGACGAGCGGCAGCGGGACGTACACCTACGACGTGCGCATGGCGACGTCGATAGACGGCGGGGCAACGTGGGGCGACTCGTTCCTGCTCAACCGCGACGGCAAGCAGAGCGAGCACGGATTCGTGACGTTGGCCGCGCTGCCGGACGGCGGCGTCGGCGCGACGTGGCTCGACGGCCGGAACATGACCATGGGCGGCGGCGATCACGAAGGACACGATGCCGGCGACATGACCATTCGCTACGCGACCGTCGATGCCGGCGGGAACATCGCCGCGGACGTCGAGCTCGACGACCGGACGTGTGAATGTTGCACGACCGGGATGACCATGTCCGCAACCGGCCCGGTGATCGTGTACCGCGATCGTTCCGCGGAGGAGATTCGCGACGTCTCATACGTGCGTCGCGATGCGAGCGGCTGGAGCAAGCCGCGCCCCATTCGCGGCGACGGCTGGAAGATCGCCGGTTGCCCGGTGAACGGACCGCAAATCGACGCGATCGGCGACCTCACGGCGACGGCATGGTTCACGGCTGCAAACGAGCAGCAGCGCGTCTACGTCGCGTTCTCGGACGATGGTGGGAACACGTTCGGAGAGGCGATTGCGGTCGATGAGGGCAAGCCGGTGGGCCGCGTCGACGTGGTGATGCTCGACGAGCGGACGGCGCTCGTGTCGTGGCTGGAGCAGACACCCGCCGGCGCGGAGATCCGCGCCCGACGAATCCCGCGTGACGGCAAGCCGGCGCCCTCCGTGAAGATCGCGGACGCATCGACCGCGCGCGCGGCAGGGTTCGCGCGGATCGTGCGGACCGGAAGTGAGGTCTGGTTCGCGTGGACCGAGCACGACGGCAAGGCGAAGAAGATCCACGCCGCACGAGGCCGCTTCTGACGGGAACGGAACGCGCCGCTGTCTTGTTTGGGGATCGCAAGTTGCACTACGGTGTAAGTCGATGAAACGCCGCGCCATCGCCGCAGTCTGGATCACGGGAGCCACCGTACCGCTCCTGCTGGCGGCGGTGTTTCTGTTCGGCTGTTGCGTGCTGCCGTTTCATCAGGTCGCGCACAAGCTGATGCCGATCTGCGAGATGGCGGCGAACGTCGTCCGTGGCGATCACGCCGGACATGACGACCACGAGCACGACGCCGTGCCGCCCTCGCCGGCCCGCGAAAAGCAGGAGCCGGTGAAGCGGATCGCGACGGAAGTGCCGTACGCGTTCCGGCTCGGGGCAACCGCCGCGGAGCGGCGCATGCTTGCGCCCGCGTCGACGACGGCCTATCGCAGCTTCATCACGCTCGGCGCGGTGCGCTGCGATCGGGATGTCGGTCTGCACGCTCTCGTCGAAACCTTCCTGATTTGATCCCACCTCCACGTGGCGCGTTCGCGTCGTGGGCATTCGTGTGCCCGCTTCGAAGCCTGACGCCGCGTCCTCCTCTTTCCCGAAGTCTCGGACTGTAAGGAGTCTCCCCATGGAGCGTTGTCTCGGCATGAGGATCATGTACGGATTGCTGTTTGGATCGGTGCTGCTGGCCGCCGCATGCGGCCGGGAGCAGAGCGTCGCGTCGAAGAGCGCGGCTGCGTACGAGGAAGCAAAGGCGAAAGGAATCGCGGTCGGCGGCGGCCATGACCATGAAAACGGCGGCCACGGTGCCGAGCAGCCGGCAACCACTGAAACAGCGGTCGACCATTCGGCTCATGGAACGGCGGCCGATGCGCACGCCGGAATGAATCACGGTTCCACGTCGACCGGCGGCGCGATGGATCACAGCGCGCACGATGGGAGCGTGGCCGCCGTCGATCACATGGCGATGGGCCACGGAGCGACGGAGCACAGCGGGCGCACCACGGCCGGCGCGGATCGCGGCGCACACGACGCACATGCCGGTATGCAGCATGAGCCGGCACGGCCCGCCGGCGACGCGCATGCGCAGCATCAACAGCAGGCAGCCGCGGCCCACGCACAACACGGTGCGATGCAGCACGGAACGACACCGACGGCGATGCAACACGGCGCGCATAGCGTGACGACCGCGCCGACCTCGCCCGCTGCCGTGGCACCGCGCTCGAATAGCGACATGCAACTCGTACGGCCTGCCTCGACGCTGCAGCCGGACGCGTTCGACGCGCCCGCCGCCGCGTCGGTGGCCGAAGCCGCGAAGGCGTCGCAGGGTGGCGGCCATGAAGGGCATGGAACGCGCGGCCCCGCTCCTGTCGATCACAGCCAGCAGGGAGCTGCGCGCCCGGCAACACAACCCGCGGCGGCGGTGGTTTACACCTGCCCGATGCATCCCGAAGTGAGGAGCGGCGAGCCCGGCACCTGCCCGAAGTGCGGCATGACGCTCGTGAAGCAGAACTGACGTGAGGACGAAGCAGATGAAGCAGAGCACAACCAGTTTTCTTGGCGTCGCGGCATTCGTCCTGACGTCGTGCGTGAGCGTGCCGCGCGATGCAGGAACGAACGACGTGCAGCAGGCCATCGCGCAGCGCGGCGTGCCCGGCGTCGAATGGAACGCGCAGCCGGCGACTGCCGATCACGAGCGCGTCGCGGCGATGCTGCAGGACGAGCTGACCGCCGACGAAGCCGTGGCCATCGCCATGGTCAACAGCCCGCGATTGCAGGTGACGCTCGCGGAGCTGGGCATCGCGCGCGCCGATCTGGTCGAGGCGTCGACGATCTCCAACCCGATCTTCGAGGTTGAGGTTCGCTACCCCGCCGAGCCGTACCGGCCTTTCGAGCTGACTCTCGCGCAGTCGCTCATTGACCTGATCCAACTCCCGCGCCGCCGTGCCCTCGGACGGGCCGCCTTCGATGCGGCCCAGATGCGCGTTAGCTCCGAAGTGTTGCGGTTCGCGGCCGATGTTCGGGCCGCGTACTACGAACTGCTCGCCGCAACGCAGCACGTCGCGCTCAGCCGCACGAGCGTGGAGTCGGCACAGACGGCCGCAGAAATCGCGGTCAAACAGCACGCCGCGGAGAACATCACCGACCTCGATCTGGAAAACGAACAGGCGCTGTACGAACAGGCCAAGCTCGATCTCGCGCGTGCGGAACAGCGCGTCGTCCTCTCGCGCGAAGCACTGTTGCGCGCGATGGGGCTGCGAAACGTGACGGCCGAATGGCGCGTGCCGGCTTCGTTCTCCGACTTGCCGGCGGTGGAGCTGGAGCAGCAGCAGCTCGAACAGCTCGCCGCGACACAGCGCCTCGATATCGCCATCGCCCGCCGCGAACTGGAGATCGCGCAGCGGCAGGTGCCGATTGCGCGGCTGGCCATGCTCGAGGAAACGGTCCTCGACGTTCACTACGAACGCGAGCCGGACGGAGAGCACACTGTAGGACCAGGCATCGAGATTCCGATCCCGATCTTCAACACCGGCCGTGCCGCGCGGACGCGCGCGGAAGCGCAGTTCCTCGGCGCGCGCCACGCGCTGAACGCGCTCGAACAGGAAGCGGCCTCGCAACTGCGCGCGGCGCGCGCCACGCTCGCCGAAGCGCGCGCGCGCGTCGAGTATTACCGCGACGTAATCGTGCCTCGCCGCACGCGCATCGTCGAGCTGACGAAGCTGGAGCACAACGCGATGCTCGTCGGCGTCTTCCAGCTCCTGCAGGCCAAACAGAACGAAATGCAGGCGCGCCGCGACTCCATCGAAGCGCAGCGCGAGTACTGGCGTGCGCGCACGGACCTCGATCGTGCGCTTCAGGGCGTCGCATCCGAAACGGGAGAAGGTCCTTCGCCCTCCCAGGGGCTCAGGATGACATCGGGAAGAGAGGGTCATTAGTCATGTCGTTCACACGCCGCAGTCTTTTGTTTTCCGGTCTTGCCGGTGCCGCAACGGGCCTGCTGAGCAGTACGCGCGCATTCGGCCAGCGGCTGCGCACATTGGGCGCGAGCGGCCCGCCGCCCAAGCCTTTGCGCGCGCAACGCGCGGGTGGCCGCGCGCCGGTCGTGACGCCGAACGGGGTTTCTCTCCCGTACAAGATGGTGAACGGCGTGAAGGAGTTTCACCTCATCGCCGAGCCGGTGCGCCGAGAGTTCGTCAATGGTCTGGACGTGAACTGCTGGGGCTACAACGGCGTCACTCCCGGCCCCACCATCGAAGCGTTCGAGGGCGACCGCGTGCGCATCTACGTCACGAACAAACTGCCGGAAGGGACGTCGGTGCACTGGCACGGCTTCATCCTCCCCAACGGCATGGACGGCGTGAGCGGCCTCAATCAGCCGAAGATCAATCCGGGTGAGACGTTCGCCTACGAGTTCACGCTGCAGCAGACCGGGACGCTCATGTACCACCCGCACTTCGACGAGATGACCCAGATCGCCCTCGGCATGCACGGGTTCTTCATCGTCCACCCGCGCGAGACGAACGTGCGCCGCGTCGATCGCGACTTCGCCATCTTTCTCAACGAATGGTTCATCAAGCCGGGCACGGCAACGCCCGATCCCACGGTGATGCTCGACTTCAACACGTTCACGATGAACAGCCGCGTCTTTCCCGGCACCGAGCCGCTGCTCGTGCGCACCGGCGATCGCGTGCGCATCCGCCTCGCGAATCTGACCATGGACTCGCACCCGATCCACATTCACGGCCACGCCTTCTACGTCACCGGAACCGACGCCGGACCGATCCCCGAGACGGCGTGGTGGCCGGAGAACAGCGTCAACGTCCCGGTCGGAACGACGCGCGACATCGAGCTCACGGCCGATAACCCCGGCGACTGGGCGTTCCACTGCCACAAGACGCACCACGTCATGAACCAGATGGGACACGACCTGCCGAACCTTCTCGGCATCGACGCCTCGGCCACGCAACAGCGCCTGAATCAGATCGTGCCCGGCACGATGGTCATGGGCACGAACGGCATGGGCGAGCACGCCGAGCACGTCGGGACGATGGCCGTGCCGCGCAACAGCATCCCCATGCTCGGCGGCCAGGGGCCGTTCGGGCACATCGACATGGGCGGCATGTTCACGATCGTGAAGGTGCGCGACGACATCGACTACGGCCGCGATCCGGGCTGGTATCGGCAGCCGAAGGGAACGTCCGCGTGGAAAGTCGATTCGATGTCCGTCACGCCCGCGCAGCAGCCGGCGGCGCATGAAGGACACGGCAAATGAGAACACGCTCGAAGGTGATCCTCGGCGTGATGGCCGTGGCGATCCTCGGCGCGATCGTGACCGTCGCGTCGATGGTGCGCCGCGGCTTCAGCGCGCACGATGAGCCGTCGCGCGTCGAGGCCACGATGGCGCGCGCGATGCGGCAGTGGGCCGTCCCCTCCGAGCTGCGCGACATGAAGAACCCCGTACCGCTCACGCCACAGGTCGTCGCCGAAGGACGCGCCCACTTCGCCGATCACTGCGCCGGTTGCCATGGCAACGACGGCAAGGGCGGCGGCATGGGCAAACAGATGTACCCGAAAGCTCCCGACATGACCCTCGCTGCGACGCAATCACTCTCCGACGGCGAGCTGTTCTCGACCATCGAGAACGGCGTGCGCCTGACCGGGATGCCGGGCTTCGGCAGCGGCACCGCCGAATCGGCGTACGGCAGCTGGGGACTCGTGCACTTCATCCGCCACCTGCCGAAGCTGCGGTCGGAAGAGATCGCAGAGATGCAGAAACTCAATCCCAAATCACCCGCGGAGTGGCAACAGATGCAGGAAGAGGAAGCGTTCCTTGCCGGCGACGGCGATAAGCCACCGCCGGCTCCCGCGCAAGACCACTCCACCCACCAACACTGAAAGGACCAGACGTCCCATGCATAAGTTCATTGTCCTCCCGCTCCTCCTGCTCGTCGCGCTGAACGCATTCGGTCACGCCGGCGAGGTTCACAAGTACATGGGCACCATCACGGCGCTGCACGACGACGGCTCGTTCATGCTCCAGAAGACGGACGGAAAGACGATCCACGTCGCAGTCAAGAAGACGACCGTCTACCGGCATGCGGACGGCCGAGTCGCAACTCGCGCCGAGCTTGCAACGGGCAAGCGCGCCGTGGTGACAGTCTCGAAGGACGGGAAGACCGCCAGCGAAGTGAAGTTCGCAGCCGCGAAGAAGTAGTGAGGAGGCCGTCGATGTCAGAGCACAACCAGCACGCGCAGCATGGAAGTACTGCCGGCAGCAAAGGCATGCACCACTACCGCCGTCTGCTGGTGATGATGATCCTCTCGTTCATCGCGATGTACATCCTGATGTACGCGATGGTCGACCGGTTCGCAAATGTCTACACGAGCTTCAACCAGTTCTACATGGCCGGTCTGATGACGGCGGCGATGCTCGTCATCGAGCTGGGGGTGATGAGCGGGATGTACCCGGACAGGAAGTTGAACGCGATTCTGCTTGCGGTGGGCATAATCGCGTTGGGCGTGTTCTGGTTCTTCATCCGCGAGCAGACACGGATCGCCGATCGCCAGTTCCTCGAGTCGATGATCCCGCACCACGCCGGCGCGATCCTGATGTGCAACGAGTCCTCGCTGAAGGACGCGGAACTGCAGAAGTTGTGTCGGGAGATCGTTCTCGGCCAGCAGCAGGAGATCGATCAGATGACCGCGAAGCTGCGCGAGCTCGATCAGTGATTGGCTACGGACGCGGCGAGCGCCGCGTCCGTAGCGCCGGCATCAGGACTACGGAGCGCGATCGACTTCTTCGCGATTGCCGCGCGCCTGCCCGTCATCAAACGCCACGTCTGCGCGCGCCGGATAGACGTGGGTGAGGATCTCGAGGTCATGACCATCGTGGTTCGTGCCGATTTTCAGGCGGTAAGTGACCGGCTGACCGTCGCGATTCCACTCCATGGGCGTCCCCCACTGCCACGGGTGCTCGAGCTCGACGCCCTGCAGGAAGACGGGGACTCGCGCCGCTTCCGTCAGCGCATCGGTGCCCATCAGGTTGGACGTGCCCCAGTGGTGCTGGGTTTCGAGTTGCGCGAAGTCATGTGTGTTCGGGCCCGTGCTCTGCCAGTCGCTGTTGCTCGTGTTCTGGTAGTAGTCCATGCATGTGTTCTGGGACGAGCCATTTTCCGATGTATGGCCGAGACCGAAGTCGTGACCAACTTCCTGGCACATCACGTGACGCTGTTCGGTGATCGGATAGTTCCCGTTGAAGTACGTGTCGTTGACCTTCGTCGTGCCTTGAGAAATGTGGCCGCCACTGAGCCAGATCTGCGCGAGACCCAACCAGCCGTTCGCGCCGTACGTGCTGTTGCACACTTTGACCGCACCGGCGACGGCCGAGCAGTTCCGGCGATTGCCGGAGCCTGGGGCGATCGACAGCGTGAACACGACCGAGTCGTTCCAGCCGAGGCGATTCGCGGTGTTGGGGTTTGCGGGGTCACCGAAGACCGACTTCTGCAGATGATCCGGCCAGTTGGCCTTCGCGGTCGCAACGGTGTTGCTGTACACGGTCAGCGTTTTGGGACATGTACCGCAGGAGCGCGACCAGTGGTAGGTACTCCAGCCATGGTTTGCAAACGCTGGCATGGCGGCGACAGCGACGATCACTAGAACCACCAGAGAGAAAAGAGGATGTCGATCGGCTTTCACGTGATGTGTGCTCCTTTTCCTTCGTTGTGATTTTTTTGGACGATTCCGGAAAGACGCCAATCATCGCAAAAATGTGTCCAGCACACTGAATACACCATGTCGCTGAAACATAACGACTTCGTGAATCGCGAGAGCTGTTCTGCGGGTCAGGAACTGCCAGCTATTTTCAGGAGTTGACCCGTCGATGGATCACTTTCGGCTCCGCATCGTGCGACCTCATGCGACGGTCCAGGAAGCCGCAACAGATTGCCGGAAGAGTTGAGGGCGAGGCAGGAGAAGCGCGGTAGCTCGTTTTTCGATCACGCGGAACTGCCGGCCGAGGCGTTGAATCCCGACCGCTTCATCGGCAGTGAGATGATCTGCGGATCGTTGAAGGGCGCTGAGCTCGTCGCGAGCAGTGCACAGCGAGTCTCTGAGCCTATCGGCCGCGCGAACGCGATCTCGTACATGCTCGCGAAGTCGGTGACGCCGGAGAAGAGCGTCGAGGCCGAATACGAGGCGACGGCGCGGTTCCGCCAGGCCCACAACGGCATCGGCGACACGCGCATCAACAACGTAGGCAAGGAGATCCTGAAGGAGCGCGGCCAGATCGAGGTGATCCTCCGCAACTGGCGCATCGTCTTCTTCGCCATCGCCGGCGTGTCGCTGCTGATCGGCGGCGTCGGAATCTTCTCTGTGCTCCAGATCTCGATCTCCGAGCGCCTGTTCGAGATCGGCCTCCGCAAGTCGATGGGCGCCACCGACGGCTCGATCTTCCTGCAGTTCCTGATCGAGTCGATCTCGCTCTCCGTCGCCGGCGCCGCCCTCGGCCTCGGCCTCGGCTTCCTCGCCATCCAGGGCATCTCCGGCTTCTTCCCCGCCGGCCTCCCCATCTCCAACTTCGGCGT
>DASYGV010000140.1:0-23442 GCA_035999335.1 Thermoanaerobaculia bacterium | reverse complement strand
CGCGGGCGACGACACCGTCTCGAGCTCGAAGCCTTCGCTGCGCAGCAGGAGCCGCAACGCTGACAAGATCTGCGGCTGATCGTCGGCCGCGAGAACCGTAGGTGTCACGGAATCATCCAACCGTCGCGGAGTTTCACGACGCGGTTTCCGTAGGCGGCGTTCTCTTCGGAGTGAGTCACCTGCACGATCGTCGTCCCGCCGCGATTGAGCTCGCGGAACAGGCTCATGATCTCACGCGCCTGATCGGAGTGCAGGTTGCCGGTCGGCTCGTCGGCGAGGATGACTCTCGGACTGGCAATCACCGCGCGCGCGACGCCGACGAGCTGCTGCTGGCCGCCGGAGAGCTGCGACGGATAGAGGTCTTTCTTGCCGACGATGCGGAAGCGGTCGAGCACGTCGGCGACAAGGCTCTGCCGCTCGCTCTTCGGCACGTCGCGATAGCGCAGCGGAACGTCGAGGTTCTCGGCGACGGTGAGGTCGTCGATGAGGTGATAGCTCTGGAAGACGAAGCCGATCGTCCGCCGCTGCAGGTCCGCGCGCTGCTTCGTGGAGAGCTTGTGCACGGCGTTGCCGTCGAGCGTGTACTCCCCTTCCCAGTCGGCGTCATGCATGCCGAGGATGTGCAGGAGCGTCGACTTGCCCGCGCCGGACGGGCCGGTGATGGAGACGAAGTCGCCCTCATCGACGGTGAGCGAGATGTCGCGAAGAAGCCAGACGCGCGAAGGGCCGGCCGGGACGGATTTAGTGAGTTTGGATGTGAGGATCATTCATCTCTCAATGCCACCATCGGGTCCGTCCTCGCCGCGGACCATGCGGGGACCGCGCTGCCGAGGATCGCCGCGAGAATCACGATCATTCCCGCGAGCGCCAGCGTGATCGGCTCCGCGCGGGAGACACCGTACAGGAAGCTGCCGAGGAAGCGGGTGAGGAAGATTGCCGCGAGTGCGCCGCAGGTCGTCGCGGTGATCGAGACCAGCAGCGCGTGGCGGACGACGAGGCGCAGCAGATCGCCGGAGCGCGCGCCGAGGGCGAGGCGGACGCCCATCTCCGTCGTGCGGTTGCGGACGGCGTAGCTGAGCACCGCGTACACCCCGATGATCGAGAGCAGCAACGCGACCGCGGCGAACGTGCCGAGGACCCATGCGCTCAGGCGCGGCTGCGCGAGCTTCGCGTCGATCAACTCCGCAGAAGAACGGACCGAAGAAACAGGAACGTTCGGATCGAGCTCGCGCACGACCGCGCGCAGCGTCGCCTCCGCGGCGGCGGGCGTGCCCGTCGTGCGCAGCGCGACGTACTGCGGCGTCCAGCCGCTTTGCAGGTACGGGTGATAGACGTCGAGCTTCTCCGTCGTGAGACCGCGGTAACGGACGTCGCCGACCACGCCGACGATCTTGAGCCACGGCTGTTTCGAATCGAGCTTGCCGGCCTTCACGCGCTTACCGATGACATCGACGGTTCCGAAATAACGCAACGCAAACGCGCGGCCGACGATCGTCACCTTATCCGCCTTGTCGTGATCGCGGCTGTCGAAGAGGCGTCCGCGCAGTAACGGGATGCCCATGGCCTCGAGATAGCCAGGGGTGACGGACACGAGATTCCCCAGCGGGTTCGATTTCTGCGCAGCGGCTTCCTGTCCTTCCACCGTGTGCGTCCAGTCCCACCCGAGCTCGAGCTCGAGCGGACGGATCAGCGTCGCTCCTGCCGTCGCGATGCCCGGTGAACTGCGCATGCGCTCGACGACGTTCGTGAAGAACTGCCGCCGCTTCGCTGCCTCGCCGTACGCTGCGCCGGGCAACGGAAGATGCGCGGTGAGGACGTGCTCGCGGCTGAAGCCGGCGTCGATGTGCGCGATCGTGAGGAAGCTGCGGATCATCAACGCCGCGCCGACGAGCAGCACGAATGCGACGCCGAGCTGCACGCCCGCGACGATCGACAGCAACCGGCGCGAGCGCAGCGCGGCGTTTCCGCGATCCAGTCGATCGCGCAGGCTCTCCGAGCCGCCGGTACGGATCGACGCGAACAGCGCGCAGACGATGGCCACGATGATCGCCATTGCCGCCGCGAACGCGTACGTCCCGAGACTCACGGACACCTGCTGCAGCCGTGGAATGCTCGACGGCCCGACGCGCACGAGCAGCGCCACGGCTAGCTTCGCAAGAACGAAACCGATGACTGTAGCCACCATCGCAACGGCCATCGTCTCCGCGAGCACCTCTCGCAACAACGCGCCGCGCGTCGCGCCGAGCGCAAGGCGGATCGCGGTGTCACGCTGCCGCGCTACGGCGCGCGCGATGAAGATGCCGGCGGCGTTGAGCGTCGCGATGGCGAGGACGAGCAGCGCCATCACGAACAGAGTCGTCATCGCCGGACGCGTCGTACCGAGGATCTCGTCGACGAGGAGCAGCGCGTGCTTCTCGGTGCCTTTGTATTGGTCCGGCCAGGCGCGCTCGATCTGGTCGGCGAGCACGTTCAGCTCCGCCTGCGCCTGTTCGAACGTGACGCCCGGTTTCATCCGCGCCACGCCTTCGAGCACCGAGTTGTGGCGCGCCTCGGGCGGCGGATTGTAGGACGGCTCCAGCGGCAATATGAGGTCCGCGTCGCTCGGGAAGTTCAACTCCGGCGGCAGCACGCCGACGACGGTGAACTTGTCGCCCTCGAGATCGATCGGCTTGCCGACGATCTCTTTCTTCGCGCCGAACAGCGAGGTCCACAACCGATGACTGATGAGCGCCACCGGAGGACCGCCCGGCTTGTGCTCAGCCTCAGAGAACACTCGCCCGTGCAACGCGCGCACGTCGAGGAGCGGGTAGAACGATTTCGTGACGAAGTTCGCCTTCACGTTCACCGGTTGAGGCATGTTCGCGATGACCGCGAAGTTCGCGGCGGAGAAGACCGACACGTGCTCGAGCGTCTTCGACTTCGCGGAGATCGTGTCGTAATCCGCGAGCGTGAGCTCGAGATGGGGCACGCTCTGCTCCGGGATGTTCGACCAGATCGCGACGATGCGCTCCTGCTCGCGGAACGGGAACGGCCGCAGGACGACGTCGCGCGTGACGGTGAAGAGCGCAGTCGAGATGCCGAGTCCGAGGGCGAGCGTGACGATCGCCAGGAGCGGCGCGGCGGGTTGGCGAAGGAGGCGTTGGATGGTTCGCATAGTTTCAGTTAGAGGTGCTGGGTGCTGGGTGCTGGGTGCTGAGTCCCACCCGGCTCCTGCTCAGCACTCAGCACCCAGCACTCAGCACTCAGCACTCAGTCCATGTGTAACGCCACCGCGGGGTCCAATCGCATCGCGCGTCGCACCGGGATCCACGTCGCGATCAGCGCGATGGCCACGAGCAGCAACGGTACGGCCGCGTAGATCGCCGGATCGGTCGGGCTGATCTCGTACACCACCGCCTTCAGGAACCTCGCAGTCGCGAGCGCGCCGGCGAGGCCGATGGCGATGCCGGTCAGCGCCAGCGCCGCCGCGCGCGCCATCACCAGTCGCGCGATCTCCGCGCGCGTCGCGCCGAGGGCGAGACGGACGCCGATCTCGTTCGTCCGCTGCTGCACCTGATACGCGATCAGCGCGTAGAGCCCGATCGCCGCGAGCAGCAGCGCGATCGCGCCGAACGACGCGATCAACACGGCCTGGAAACGCGGCGTGGCCACCGTGCGCGCGAGCGTCTCGTCGAGCATTTCGATCTCGAACAGCGCGATGTCGGAGTCGAGCGTGCGCATCGTGTCGCGCACGGCGGCGATCACGGTCGCGGGATCGCCGCTCGCGCGTACCGCGAGCGTGAGGTCGCTCATCGGCACCTGCGTGAGCGGCGGGTAGAGCGCCGGCTCGGCGGCGTTCTGCGGTCCGCCGAAACGTTCGCCTTTCACGACTCCGACGATCGTGCGCGGGGTTCCCCAGAACGCCATCTGCTTCCCGACCGGGTCTTCGCCGCGGAAGTATTTCTGCGCGAGCGCTTCATTGACGACGATGACCATCGGCGAGCTGCCGCGATCGTCGCGCGACAGCGGACGTCCGCGCAGCAGCGCGATGCCGAGCGTCTCGAAGTAGGCGGGCGTGATCGGGCGAATGCGCACTTCGTCCTTCTGCGCGTCGCTCTCCGGCTGCCCGACGATCGTGATCTGCGAGGTGAAGCCGGTGTCGAGCGGATGGTTCATCCCCAGCGCCGCGCGTGTCACACCCGGAAGCTCGCTCACTCGCGCGAGCGCGGCGTCATAGAAGTTGGTCGCCTCGGGCCACTGCGGATATTTGTCCCGCGGCGGCAGCGGATACTTCGCCTCCGGCAGTTTCATCGAGAACGTGACGACTCGGTCGGTGTTCAGCCCGACGTCGACGGCAAGCAGCTTCGCGAAGCTCTTCAGCAGCAGTCCCGCCCCCGTCACCAGCACGACCGCGAGCGCAACCTCGGTGATCACGAGCACGCCACGACCCGCGGTGCGCGTGGCACGCAGCACGCCGCGCGATCCCGCCGCCAGCGCCAGCGCGGGTTGAACGGCGGACGTGCGCAGCGCCGGAATGACGCCGAAGAGGATCGCGGAGAGCATCGACGCGAGCACGGCGAAGACGAGCACCGGCACGCTGATGCCGATCCCCTCGGCGCGAGGGAGCGTCGGCGCGAGCGCGAGGATCGTGCGCGTCGCCCACCATGCGAGCGCGACGCCGAGGATGCCGCCGATCGCGGCGAGGGCGACGCTCTCGGTCAGCAACTGGCGGACGATACGTCCCCGCGATGCGCCGAGGCTGGTGCGGATGGCGAGCTCGCGGGCGCGCGTATCGGCGCGGGCGAGCATCAGTCCTGCGACGTTGATGCACGCGATGAGCAGTACCGCCAGCACGGCCGCGGAGAGGATGTAGAGACGCGGGCGCGCGTCGCGCACCATCGAGTCGAGCACCGGCTCGACGAACGCGCCGCGGCCTTTGTTGTCGTCGGGATACTGCTGCTCGAGACGCGTGGAGATCACGGTCATCGCGCTCTGCGCCTGCTCGGGCGTGACGCCGTTTTTCAGGCGGGCGAGGACGTAGACGTTGTGCACGCCGCGCACGTCGCCGAACGGCGCGAGGGCCCCGGTCAGCGGAAGCCAGACGTCGGTGACGGTGCTCCGCGAGAGCGACGCGTCTATCGGCATGACGCCGACGATCTCGTAGCGTTTGCCGTCGAGGGTGAGACCGCGGCCGATGACGTTTGCGCCGCCGAACCGGCGCTGCCAAAACGCGTCGCTGATGACGGCCACCGGCTCCGCGCCTTCGCGATCGTCGTTCGGCAGGAACCCGCGTCCCGCGAGCGGCGCGACTCCGAGCATCGAGAAGTAGTCATGCGAAACACCCGTCGTCGCAATGCGCTCCGCCTCGGCGTTCGTCTCGGTGAGGTTGAGCATGCGGTTGCTCGTGCCTGCGATCGCGGAGAAGACGCGCTGTTGCTGTTGCCAGTCGCGCAGGTCGGGCGCGGACGCGCCTTCGCGCGGGCTGGCGTTGTGCTGGTCGGTCTGCCAGACGCGCACGACGCGCTCCGGCTCGCGAAACGCGAGCGGCCGCAGGACGACCGCGTAGAGGATGCTGAACATCGACGTGTTCGCACCGATGGCGATGGCAAGGGTGAGGATCGCCGCCGCGGCGTAGCCGGGGGACCGGCGCAAATTGCGAAGCGCGAATTTCAGATCATGCATGGGTTTCCTCAATAGGACGGATAGGACGAATAGGTCCTATGAGTCCAATGCGTCCTATGCGTCCTACGGTTCATTCCTGCCTCAAAGCCACGGCCGGATCGATACGCGCCGCGCGAGCGGCAGGGATGGCCGCGGCCACGATCGCGACGAGCGCGAACGCGAGTGCGACGAGCACGTACGTCGCGGGATCGAGCGGGTCGATGCCGAAGAGCATCGCGCGCATCGCGCGCGTCATCACCAACGCGCCGGCAAGACCGGCGACGATCCCGGCCGCGGTGATGCGCAGCGCCCAGCGGACGACGAAGCGCATCACGTGCGCGGGCGTTGCGCCGAGGGCGATGCGGAGGCCGACTTCGCGGGTGCGCGTGGTGACGACGTAGGCGAGCAGCGCGTAGAGGCCCGTCAACGCGAGAAGGATTGCGACGATCGCCGATGCGGCGACGACCACCGCGCGCAAACGCGGCTGCATGATCGCAACGTCGAGGTACGCGTCCATCGACTGCACGGCGAACACCGGCTGTGCCGGATCGAGCGAGCGGACGATCGTGCGAACGTCGTTCGCGATCCGCTGCGCGTCGCCGTTCGTGCGCACGACTCCGTAAAGCATCCACTCGTGCCGCTGCAGCAGCGGCAGGTAGAGATGCGGCTCCGCGTCATCCGCGAGCGAAGTCGTGCGGACCGAGCCGACCACGCCGACGACTTCGCGCATCGTCTCGCCCCATTGCACGCGCTTGCCGACGGGATTCTGACCGGGCCAGTAGCGCCGCGCGGCTTCGTCATCGATGAGACAGACCCGCAGCGCGCCTTCGCGATCGGCGGTCGTGAAGAAGCGACCGCGCAATACAGGAATGCGCATCGCACGCGCGTATTCGGGCAACACCACGCGCACGTGCGCGGACGGGACCTTGCCGCGATGATCGACGCCTTCGACATGGAACGTCGCGGTCCAGTCGTTCGGCGAGAACGGAAGATCGCTCACCGCGGACGCGTCGACGACGCCCGGCAACGCTTTCAGCCGCGTCTGCAGCTCGCTGAAGAACACCTGCCGCTGCGGCATCTTGTATTTCGAGCGAGGCAGCTCGACGGCGAAGGTCAGCACGTTGCGCGGATCGAATCCGAGCTCGACGCCGCGCAGGCGTTGATAGGTCTGGAAGAGCATCGCGCCGGAAACGAGCAACGTGACGGCGATCGCGACCTGTGTACCGACGAGGATCGCGCGCAGCCGCGTCGCGGACGACGCTGCTCTGCGCGACCACGCCGCGACTCCGAAGCCGATGATCGTCGCCGCGAACAGAACAAACGCCGCGGTGCCGATCACGATCGCGGCGTCGATGCGCACTTCATGCGCGCGCGGAAGTCCCTGCAACACGATGAACGGCAGCGTGATTCGCGCGACGAACAATCCCACCACGATTCCCACACTCGCAAGCAACAACGCCTCGAATGCAACGACGCGCAGGAGATGCCCCACGCTCGCGCCGAGGGCCGAGCGGACCGCGAGCTCTCTCTGCCGCGCGACCGTGCGCGCGAGGAAGAGACTGGTCACGTTCGCCGCGGCGAGCAGCGCAACCAGCAAAGCCGCGCCCATGAGAAGCAGCAACGCCGGACGTGCGCGTCGAACGAGATCGTCGCGCAGCGGAAAGAGCGCGACGTGCCATTTCGATTCGGTGAGGAACGCGACGCGGTCCGGCACGCGATGAAAGACCGCGCGGTTGATCACGTCGATCTCCGCCTGCGCCTGCGCGACGGTGACGCCTTTGCGCATTCGCGCGATCATCAGCAGGTTTTCGTTGCCGCGGTTGGCGTCCGCGAAGTCTTCTTCGGTGAGCTCGAGAGGAATCCACGCCTCGGTGCTGTGATCGGGAAACGCGAAGCTCGCCGGCATCACTGCCGCGACGCGCCTGGCGACGCCGTCGAGCAGGATCGTGTTCCCGACGAGATCGCGCCGCGCGCCGAAGTGCGTGCGCCACGCGGCGTCGCTGAGGATAATCGAGTGCTCGTCGAGTCGCGGCGCGGATACGCCGAGGGTGTCGAAGAATCCGGATGTGACCTTCGTCGCACTGAGACGCCGCGGCTCACCCTCGGTGAGGTTGACGCTCGCCGGTGTGTACGCGGCAGCGCCCGCAAACGAGCGCGCATGGCGATAGTCGTTGAAATCCGGCGGCGACAGCTGGGAGCTTTGTGCCTCCGTCGCGCCATAGCGGTTCCAGACGAAAACGAGCCGCTCGGCGTCGGGGTACGGAAGCTGGCGCACGAGGATGTGCCAGACCAGCGCGAAGACGATGGCCAGGATCGCCGTCGCCACCGCAAAGGTGAGCGTCACGGCGGAGCTGACCAGCGGCACGCGCGACAACGATCGAAGGGCCGGCATCACTGCACGTGAAAGCCGCTCTCGCGGAGCTCGTGCTCCTCGATCGGCATCCGCTCTTCCTCGACGATGCGTCCGTCGAAGAGGTGCACGGTGCGGTCGGCGTGTTTGGCGTAGCGCGGGTCGTGCGTGACCATGCAGATCGTCGCGCCTTCGCGATTGAGCTCGCGCATGAGCGTCATCACCGATTCGCCGTTGCGCGAGTCGAGGTTGCCGGTCGGCTCGTCGGCCAAAACGATGGATGGGCTGCCGACGATCGCGCGCGCGACGGCCACGCGCTGCTGCTGGCCCCCGGAGAGCTGTCCCGGATAGTGCTTCATCCGGTGGGCCATGCTGACGCGCTCGAGCGCTTCGACGACGCGCTTGCGCCGCTCGGGCGCGGGCATCTTCCGGTACGTGAGCGGGAGCTCGACGTTCTCTTCGACGGTGAGGTCGCCGATGAGGTTGAAGCTCTGGAAGATGAAGCCGACCTCTTTGTTGCGGATGCGCGCGCGCTCGGCGGTGGTCAATTGCGCGACGGGCGTGCCGTTGAGCGTGTACTGGCCGCCGGTCGGCGCGTGCAGCAGTCCGAGGATCGAGAGGAGCGTGGACTTGCCGCAGCCGGATGGGCCGGCGATGGCGACGTATTCGCCCTGCTCGATGTCGAGATGAACGCCGTCAAGCGCGTGCGTCTCGATCTCGTCGGTGTAGAAGACTTTGGTGAGTCCTTCGAGGTGAATGAGCGGGGTCATGCATTCTCCATTTGAGTGCTGGGTGCTGAGTGCTGAGTGCTGAGTCCCGCCCACCCCGCGTCTCTCAGCACTCAGCACTCAGCACCCAGCACTCAGCACCTGGTTCATTTGAGTCGAATCCTCGGATGCTCGCTCCACGCGGACATGTCGGAGAGGATCACGCGATCCCCTTCCTTCAGGCCCGAGCGGATTTCGACGCTGCTGACTGATGTACGGCCGATCGAGACGCTGGTCTGCACGGCTTCGTCGCCGACGACTTTGAAGAGACCGATGGTCGCGCCGTCGCTGCCCTGCACGGGTCTGCCGGTGTAGAGCACGTTCTCGAGGCGTTCGAGCTCGATCACGCCGTCGACGGTGAGGTCGGGACGCGCGCCCCGCGGCAGCGGACCATCGAAACCGACGTCGACACCGATGGTCCCGTTCTGCACGGCGGGATCGACGCGCGTGACGCGGCCGACGACGGTGCCGTTGCGCGTGTCGATCGTCACCGGTTGTCCGGCGGCGACGTCGCGCGCCTGCGTCTCGGAGATGCGCAGCTCGGCCTTCAACGGCATCGGCTGCGCGACGCGCGCGAGGTTGGTGCCGGCGGCGACGCGTTGGCCGACTTCGATCGGGAGTTGCTGGAGCACGCCGTCGATGCCGGCGCGGACTTGCATCGCGTTCTTCTGTTGCCGGCGAAGGTCGTGGAGCGCGCGGAGCTGATCGACGCGCGAGCGCTGCATCAGCATGTCGGCCTCGGCTGCCTTGCGCGCGATGTCGAGACGCTGCTTCTCGATGGTGCTGCGGTTCTGGAGCTGGTCCGCGCGGTTGCGCGAGCGCTTGCGAGTGAGCTCGGAGGTGAGGCCGTTGCGCGCAAGCTCGTCGTCGACGGCGGCTTGCGACTCGGCGTCGCTGCGCTGCGCCTCGATGTCGGCGGCGAGCGCCTGCTGCGAGAGGATTGCGCTCTGCAGCTCGATCTCGCGCCTGCGCAATTCAGCGACCGCGGACCCGAGCTGCAGCTCCGCGTCGCGCGCGGCCTGCTCGACCTCGGGGTTGCTCAGCTCGAGCATGACGGTGTCGGCCTGCACGACGGTGCCCGGCCGGACGAGGATCCGTTCGACGCGCGCTTCCGTCGCGGCGGGAATCCAGCGCACCTGTTCGGGGACGAGTACGCCGCTGCCGCGCACCTGGCGCACGAACGATCCGCGGCGGACGGTATCGATGAAGAGGCCTCCCGCTTCGACTTCGGGAGCCGCGGGCTTGAGGCGCGTGACGCCGAACGTGGCGACGGCGACGAGCACGGTCACCACCGCGGCGATGATCAGCCGCTTGCGGCGGCGGGCGTTTGCGAGATCGGGTCTGTGGACATCCATGGCGTCGATTGTCGCGCGGCTAGCGCAACGGAGGTGCCACGAATCTCGACGTTTGTTTGGAAGGGGTTAAGTGCGGTCTTCGTTCACTGCACGTTCATGGTTGGGATCGAAGTGTCCGGAAATGGGACGAGCCTGTCGCCCGCTACACGGGCTCGCCCTATCGAACGCGTCCGCCGTTCTCCCGGCTGAAGCCGGGGGCTAGGAGCGCCCGCGGTAGCGGGCGGCAGGCAATAGCCCCCGGCTTCAGCCGGGGGGCTCAAAACGGGCTAACCCGCAGCGTCGTAGGCCTTCTTCAGCCATGCGACGAGCTCGGCGTTCACTTCATTCGCCGACGCGACGCGCACGCGGTGCGAGACCATGGCGTTGAAGCTCCCGGACTCTTCCAGCCTTCCGCCGGCGGGGGTGCCTTTGAGATTGATGCCGACGTCGAGGCGCGTGGCGGTGCTCGGCTGCACGAGCGCGAACTGCTTCTTGCGGCGGAGGCTCACGTAGCCTTTCTTCGGCGAGACTTCGAGGTCGCCGCCGAATGCGGACACTTCCTTCATCAGCTTCTCGTATGCCGGTCGCAGCGCCGCCTTCGCTCCCGCGTACTGCTGCTCGATGAGATCGTCGCTGTCGGCATGCACCGAGGCCGACTGCAACGCCGAGTGCGCGACGAGATTTGCGTAGCCGTGCGTGAGGCCGTTGTCCTTGAGATGCTTCACGATCTCGCCGTGCTTCTGCGCACCGCTCTTCTTCGCAACGGCGATCCACTGGTCGAGCGATTTGCCGGTCTTCTCCTCGAGGTTCCGGACCATGTTCGCGAATTCTTCGTCGGCTTTGGCCATGTTTGCGCCTCCGGAATTCGTATACAACGTTCGACGGAGAGTGTTTAAACGACGACCGTGCGGAAGTATTCGATCGTCCGGGAGATCCCCTCTTCGAGCGGGACGCGCGGCTCCCATCCGAGGAGCGTCCGGGCCTTGGTGATGTCCGGTCTGCGGATCTTGGGGTCGTCCTCGGGGAGCGGGCGGAACTCGATCGGGGCGCTGGTGCCAGTCAGCTTCTTGATGACTTGCGCGAATTGCAGCACGGTCATCTCGCTCGGGTTACCGATGTTCGTCGGCTGCACCTCGTCCGACATCAACAGCCGATAGATGCCGTCGATCAGGTCCGAGACATAGCAGAAGGAGCGCGTCTGCGAGCCGTCGCCGAAGACGGTCAGCGGCTCGTTGCGCAATGCCTGGGAGATGAACGCAGGAACGACGCGGCCGTCGTTGACGCGCATGCGCTCGCCGTAGGTGTTGAAAATGCGCACGATGCGCGTTTCGACGCCATGGAAGCGGTGATACGCCATCGTCATCGCCTCGGCGAAGCGCTTCGCCTCGTCGTAAACGCCGCGCGGTCCGACCGGGTTCACGTTCCCCCAGTAGTCCTCGCGCTGCGGATGTACGAGCGGATCGCCGTACGTTTCCGAGGTCGAGGCCAGGAGGTAGCGCGCGTTCTTGTTCTTCGCCACGCCGAGGGTCTTGTGCGTGCCGAGCGAGCCGACCTTCAGCGTCTGGATCGGCTTCTCGAGGTAATCGATCGGACTGGCGGGAGACGCGAAGTGGAGAATGAAGTCGAGCGGGCCGTCGATGTGAATGTAGTCGGTCACGTCCTGCTTGATGAACGAGAACCCGTCGCGGCCGAAGAGGTGCTTGATGTTGTCCGGCGAACCGGTGATGAAGTTGTCCATGCAGACCACTTCATGACCGCGCGCGAGAAAGAGGTCGCAGAGGTGCGAGCCCAGGAACCCGGCGCCGCCGGTGATGAGGACGCGAGCCATCAGTGCGCCCTCTTCCGGCGCTCGTCCACGCGGCCGGCATCCACGCGGCCGACGGACGAGTAGCGGAATCCGAGGGAGGCCATGCGCTGCGGGTCGTAGACGTTGCGGAGGTCGACGATCACCGGCTCGCGGAGGGCCTTGCGGATGCGGTCGAAATTCAGCGCGCGGAACTCGTTCCATTCCGTCGCCAGCACGAGCAGGTCCGCGCCTTCCGCGGTCGTGTATGCGTCCCCGCAGTAATCGATGCCGGTGAAGATTTTCTTCGCGTTCTCGGTCGCCTGCGGATCGTACGCGCGCACCTTCGCGCCGCGCTCCTGCAGGCCCTTGATGATCGGGATCGTCGGCGAGTCGCGCATGTCGTCGGTCTCGGGCTTGAACGCGAGGCCGAGCACCGCAATCGTCTTGCCGCTGACCTCGCCGTCGAGCGCGGCGACGATCTTGTCGATCATGCGCAGCTTCACCGCGTCGTTCACGCGCAGCACGGCCTCCATGATCTGGAAGTCGTAGCCGTGACGGCGGGAGATGTCGGCCATCGCGCTGGTGTCCTTCGGGAAGCACGAGCCGCCGAAGCCGGGACCGGCCTGGAGGAACTTCGGACCGATGCGCGAGTCGAGACCCATGCCGATGGCGACGTCGTGCACGTTCGCGCCGACCTTCTCGCAGACGACCGCGATCTCGTTGATGAAGGTGATCTTCACGGCCAGGAAGCCGTTCGAGGCGTACTTGATCAGCTCCGACGACTCGACGTTCGTCACGACGAACGGGATCTCCAGCGAGTGGAGCGGAGCGTAGATCTCCTTCATCATCTCGGCCGCTTCCGGATCGGATGCGCCGATGACCACGCGATCCGGCTTCATGAAGTCTTCGATCGCAGAGCCCTCGCGGAGGAACTCGGGGTTCGAGACGATCGAGGCTTGGTGGCCGGTGTCGTGCGAAGCGATGATGCCCTCGATCATCCGCCCGGTGCCGATGGGAACGGTCGACTTGGTGATGACGAGTTTCGGCCCGTTCATGTGCTTCGCGATGGTGTGCGCGACTTCTTCGACGTAGCGAAGGTCGGCCGAGCCGTCCGGCTTCGGCGGGGTGCCGACGGCGATGAAAATTGCGCGCGCGGAACGGATTGCTTCCTCGAGGTCGGTGCTGAAGCGCAGCCGGCCTTCGCTGACGTTCTTGCTGACGAGCTTGTCGAGCCCCGGCTCGTAAATGGGGATGACGCCGTTCTTCAGGGCGTCGATTTTCCGGACGTCGACATCCACGCAGATGACGTCATTGCCGAAGTCCGACAGTCCGGCGCCGGTGACGAGACCGACATACCCGGTACCGATGACAGCGATATCCAATTGGGTGCCTCCGGAGGGCGGTGAAAAATGCCGGCGCACGGTATCACATAGGACTTATGGGACTCATGGGACCTATAGGTCGTATAGGTCCCATTGGTCCTATGTCCCGGTGGTGTCTGTGCTTGGGGGCGGAGGCGGCTCGACCTCGGGTGGCGCAGGCTCCACCACGGGCGCCTTCTGGATCTCCTCTACCCGCCGCTCGATCCCGGCCTGCTGGCGGTTGCGGACCAGCCAGCGGAGGAGCTTCGACTCGTTGATGCCGATGAGGATGTCGTTGATCGACTCGTAGATCGCCGGGTCGCTGATGACCTTGCCGGCCGTCCCCTCGCCGTTGTTGATCTTCGCGACGGTGACGTTGAGCTGCCTGATCAGCATCGTGAACTCGTTGAGCGCCTGATCACCGTACTCCTTGTCGTTGAGGAGGCGCGGCACGAGGCCCTCGCCCTTCTGCATCGTCGACGTGAACGTCGCAAGATTCGCGGACGTGAGGCGGAGGTTCTCGACGACCTCGTACACGCGCGCCTTGGCCGCCGGATCGTTCACCAGCGCGGGGACGAGGCCCTCGTTCGTCTCGAATCCCTTCTGCAGGCTCCCCGTGACGGTCTGCAGCGATTGTGCGGCGCTGGCGAGCGACGTCGTGAGTTGTTCGCCGTACGCATCGTCGTAAACCAGCTTGCCGACCACGCCCTTGCCGCTCTCGACATGCGTCAGCGCGGCGTTGGTCTTGTTGAGAGTCGTCAGCAGCGTGTCGGTGAGACGCTGCTTCGTTTCCGGCGCGGTCGTGAGCTCGCCCAGGAGTCCTTCGCCGCGGTCGATGCGCTGGAGGATGTTCTTCAACGAGTAGGAAATCTGGACAAAGTTGTCGACGAGGTCTTCACCCGAGCTGAGGAGCGCCTCGACGTCCGCCTGTCGCGACGCGGGGATCATCGAGCCCGGCTCCAGCGCGGCGAAGCGCGGTGTGCCGGGCGTCACGTCGATGTAGCTGTCGCCGGTGAGGAGGCCGAGCTTCTTGAGGCGCACGCGCGAGTCGCCGCGCACGCGCTCGGCGAACTTGCGGTCGACCATGAGCAGGATCTCCACCTGCTTCATCTTCGGGTCCATCGGCAATTTGATGTCGCGGATCACGCCGATCGTGACGCCCGACATCTTCACGGGATTGCCCTCGGCGAGGCCGGTCACATTCTCCAGCCGGACCTCGTACTCGTTCTTCCGGGCGAAGATCTTCTGCTCCGACCCGATGAAGAAGAGGAAGACCATCAGGATGAGAAGCGCGGCGGAAACCAGGACGCCGACGCGGATCGAGTTGTTGTTCGATTTCTTTGCCATAGTTCTCTTACCGGTGCTGAGTGCTGGGTGCTGGGTGCTGGGTGCTGAGTCCCACCCACCCTCGGGCTCAGCTCAGCACTCAGCACCCAGCACTCAGCACTCAGCACTTTTCTCTCATGTCTTCGTGGGCTGCGCCGCCACCACCGCACTCGCCTTCAGGAAATCGCGGAGCCGGGGGTGATCGGAGTCGCGGGCTTCTTCCATCGATCCGACCCATTCGAACACGCCCTGATGGAGAAAGGCGACGCGGTCGCCGACGGAGAAGGCGGAGTGGATGTCGTGCGTAACGACGACCGACGTCACATTCAGCTTCGCCTGCAGGTCGACGATCAACTCGTTGATCGTTTGGGCCGTGATCGGATCGAGGCCCGTGGTCGGCTCGTCGTAGAGGATCACCTTCGGATCGAGCACGATCGAGCGCGCGAGGCCGACACGCTTGCGCATGCCGCCCGAGAGATCGACTGGCATGAGGTGCTCGCTGTTCGGAAGGTTCACGAGCTCGAGCTTCTCGCGCACTGCGCGCGTGATCTCGTCGTCGCTCATCTCCGTGTGCTCGCGCAGCGGAAAAGCGATGTTCTCGAAGACGGTCATCGAATCGAAGAGCGCCCCGCTCTGGAAGAGCATCCCGAACTTCTTGCGGACGCGATACAGCTCTTCCTCGGGAAGGTCGGTGATGTCCTCTTCCTCGACGATCACCCGTCCGGAATCCGGCACCTCGAGCCCGAGCATGTGCCGCAGCGTGACCGACTTGCCCGTGCCGGAGCCGCCGAGGATCACCAGCACCTCGCCGCGGTAGACCTTCAGGCTCGCACCGCGCAGGACCTCCTTCGGGCCATAGGCCTTGAAGAGGTCCTGGAACTCGACGAACGGCTCGCGCGGCGTGCGACGGCGTTCGGTCGTTGAGCGTTCCGAGGCCCGGCGGTCGATGATTATGTCGGTCATCAGAGGATCATCAGGAACAGCTTCGTCAGAAAGAAATCCATGATCAGCACGGTGATCGCGCCGGTGACCACCGTCGTCGTCGTTGCGCGACCCACACCATCCGCGCCGCCGCTGGTGCGAAGGCCGTTGAAGCACGCGACGAGGGCGATTGCGAATCCGAAGAAGAACGTCTTGCCGATGCCCGACGCGAGGTCGTTGTACTTCACGGTCTCGATGACGCTGCGGAGGTAGTAGTTCGCGCTCAGGTTGAGGTTCGCGACGGCGATGATCAATCCGCCGATGATGCCGAGGCAGATGGCGATGACGGTCAACAGCGGGAACATGAGCGTGGTGGCGACGACGCGCGGCACGACGAGCTTGCGCACGGGATTCGTCGCCAGCGCGCGCAGCGCGTCGATCTGTTCGGTCACTTTCATGGTGCCCAACTCCGCGGTCATGCCCGCGCCGACGCGCCCACCGACCATGAGCGACATCAGCACTGGTGCGAGCTCGCGCACGAGCGAGAGCGACACGATCATGCCGACGAACAGTTTCCCGCCGAAGTCCTCCAGCGCGTACGCGGTCTGCAGCGCGAGCACCATGCCGATGAACGCGGAGGTGATGATCACGATCGATAGCGAGCGGACGCCGATCTGCTCGAACTGCTGAATGAGCAGCGGACGCTCCAACGCGCCCTGGCGGATCTGCTGGATGGTCTGCAACGCGAGGTCGGTCAGCCCGCCGACGTAGAGAAACGTTGCCTCCGCGCGCGTGCGCACGCGCTCGATGAATCCGGGCTGCGACGGTCGATCGAGGGCAGAGGCAGTCATGTTGTGCAAGTTTATGCGAACGTAGGGCGCCCTACGTTTTACCCGTCCCCGAAAATCCGCTTGAGCAGCTTCTTGATCGAGTTCTCGCGTTGCTTCGCGCGGCGGCGCTCTTCCTCGGCGCGGCGTCGGATGTCTTCCGGCGCCGGCGTCGGTGCGTCGCGATGCTCGTCCAACACCTCAGGATCCGGCCAGAACGGACTCGGCTCGCCGCTTCCCGCGTGCAATGGGCACACCGATTCCGGCTCGGTGCCCGCGACGTACACCTCCGTGCGGCTCCTCGGACAGTACGGCGTGGCGAGCATTCCGGATTGCGGGTCGATCTCGCGCTCGGTCACGTCTTCGGGACGTTTCCAGTCGACGTCCGCGATCAGGCCGTCGATGCGGTTCATGTGCCGCGTCCAGATCGGGATGCAGGCATCGCCTCCTGCGAGGCGCACGCTGTGGCCGTCGTCGAAGCCGACCCACACCAGCGTCAAGATGCGCGGCGAGTAGCCGATGAACCACGCGTCGCGATAGTTGTTCGTCGTCCCGGTTTTCCCCGCGTATTCGTGCTCGAAGCCGAGAGAGCGCGAGCGCGCCGCGGTACCGTAATTGAACACGTCCTTCAGCACGTCGTTCATCACGTAGCACACCGACGCCGGCGCGACGCGCTTCATCCGGATGTTGCGCGACTCCTTGAGCTCGCCCTCGCGCGTCACGACGGCGAGGATCGTGAGCGGCTCGGACTTCACGCCGAGGTTCGCGAACGCGGAGTAGGCGTAAGCGATCTCCAGCGGCGTCACCTCGAACGAGCCGAGCGACACAGACGGATACGGCTGGAGCTTGCTCTCGACGCCGATGTTCGCCGCGGTCTTGATCACGTTCGGCACGCCCGCGTCGATCGCCGCGCGCACCGCCGGGATGTTGTACGAGTGCGCGAGCGCCTCGCGCACGCTGACCGGTCCGTGGAAACGGTTGTCGTAGTTCTGCGGCTTCCAGTCCGCGCTGCCGGCCTTCACGGAGATCGGCGAGTCGTCGAGCACCGTCGACGCGGTGAGCGTCTGGGCCCCTCGGGCCGGATCCATCGCGGTGACGTACACGAACGGCTTGAAGAGCGATCCCGGCTGGCGGCGTGCCTGGATGGCGCGGTTGAATTGAGTGTTCGTATAGTTGCGTCCGCCGACGAGCGCCTTCACGTAGCCGGTGCCCGGCTGGATCGTCAGCACCACGCCTTCGAGCGGTGTGGCGGAGTTGCGGATGTGCCGGTACTTGCGCCCGAGGTTCGCGATGCCGTTGTCGAGTGCTTCCTCGGCGGAGCGCTGCATGATCATGTCGAGCGACGTGAAGATGCGCAGTCCCTCGGTCTTGAGCTGCGTCTCCGGATAAGTCTCGCGGAGCTGCTTGAGCACGAGGTCGACGAAGAACGGCGCGCTGCGCGAGGTCTTCGGGAAGCGCGAGATCGCGAGCGGCGACGCAACGGCAGCTTCATATTCGGTCTGCTTGATCCTCCCCTGATCGAGCATGACCTTCAGCACGACGTTGCGGCGCGCCTTCGCGCGCTCCGGGTACTTCAGCGGCGAGAGAACGTTCGGCGAGCGGATCATCCCCGCGAGCGTCGCCGCCTCGGGCAGCGTGACGTAGGTGACCTTCTTGCCGAAGTACACCTGCGACGCCTGTTCGACTCCGACGATCTGCACGCTGCCGTTCTGTCCGAGGTAGATCTCGTTGAGGTAGGCCTCGAGGATCTCGGGCTTGTCGTAGCGCAGCTCGAGCAGCAGCGCCATCAGCGCTTCCTGTCCCTTGCGGCGAAACGTGCGCGAGGGATCGAGGAAGAGATTCTTCACGAGCTGCTGTGTGAGGGTCGAGCCGCCCGCGACGAGCGACTTGCGCCGAATGTCGGTCCAGATCGCGCGGAGGATGCCGCGAGGGGAAATGCCCTGGTGGCTGTAGAAGCTCTTGTCCTCGGTGGCGATGATCGCTTCGGTGAGGACTCTGGGGACGGCGTCGAGCGCGACCGGAACGCGGTCTTCCATCGCGTTGTCGTAGATCGAAGTGATGAGCTCGGGCTCGATGCGCACGCCGCGCAACGTGATGTTGTCGGTCAGCCGTTTGATCGTGTGGACGTGCGAGCCGTTCATCTCGACGAGCACGGGCATGGCGTGAAACTCCATGTCCGGGTACTCGAAGTTGTTGAGGAAGATCTCGAGGTCGTCGCCGACGTAGCGATACTCGCCGGGGTTCTCGATCTTGGTCTTCACCTCGCGGTAGCCGACGTGGTTGAGCTTCGGCTCGAGAGTCGAGCGCGTGTAACGGACGCCGGGCACGATCTGGGTGGCGTCGGAGTAGACGCGGCTCGGCAGGTCCCAACGCCGCGCCGAGTCGAACTTCTTGGTGATGACGACGTAGTTGTAGCCGACGTAGCCGAGGAAGGCGACGAACAGCAGCATCACGAAGAACGCGATGCCGGCGGAGTGGCGCCAGAAGAAGTCCTTGATGCGCGAGCGCTTGGCCATGGTCGCGATGGGTTGAACGATAGCGGTTTGTCAAAAATTACGGAACGGCCACGAGGAAGCGGACATCGGTGTGGATCCGCGCCGAGCTCCAGCGTTCACGCACGACGACCGTGGCGCGCTCGACTTCCCGTGGGAACGACCATCGGTGCGTCACTTTGCGGCCCGTTGCTCGCGTTCCATCGCTGAACGTCCACTCGTAGGAATGATTGCGGCAATCGAGATCGTAGCCGAACCCCTGCACTTCGAAGGTGATCGGCTCCGTGTACCAGCAGCGTTCCAAACGCGGATTGCACCCCGACTCGCCGCGCGCAAGGACGGTCAGATATTTCTTCGAGAATTTAGGACATGGTGTCCCCCGGCTGAAGCCGGAGGCTATGCCGGAGGCTGCGAAGGCGCAGCCGAGCAGCAGCGCGAGCAACAAAACGCGTCTCATCTCTCGGACCCCCGCAAACAAAAAAGGCGGCCGGTGAATCCGGCCGCCTTCGATCGAGGCGATCAATGTTTGCGGGAGAAGTATAACTACAACTGCGGCCGGGCTCTTAAAACCTGTTTGAGTCGGGCGAGCTCCTCGACGCTCAGAGCTTCACCGAGCCACGACTCCAGTTCCTGCGGCCGGCGGAATACGCGCCGGTGGTCCTCGCTGTTCGCGACCCGGAGAGCGCGCTCGGCCTGCAGAGCCAGGATCTCACTGTCGCCGATGAGCAGTGCCGTTCGCTCGACGCGGGGCGATGAGGTAGAGAGAAGCTGGATGAGACCCTCCGCGATGGCCGGCGGGAAGACGTGTGCGCCGAGCAAGTCGACGATACCTACATACTTGCCCGGAATGCGGGCGACCACGGTCATGAACTCGCGGACGAACTCCTGCACCTCGGCGGCATCGACGGGCGAGGCCACCACGATCTCCACCAGCCTGCCCACCTGATGATCGATCTTGTGCATTCATTACTTCCGCAGTGGCGGAAGATGAGAGTGTACCGCAGGCAGTAGGCAGGACGCCTACTGCCTACGACGTTCAGAGTTGCGGCTCGATGCCCATTTCGCGCAGAAGGTTGTCCGCGTCGTCGACCGCGTCCATGACCCACAGCATGTACCGCGAGTCGACGTGGATCGTGCGGGTGATGTCCTGCTCGACCAGGTAATCGGCGCCGACGCCTTCCCAGTTCGAATCGAACGCCAGGCCGCACAGCTCGCCCCACGCGTTCAGCGTCGCGGAGCCGGAGCTGCCGTTGGTGACGACGTTCGTGGAGATGAACGCGACCGGCAGCGTCTTGACCTCAGGATCGGCGTACGGTCCGAACTCGCGCACCTTCGCGCGCTCGAGCAGACGCGACGGACTATTGAACGGCTCCTCGCCTTTTTCCTTTTCGACCACGCCGCGGACGTCGGTCTGCGGCGCATACCAGATCGCGTTCTTCGGCGCATAACCCTTCACCTGGCCGAAGCCGAAACGGAGCGTGCCGTTCGCGTCGGGGTAGAGACGTCCGCCGCGCGCGACGCGCAACGCGTCGAGCATCACCGGACGGATGCGCGACATCGCGCCGTCGAACGCCTGCTCGGCGTCGTCGAGCTGCGTCGCGAACGGGCGCAGCGATGCGGCGAAAGCGAGCATCGAGTCGTTGCGCGCGGTGAGCTGCGCCGTCGTCTCGTCGAGCATCTTCGTCTCCGCCTCGGCAGTGCCGATCTGCGTCGACGCATAGAGACGGTCGAGCAGCGCGTCGACCTGCGCTTCCGCTCCGCTCTGGCCCGTCGCGGCGAGCGCGGCGTCGATCGGCGGAATGCGCTGATCGGCCGGAAGCTTGGTCGCCTCGAGAAGGAACATGCGCAGACCCGCGCGATCGCTGCCCGGCTCCATGTTGCGGCGATTGCGGGTCACCGATCCCAGGAGCTGCTTCCGATTGCGCTCGGTGAACGCCTCGGCGCGATCGAGATCGGCCTTGGTCTTCTCGACGCTCAGGCGGTAGAGCGTGTTCGCCTGCGAGAGCATCGGCGACGACGAGTACAGCCACGCGAACACGAGATCGCGGTCGCGCGTGTTGCGCTTCTTCGTCAACAGCGCGTCGAGCTCCTTCGCGGCCGCGTCGTACTTCGGCGCGAGCGTCGCGTCGAGCGCGGCGTGGCTCTGCTCGTCCTGGCGCTTCTTCGCCGCGACGTAGGACCCGCGCTCGAACGCTTCGAGCGTGCCGGTGTGCTTCTTCAGATAGTTCTCGAGTCCGGCGATGCGGCTCGCGTTCTTCAGTGCGATGTCGCGGTCGTCCTTGCCGCCCGCGCGCAGCACGTCCGCGAGCATCGTGCGGTAGCGCACCGACGTCGGCAGCTCGAACTCCTCGGCCGCCTCGACCTCGGAGACGGTGACGTGGCGCTTGGTGACGCCGGGCGTGCCGATGACGATCACCAGATCGTCCGGATTGAGGTTGCGCGTCGAGATCTTGAGCCAGTGCTTCGGCTGATACGGGACGTTGTTCTTCGAGAAGTCCGCCGGCTTGCCGTCCGGACCGACGTACGCGCGCAGGAAACCGAAGTCCCCGGTGTGGCGCGGCCACATCCAGTTGTCGATCTCGTCGCCGAAGTTGCCGACGCCGAGGGCCGGCGCGTAGACCAGACGGACGTCGCGGATCTCCATCTGGGTCATCTTCAGATACTGCCCGCCTTCGAAGAAGGACGAGACGACGCAACGCTTGCTGCCGCCTTTCTCGCACTCCTCGATCATCTGCCGGCGGCGGCGCGTGATCGTGCGCGCGCGGTCGGCGTCGGACGTTTTCGCCGGGAACGGCGCGAGGATCTGCTTCGTGACGTCTTCGATGTTCGTCGTGACGAACATGCGGCCGCCCGGCGAAGCTTCGATCTCCTGGCTCTTCTCTTTCGCGAGGAAGCCGTTCTTGAGGAGATCGTTCTCCTTGGTGGAGTTGTACTGCAGCGCGCCGGCCACGCAGTGGTGGTTGGTGGCCACGAGTCCCTCGGGAGACACGAACGAGGCGCTGCATCCGCCGAGGCTCACGATCGCGCCCATCGGGAACGCGGTGAGGTCGGTGAACTGATTCGGGTCGAGCTGCAGGCCGAGCTTTTTCAGCTCATCCGCCAGCGCGGGAACCTGTTGCGGCATCCACATGCCGTCGTCGGCGACGGCGATCATCGGCACGGCCAGCAGCGCCAGCAGTGCAAAAAGACGGGTTTTCATCGAAGCGAGCCTCCTGTTTTCGGCGCCGAAGAGAACACGAATGTTGCCGAATCGCAATCCACACCGCCACCGGGGGAGTCGACGATAGGGGTGTCATGATGCGATCCAAGGCATTTGTTTTCGTGATTCTCACAGCCGTCATCCTCCTCGGCGCCTGCGCGCATCAGCAGCCGCCCTCGCTCGACGCGCCCGCCGCGAGCTACGTCAAGCTCGCGCTCGCCTTCGGCGAGCACGACGCGGACTGGGTCGACGCGTACTACGGTCCTCCGGAGTGGCGCGAGGCGGTGAAGGCGGAGAAGAAGGGCGTCGCGGAGATTCAAGCCGACGCAATCGCACTCCGCGAAGCCGTGCAGCGCGTGCCCGCGCCGCGCGAACGCATGCTCTCGCTGCGACGCAACTACCTCATCGAGCAACTCGGCGCGCTGATCACGAAGGCGGAGATGCTCCAGGGAACGAAGCTCCCCTTCGACGAGGAAGCGCGGCGCCTGTACGGCGTGACGCCTCCGCGCCACGACGACGCATTCTTCGCGAACGCGATCGCCACGCTCGAAAAGGAGTTGCCCGGCGACGCACCGCTCCCCGCGCGCGTTGAGGAGTATCGCAAGCGCTTCTACATCCCAGCGGACAAGCTCGACACGGTCATCCGCGCCGCGTTGAAGGAATGTCGCGCACGCACGATGCAGCACATCGATCTGCCAAGCGAGGAGAGCTTCACCCTCGAGTACGTGACCAACCAGCCCTGGTCCGGCTACAACTGGTACAAGGGCAACTACACGAGCCTTATCCAGATCAACACCGACTTGCCGGCGACGATCTCGCGCGCCCTCGATCTCGCGTGTCACGAGGGCTATCCCGGTCATCACACGTACAACGCGCTGCTGGAGAAGAACCTCGTGCGCGACCGCGGCTGGGTCGAGTACACGATCTATCCGCTCAACAGTCCGCAGTCGTTGATCGCCGAGGGGACGGGGAACTATGGATTGGTCGTCGCGTTCCCCGGCGACGAGCGAATGAAGTTCGATCGCGACGTGCTCTTCCCGCTGGCGGGACTCGATCCCTCGGAAGCGGAGCGCTTCCATCGCGTCGGCAAGCTCACCGGAGCGCTCGCGTACGCGTCGAACGAAACAGCGCGGCGGTGGCTCGACGGCGAGATGACGCGAGAGGAAGCGAAGGCCTGGCTGGTGAAATACGGGCTGTCCACGCCGGAGCGTGCAGAGCAGCAGATGAAGTTCATCGAGCGCTATCGCAGCTACGTCATCAACTACAACGTCGGGCAGGACCTCGTGCGGGAGCACGTCGAGCGCGCGCCGGATCGATGGGCGGCGTTCCGCGAAATGATCTCGACGCCGACGCTGCCTTCGAATCTGAAGTGACACGGCGCGCCGGCCGCTGGCCGGCTGGTCCACCGCCCGCTGGGCGGTGACCGGCGGGCCGCCGGT
>DASYGV010000114.1:0-12660 GCA_035999335.1 Thermoanaerobaculia bacterium | reverse complement strand
TGACGTCCATTGCGATCGAAGCACCTCGGCGGAGGGTCGTCTCCGACTACCTCGAGCTTTCGAAGTCGCGCATCGTCTTCATGGTCGTCATCACGACCGCGGCCGGCTTCCTCTTCGCCGCGAAGAAGGTCGATCCGATTCTGCTCCTGCACACGCTCATCGGTACGGCGCTCGTCGCGGCCGGCACGAACGCGCTCAACCAGTACGTCGAACGCGCACACGACGCGAAGATGCATCGCACGCGCACGCGCCCGCTTCCTGACGGACGCATCACCCCGCGCGCGGCGCTGCTTTTCTCCTCCGCCATCGCCGTCGCCGGTACGCTCTACCTCGGACTCGCCGTCAATTGGCTGACCGCATTCCTCGGCGCGTTCACGCTGACGAGCTACATCTTCGTCTACACGCCGCTCAAGCGCGTGTCGACGATCTGTACGCTCATCGGCGCGATCCCCGGTGCGGTGCCGCCGTTGATGGGCTGGACCGCGGCGACCAATGAACTGGCCCTTGGCGGCTGGATCATCTTCGCGATCCTCTTCCTCTGGCAGCTCCCGCACTTCATGGCCATCAGCTGGATGTACCGCGAGGACTACGCGCGCGGCGGCTTCGTCATGCTCTCGACGCTCGACGAGAACGGCGCGTCCGTGGCCCGTCAGGCGATCTATTACTCGCTCGCGCTCCTTGCCGTCAGCATCACGCCCTCGCTCCTCGGCATGACCGGTACGATCTACCTCGCCGGCGCTGCGGTCTGTGGCGCGGCGCTGCTCGCGGCTTCGATCCGCTTCTTCTTCGACCGCGACACGCGCAATGCGCGCAGCCTCTTCATGATCTCGAACCTCTACCTGCTCACCGTGATGCTGCTCCTGGTCGTCGATGCGCGTTCTTAGCCTTGCCCTTCTCCTCTTCGCCGCCTGTCAGACGAAGCGCGATCTCCCGAAGTTGTACCCGGTGCCCGCGACGACGCTCGTGAACGAGCGGGGGGAGAGCGTCAACCTCGATGCCATGAAGGGGAACGTCGTCGTCTACGACTTCATCTTCACCAGCTGCACCGGCACGTGCCCAATCATGACCAACAACATGCGCGCGATCACGCCACTGGTCGACGACGATGCGCCGGTGCGTTTCGTTTCCATCAGCATCGATCCCGCGCGCGACACGCCGGCCGTGCTGTCGCAGTACGCCACGCGCGTCCGCAACGATCCGCGCTGGACGTTCCTCACCGGCGACCGCGACGCGATCGTGAATCTCTCCGTGAAGGGCTTCAAGCTTGTGGCCGGCGATCCGATGCCCGGCGGCGAGCCGCTCCTGCACAGCTCGAAGTTCGCCGTCGCGGACAAGCAGGGCGTGATCCGCGGCTACTACGAGGCCGTGGATGGTACGGTGCCGGAAGAGGTGGCGAAGGTGGTGGAGACGTTGCTGAACGAGTAGCGAGTTACTTCGCTACCCTGCGCGCCAGCTCCTCATCCACTCCGGAGCTCCGCAGCACCCTCTCCAGTCCCTCGCGCTGCTGCTCGAGGAGTCGCAGCAGGGGCTGCGGATCAGGGAGCGCGAGCGACTCGATCGTCGCCCCGATCGCGGCAAGCGTCGTCGTCAGCGTGTGCACGGCGTAGCCGAGCGCGCCGTCGCGGAGCATCAGCAGTTGCGCGGCGCGCAGCGACTCGCGGTCTTCGCCGCGACGCAGCAGCTCGCCGAGCTCGTCGCCATTGGGACCGGAGAGCGAATAGAGCATCAGGAGGTTGAGCTGCGGCGTGCGCCAGTCGGTCGCGTCGTCGCCGAGGGCGTCGTTGGCGTCGTCGCCGATCTGCAGGACGCGGCCGAGGGGAACCGCGAGCTGCGTCAGCGCGGCGGCGTGGACAGGATCGGCCCCGGCGGCGAGCGCACCGAGCTCCAGCGCAGTTGCGACGAGCGGCGGTGTTTTGTGATCCACCACATTCCAGTAGCTTTCATGCGAGCCCGTCGCCCGGGACTCCATCTCCTGACCGAGCGCCGTCTCGCGGATCCCGCGTCCGACCGCGACGGCGACCGCGCTCCACGTGCGATCGTCGAACGGCAGTTCCGCCGTCCGGCCGAGCGCCTCACCGATCGCCGCGAGCGCGACGTTCATGGCTCGCTCGATCCCCACCTCCGCCGCCAGGCAACGCGTCTCGCCGTCCTGGATGTCGTCGATGATCTTGACCCCTTCGATCACCGCGGCGAGAACTGGATGGATCGCCAGCGCTGCGTCGGCGTCGCCGAATGCCTCCGCAGCATCCCGCGACCAGTCGATGAACACCGACGAAGGACGGCTCGCGATTCGCGCCCGCAGCGCTGCCATCAACAGCGGCTCCGACCCCTCCCGAAGGCGGTCTGACTCGGTGCGCAGCAATCCGCGCGCACGGTCCGCCGTCAGCGTCGCCGCGTGCTCGACGGTCGCCCCGGCCGCCTTCGTCGCAATCCATCCCTGGCGTGCGGCGTCACGAGCCGGTCGCGCCATTGGGATCCCACGGAACCCAGCGGGCAATGGCGCGGAGCGCACTCTGCACGGCCTGCTCGGCCGACGAACCGTCGCGGAACCACCGTCGTTGCTGCCGCACGGCTACGTAGATCGGCCGATCGTTTTCCACCGCCTCGGACGAAGTGCGGAACTCGTCGAATGTCATAGGCATCGCTGTTTTCGGCATGCAGGCATTTTCGGTCGGGGCAGAGCCATCAGTAGTGCACGATGTCCAACGAGTCCGTGAACAAACGGTGCCGTCGCTGAATGACGCCTACGTTATGCTTCGCGCCGAATGTCCGCGGTCGAGTTCTTCCCTCCACTCAACGCCAGCCTGAACGCCCTCAGCGGCGTTCTTCTGCTCATCGCCTTCTGGCACATCCGCGCCAAGCGGATCGCGCAGCACAAGCGATTCATGCTCGCGGCGTGCACGTCGTCGGTGCTCTTTCTGATCTGCTACGTGACCTACCACACGATCCAGGGCGGAGTGATGACGAAGTTCGCGGGGACGGGCGGATGGAAGACGCTGTACCTCACGATCCTGATCTCGCACGTCATCCTCGCCGCGGTCATCCTGCCGCTGGCGATCCTCAGCGTCTGGAACGGGTTGAAGATGCGCGTGCCGCAGCACCGTCGTGTGGCGAAGTGGACGTTTCCGCTCTGGATGTACGTCTCCGTTACGGGCGTCCTGGTTTACTTCTTCCTCTATCATTGGTTTCCTGGACACGCATGACGCGCCACGAACGCCTGCTCGCCGAGTTGCAACGCTACGACGCCGCGGATGCGGCCGAGGAGCGGCATCGCGGGGCGATGGTCGCGCTGCTGAGCGAGAGCGAGGCGTTCTCGCGCGCGCACTTCCAGCCCGGACACTTCACCGCGAGCTGCTATGTCATCGACGGCGGCGGACGTCTTCTCCTGCATCACCACCGCAGGCTCGATCGCTGGTTGCAGATGGGCGGACACGTCGAAGGCGACGAGTTGCCGGAGCTCACGGCATTGCGTGAAGGCGAGGAGGAGTCGGGCCTGCGCGACCTCGCGCTTGCGGCGAGCGGCATCTTCGACCTCGACATCCACGGCATCCCTGCCGCGAAACAGGAGCCGGACCACGATCACTACGACGTGCGCTACCTCGCACGAACCGCGTCGCCGGACGCCATCGCCCTCCATCGCGAGGAGTCGAACGACCTCGCCTGGGTGACGCTCGACCGCGCCGCGGAGCTCATGCCCGGCAGCGAATCGCAGCGGGTGCTGCACAAGATCGAGCGCCTGTTGCGTGGGAGGAATCTGTCTTGAACACCGTGCCCCTGCTCGACAGCGATCTCGATCCGAATCCGTTCCGGCAGTTCGCGCGCTGGTTCGAGGACGCGAAGCACCACCAACCCCTGCACCCGGAGTCGATGACCGTCTCGACGTGCGGCGCCGACGGCGTGGTCACGTCGCGCGTCGCGCTGCTCAAGGGCTTCAACGACCACGGGTTCGTCTTCTTCACGAACTACAACAGCCGCAAAGGCATGCAGATCGCGGAGAACCCGCGGATCTCGCTCTGCTTCTTCTGGCCCGGGCTCGACCGCCAGGTGCGCGTCGAAGGTGTGGCCGTGAAGACGACCGCGGAAGAATCGGACGCGTACTTTGCATCGCGCCCGCGCGGAAGCCAGATCGGCGCGTGGGCATCGAGCCAGAGCTCAGTCATCCCCGGCCGTGGCGATCTCGACCAGCGCTTCGCCGAGCTCGACGCCTGCTACAAGGAACGCCAGATCCCCCGCCCCCCGCACTGGGGCGGCTACCGCGTGATCCCCGTCGAGATCGAGTTCTGGCAGGGCCGAGCGGATCGCCTGCACGACCGGTTCGTGTACCGGTTGCGCGAGCCGAAGGACTGGGTGATCGAGCGGCTCTCGCCGTAGGCGTTGCCCGTGACCCGGGCTGTGTCGTCTTGGCGAATGACCGCCTCGGTGAGGGCAACGGTGCCCTCGGCGCCTGGTATCGATGGTAGCAGCGTCTGAACCCCGCCCCCGCGCCTCGGGCATCTCGTCGGCGCTCCTATGAGCGCCGAATGACCTGAACGCAAACACCGGCTGCCACTAGTAGGAACGTCCCGACTTGAAATGCCGCACTGCCGCCGGGCGTGAGTGCGAATCGGTAAAGATGCGCTAAACCGGCTGCCAGCTCTTTGCCGAAGGAAATGAGCCCACCAACAGCAAGGAAAATCACAACAACCTGAGATTTCTGGAAATGTCTCAATCGTACTCCGGAGGCGTACGGGCGCAGATAGCGCTCCTTGAACCTACGGCCTGCGTTTTGGTAGAGAGCTACGACGAGGACGAGAGACGGTTGTGATGTTTCCAAATCCTCATTAATTTGTAAAGCGAGCGCTACGGTCCACCGAGGGATGACCTCGTCAACAGCACAACAACCCCAACAAACGTCAGGAGTAACATGACCAACATCGCACTCAGCACGACAGCGTATCCTTTGGGTTTTGACGACTCCCGATATGCGAACGTCGCCACCTTCCAGAGAAAAGTCAGGATTCCGAGCACTGCAGCCGTGATTCCTATCACCTGAATATCCATCTCTTTCTCCGAACTCGGTCTAAGGCCGACCCTAGGCTACCTCGTTCCGGCCACTAGCCTTCGAAGGCACCACCCGCTCGTTCACGGTTCTGCTTAGTCCTTGACATCGCGTGCGGCAAGTTGTACCATGAATATAATTTGGCTATTGGTGTGTCTTCCTAGGAAGAGTCTAGCACCTTTCTGGCTGACGCTGCTGATTTCCTCACGAGCCGGCCCCATCCGTTACGGCATAAGTCCGTCCCACCTTTGTCTTCCGAAGATTTCACGAGCCCCCCCCCGACACCTACCCAGCTCGCATGCAACACATCCTCATTGCCGCATCCGCTCGCCTTCTTGCTCGCGCCCGCTGCCGCCGTTTCATGGAGCGCTGACCTCCAGCCGGCGCTCCATGGCGGTGCAAGCTGCACGGGCAACGGGGAACGGGCAACGTTTTCGCGCGATACGATAAGAACATGACCACCCCGCGCAAACGCATCCTCTTCCTCTGTACCGGCAACGCTGCGCGCTCGCAGATGGCCGAGGGGCTCGCGCGTGAGTTCTATGGCGACAAACTCGACGTCGTTTCCGCGGGATCGCGTCCTGCGGGATGGGTCCATCCGCTGGCCATCCGCGCGCTCGCGGAGATCGGCATCGACGCGAGCGGGCAGACGTCGAAGTCGGCCGAGCAATTTCTCGATCAGGACTTCGACGTCGTCGTCACGGTCTGCGATTCCGCGGCGCAGGATTGTCCGCTGTGGCCGGGCGCGAAGCGCATCGAGCACTGGCCGATCGAAGACCCCTCGTGGGGACCGGACGATCCGAGCACGCGTTTCGATCGATTCGTGGAAACGCGGAACGAGTTGCAGCGGCGGATTGACGAGCTGGTGAAGACGTTGTGAGTTGCGACTACGTCTTCAGATCGCGCTCGTGGAATCCGGCACCAGCACGCGCAACGAGCGGGGCACGATCCGCACACGCAGTTCCGCGGGCAGCGGGAACGGCTCGCCGTCGAGGTGCGCGGGGCCGGCAGCCTGGCGCTGAATGGTCACCTCCGCGCACTGCGTCATCGACACGCCTCCCGCGCGATGCAGCGTCCCTCGGAACATCCGCGTGAGGAGCCGTGGCGCGTTGAGGAGAGTGAGGTCGCTGACGACCACGACGTCGAGCAGCCCATCTTGCAGCGACGCAAGCGGCGCGATGCGCGCGTTGCTGCCGTACTGGCTCGAGTTCGCGACCGCGATCACGAACGCCTTCTGCCTCCGCGTCTCGCCGCCGCACGCGATCTCATACTCCTCCGCGTGGAACGCCACGTACGCGCGCAGCCCCTCTTTCACGTACGTCTGCAGGCCGCGCACGTTGCTCGAGGCAAAGCGGTCGGCGACGACCGCGTCGAAGCCGATGCCCATCACGCCGACGAACGGATGCCCGTTCACGTCCGCCGTATCGATCGTGACGATGCGTCCGCCGCGAAAGGCGTCGAGGGTGAGCGCGGGATCGACCGGGATGCCGAGGTGCCGCGCGAAGCCGTTGCCCGAGCCGATCGGGAAGATGCCCAGCGCGGGCTTGCGCCCGATGAGCCGCTTCGCCGTCTCGTGCACCGTGCCGTCGCCGCCGACCGCGAAAACGACTTCGAAGCTCTCCGCTTCCGCGCGATCGATGATCGCGTTCATGTCTTCCTTCTCCGCGCAGGAAACGATCTCGTGCTCGAATGGCGCAGTGCGGTGGATCAAATCGTTGATCGCGAACTTGCGCCTGCGTCCCGAGCGCTCGTTGACGACGAACAACGCCTTCACGCACGCGCCTCGCGGTGGCGGTCGATCCAGAAGCCCCACGGCACGAATAGCCATTGCGCGAGTCCGGCCCATCCGATCGCGCGCGCGCTCGGCGGCGGAGGCGACGTCATGTTGATGACGTAGACGACGCCGAGGAAGACCACCAACGACCAGAGTGCGATCGAGCCGATGCGGTTGCGCGCGCGCGTTGTGCGCAGGTACAGAGCGAGACCGACGATGAAGAGCGCGACCTCGACGACGATCGTGCCGGGGATCGAGTTCCATAGGCCGAGTCCCACTTTCGGAGCGCCGGGCCAGAGCGGGAGATCGGGACGGTGGGCGATGAAGTCGACGACCCAGTGACTGAGGACCGCCGCGCCGACGATCGCCGCGTCGCGCATGGACTTGCGGAAGAGCCAGTAGAGGATCGCCGCGAGGAACGACCATCCGACGACCGCGAGGAGACTGTGCGTGACGGGATAGTCGTAGAAGTCGAGCGGTGTGAAGGCGGTGATCCCCGGCGCGACGCGCACGTGCTCGATGCCGAGGAGGAGCAGGATAGGCCAGATCAGATCGAGCAGGATTGTCGCGCCGAAGAGAATCCCGAGCGACACCCGCGGCGCGATGGGCTTGAGGGCGAAGGCGGTGGCGTGATGGCCGATGAACATGGCTGCCTACTGCCCCGCCTTGATGATCTCCGTCAAAACAGGTTTCAGTCCATTGATGATGAACTGGATCCCGATTGCGCCGAGGAGGAGGGCCATCACTTTCGAGAAGACCGCGCGGCCGCGGTCGCCGATCCAGTGCGAAAGCGGGACGGCGGCGAGCAGCACGATCCACGACACGAGGCCGACGCCCACGATCGCGACCAGCACGGCGATCTTCTGATCGAGGCCGGGGTAGAGATTGACGAGCAGCATCGTCGACGTGATCGCGCCGGGGCCGGAGAGCATCGGGACGGCCAGCGGCACGACCGCGATCGACGCCGGGTCGACTTCGGCCTTCACGACGTCCTGGTCCTGCATCCGCTTCTCGCCGACGGTATGCGCGCGCCGCTCGTCGTCCTGCACGAGCGTGCGCAGCGCGTTGGTGAAGAAGATCACGCCGCCCATGATCTGGAACGCGGGCACGGTGATGCCGAAGAACTGAAAGACCCAGTTGCCCGCGACCAGGAACGCCGCGAGCACGGCGATGCAGGCCATCCCCGCCACGAATGCGACGCGCGCGCGTGCCTTGCGCGGGACGTCATTCGTCAGCGCCACGAACGATGGGATCACCGCGAGCGGGTTGACCATCGTGATCAGGGTGATGAAGGACAGGAGGATGACTTTGGGGAACGGCACCTCTCCAGTTTATCCCGCGCGGAGACGCGGGATCTCCGGTGCCCCCACGCGATGCGTCCGATGAGCGGTGGTCCTGAGGGCTCCAGAGATCCCGCGTCTACGCGCGGGATAAACTGAACTAGCACTTGATGACTTGATCGCTCTCGAGATCCACGTACCAAACCAGCCCAACGCACGGCCTGCCGCTGATCGCCGCAATCGCGCTCGCGTACCGCGCCACCTGTTCCCGATCTTTGGAGGCGCGCGTAGCCTCGGGCGTGCCGCTCTTGTAGTCGATCACGACGTCGCGGTCGCTCTCGCGGATCAAACGGTCGACGCGGCGCTCGACGGTGATGCCTTCTTCGACGAAGCGGATTGGCATCTCGCGGCCGAGGGTCTCGGCGCGCGCGATGCGGCGGAGCGTTTCCGAGCGCGCGATCGTGTTCAGGCGCCGCCGCACGCGCGTCACCGCGTCCACGTCCGCAGCGGCTTCGGCGGAGAGTTGCTGCAGCAGCGGCTCGACGTCGCTCTTGCCGTCCCAGAGCTCCAGCACCCGATGGAGGAGGATGCCCGCCGCCTTGTTGCGCGAGCCCGCGCGTCGCGCGGCGACTTCGGCGGAGGTGAGCGTTTCAGTCGGTGCTTCGGGCGAGGGGATGTCGCACGGCACGATCTCCGCGGTCGCGAGCTCCGCCTCCAGCGCCACGTCGTGCAGGCGCCGCCGCGCCCGCGCGGAAGACTCGCGCACCTCGACCTTTTCGAATGCAATCGGTCCGAGCTCCGTCATCCGCACTTCGCGTCCGGCGTCGGGCCATTGCGGTTCGGGGAGGAGCGAGAAGAGCGCCTTCTGAAATCCGCTCTTCCAGCCTTTCGGATTGACGACGAAGACCACGTCCGTCTGCGCGCGCGTCACGGCGACGTAGAACAACCGCAGCGACTCCGCGTCGTCGCGTTCCCTGGCGATCTTGCGTAGCGGCTCGCCGTCGGCGTAGCGGAAGTGCGCGGAGATCGTGTCGGTGCCGTTCGCCAAGACGATGCTCCGCGGCTCCTCCACTGTGAACAATTGCAGCCCGCCACCCGCGCTGCTGAAGCTGAGGTCGGGGAGGATCACGGTCTCGAACTCGAGCCCCTTCGCCGCGTGTACGGACATGATGCGCACCGCGTTCTGCGTCTCGTCGACGAGGCTCGGCTCCGCTTCCTCCGGCTCGCTGCGTCTCCGCGCGATCTCGTCGACGAACTGCTGCACCGAGCCGCCCTGCCGCTGGTCGTAGGAAAACGCAATGGCTCGCACGTGCTCGAGATGAGCCATGTGGCGGTCGCCGTCGACGGCCGCGTCGTACACGCGCTCGATGGCGCAGGTTGAGGTGATGAGGTCGATGAGCGCGCTGACGGTGAGATGGCGGGAAGCTTCGCGGAAGCGGGACATGGATTCGGTGAACGCTCTGAAGTTTATCCCGCGCGAAGACGCGGGATCTCCGGTTGTACCGCGCCGGCCCTGCCTCAGGCTCGAGTCGTGCGGGGGCACCGGAGATCCCGCGTCTACGCGCGGGATAAACTGAGGAGCGAACTGCCCCGCAACTACTTCCACATCCGTCAACGCAAAGTATGGCGTCCTCGCGGCCGAGATCTGCGCTCCGAGGTCGAACGGATACGCGATCGCGCGCAGGACCGCGAGGAGGTCCACCGGCGCGCGGCGATCGAGGAACAGGCGCATCGGCGGGAGCACGTAGTCGATGCCGTGGCGGCGCAGGGTCTCCAGGTAGTCGTCGAGGCGCGTCAGGCGGCGGAACAGAATCGCGAAGCGTTGCAGGTCGCGCGGACCGCCGTCGCGCCGCGCAGCGATCCACTCCGCGATCGACTCCGCTTCCGCGAAATAGCGGTCGGCCTTGTCGTCGTGCTCCGCGTGCAACAGCGTGATCCGCGCGTCGAGCTCGCGGCGATTTGCGGAACGCGCCGCGCGCAGCGGGTAGTACGCGGGGCGGAACACGTTTGGATCGTGCAGCTGCTGCGGGAAGAGCCGCGCAAACATCGCGTTCACGACGTCGAGCAGCGGCGGATCGCTCCGGTACTGATCGGTGATCAGTCGCCGTTCCGCCCCTCCGCGCCCGAGCTCCTCGGTCATCTGGTAGTACGTTTCCGGATCGGCGCGGCGGAAGCCGTAGATCGATTGCTTCGGGTCGCCGACCACGATCGTTTTTCCCGCGACGTACGCGCCCGACGCGTCGCGAGCGAGGCGGTCGATGATGCGCGCCTGCGTGCGGTCCGTGTCTTGGAACTCGTCGACGAAGATGAAGTCGAACTGCGCGCGGGCGCGCGCGAGCACGTTCGGGTCGTCGAGCAACGCGAGCGTGCGCAGCAGCAGGTCGTCGAAGTCGACGACGCCGAGCTTGCGCTTCTCCTCGTCGAGCCACGCGAGAAAACGACGCGTGAGGGAGACCAGCGCCATCCCCGCGCGATGGCTGACCAGGCGGTCGTAGATCGACTCGCCCGGGCCGCCGGAGCGGAGCACGGTCATCGGCTCCTTCAGCGCGCCGCAGCCGGGGAGCTTGATCTCGCGGATGTTCTGCGCGATCGGCTGCAGGTACTCGATCCAGGTCTCGATCGGTCCGCCCGCGAACGGCGTCTTTCTCACGTACGCTGCCACGCGCGTGGCCGCGGGATCCTTGCACATCGCCGAATCGCGCCGGACCCAAATCAGCGCATCCGTGATCCGCTCCGCAACCTCGGAATCGAAGTCGCCGAAGTCGTAGTCCGTTTCGCCGAGGAGGTCGCGGCGGTTGATGAGCGTGAGGATCAGGTCGCGGATCAGGAAGAGGTACCCCGCATGCGCGAACAGAAGCTCCCATTCGTGCACGACTTCCTCGACCGGATGCATGCGCGTCTCTTCGTCGAGCCATGCGTCGTAAAGCTGGCCGTAGAGAAGCGAACGCTCGAACCCTTCGATGATCTTGAATTGCGGGTCGAGCCCTGCCTCGATCGGGAACGCGCGCAGCAGCGCCTGGCAGAAGGAGTGGATCGTCTGCGACCGCAGTGTGTCGATGTTCGCGAGGTGATGGGCGATCGCTCGCCTGGCGCGCTCGGGGTCGTCGATGACGACGAGCGGATTTGGCGAATCGATTGGCCAGCCAATGCTGTCATCCTGAGCCGCGGAGACGGCGAAAGACCCCCTGCCTTGGACGCGTGACGTGCTTTCGGCAGGAGTTCCTTCGCCGTCTGCGCGGCTCAGGATGACAGCGAGATCCTCGAGTGCTCCGCGAATCCGATCCGCGATCTCACCCGCCGCCTTCTCCGTGAACGTCATCAGCACGATGCGCTCCGGATCGATGTCCTCGCGCTCGAGCATCAACTTCAGCACCTCGGCCACGATCGCCGTGGTCTTGCCGGTGCCGGCGCCGGCTTCGATTACGAGATTGCGTCGCGTCGGCGTGACGGGAGGGGAGGGAGGCGCAAAGGAGAAGGTCTGCTGCTGCATCAACTCGCTTCTCCGCCGAGGAGCGTGCGCGGGTCTTTCTGCTGCTGCACGGCGTAGCGCTCGTCGGCGTCATGCTTCGTGCGGCAGGAGTGATTCACGGGGCAGTACTTGCAGGAGTTGAACTCCGCGTCGTTCGCGTTCGGAAACGCGGGAAACTGTCCGCTTCCGATCGCGCGGATGAAGATCTCGAGAGTCTCGATCAGCGTCGCGCGCTTGTCCTCGAGCGTGAACGCAAACGTCGCCGGCTTCGCTTCGCCGGTGACGAGCGGCTTGATCGTGCCGCTGACGTCTGCGGGTGCGGCGTGAAAGAACTCCGCGGCCGCCATCGCGTACAGCGCGAGCTGGAGGCGCACGCCGCGATCGATCTTGTCGCCGAGGTTCACGTGGCGGAGGGCCTTGCCGGACTTGTAGTCGACGATGCGGAAGCGCTCATTCCCCACGTCAATACGATCGATGGTCCCCTCGACGCGCACCGGAACGCCGCCTGCCTCGACGACGAACGGCTCGGGGTGATTTGCGCGCTCGGCGTACTTGCCGCCGAAGCGATACTCGAACCACTTCGGGATGAGTCCGTGCTCCTCGAGATCGGTCAGATCGCGGTTCACGAACTCGCGGAGGATGCGCTTCGTGGCGCGGCGCTCGATGTCGCGCACGGTGCGATTGAACGGCGGGACTTCGCGCTCGTGGTCGTTGAACTGCTCGTCGATGAAGTTCTCCAACCGCCGCGCGAGCTCCTCGCTCATCGGCGCGCGGAACTGATCCTCGGACAGCGAACGGTAAAAACGCTCGAGCACGCGATGGTCGAGTGTGCCCTTGTCGCGATGGTGGATCTGCAGCTCGCGCTCGGGATGGTCGACGTCCTGCACGCCGAGGATGTGCTTGAGGAGGAACTTCTGCGGACACTCGCCGAAGTCCTCGAGCTGGGTGGGGGAGAGGGGCTTGCGCAGCGCGACGGGATCGATGAAGCCGTCGAAGACGGAGCGGGTGCCGGCTTTCGCGAGAAGCTGGAGTTGGCGTTGCAGTTGCCGTTGCGAGTTGCGAGTTGCGAGTTGCGAGGGCTGTGTGGCGGCGACTCGCA
>DASYGV010000065.1:0-6123 GCA_035999335.1 Thermoanaerobaculia bacterium | reverse complement strand
CACGCGAAGAGCTGGGTGAAGCGCGTCGCCGCTAACGACGAGTTCAAGTTCACGACGAAAGTGTTCCGCGGATTCACGCATGAAAAGGCGGCACTCGCGGAGGCGGACGTGAAGGCGTTCCGCAACTATCTCGACCCGTTCATGGAAGCGGACCGCCTCGGCGCGATCCTCATCCAGTTTCCCTGGAGCTTCAAGAACACGCCGGAGTCGCGCGAGAAGCTCGTCGAGCTCTTCGACGCGTTCAAGGACTATCCGCGATCCCTCGAAGTCCGCCACTCGACATTCCAGGAGCCGGACTTCTTCGCGCTCCTCGACGAGCACGACGTCGGCTGGGTGAACGTCGATCAGCCGCTCTTTCACGATTCGGTCAAGCCGTCGGACACCGTGACCGGCCCGGTCGCGTACGCGCGACTGCACGGGCGCAATTACGAAAAGTGGTTCGCGCACGAGGAGTCGTGGGAACGCTACAACTATCTCTACTCCGCTCAGGAGCTCGAGCCATGGGTCGAGCGCATCGATCACATGGCGCAGAGCCGCGACACGTACGTCGTGACGAACAATCACTTCCGCGGACAGGCCATCCTGAACGCGGGAGACCTGAAGGAATCCCTCGGCCAGGACAGCACGCTGCCGCCGCAGCTGAAAGAGGCCTACCCGGACCGGTTCTTAGTCGTCTGAAGTTTATCCCGCGCGCAGACGCGGGATCTTCGGTGCGACCGCGACGACCCGCGCCACAGGCCAGGACCTCGCGGGATTACCGGAGATCCCGCGTCTACGCGCGGGATAAACTGACGCCAGAGAGCCATTGCGACGCGTCGTCCCAGAGTGCGCCGCCTTTCGCCTTGCGGAAGAAATCGAAATGGCCGAGGCCGCGCTCCTCGATGTGCAGATGCGTCACCGGCGCGGCACTGTACTTCGCGAGCAGCGCGTCGACGGCACGCCTCGGCGCGTAGTGATCGTCGCGGAAGCTGTACGCGAGGATCGGCGCGGTGAGGCGCGCGTACGGCGCGGAATCGACGTCGCGGAAGAGGTACTCCGGATGGCGTCCCCATCGCGCCCACTGCGACGCGATGCCGCGCGGCAGGTCTTCGCTGCCGAGACCGAAGAGACGCGACGGGAAGAATCCGGCGATGCGCGAGACGATCGGCATCGTCACCCACAGCGTGCCGAGGCCCAACGCGCGGATACCCGGCCAGTGCCGCCAGTAGCCGCTCTGCGAGCAGACGAAGAGGAAACGATCCACCGCACCCGCGTTCGGCGCGAGACCCGCGAGTTGTCCGCCCGCGCTGTGACCCGCGTACGCAAGCGATCGCGGACGCAGCTCGCGCCCGATCCAGTCGATCACCGCGGGAATGTCGTAACGCCCCCACTCTTCCATCGTCGCGGGGAAGCCGCGCAGCGTGGCCGGACGCGACTCGCCCATGCCGCGATAGTCGAACGTGACAACGCTGCGCCCGCCCTCGGCGACGTGCCGCGCGAACGCGTCGTAGTAGCGGCGCTTCACGCCCATCGCCGCGGCCATGATCAGCGAGCGATCGCTGTTCGCGTCGTAGAGCGTCGCGTGCAACTCGAAGCCGTCGAGGGCGTTCAGCGTGAAAGTGCGGACATCCACGCCGCGAATGTACGATTCGCGCGAATGACTCGCAAGAAACGCGTGGTCGGGACGGCCGGCCACATCGATCACGGCAAGACCTCTCTGGTGCGCGCGCTCACCGGCATCGACACCGATCGGCTCCCCGAGGAGAAGCGGCGCGGCATCACCATCGACCTCGGGTTCGCGAGCTGGTTCACGGACGAATACCAGATCGGGTTCGTCGACGTCCCGGGGCACGAGCGCTTCGTGAAGAACATGCTCGCCGGCGTTGGTGGCATCGACAGCGTGCTGCTCGTCGTCGCCGCGGATGAGTCGATCAAACCGCAGACCCGCGAGCACTTCGCGATCTGCAAGCTCCTCGACATCGCCTCGGGCGTCGTCGCGATCACGAAGAGCGATCTCGTCGAGCGCGACATCCTCGAGCTCGTCCGATTGGAGGTGGACGAGCTCGTGGCCGGGAGCTTCCTCGAAGGAAAACCGATCGTGCCCGTCAGCAGCACGACCGGCGCGGGACTCGACGACCTCCGCGCCGCGATTCTGCAGTCCGTCTCCGCCATCGCCGACCGCGACGCGAGCACGCGCGTGTTTCGCCTGCCGATCGACCGCGTGTTCACGATGAAGGGATTCGGCTCCGTCATCACCGGCACGACCTACTCCGGCCGCGTGCGCGTGGAAGACGAAGTGGAGGTGCTGCCCGGCGCGCGCCGCAGCCGCGCACGCGCGATCCAGGTGCACGGCGAGCCGCGCGACGAGGCGTCCGCGGGCGAGCGGACGTCGATGAACCTCTCGGACATCCCGCTCGAGGAGCTGCATCGCGGACATCAGGTGCTGCATCCTGACACGTTGCGTCCGTCGCAGGTGATCACGGTGCGTCTGGATCTTCTTCCCGAATCAAAGCCACTGAAAGAGCAGACGCGCATCCGCTTCCATCACCTCTCCGCCGAGCTCCTCGGCACGATCCGCTTCGTCGACGCCACCGCGGGCGAGCTGCGTCCCGGCCACAGCGCGTTCGCGCAGATCCGTCTCGAGTCGCCGGTCGTCGCCGCCGCGGGCGACCGCTTCGTCGTGCGCCGCTACTCGCCGGCATTCACGATCGGCGGCGGCGTGATCCTCGACGCGCACCTCACGAAGCTGAGCCGCGGCACGCGCGCGGAGATCCTCGCCGTCCTGGCAGACGGCACGTTGCTGCAGCGCGTGGAGCTGATTGCGAAACTGCAAGGCCTGCGCGGCGTCACGATGGACGAGCTGCAGGCACGCACCGGCATCCGCATCGAGTCGCTGACGAAAGAGCTGCGCAGCGTGCCGAACGTGGCGAAGACCGGAAGCACGTTCGTGCACAACGACGTGCTGGTCGACTTCCGCCGCAAGTCGATGACGTTCATGGACCGCTACTTCAAGGACAACAAGATGGCGGTGAGCGTGCCGAAGGGAGAGTTCGTGCAGAAGCTCATCCCTGCGGGCGCGCCGGTGAACTTCCTCCTCAACGATCTAGCGAAGGAGCAGATCGCGACCGTGCAAGGCGACGCGCTCGACATCCCCGGCCGCTCGAAGACCCTCGGCGGCACGGAAGGCGAGCTCGCGCGCGCGATCGAAGCAAAGTACGCGGAGGCAGGGCTGCAGACGCCAGCGACGTCGGAGTTGATCAAGGCCATCCCGCAGAAGCCGAAGGTCATCGAAGGCGTGATCGCGTACCTCGTGAAGCAGGGAACGCTGGTGCGCCTCGCGGACGGCGTCTACCTGCACCGCGACGTCGTTGCCTCCGCGCGCGAGAAGCTGTCCGCGAAGAAAGGCGAGACGATCGACGTCAGCCAGTTCAAGGACCTGTTCGGAATCTCGCGCAAGGTCGCGATTCCGTTGCTCGAGTTTTTCGACAAGGAAGGCGCCACGAAGCGGGTGGGGGATTCGCGTCAGGTGCTCTGATCTCAGGGGATGAAGCGTACGATGCCGCGCCGTTTCAGCATCGTCCACTGCGTTCCTGGCGGAAGCTCGTCGATGAATCCAGAAACGTCCGTCAGCCGCACGGTCTGCTCGGCACGCTCGTAAGGGAGAAAGCAGTCTTCCCAGTGTCCCAGCAGGACGTGCCGCGGCTGGAGGTGCTCCACGAGTTTTTTCGGGTAGTCGGCGGTCTCGTGATACGACGCGACACAGAGGATGGCGACGTCGATTCTGCGCTCTTGAAGAGTCTCGGCATCGAGGTAGCCGTACGGCGCGTTGTGGGCGGAGTCGTCGTAGTAGATTCGGAAGTCGATCGAGCCATCATCGTTGAGCAGATCGATGAGGAAGGCCAGCGTTTCGCCTTCCTTCCAATGGCGCGCGAAGCGCGGCGGCTTCGATGGCGGTCGGACGTAATGACCGTTCGCTGCCTTGATGCCCATGACATGCGCAGCGTGCTCGGAATGGATCGGCAGAAAGCGGATGCGCCCGCTCCGGATCCACTCGCCGCGCGCGCGCATCGTTCCTGCGTAGGCGATGATGTCGAGGCCGCGTCTCGGCACGAGGGCCGCAACGGTGGCTCCGCCGTAGACGCGCGCGTCCGCCGGCAATTCCTCGAGGGCCGTTTCGACGTCGAGCAGGTGGTCGTAGTGCGCGTGTCCGACGAGCATGACGCGGACGTGCTCGCGGCCGGCGACGGTGCGCATCTGATCGCGGATCAATCGGGTCGCAGGCCGGATGGGCAAAAAGAGCGTCCTCAACAGACGCGGATTCGAAAAAAACGGCCCGGTCATCAGCGCGTCCTCGCCGCGGCGCACCATCCATCCGCCGCTGCCGAGGTACTCGAATTCGACGGAGAGGTCGTTTGTGTCACGGCAGCAGGTACGGGGAACCATGCCGTCCTTGATGTCCAGCCGCGCGATCGATCCAGCGCAACCACTGAGCAGAAAGACGGCGAGCACGGCGAGTCGTCGCATGCGGTGCATGATAGCGGCACGTAGGATTCGCCGCAGCGTGGTAGGGAAAAAGCGTCGCGAACCCTCTCCCATGGAAATGAGAATACAAAACGCTCTATGGTGCTCCCTCACCGTTCTGGCGTCATTACCGATCTTTGCCTTCACCGGCAAAGAGCACCGCGACTTATCGAACATGGCCCTCATGCTGGCGGAGGCGCATGTGGATGATGCCGTGTCCGAGAAAATGCGCAACGCCGTTCGGATGCAGCTCGATCCGAAGGAGAAGGAAGGCACGTTCGGCGAGCTCACCGCGGCCGTGGATTCCTTCACTCGTCCGCAGCGCTTGCCGGAAAGCGATCCATGGCCGCTGATCCGGTCCCGCCGTCATCAGATCGCCAAGAACCTCTGGGCGAAGCACGGCAATAATGAGCACTTCCAGATCGACGCCCTGACGGCCTATGTGGCCGAACATAAGCTAGCTGTCGAATTTGCCCCGAAGGATCCGGACCGTGCATTGCACACCGAAGCCATCGCCCTTCACTTTCTGCAGGACGCGTTATCAGCGGGCCATATCGTCACGCCGCGCAACGGAATGCGCGATGCCGTAGCAGGAAGCCTTCACGATGTCATGAATTACAACGGTGCAGACGTCCGCGTCTCCGGAAACGGCGATGACGTCTGGACGCGACTGCTCGATACCCTCGATGCGACAACCCCTCTCGTGCCTCCGCTGGGTCGTCTGAATGTCAGAGGACCAATCGTCCTCGTAGTGAAGAAGGAGGAGATCCAGCCCATGCGTGAACTGCTCCTCGGCGATGGCGAACGGAAGCGGTTCAAGGGCGACGCACATCTAGATCAGATGTCATTGCAGAAACTCACCCTGCTGCTGTTAAGTGCCCGCTCCATTGCCGATGTTCTCGAAGCGAGCACCGCGAAGCAGAAGGCAACGCGCGTCTGCTTCACTCCACGGAATGTTGAAGTTGACAAGAACGGGTTTGCAAGGGAAAACACGTTTGAAGGCTCCAGCGGCGGTTTCGGCGTCGTCTCGACACCGGCACTCCAGACGGAGATCGCTCGTTGTGCGTCGGGCGAGCGCTGGCTCGCTTATTACGAAGTGGATTGGAATGAGGAGTTCAAACGGCAGGCGTACAGTTTTTCCGGCTTACAAACCACAGTCGCGGTGGGCGCATCGGCGAACGGGGACCACCGAGAGATGGTCGAACTGGCGTGGATCATGGGAGCGGAGGATCCACCGAAGAGCGTGATGGTTCGTGATGCGACGACGCGCGCGGTCGGGTACGTGCCGGTACGAGGGGATGCGAGCTTGCGGAGCATCACGCTCCACGGCTCCTATGTCCGCGGTGACGGATACGACGCGTTCGGCGGACATGGAGAATTCACCTCGCAGTGGGGATTCCTGGAGTTTGGACCGCGCGTCGGCCTTCGCCGCTACGAGATTCCGACCGAGGTGTTCTACCGCTTCGAGTACGGCGCGCGTGTGGTCGCCGGCGTCTCGATCTTCAATCTGATGCTGCTTGTCGAGCGCGGCGGTGTGCGCATTGACCCGGAGATCGATACCGAAACCTTCGTGTACGGCGGACTGGAGATTTCACTGTCGCGCGATTGGCTACTTCCTAAGGG
>DASYGV010000027.1:0-9630 GCA_035999335.1 Thermoanaerobaculia bacterium | reverse complement strand
GGCGGGCGGCGCGGGACGCCGCCCGATCAGCCGCCGAGACGGCGGCGGTCCGCTGGTCAGTGCTACTCTCGCGCAATGAAACCGGTCTTCGCTTTCGCGCTCATCCTCCTCGCCGCATGCGGTGGATCCGAGGCACCCGTCGCGGAGCAGTCGAAGCCCGCTCCACCTGCGCTGCCCTCGGTGCTGCAAGCGCGGGAGATGATCGCGAGCTCCGCGGAGCTCGGCGAGTACGAGTTCACGAATGCGGGATTCACGACGCCCGTCTCCGGCGCAACGATGAGCGAGCCGGTGCGGCAGTCGGTGAAGGAGCTCGTTGCCGCGGGCTGGCTCGATCTCGACCCGGCCGGCAACGTCGCGCTGACCGACAAATCGCGGAACGACAAGCGCTTCCTCCTCCGCCCGAACGGCCTGCTCGACATCGTGCCGCTGGCGAAGAAGGAGATGGGCGAGGTGACGTCCGTCCGCGCGAACGACGACGGCACCGCACGCGTCGATTTCACGTGGCGCTGGATCGCGAACGAGGTTGGCTCATCGTTCAAGACAGGTCTCGTGGCGGATCGCTTCGCAGCGCCGCAGGATGGAGCGGCGACGCTGATCTGGGACGGGACGACGTGGAGTGTTTTGAAGATCGAGTAGCGGCTACGCCATTTCATCCACGACCGGCCAGGTCGCATCGCGCCATTGATCGGCCATCAGCAATCCCGCCGTCGCGAGATAGATCTTTACGTCGGCCGGATCGTAAGAAAGCTCTTTCGCGGCGGCACGGACTTCGTCGGCGGACGGGACCTTGTAGTCGTCGGACTCGATCGACCCGTTCTCGTGCGGGACGTTCCAGCGGTCGAGGAACGCGGCCATCATCTCGTTCTTCTGCGAGGTGTGGTACTGCATGAGCGCCATCTCGAGGTACTGATCGAACTCGGGAAAACCGATCCGCGAGGCGAGCAGGTCCGCCTTCTTCTCCGGCGGCATCTTGCGAATGGTCTCCTCGCGGAAGTGCAACGCCTTCGCGAGCTGCATCTGCACGATCATCCGATGTTGCGCGTCGGCGTGTTTCCAGAACGCGGTGAGAATCGCGCGGCGGCGGTCGTTGTCGGCGAGGTCTTTCAGAATCCGGCGGGCAGTCCACATGACGCGCGGCGTTGTAGCACACTTGCGGAGCGCCGGCTTCCAGCCGGCCGCTACGCCGGCATCTTGCCGGCACGCTCTCGCGAGGAACCCGGGCCGCCTGGAAGGCGGCGGAGCGGCCGGCTGGAAGCCGGCGCTCCGCTACGCGAGCCGCCGCGCAATCTCCCCTAGCAACACCGTTCCGTCGATCGGCTTCGTCACGAGCGGGTCGGTGCCCGCGTCTACCTCGCGGCTTTCGGTGTCGCTGGTCATCAGGATCACCGGCAGCGCGGCGAAGCGCTCGGTCCTCCGGAGCAACCGCACCAGATCGGGGCCGCTCACGTCGTCGCTGAGCTGGACGTCCATCAGTACCAGGTGCGGCTCGAACGCGAGCAGCGTCCTCTCGAACAACGCGGGATCGCTGCAGATGGCGACCTCGTATCCCGCCGCCGCGAGCATCCCTCGTAAAAAGACCATCGTCGTCGCGTCGTCCTCGACGACGAGAATGCGATGCGTTCGCACCGCGGTGGCCTGCGGGACAGCGGGCTCGAGTCCGTTGCTCCACAACTCCGCCGCGATCTCCGCGGCGACCTCTTTCCACCGCGCGACCGACGCAGCATCAGGCACCGCGCCGCGCTTGACGAACGGCATGATCGTCGCCTCGGCTTCGTCGCCGAGATGCGACACGCGTGGGAAGCCGTACGTGCCGCCCATGCCGGCCAGTCCGTGGAAGTGCTTGGCGAGCTTCTGCAGCGACGCCGCGTCCTCGCGGTCGCGCTCGAGCGCGGCCAGCAGCGACGCCATCTCGTCGAGACGGATCCGCGAAGTCTCGCGGAATCGCCCGCGAAGATCGCCGAGGAGCGTGTCGGTCACGACGTCAGGATAGTGCGGATGTCGCTCGCCAGCGTCATTGGATCGAAGGGCTTGCGCAACACACCGTCCGCGCCGAGATCCTCGAGACGACGTCCGTCCGGCGCGATCGCCCTCGAGGTCAGGAACACCACCGGGATCTCGCTCGTCTCCGCCGAAGCCCGCAGCGCGTCGAACGTTTCGACGCCGTCCATGCCGGGCATCATCATGTCGAGCAGGATGAAATCAGGGTGATCGCGTCGTGCGCGCGCCACTCCTTCTTCGCCGTTCGACGCCCCGATGACCGTCATCCCGCCAACGGCCTCCAGGCTCAGTTGCACGAACTGACGGACCTCCTCCTCGTCGTCGATGACCAGTGCTTTCATGCGTCGCGCACGAGCGTAGCGGAACGAGATTACTCGGAGGTTACGGCCACCCGATATCCGAATCCGCGCACTGTCAGCAAAATCTCCGGGGCTTCGGGATCGCGCTCGATCTTCTGTCGGATGCGGCGGATGTAGACGGCGACGTTCTTGTCCGACCCGAGCTCGTCTTCGCCCCAGAGATGTTCGATGAGGAAGTCGCGGCTGACGGCCTTCCCCGCGCGCGTGGCGAGAAGGTGCACGAGCTGAAACTCCTTCTGCGTGAGCCCCGCGGGTTGGCCGTCGATCAGCGCGTCCTGCAATGCCGGATCGATGGTCAGACGCCCGGCGCGGATCACGCTGCTTCCGTCGCTCGCGCTGAACTGCTGCGCGCGGCGCAGCTGCGCACGCACCCGCGCGATCATCTCCGCAGGCTCGAACGGCTTGACGATGTAGTCGTCCGCGCCGGTCTCGAGTCCGGCCACGCGGTCCTCGATCTCGCGGCGCGTGCTGAGGATGATGATCGGCATGCGGTGACGCTCGCGGATGCGGCCGCAGACCTCGATGCCGTCGCCGTCGGGCAGGATCAGATCGAGAAGGATGAGATCCCACGCGCGGCGGTTCACCTCCCCCATCGCCTCCGCGATGGTGCCGACCGGGGTCACGGTGAATCCTTCGCGCTCGAGAAGCGCCTGCAGCGTCCGGCGCATCAGAAGATCGTCTTCGACGACGAGAATCGCCGGGGCCATGGAGGGATTATAGGGCGCAGGGGGCAGGGGGCAGGGCACAGGGGGCAGAAGAACGAATGCTCTTCGCCAATCTTCCGCGCCCTGCGCCCTGCCCCCTGCGCCCTTACAATCCCCCCATGCCTCTCGAACCGGGATTTGAAGTTCGAGGGAAACATTTCTTCACATCTGCCTTGACAGATATGACTTCAGGCCCTACATTGCTCTCACATTCGCTTACGCGAATATGAGGAGGCAAGATGACCCAGATCCTGAAGGCCCATGTTTCGATCAATGTCCGTAACGTCCAGAACAGCATCGACTTCTATCGGAAGATGCTCGGCATCGAGCCATCGAAGGTCCGTACCGGATACGCGAAGTTCGACGTGCAGAATCCGCCGCTGAATCTCGCGCTGAACGAGGTGGCGTCGTTGAGCGAGGCCGGCGCGCTCTCGCACCTCGGACTGCAGGTCGCGTCGACGGACGATGTGCTGGCGACGCGGCTGCGCTGGGCGTCGGCCGGCCTCGTCACGCGCGACGAGATGCAGACCGACTGCTGCTACGCGAAGCAGGACAAGAGCTGGGTGCACGACCCGGACGGCAATGAGTGGGAAGTGTTCGTGGTGCTCGAGGACAACCTGCCGGAGAGCACGCGAGCGGCGTCGTGCTGCGTGAAACCCGGCGCGCCGGAAACGAGCGCCTGCGCGCCGGCGTAAAGCGCTCTTTCTCGCTGTCATCCTGAGCCGGCGGAGCGCGGCGAAAGACCCCCTGATTCGTGCGCTCATCGTGCTTCGGCAGGGGGTCCTTCGCCGTCTACGCGGCTCAGGATGACAGAATCTATTTCACTGCAGGCACTGCGGACGCCTTCACCATCGCGTTTAGCGTCGGCAGGTCGGTCTCCCACAACGCGCGCAACTGCACGAGTTGCGCGTCGATCTTCTCCACGAGTTGCACGTACACCGCGCGCTGTTGCGCGGTCGGCGCGAAGTCCCCCGTCGCCGCGGAGTCGGCGACCGAGGCGAGCTTGTCGTTGAGGCGGATCGGGAAGTTCAGCGGATCCTGCGAGCTGCGGTTCTTCGTCTGATACAGCGCTTCCTCGATCGCGGTCATCTTCTTGTCGAGCTCTTTCGCCGCGTCGACGATCGGCTTGCCCGCTTCGTCCTTGCCGATGCGCTCGCGGATGCCCTTGAGCTGCGCGCGCACTTCGCGCACGCGCTCGATCTGCTCGTGGATCTCGGAGAGCTTGCGATTCGCGGCGAGGACGAACTCGAACTGCGCCTGCAGATCCGCCTGCGTCGCGGACGTGCGCGGGTCCTGCCTCAGCTTCGCCGGCACGGTCATCGTTTCTTCGCCGACCGTGAGCCGCACGCTGTACGTTCCCGGCGTAACGCGAGGTCCGTCCGTGCCGCCGCCCCACAGGATGAGTCCCTCGAACTTCTTCGCCTCGGGGTAACGGAGATTCCACGCGTAGCGATTGAAGCCCGGCACAGCGTCGGGGAGCTTGTTCAACTCCTTCTCTTTCTCAGCCTTCGGGTCTTTCTCCTCCGGCTCCACGGTTTTCGCTTCGTCGATCTTCTTCTCGGGTTGCTCGGGTGGAGGATTCTTCTGCTCCGTCGCCTCGACGACCGGCGGCGGCGGCTTCACTTCGCCCTGAAGCTCGCGGATGACGGTGCCGTTCGCGTCGAGAAACGCGAGCTTCACCTTCGTCTCCGGCTTCGTGTCGGGCGCGAGCCAGTAGTTGACGACGAGGCCCTGCGGCGGATTCGTCCCCTGCTTGCGCGGCGTGCGCTCCGGCGTGAATCCGCCCGTGCGCCACGCAACGCGCGGCTCGAACAGGTGTGCGCGTTTCGCGACGATCTTCGGCGAGAGCTGCTGCAGCGGCGTGAGGTCATCGAGCATCCAGAACGAGCGGCCCTGCGTAGCGGCGATCAGATCGTCGTCGCGTACGGCGAGATCGGTGATCGGCACGATCGGCAGGTTGAGCTGCAACGTCTCCCAGTTCGCGCCGTCGTCGAACGAAACGTACATCCCGCGCTCGGTGCCGGCGTACAACAAACCCTTGCGGCGCTTGTCGGAGCGAACGACGCGGGTGAAGTGATCGTTGGCGATGCCGTTCGTGATCTTCGTCCAGGTCAAGCCGTCATCGGTGGTCTTGTAGAGATACGGCCGGAAATCGTCGGACTTGTACGACGTCCCCGCGACGTACACGGTGTTCGGATCGAACGGGCTGACCTCGATGCTGTTCCACAGGATCCACTGCGGCGCGCCTTTCGGCGTCACGTTCCGCCAGGCGCCGTTGCGGTTCACGTGCAGCAGACCGTCGTCGGAGCCGGTCCAGATCAAGCCGCGCTCGTGCGGCGACTCGGTGACCGCGAAGATCGTTCCGTAATACTCGACGGAGGTGTTGTCCTTCGTGATCGGCCCGCCGGACGGACCCATCTTGGTCTTGTCGTTGCGCGTGAGATCGATGCTGATGCGCTCCCAGCTCGCGCCGCCGTTCGTCGATCTCCACAGATGCTGCGACGCGGTGAAGAGCGTATTCGCATCGTGCGGCGAATAGAGCAGCGGGAAGTTCCACTGGAATCGCTCCACCGCTCCTTCCGCACCGTGGCCCATCGGATTGTCGGGCCACGGATTGACGTCGCGGAACTCGCCGGTGCGGTGGTTCTGCATGGTCAGGTAGCCGCCGTATGACCCACCGAACACGATCTCCGGATCGTCGGGCTTCGCGACGACGTGGCCGCTCTCGCCGCCCGCGGTCTCTTCCCAGTCGCTGAAGCCGATGCCGCCGCCGGTGGTCGAGCGGTGCCGGATGCGCACGGTGCTGTTGTCCTGTTGTGCGCCGAGGATGCGATAGGGGAAGGCATTGTCGGTGGTGACGCGGTAGAACTGCGCGGTCGGTTGATTGTCCTGACCGGTCCAGCTCCGGCCGCCGTCGTTCGACACGTTCGCGCCGCCGTCGTTCGACTCGATCATCCGCATCGGATCGTCGGGCGCGATCCAGAGATCGTGGTTGTCGCCGTGCGGGACGGCGATGGTCGTGAACGACTTCCCGCCGTCTTTCGATTTGTGGAAGCGGACGTTGACGACGTAGACCGTGTCCTCGTCCTTCGGATCGGCGTAGATGCGCGTGTAGTACCAGGCGCGCTGGCGCAGGTCGCGGCTCTCGTTCACTTTCTCCCACGTGTCGCCGCCGTCGCGCGAACGGAAAACACCGCCCTCCGCGGCCTCGACGATCGCGTAGACGTTTTGCGGATTCGAAGGCGAAACCGTCACACCGATGATGCCGAGGGGAGCTTTAGGGAGGCCTTTGTTGCTGCTGATGTTCTTCCACGTGTCGCCGCCATCGGTCGACTTCCAGAGCGCCGAGCCGTCGCCGCCGCTCTCGAGGCTGTACGGCGTGCGGCGCACACGCCACGTCGACGCATAGAGGATGCGCGGATTCGTTGGATCGAGGACGAGATCGATCGCGCCGGCATTTTCATTCGCGAAGAGGATGCGCTCCCACTTCTTCCCGCCGTCCTTGGATCGATAAATGCCGCGCTCCTGATTCGGGCCGAAGAGGTGTCCGAGGGCCGCGGCGTAGACGAGGTCGGGATTCTGCGGATGGATCCGCACGCGCGGGATGTGGCGCGAGTCGCTCAGGCCCGCGTGCTTCCAGGTCTTGCCGGCGTCGGTCGACTTCCACATGCCGTCGCCGTGCGAGACGTTGCCGCGCACGGTCTTCTCCCCCGTGCCGACGTAGACGACGTTCGGATCGGACTCCGACACCGCGACGGCGCCGATGGAGCCGCCGAAGTAGCCGTCGGAGACGGCGCTCCAGCTCTCGCCGCCGTCGGTCGTCTTCCACACGCCGCCGCCGACGGAGCCGAAGTAGTACGTGTTCGGCTGCGACGGAATGCCGGTGACCGCCGCGGAGCGCCCGCCGCGGAACGGACCGAGCTCGCGCCACTTCAGCGCTTTGAAGTGCGCGGGGTCGAGCGTCGAGGCGAAAAGGGTGGTGGTGAGGAGGAGCGTGAACGTGAGGAGGGCGAAGGCTCTTCTCGTCATGGCGGGGAATGATATGTGAGTCGCAAAGTCGTCGAGTCGTCAAGTCGTCGAGTCTTCGAGAACTGCTCGACGGCTCGAAGACTTGAAGACTCGACGACTGACGATAGCTAGGAGTACGAACAGCGTGACAATCGACACCGCCCGCCCCACCACGAACGACCGCGGCCAGTACACCAGCCGCACTTCGTGCTTCCCCTCCCCTACGTGCACGCCGAGGAAGGCGACGTTCGCGCGTTGCAGGCCGATGCGTTTGTTGTCGACGTACGCGCGCCAGCCTTTCCATGCGCTGTTCGTGACCACCACCCAGCCGCCGTGCTGCATGTCGGCGTTGAAGGTGTAGCCGTTGCGCGTGCGGCGGAAGTTGGTGACGCGGCCGGGGCCGTTCGCGCGTTCGTACGGGACGGCGTCCGCGGTGATCCACGCATGCTCGCGGAAGTCCTTCACCTCCGACATCTGATCGAGCGCGACGTCGCTCTGCATGCCGACGGTCACATACTGCGGGACGAACGCGCGCTCGAGCACGTTCTCGTTCTCGAGCAGCACCGCCTCACCTTCGCGGGCGACTTCGCGCCATCCGGGCGGCACCGCGGTCGACGTGTAGGCAAACGCGAAACGCACGTTCAGCATCGACAGAAACGGCTTCGAGAGATCGTCCGTGCGGTTGAAGAAGATCGGCTGGGGCTGGCTCCAGAGCCGATACGTTTGCGTGTAGGGATAGAACGTCATGGCTTCGTAGCCGCGGACGTCCTCGAGTCCGTAGAGCGCGTTCGTCCCCGGCAACAGCGCCCAGTGCATACCGGCGATACGGAAGGGCTCGCGCACGCTCTTCATCGGCTCGAAGATCTTCATCGGCGGATACGCCGCCTCGAGCGGAAAAGACTTGTGCACTCCGCCGATGGACAGCACGCGCTGCACGAGCAGCAGCGCGAGAAGCGCGTGCAGCGCGTAGCGCGTGCGCAACGCGACGATCACCGCGGCGCCGAGACCCGCGAGCTCCGCGTGCATCGTGAACTTCCCCCAGTCACGCGGGCCGGGCTCGATCACGAACGTGCGCGTGATGTAAAGCGTCCCGGCGGCGAGAACGACCAGCACGATCGCGAATGTGATCGTCGCCGCACGGCGATGAAGGTGCTCTGCGCCGATCGCGGCGAGGATCGCGAGTGCGAAGGCCGCGGCGAAGCCGAGGCGTTCGTTGATCGTGATGTCGAAGAGAGGCAGCGCGTGGACGATCCTCGCCAGCGGTCCCCACGCCGCGTGCAGAAGCAGCGTCACGACGGTCAGGCCCGCGAAGAACCAGGTGGTGCGCGAGCGGACGCGCCAAACGGCGTAGATCGCCAGCGCGAGAATGATGCTACCGACCGCCGCGGTCTCGGCGCGCATCCCGCCGATCGCGGGATCGACCCACTTTCTTAGATGAAGGAACGGGAGGATGTCAGTCGTGAGCGTGAGCAGGACCTGTTCCGGTTTCGCCGCGCGAACCTGCCAGGTCTTGCGGAACTCGTATTCGCTCGACTGCGGAAGCGCCTCGAAATATGGGAGGAGTGCGATAGCACAGAGCAACAGCGCGACGACACCCGCTGCGATTGCGCGACCGACGGCGCGCCAGCTACGCACTTCGAATGCGCCGTAGATCGCGCCGATGACGACGATGTGCAGCACGGACTCCGGATGTCCCGCGAGCAGGAGCAGCGTGAACGCGGTCGTGAGCAGTCCGAACGACACGCGCCGCGCCCCAAGCATCACCAGCGGCAGCAGTGCCCACGAAAGTCCGAGGGGCCAGAGGACGTACAGAGCGACAGCGGTGGAGAATGTGAAGCCTGCCGCCGCGATCGAGGCCGCGAGCTCGCGGCAGCCGACGTCGCGCGCAAACGCGAACGCGCCCACGGCAGCGACCAGGAACGTGATCGCGGCAGTGAAGGTAAAGCTGAGCGCCGCCGGCATCAACAGCGCGAGCAGCGTGAATGGACTGTAGGGCGCTGGCTGCGCGGCGGCGGCGAGGATGTCGCCGGAGAGGATGTACGGATTCCAGAGCGGCCACTCCCCGCGCGCGATCGACTCGCGCACCGCGTGCCGCCACGGGATCATCTGCGAAACGATGTCCGCGGTCGCGGGGTTGTGCGGCGCGCCGATGCCGTACTGCTCGCGCACCTGCGAAAGCGGGATGTCCAGGTAGATCTTGTCGATCGGCGCATACACGCGATTCGCAATCAGCGCGTGCCCGACGAGGAGAAACGGCAGGAAGAAGAGAAACGCCGCAGCGGCGCGGGAGAGACGGCAGACGAAACGGTGCGTCAGCCAGAGAATCGCGATCGCGGTGAGCGTGTAGATCAGCAGCGGCAAGCGCGCGGAGCGTAGTCGACGAGTCGCAAAGTCGCAAAGTCTGAAAGAGAGCTTCGATCTCGCTGTCATCCTGAGCCGCGTAGACGGCGAAGGACCCCCTCCGCATGCACGATGAGCGCACAAATCAGGGGGTCCTTCGCCGCGCTGCGCCGGCTCAGGATGACAGTGAGGACGGAAGACGCCTACTTTGAGACTTTGCG
>DASYGV010000136.1:0-8692 GCA_035999335.1 Thermoanaerobaculia bacterium | reverse complement strand
GCGGAAGGGAGCCGCCGCTCTGATACGCCTCATCGTGAGCCCGATACAAGAGCGGTGGCTCCCCTCCGCGCATCCGCCTCGCCACCGCACTCCTAGAAGGCAATAATGTGCACATGCACACAGAGGCCGGCGATCAGGGAGAGATCACCGCCTGCCTCGCCGCGCCTGCGGCGTGGCGACCCCGGCGCACTCGAGCGCATCGTTCCTCTGCTTTACGACGAGCTTCGCCGCGCGCGCTGATCTTGTCAGGGAACCAGCTCAACGACACCTGTCTCGAGGTTGTAGTACGCCGACACGATCTCCAATGTTTTGCCTTCCCGTTCGCGGAGCAACGCGCTGTCCGTGAGGAGTTGACGAGCCACGCGGCGGGCGTGGTCGTGCGTGGCGCGGCGGACGATCGTGTGATTGCGGGCGTCCCATTGGTCTTCCGGGATGCCGCCGAACGATTTGCGAATCTCCAGCACCAGCTCCTTCAAAAACGGCGTCAGCGCCCCGTCGTCCTTCGGCGTCAGCGCCGAGTGGATCGCGCCGCAGGACTCGTGACCCATGACCACGATCATTTTCGTCGAGAGAACCGCGACCGCGTACTCGAGCGATGCCGTCGCGTAGGTTTCGGTCACGTTGCCGGCCGTGCGAACCACGAACATCTGTGCGATCGGCCGGTTGAACACCACCTCCGGCGGGACACGGCTGTCGGAGCAGGAGAGCACCGCGACTGGCGGCGCCTGGCCGTCGGCGATCGGTAGACGTTTGGCCAGATCCCTGTTCAGGTAACCACCCTGGAAGGCGCGATTGCCCTGCATCAGCGCATCCCATTCCGGGGACGTCTGTGCTAGGAGCGGCGTGACGACGAAAAGGACGACGAGCGTGGCAAACACCCGCGAGAGTTTCCGCATGACAACCTCCTGTTTTGTGTGGAAGAGGCCGTCATTCTATGTCTATTCGATTTCTTACTTCCGGCATTTGAGGCCGGCTGAGCGGGCCTATTCCTTCGCCACATCACGTCATGTCGCAAGCCGGAGTGTCGCGCTCGCGTAGTTTCCGTGCGAGCTCCTCGTCGCTCTCGATCGACAACACGCGCGCAAGCTCGTACCGATTTGCGGAGAGGATGCTCCACGCCGCGCGGGCCAGCGAGCGCAGCGGTCCGCGCGCGAAGCGGAACGACCATGTGCGGTACTCGACCAGCGCCCACAGACACACGATCCACGCCGCGTCGTCGAGATAGACGTCGCCGGCATCGGTGACGACCACGAGCTCGCGAGGGACCTCGTGGTGCTCGAGCTGCGGAAACATCCGCCGCGCACGCTCCGAGCCCGCGGCGATGAACTCCATCGGCACGAACGCGCGCTGCTCGAGCATCCAGCTCCGCGCACGCGAGCAGATCCCGCAACGCGCGTCGTACAACACGTACAGGCGTCGCATCACCAGGTCCTTTCGGCCGGGACCTCCGTGCAGAGATCTCGCGCGGCGTCCGTCCATCGCGGAAACTCGAAGCGGAACCCTCGCTCGATTAGCCGGCCCGGCACGACATTGCGGCTCTTCAGCACGAGCTCCGGCTCGGTGCGCATCATCCATGCGCCGAAGCGGAGAATCCAGCCGCTCGACGGGATGGCAATGTGCTTTCCCATGGCCTGCCGGAGCACGCGCGTGAACTCCTCGTTCGAGACGGGATTCGGCGCCGCGAGATTCACCACGCCTTCGACTTCGTCGTGCTCGATGAGCCACTCCACTGCGCGGACGAAATCGCGCTCATGAATCCAGGACATCATCTGACGGCCGTCGCCGAAGCGTCCGAAGCCGAGGCGGATGTGACGGCGCAGGAGCGAGAAAATCCCGCCCGGCGCCGCGCTCATCACGACCGCCGCGCGCAACTTCACCTTGCGCGTGAGCGGCGTCTGCGACTCATCGACCGCGCGCTCCCAGGCGCGAGCGACGTCGATGCTGAAATGCCACCGGGCGGCGCGTCCGGCTCGTCGCCGCCGATCACTCCGGTCTGTTCGTCGTTCGGAATTTCGTACCGATGCGCGTAGATCGTGGCCGTGCTGGCCTGCAACCAGAGCCGCGGCGGTTGCGTCGCGTTGGCGATCGCTTCGCCGATGACGCGGGTCGAGTCGACACGAGAGCGCATGATCTCCTCGCGATGCTTGGCCGTGTAGCGGCAGTTCACGCTGCGGCCGGCGAGATTGATCACGACATCCGTGCCGTCGATCAACTGAGCCCACGGTCCGAGGGTGCGGCCGTCCCAGAGAACGCCGGCCGAGTTCCGGTCGCGGGTCAGGACGATTACGTCGTGTCCTTTGCCGCGGAGCTCGCGGGTGAGCAGGGTGCCGATGTGGCCGGAGCCACCGGGGATGACGATCTTCATGGTTGCCTCCTTACGCCCGCAACCGGATGTCATTCGCGACATCGCGTCCCATGCCCGGCTCGACCGGCGGTGTGACGCGATGCTGCGGGCGCACCGGCGGCAGCGATCCCTCGATGGCCCGGCGGCGCATCGCGGAGATCACCTTGATGTTGAAGAAGTGCATGACGCCGAGGACCAGCAGGACCACACCGATCTTGGTGCTGAGCACCTCGATGGCTTGCGCGACGTCCTCGGGCCGGTCCCCGTAGCGAAGGGCCAGAGACACGTAGCCGACGTTGATCAGGTAGAAGCCGACGACCAGCAGATGGTTGACCGAGTCCGCCAGCGACTCGTTGCCAAGGAACGAGTCGACCAGAAAGATCCGGCCGTTGCGGTGAAGCGTCCTGGCCACCCAGACGGTGACCCCGATGCTGATGGTGAGGTAGGCGATGTAGGTGCCGACGATCATGGGTGTCCTCCTTTGTTGAACGCGTTCAAAAGTAAGATAAGTCCGGGGAAGACAGGCGTCAAGAGGAGTTTTGAACGTGTTCTAAATCAGGGCCATCCGCTGATGCGCTACTTGCCGCCGCACTCCATACGCGGCATCATTAGCGTGTTGTGAAGCGTGGTTTCCTTCTCGCTGCCCTCGCCCTGAACCTCGCCGCCTGCGCGACCGTTCAGCACGGGCCTGTGCAGCGGATCCCTGTCGACAGCGAGCCTGCAGGGGCGGTCGTGTACACCGAAGACTGCGGACCAGGGAGCACGAAGGAGGCGACGACGCCCGGCGTGATCTGGGTGAGCCGCCGTGCCGAGCGCTGTGCGCTGACCTTCACCGCGCCCGGCTACGAGCTCGAGCGCGTCCAGCTCACGCGCGCGATCGCGGAGGAGTTCCTCGAGAACCTCGACTTGCTCGACGTCTGTGCCGATGCCACTTGTGACGATTTCTTCTTCATCGGCGGCTTTCTCGCGGGCGCGGGATTCGGCGTCGACGCGCTGACGGGCGCGCTGTTCGAGCAGCAACCCAACGGCGTCTTCGTGAGCCTCGTGCCGTTCGAAGAGCTCGAGCTGGAAATCGACCGGGAGCGCGAAGAGCCGGAAGAACCGCCCGACGAGCGATGACTGTCGTACCATGCCCGCGTGAAGTTATTCATCCTTCTCGCGGCGATGGTCGGAGCGATCGAGCGGCCGATTCCACATCTCCCGAGTGAGTGCGTGACGATCGCACCTCGCAAACCTTCCGTGATGGCGACCGAAGGTCGCCGGCGCGCGGTTCGTCATCCGTCGTTGATGCCCGTCGACATCGACATCGCGATTGGATGGACCGCCGCGGCGTACGGGCATCCGACGATGGGCGAGGCGGGCGCGCGGCAGTTCGCGGAGAACGCGATCGCGCATACGAACGCCGCGCTGCGCACCACCGGCGTGTATCACGTGACGCTGCGTCTCGTCTGGACCGGGCAATTCGATTTTGTCGATGCGCCGGGAGTGACGCCACAGGACGCGATGGACTGGATGCTCGCCGATCCTGCGGTTCTCGCCATGCGCGAGGCGACCCGCGCCGATGAGGTCTGGATCATCACGTTCTGGACCACTGCCAGCGCCGCGCCGGTGCCGATCACGGCAGCCGACTACAACCCCGCGAACGGCGTCGCGGTGGTGAACCTCATCGGCGGCGTTCACTCCGCCGCGCACGAGTTCGGCCACACCCTCGGCCTCTTCCACGATTTCGCGCAGATCGAGAAACCGCCGAAGGACGATCCGTTCCCGCACCGCTACGCGTATTACTCCGTCGCCGGAAACTTCAAGGACATCATGACGCCGCGCTACAAGTGTCCGTCGTGCGACGTGTACGACGCGTTCTCGAACGCGTCGCCGGTGATGACCTTCCGCGGCTTCCCGACCGGCGGGCCGAAGTCGGATGCGGCGTCCCTGATCCCATGGGCGGCGGCGCGCGTCGCGGGATACAGCGATTGACGTGGGAGAGCACGCAGCTCCCGAGCGGGCTCGCGCTCGCTCCCGATCTCGCCGCGCAGTGCATTCTCGATGAGAAACGAACCGTGGCGTTTCTACGCGGCACGTCGGGCGTGATCGCCGCGGCGCGCGAGCGGTTTCCCGGCGAAACCATCGAAGTGGTTTACGCGGGCACGGGTCCGTTCGCGCCGTTCGTCGTTCCGCTGCTGCCGAGGTCCGGCGTGCGCTTCACGTTGATGGACGTGGACGCGCGCTCGCTGCGCATTCTGAGCGCGTTGCTCGAGCAATGCGGACTGCGCGAGCACGCGGAGATCGTGCACGCGGATGCGACCGAATATCGGCATCCCACCGCGATCCATGTCGTCGTCAGCGAGACGATGCAGCGCTCGCTCGCGGTCGAGCCGTTCGTCGCGATCGCGCGCAACCTGCGCTCGCAACTCGTACCGGGCGGAATCTTCGTGCCGGAGCGCGTCACCGTGGATGTGGCGATGGTCGATCCCGATCGCGAGCGTGCGCGGTGGAGGGGTGTGGACGTCGCAACGCCCTATGTTCGGCTCGCGCGAATCGTCGACACCACTACGAAGCTCGATCCCGTGATCGTCTCGATCCCACCGACGCGCACTCCGCAATGGCTCGCACTCCTCACGGAGATCGACGTCTTCGCGAACGAGCGTCTGCGCGCGTACGAATCCGGGCTCACGGTGCCGGAGATCCTGTGGCGACTCTCACCCGCGCGTGCTAACGACATGATCGAGTTTCACTACGAGGAAGGTGCGCATCCGCGCATCAAAGCGACACAACGATCCGATCCGCGAGCGTAGCGAGCGCCTGACTCATCGCATCCGCGATCGCCGCGCTTTCCAGCGATTCCGCATTCACCGTGATGCGCTCGTGACGCGTGACGCCGTTCAGCGTCCAGCGCGCGTCGAGCACGAACACGCGATCGGGGCCGGCCGCGAGGTCTTCGAACACCACCGACAGCGATCGCATCGCGCCGGCCGGCTTCACCTGTCCAGGGAGAATCACCATCCCGTCCGGCAACCGGTTCGCGAGATCGAACGCCAGCGTGTGGATCACCATCTCCTCGAGCGGCGACGCCCACTGATGCGCGCCGCGAATTTCGAGTCGATGATCAGCACCGCGCAGCGCGACGTCTTTGCGATCGAGACCGGGAGGGAGCTCGACGCCGTCGATTCCGATCGGCGTGCCTGTCACCGCGGCGCGTGCTCCCTCGGCAGGCAGCGTGTCGAGCGAATAGAACTCGTTCTTTGGACCGCGCGACAGGAATCCGCAGCCGGCGATGACAACCGTGAGCACGATGAGACTCTTGCGCGTCATTCGCGCCTCCCGCGGATCAGTGAGTCAGGATTTTCGGAGAGATACGTCGCCAGCGCGCGCACCGCTTCCGCGGCTCGCGTCAATTCACGGATCAACTCCGCGACGTCGTAGTTCTGCTTCTGCGATGTGCCGACGAGCTGCTGGGCACTCTTCGCGGCGGCTTCGGCGGACTCCGCCGCGTTGCGCAGACTCTCCACGATCGGGTCGACGTTCTCTCCCGCCGTCTTCGCGACCTTCTCCAACTCGGCGAGCGACGTGTCGAGGCGCCGCAGGCTCCGATCGAGGGCGGGATCGTTGACGAGCGAGTCGAGGCGCGCGGACGCGCTGCGCATGTTGCCGGCGATCTCCTGCAGCGGCAGATTGCGAATCGTCGTGGCGACGTCGCCGATCGCCGCCATCGCGCCTTCGATCCCGCTGTCCGCCGATGCCGCCGGAATGATCGGAGGATCGCTCGTGAGCACGAGCCGTCCCGTGCCCGGCTTGGCGACCAGCTCGAGTCCGACCGCGCTCGCTCCCGGCAGCACGAGACTCGACGACAACGTCGCGCGCATTCCTTTCTGTACGAGCTTCTGCAGCGCGTCGTTCATGTTCGCGCGGAGGTCCTCGCGCGTCGTCGTGTCGGTGACGGAGAACTCCAGTCTCCGCGGATCGATCTCCAACGTCACCGGAGTCTCGAGCGTCGCGGTCTGAGGAACGTAGCGAAGGCGCACGTCGCGCACGCGGCCGACCTGCACGCCCTTCATCTGCACCGGCGTGCCGACTTTGAGTCCGCGCAGCGGTCCGGGGAAATAGGTGAGGTAGGTGAGGTGCGGTCCGTCCGCCGCCGCGATCGCGGCGGCCTCGGACTCGTAGAGCTGGAAGCGTGCTCCCTCCGCAACCGGCCCGCCGGCCAGCACCTCGGGCGTGTAGAACCCGACCGGTGCGTTCAGCAGCCCCGCGATGCCCGCGCCTCCCATCGACAGACCGCCGCCGGAGAGCGAGATGTCGAGTCCTCCGCCGCGCCAGAAGCGCGTGCTTTGGCGCACGTCGTTCGCGAATCGCTGCACGACGAAGAGGTGCACCGCGGTCACGCGGCGCTTCTCGTCGTATTCCGCGCCGAGGATGCGGCCGACGCGCATGCCCTGGTAGAGAACGGGAGTGCCGACCGCGAGCGCGCCGACGCCTTCCGCTTCGAGGATGACCGTCTTTCCCGCCTCGGGTGCGGCGACGACGGGCGCGTACTCCTGTCCGGCGAACTCACGCGTCTCGTCGCCTTCGCCGGGCGCGATTCCGACATACGTTCCCGAAAGCAGTCCGCCGAGCCCGCCGCCTTCGAGTCCCGGCTCGACGATCCAGAAGCGCGTGCCCTTGCGCAGCGCGTGATTCATCGAAGCGTCCATCGAGATGCGCACGACGACCTGCGAGAGCTTCTCATCGATGGTGATCTTCTGCACCGTGCCGACCTTCGCTCCGCGGAATCGCACCGGGCTGTAGCGGTCGAGTCCCCGCGCCTCGGCGAAGCGCACGGTGATGTCGCCGCCGCCGAAAAATCCGTAACGCACGATGAGGAATCCGACGAAGAAGATCGCCAGCACCGGAACGATCCAGATCCACGGCGACCACTTCGCGACGTGGACGCTGGCCTCGGGAGGCGGCTCCTCGTGTTTTCTCCGATCATCGACGTCGTCGTATTCGCTCATCGCGACTCTCCGGCGGTCTTCCACATGAGTCTCGGCTCGAACATGCGCACGGCGTAGATCAGCAGCGCGATCAGCAGGAACAGCGGCGTCGCGCCGGGGCCGGCGACGATGTCGTCGATTCCGCGGAAGTCGACGATCGGCGCGGCGAGAGCGGCGATGAAGGGAATGATCATCGGCCAGCGCACCAGCCGATGGACGACGCGATAGACGCGCGTGCGGAGCACGAGACCGTGTTTGTTCGGGAATCGCACACGCGCGACCAGCCAGATCATGCAAATCAGCACCGTGATCGGGATCGCGATGCCCGCCACGAGCACGACCACCGCCATTTGCGGATAGCCGTAGTCGGCCATGAGCTGCACGGTTCCGATGACCGTGTGCTCGAGGACGGCGGTGAGCTGATCGTTGACCATGACGGCTGCGCCGTAGGCAGGAAGCGTGAGCGGAATGGCCGCGGCCACGGCGCCGAGGGCGGGAGCCAATCGCCGCGCCAGACCGCGGTCGAGCGTACTGCCGCAGCGCGGACAGGGATCTCCCGATCGCCGCGAGCTCACCGCCATTTCGCACGAGTCGCACGAGGCCACGTGCCGATGCGGAAACGTCGTGAGATCGGGGAGGATCGCGTTCCAGACGCCCCGCCGATTGAGCGTTCGGTCGCCGATCAAGATCAATACCGCCACGAGGAGATAGCACCACGCGCCGACGCGCACCTCGACTTCGGCGGGAACGGACGCGCGGAAGTACGCGACCACGCCCGCGATCACGACGACGTCGGTCATGCTCCAGATCCGCAGCTCTTCGCTCCAGCGAAAGAGGCGTCCGCGCTGCCAGATCCGCCAGCGCCACTTGATCGATCCGAGGACGAGGATATGCAGGAACGCGCGGATCGCGGGGAAGAGGAATGCGAAGAAGAGGAATCCGAACGCGAACGGGAACCAGACCTCGGTGTAGATGGTGCCGACACTCGACACGAGCCGGCTCTCTTCGAAGACGAGGTTCCGGATCGTCGAGTGCATGAGCGGCATGAACACGGCCGGCGGGAGGAGGAGGAACGTGGCCGCCGCGCACGCGAGCGGGACGTCGTGCCCTGCTCTCGTGCGGCGGCCGAGGAGACGGTCGCAGCGATGGCACTCTGCGGTGGCCCCAGGCGGAAGCTCGGGGATGGTCTGCGTTTCGCCGCAGTCGCCACAGGTGATCGTCATCGCCAATTTGCGGCGAAGTGCAAAAGAGGTTCCCGTGTTTGGGGGAGCGGGCTTCCAGCCTCCGTCGCAACGCGCGGACGGTGTTCGTGAAGGCATCGTATTTGGTTCGCCGTCGGTTCTGAAGGAGTCGCAAAGTCGCAAAGTCTCAAAGTAGGCGT
>DASYGV010000020.1:0-12330 GCA_035999335.1 Thermoanaerobaculia bacterium | reverse complement strand
TTCAGCCCGCCCCTCCGGGGGAGGCGGGCTGAAGCCGCGCCCTACGTGTATCCTTGACCCTCCGTGCAACTCTTCCCGGGTGATCGCGTCGCCCAGTACGAGATCCTCCGAGCCCTTGGCGTCGGAGGAATGGGCGAGGTCTATTGCGCGCGCGACGAGAAGCTCGGCCGCGAAGTCGCGCTGAAGATCCTCCCTTCCGACCTCGCCTCGAGTCCCGAGGCGTTGCGCCGCTTCGAGCAGGAAGCGCGCGCGGCCTCCGCGCTCAATCATCCGAACATCGTCACGATCTACGAAATCTCGCAGTCCGAGAAGTTCGCCTGGATCGCGATGGAGCTCGTCGACGGCGAAGACCTGCGCACCATCTGCTCGCGCGAGCCACTGCCGCTGAAGACCGCGATGCGCATCGCGACCAAGGTCGCGGACGGTCTTGCCGCCGCGCACGATCGAGGCATCCTGCATCGCGATCTGAAGCCTGACAACATCATGGTCACGCCGGACGGATTCGTGAAGATCCTCGACTTCGGCTTGGCAAAGCAGATCCGTGCGCTCTCCTCGGACGACACGACGTTGCCACACACGTCGCCGGGCACGATCTTCGGCACGGTCGGCTACATGTCGCCCGAGCAGGCGACCGGCCGGGAGATGGACGCCCGCTCGGACCAGTTCTCGTTCGGAGTGATGCTCTACGAGCTCCTCACGCGCGAGCGCCCGTTCGAGAAAGAGTCGAAGACCGAAACGCTGGCGTCGATCCTTCGCGACCAGTTGCCGCCGCCGTCGGCGATCAACGAGGCCATCCCGCGCGATCTCGACCGCATCGTCTCGCGCTGTCTGGCGAAGAACCCCCGCGAGCGCTACGCGTCGACGCGCGACCTCGCGCGGGACCTTCGCGAGATCCGCGACGGATTCTCGAGCTCCTCGCTGGAGCGGCACACCGCCTCCCAACCGTTTCCGCGCCCGAAGCGGCCCGCGCTTCAATGGGCAGTCGCAGCGGTGATCGTCCTCGCGCTCGCGGGCGCGTATGTGATGTGGAAGCGCCGCGACAGCGCGAGACGCATCACGTCGATCGCCGTCGTCCCGTTCCGCGACCTCGGCGCCACTCCCGAGGGTCGCGTGTTCGCGGACGGCGTCTCGGAGATGGTCGCCACGCGACTCGCTCAGGTCCGCGAGCTCCGCGTGGCTGCGCCGTTCGACGGCGCGCCGATGGTCGAGGGAGGCGACGACGTTCGTCTGATCGCGAAGCGCACCGGCGCGCAAGCGGTCGTGAGAGGAACAGTCCAACGCGGCGGCGGCGACGTGCGCGTCACGGTGTCGCTCATCGACGCGAGGGACGGCGGGACGCTCGCGGCGAGCACCGTCACCCGTCCCGCGACCGATCTCTTCGCGCTTCAGGACGCCGTTGCGGACGATCTCCTGCGCGTCCTCGGACGCGCCGCTCCGCCGCGCCCGCAAGTCGCGCAGGCCACGCTCGGTGCCGAAGATCAACGCCGCTTCACGGAGGCGGTCGGGTTGCTGCAGCGCGTGCGCGATGAACCGTCCGTCGACCGCGCCATTGCGTCGCTCGAATCGATCCTGCGCAACGCGCGCGAGTCGGGTCCGGTGAACGCGCTGCTCGCACGCGCGCTGCTGTACAAGTCGACGCTCGCGCGGCGCCCCGCGCTCGTGGAACAGGCGACGGTATACGCGACCCGCGGCGTTGCCCTGGCCGGCAACGATCCAGAATCGCACACCACGCTCGGTCAGCTGCAGAATGCGGCGGGCCGTCACGCGGAAGCGGTCAGCTCGTTCGAGCGTGCGCTCGCGTTGCGGCCGAACGATCCGCGCGCGCTCCTCGGATTGGGGCAGGCATACGAGCGTCAGGGCCGCGCGGCGGACGCGGAGGCGATGTATCGCAAGGTGTTGAGCGTGCGGCCTGACAGCGCGGGAGCGCTGATGCGCTATGGCAGCTTCTGTCATCGGCAATCGCGCTACGCAGACGCGGTGGTGCACTTTCGCAAGGCCACGGAGCTCGATCCGGAGTTCGCGAGCGCGCACTCCAATCTCGGCGCTGCGCTGATCGGGCTTGGAAAACACGAGGAGGCGTTGGGCGCGTTTCAAAAATCGCTCGCGCTCCGCTCGACCGCGCCGGGTTTTTCGAACGTCGGCACGCTGCAGTTCCTCCTCGGCCGGTACGACGAGGCTCGGCAGTCGTTCGAGAAGGCGGCACAGCTTGCTCCCGCGGATTCCCTGATCTGGGCGAATCTCGGCGACGCATGCCGCTGGGTGCCCGGTCAGAGCGCGCGTGCGACCGAGGCCTACACCCGGTCGGTGCGCGTTGCGCGCGACGCGCTCGAGGTGAATCCCAACGACGCCCACGTCCACTCCGTGCTCGCTCTCAGCCTTGCGTACACCGGCGAAACGAACGATGCGCAGAGCGAGATCCGCCGCGCGCTGGAGCTCGATCCGACCAATGCCTCGGTGCTCTACCGGGCCGCGCTGATCGAACAGTTGCGCGGCCGCCACGACAGCGCGGTCTCGTGGATCGAGCGCGCCATTGCCAATGGCTATCCGGTCCGCGATCTGATGCGCGATCCGGAGCTGAATGCGCTTCGCGAATTGCCGTCCTTCAGGAACGCCGTACAATCAAAGAGCTGACAAGAGAGAAGGAGGAGACCATGTCCGAGGTTCGCATCCCGCTCCGGTGGTTTCTGCTCGCTACGGTTGTGCTCGCCCTGACCACGTGCGCTCCCAACGATAGGAAGCCAATCAATCCCTTTTCCAATCCCTGTAATACCGGCAAGGGGAAAGCCGACCGCAACGCCCCGATCGTCTGCGTCGACGACACCGGGGAAACGCTCAGCGTGGATCCCGATCCCATCAACGTGCACGACGTCGATGCGACCGATCGTAAGCCGGTGATCATTCAATGGCGGACTCGTTCCGGCAGCAAAGACCTGAACGTCGAGATCGCGGAAGGCTGCGTCACCGATGTGGAATGCAAGGACGGGCACTGCAAGGCGAAGACGCGGGAGACGGACGCGAGCGGCGCGCGATGCAAATACGACGTCTGGACGTCGAAGCATCCGCGACTGGACCCGGAGGTCATCATCGTCGACTGCTGCGATCCCTGATCGGCGTACCATTTCTTCACATCCATTTCTCGGGAGGACTGCCATGGCGGAACGCCGCAAGAGCAGTAAGCCGAAGGCCGCTGCGCCGAAGCGCCGCGCGTCCGACGGCATCAAGCAGGACAAGAACTACGATGCGCGCCCCGGTTACGATCCGAAGTTCGTCGGCTTCGCGGCGCCGCTGCCGAAGTTGTCGAAGGCCGCCGCGAAGCAGGCCGCGACGATTCCGGTGAAGAAGAAGAGCGAGAACAAGCACGAGCTCAAGTACCACCACTACAGCGTCATCCTGAACGCCGCGCGGAAGCTGGCGTTCGTCGCCGCGGTCAACTACGACGGCAAGGCCAAGACGCGCGTCACCCGGACGGGCCCGGACAAATGGTTCGCGGACCCGCGCGTGGACAAGGAAGCGCAGACGAGCAACGCGCTCTACGCGAAGAACGCGCTCGACCGCGGCCATCTCGTGCGACGCGCCGACGCCGGGTGGGGCGCGACGAAAGACGAGGCCAAGCGCGCCAACGACGACACGTTCCACTTCACCAACTGCTCGCCGCAGCACGAGGTCTTCAACCAGTCTGCGCAGGCCTCCAAGCGCAATCTCAAGCTGTGGGGCAATCTCGAGAACCACATCGCCGAGCAGGTGTCGAAGGACAGCCAGCGCCTTTCGATCTTCAACGGTCCGGTCTTTCGCGCCGACGATCGCGAGCACCGGAAGGTCAAAGTGCCGAAGCAGTTCTTCAAGATCGTGATCTGCAAGAAGGACGACGGCACGCCCGCGGCGTACGGCTTCCTGCTCAGCCAGGAACAGTTCGTCCGCGATCTTCCTCTCGAAGCTCTGGAGGCGTTCGAGCCCGGTCCGTTCAAAGTGTTCCAGGTGCCGATCTCCGAGATCGAGAAAAAGACTCAGTTGGATTTCGGACCGCTGAAGGACTTCGACACGAAACGCCGCGGCGGCGAGGAATCGCTCGAGGCGTTCGGGCCGACGGCGATCACGAGTCTGAATCAGATCGTTTTGTAGCTGCGCGGCATCCGTACTCGTTTCGCGCCGCACATCGCCGCGTGCCTCTCGAGGGCTGCGTCGATGCCCGCGCGATCGACGTCTTCCTCTTCGAGCCAGATCTTCTTGACGACCAGCACGTCGCGCTCGATGTGCGCGTCGATGCGGCCAATCAGCCGGTCGCGCTGAAGGAGCGGGCAGACGTACCAACCCCACCGCCGTTGCCGTGCGGGCTTGTAGACCTCCCAGACGTACTCGAAGTCGAAGACGTGGTGGACGAGACCACGGTCCCAGAGGAGCGGATCGAGCGGGCCGAGGATGCGCACTCGGTCGTCGTAGCGCGCTCGCGCTTTGAGGAATTCAGGGACGGCGAGGTAGCGGCGCGTCGAGTCTTCGATCGCGACTTCGATCAGCTCGCCGGCCTGGATCATGTCGTCGATGAGCGGCGACGTGCGCACGCTGCTGAGCATCGACCACATCGCGCCGCCCGCGCGGGTGAGGAGTCCCGCGGCGCGTGCGCGCTCGCGCAGAGCCCATCGCGCAAAGGGCTCTTTCGGTTGGCCGTTCCACTTCGGCACGCCGTACACCTTCGCGCCCGAGTCCGTCCGTCCCGCGACCACGACGTCGCAACGCGTCCAGAGGATCTCGATCGCCATCGAAGTGGCCTTCGAGGTGCCCATCCACCCGCTCCAGTCGATCGGAACGACGGTGCCGTGATCGGTGAGGTCGCGCGCGCTGACCGGGCCGCGCTCGCGGATCTCGTCGAGCACCGCGGCCACGAGCTTCGGCGCGACGCGGCTTTCGCGCTCGCCGTGCCGCCACCAATGCGTCTGCGCGGCGTGGCCGGCTTCGCGGTAGTACGGGAACGCCTCCGCCGGCAGGATGCAGCGCTCCTTCGCGAAGTGCTCGAAGGCGTGTCGCGGAAAGAGGTGCCGCCACACGTCGCCGCGCGAGACGTCGTCGACGCGTGCCATCACCACGAGATCGGCATTGGTGCCGATGACGTCGAGCGGATCGAGTTGGATGCAGCGCAGTCGCTCGAGCACCGCGCGCACACCGCGCGCGCCGCGCCCCAGACTCCGCGCCAGCCCAAGGTGCGCCACGAGCCTGCGCCGCGCCTCCGCGCGCGAAAGGGTGACGGACATCCGCGAGAGTATAGGGCGCCTCGACACTCTGTCATCCCGAGCGTCAGTCGAGGGACCTGGGTGGGCGGGGCTGCGAAGGAGTCGTCGAGTCGTCGAGTCAACGAGTCGTCGAGGGATCACAGGCGCATAGCCTCATAGCCTCTATGAGACTGTGAACTGTGAGCCTATGAGCCTTGGAGGCTCGACGACTCGACGACTCGTTTGCGCCCCGCCCGCCCAGGTCCCTCGACTCACGCTCGGGATGACATCTATTAGTACGCCGGCGCCCACGCCTTCAGCGATAGCGCTACGCCCATGTTGTTCGGCGCCTTCGCGATCACCGTCTTCCTCGGATACTTCGACACGATCCCGAAGAAAAAGCTGCTGTCCCCTTTGCCCGGCGAGGCGCCGCCGCCCACCGGTGACGCAAACGTGAACCTCACCACGTTCCCGATGCGCACCGCCGACGCGAGCCCGATCGTGCCCATCCCGCCCTTCGTGATCACGAACACGTCGTCGAGCTTCTTGTCGCCGTTGAAGTCGAGTTTCACATTCGGTCCGATGTCGACGGTCAGCGACGTGATGAACGGGATGGCCGTGATCCCCACCTCGTTGCGCAGGTCGACGCGATATTCGTACACGTACAGCCCCTTCGCCGGCGCGCCGGCCGCGCCCTGGAAGTTTCGCGACTGCAGGAAGCCGTTCGTCCAGATCTTCGACGACAGGTCCTGCACGACGATCGTTCCGGTCGGATCGAAAACGAAGTTCACGTTCGGCGCCTGCACGTTCACGATCGCGAGAGGCTGCGCGACGAGTGCGGGCGCCGCGACCAGACACAAGCCGGCCAATAGTTTCCTGATCATTCTTTCCTGCCTCCGCGGGATAGTGATCCAAAGCACGAAAGCGTTTCAGCGGTCCGTGCTACTCTGCGCGCCTCCGCTGGATCCGTGAGGTGAACATGCGAGCAGTCGCGTTCCTGATCCTCCTCTCTTCTCTCCCTCTGGCTACACACGCGCAGAGCGGCGTCGGCGTCGACGTCGACGACGTCACCGACAACCGCATGTCGGAGGGGCCGATGACCGGCTCGCTCGAGCTGCGCGTGAAGCTCAAAGGCACCGGGCTCGACAAGGCGACCGCCGCGCGCATCGTGGTCAAGGACGCGCGCGACGACCGCGGCAACGCGCTCAAGGCCTCGACGTTCGGCACCGACTACATGCCGCGCGACTACAACTCCGGCACGTTGCAGGTGTCCGTCAGCTCGCCCGCGCGCGCCGCGACCTCGGTCTCGATCAAGGGCACGCTCGAGCTCTTCGTCCCCACGCGCGACCCCAACGCGGTCGTGAAGATCGACAAGGCTTTGGCGAAGCTCGACGCGCCGCTCTCGCACGCGAAGTTGAAATCCGCCAAGCTCTCGATCACGCCGCTTTCGCCCGACGGCTACGCCGCGCGGATGAAGTCGCGCAAGCTCGATGACACGAAGATCGCGCAGATCCGGGCGGAAGGAAAGAAGCAGGGCGTTCCGGAGAAGGAGATCGAGCTGGCCATCGAGCTGGCGAAGGCCTTCGAAGGCATGGATTCTCCGCCCTCGGAAGGGGAGCTCGTCCTGGCCGGCACGAAGGCCGACTTCGACCGCATCTTCCGCATTGACGTCCTCGGCGCCGACGGCAAACCGATCGACACCAGCGGCCGCAGCGTGAGCACGCGCGGCGACGACGTGCTGATGACGCTGCAGCCGTCGACGCCTCCGCCCGCGTCCGCAGCGCTGCAGGTGTATCTCCTGACCGCGAAGTCGCAGATGTCGTTTCCGTTCGAGCTGAAGGTGAACCTGCCATGAAGCGACTCTTCCTTACTCTCACTCTCACATTTGCGTACGTCTCCGCGTTCGCGGTCGACGTCACGGTGAACCGCGTCAACGACCGCCGCACCGGCGGCTCGTTCTCGCTGCTCGACATCTCGATGGAGCTGCCGAAGATCAAGTCCGTGGACGTCGCAGCGTCGCGTGTGCTCGTCACCGCGGCCACGGACGAGACCGGCCGCGATCTCATCGATCACGAAATGAGCGAGCCTTCGCTCGAAACGAATCACCGCCTCGGCAACGAGACCGCGGCCACGCCCGTGACCGTGTCCGTGAGGCTGAAGAATCCCGATCGCAAGGCCTCGAAGGTGAGCGAGGTGCGCGGCGAGATCGAGCTGTTCATGCCGTCGAAGGACCCGAACAGCGTCGCCGAGGTCGCGAAGTTCCTGTCGTTCTCCGGCAAGCCGGTCACGCACAAGGCGCTCAAGGCCAACGGCATCGAGATCGCGGTCGTCAGCCCCGCGCAGATCGCCGCCGAGAAGAAACGCCTCGGCGACGCGAAGCGCAAGGAGTACGAGGGCTACGGCTATGAAGGCGAGAACCTCGACAACGCCGTCTCGTCATACCTCGAGTACGTGCTGCGGCTGGAGCCGAGCGATGTCGTCCTGCGCATGAAGGACCCGAACAATCGCATCCAGGAGATCGTCTACGTCGACGCCGCGGGCGAGATCAAACGCGGATCCCTTCGCGACGACGAAGGCTTCAAGATCCTGACGACGTGGGGCGAGGCTCCGCAGCCGGACTGGAAGCTCCGCGTGAGCATGCGCACGCCGAAGAACCTGGTGCGGCACGCGTTCGCGCTGAAGGACGTGCCGCTGCCGTAGTGCTCTTGGATGCGAAATAGGGAGCTGCGATGAACGCATCGGTTTTTGTCGGCACCAGCGTGGACGGCTTCATCGCGCGCCCGAACGGAGATTTCGATTTCCTGCCGGACGACCCCGAGCCGCACGGATACGACGAGTTCATCGCCAGTGTCGATACGCTCGTGATCGGCCGCAACACGTTCGAGATCGTTCTGAAGTTCGACACCTGGCCCTACGGCGACAAGCGTGTCGTCGTCCTGAGCAGTCGTCCCATCGATCTGTCGGTGGTGGTCGGCGGTGTGGTCGAACAGATGAGCGGAGAGCCGGCGGAGATCGTCGCGAAACTCGAAGCGACGGGCTCGCATCATCTCTATGTCGATGGCGGGATCACGGTGCAACGCTTCCTGCGCGCGGGGCTCATCCAGCGCCTGATCGTCACGCGCGTGCCGGTGCTGATCGGAGAGGGCATCCCGCTCTTCGGCGCGCTGCCGCACGACGTCCGGCTCGAGCACGTGTCCACGCGCTCGTATCCGAGCGGCCTCGTGCAGACCGAATACCGCGTCAGTTGAGAGCGCAGAGGGCAGAGCGCAGATGCGAGCGAGGACTCTCCTGTCGGCGTTTCTCGTCCTGGCATTGTGTTGCGTCCGTGGGGAAGCGGCGATGGAAGTGCCGTTTCGGTGGACGCCTGGACAAATCGAGATTCAAGTCTCGTTCGACGGACGGGAGCCGATCTGGTGCATCCTGGACTCCGGTGCGGAGTTCTCCATGCTCGACGCGGCCGTCGCGGAGGCGCTCTTCCCTGGTCGTGCAGTGCAGCGGGGTGGGCGAGAGCGCATTGAAGATGTGACCTGGAAGATTGGCCCGCTCACAATGACCGGGCAGAAACTCACGCTCTGGCCTCTCGACAATTTTCGTCGTCAGAAGCGGGACATTCGAGGCGTCATCGGGTGCGAGCTGTTCGAGAGATATGTCGTCACCATCGATTATCAGAAGCGTGTGATCATCCTGAACGAGCCATCGGCGTTCCGTCCTGATGCGTCCGCGAGCGAGTTTCGGCTGACGTTCGACGGCAGGCTGCCGGTCATCCCCGCGAAGCTGAAATTCGGACAGAAATCGGTGGCCGCGCGGCTGATGATCGATACCGGTGCCTCGCAGGCCGTGATCCTGCGATTTCCATTTGCGACGGAGCATCATTTGTTTGGACCTGACGCCAAGACGACGACGTCAGAAACGGTTGCGGTGGGTCCTACTCCGTTCGTCACTTTATCCGCCGAGGAGCTGACGTTGGGAAGTTGGACCTTCCCGAATCCCGCCGTGAAAGCGTACGGGTCGCCGAAAGGAGCGGGCGGATACAAGAGCACCGACGGCCTGCTCGGAAACGATGTGCTTCAACATTTTCAAGTAACCTTCGACTACTCCCGGAAAAGAATCTTCCTCGAAAAAACGAGATGAACCACAACCTGCAGCACACGATCTCCCTTCTCACGCGTACCCCTGCCGTGCTCGATGTGCTTCTGCGCGACCTGCCCGAAACGTGGACGTTTCGCAATGAGGGGGAAGGCACATGGAACGCGTTCGACGTCGTCGGCCATTTGATTCACGGCGAGCGCACGGATTGGATGCCGCGGGCGAGGATCATCGTGGAATTCGGGGAGAGTCGTCCGTTCGAATCATTTGATCGACTGGGGCATGTCCACGAGAGCGAGGGGAAATCACTGGGACAGTTGTTGGATGAATTCGCGCGCTTGCGCTCGGAGAACCTGGATCAACTGCGCGCAATGAACCTGCAGCTGGAGGACCTCGAACTGAGCGGACGTCATCCTGCCCTCGGAATGGTCACTCTGTCCGAGCTACTGGCCACCTGGGCGGCGCACGATTTGACTCATCTGCACCAGATCTCGAGGGTCATGGCCCATCAATACCGCGAAGCCGTCGGACCGTGGAGCCAATACCTCGGCGTGCTGCACTGCGACGGTCACAGCTCTTGAGCGGAACGCCGCCGTCCTCGGCGGCTGGCCGGGCGGCGTCCTCGCCGCCCCGCAGAACGCAGGCGCGGGACGCCTGCGGGCCAGCCGGCGAAGACGCCAGCGTTCCGCGCTACACGAACCGCCCTTCCTCGATGAACCCGAACGCCTGACGGATCGCGTCCGGCGACCAGGGCAGGAACGTGTGCGTGCGCGGGAGCACCACGAAGTCCGTCATGCCGGTGAGCTTCGTTCGTTCCACTGCAACGACGCCGTCGTTCGGGACGCCGTTCATCCAGCGCGCGAAGAGCGGGATGTGGCTGCGTGAGCCGGCGATGATGCCGACCGGAAAACGTGCAGGCGGAAGCGCGAGTGGGACGCTGCCCGCGCCGGTGCCGAGCTCGCGCACCGGTTGAATGCGTGCGAGGCAACGCGAGCGCTGCAGGACGTCGGCGACTTCGCTGCCGCGGTTGGGCGGGGCGAGCATCACCACGCGGCCGAGGTTGGGGAGGGCATGCGTGGCGAGGAAGCGGCGGATGACGATGCCGCCGAGGGAGTGCGTGACGAAGTGCACCGCATCCACGTTGCGCAGGCGCGGCGCGACCTCGCGCGCGAACGCCTCCGCATTCTCAGCGATCGAGCGCCGCTTCGATGCGTAGTGCCAATTCACGACGCGGTAGCCGCGGCGGCGCGCGGCCAGCGCGACGGCCATCATCGATAGCGGCGTGCGTCCGAGGCCGTGGAGCAGAACGACCGTTTCGTTCATGCATACGATCTACGGACGGCGACGGGGAAGTGTTTCTACAATACGCGGGCACGAACGATGGAAGTCTTCGAGATCGTCATCGCGCTCCTTCTGCTCGGCGCGTTTCTGGCGGCGCTCGCGCGTCGGCTCGCGACGCCGTATCCCGCGCTGGTCGCTCTCGCCGGCGCGGCGCTCGCGCTCACACCGGGCGTCCCGACGCTGGTGCTCGATCCCGAGCTCGCGTTGGCGCTCTTCGTTGCGCCTGTGCTGCTCGACGCGGCGTTCGACAGCTCTCCTCGCGACCTGCGCGCAAACTGGCAGACCATTGCCAGCCTCGCCGTCGGCGCGGTGGCGCTGACCATCATCGTCGTCGCAGTCGTCACGCGCCTCCTCGTCCCCGCGATCCCGTGGGCGGCCGCCATCGCCCTCGGCGCGATCGTCGCGCCGCCGGATGCAGCCGCGGCGACGGCCGTACTGCGCCATCTGCGGCCGCCGCATCGCCTGATGGTCATCCTCGAAGGGGAGAGCCTCTTCAACGACGCGAGCGCGCTGCTGATCTATCGACTGGCGATCGGCGCGGTGGTGACCGGGTTTCTCGCTGGATGGCGCGTGGTGCCGATGCTCCTGTTCGTCACCGCCGGCAGCATCGTCCTCGGCTTTGTGCTCTCGAGAGTGATGCTGTTCGTCAGCGCGCGCATCAGCGACGTGGCGACCGCGGTGATCGTGCAATTCTGCGGCACGTTTGGCGTGTGGCTCCTCGCCGAGCGGCTGCACCTGTCCGGGATCCTGACCGTGGTGGTCTTCGCCATCACCATCGCGCGGCGCACGCAGGACATCATCCCGGCGCGCATCCGCGTTCCCTCTTATGCGGTGTGGGAAGTCGCAGTATTCGTGCTCAACGTGCTCGCGTTCATCCTGGTCGGCTTCCAGTTGAGATCGATCGTAGCCCGCCTCGATCGCGATACTTGGGTGGACTACGCGTGGGTGGCTGTCGCGGTCTGCGCGGCGACGATCCTCGCGCGCATCGTGTGGGTGAGCGGTGCCGCGGCGTTGAGCCGCTGGCGATGCCGCGCGCATCGCGGAGACGCGCCCGCTCCTGAAGACAGGGTGGGCCTGTCGCGTTCGGAAGCGGCGGTCGTGGGGTGGTGCGGCATGCGCGGCACGGTGACCCTCGCCGCGGCGCTGGCGATTCCCACCGCCACCGCGTCGGGTGCGGCGTTTCCGTATCGCGACCTAATCGTCTTCACGGCCTTCGCGGTCGTCCTCGGCACGCTGGTGCTGCAGGGTGTCACGCTGCGTCCGATTCTCGCGCGTCTGCAACTGCGCGATGACGGCACGGTCGAGCGCGAGGTGCAACTGGCGCGTGTGGAAACGTTGCAAGCCGCACTCGCGGCGCTCGACACCTCCGAAACGGAAGCCGCGGACCTGATGCGCAAGAGACACGAGTTCCTCTTGAGACGCGCCGAGTCCGAGAGGACGGGGAGCCCTTCGTTGCTGGAGCCTGCGGACGCGAGCGCGCTTCTTGCCGCCGCCGCGGCCGAACGGCAACGGCTCTCGCAGCTCCGCGAGGACGGCACCATCGGCGACGCCGCGTTCCAGCGCGTGGAGCAGGAGCTCGACCTCGAAGAGCTGGACATGGAGCAGTTTCTGCGGCTGAACGCGTTCTAGGAGTGCGGTGGCGAGGAGGGGAGGACGGGTGGGAGCCACCGCTCTGGTATGCCAACAGCTTGCCGGCTCACGC
>DASYGV010000014.1:0-9543 GCA_035999335.1 Thermoanaerobaculia bacterium | reverse complement strand
GCCGGCACGCCGATCATCAGCAACTCGCTGTACGGCGGGTGGAAGGTCACGGCCCTGGTCGCAGACGAACTGGCGCTCTGCGGACCGCCGGCGGGGTTCACGGTCACGCAGTAGCCGCGCGGGAAGTGCTGAGTGCTGGGTGCTGAGTGCTGAGAAAACGCGGGCGGGCGGGACTCATCGCGGCTCTCGCCGCGGTGATCGTGTTCGGTGCGTACCTGGGCATCCTGAACCGCGAGCTCGCGACGCCGGTGTCGCTTCAGGACGCCGCGTACGCCGGCTCGAAATCCTGCCTTTCCTGTCATCCGGTCCACTACGGCACGTGGTACCGCACGTTTCACAGGACCATGACTCAGGACGCGGGCGAGCATTCCGTCCTCGGCGATTTCAATGATGCGTTGTACAGCTACGACGGTGTCCGCTCCCGCTTCCTGCGCGCCAGCGACGGTCAGTATTCGATGGAGACCCTCGGCAGGGACGGGCAGATGCATCGTTACCCGATCGTGCGGACGGTCGGTTCGCGCCGCGTGCAGCAGTACCTCACGCGCGTCGACGGCAATCACTGGCGGCTTCCCCTCGCCTGGAACATCGAAGAGCGCCGCTGGTTCCATCTCAACGGCGGCTTTCTCGATCCCGACGGCTCGCCGTTCGCGCGGCATACCGCACTGTGGGACGGGAACTGCATCTTCTGCCACAACGTGAAGGCGAACCCGCGCCTCGACTCCGCGTCGCGGCGATTCGATAGCACCGTCGCGGAGCTCGGCATCGCGTGCGAAGCCTGCCACGGCCCGGGCGCGAAGCACATCGCCGCAAATCGCAATCCGCTGCGGCGCTATGTGCTGCACTACGGCGCGAAGCGCGATCCCACGATCATCTCTCCGCTCGAGCTTCCGAAGGATCGCCAGGTCCAGATCTGCGGCCACTGCCACGGACAGCGCCTGCCGAATCCGCCATCGCGCATCCGCGAATTCGTGACGACGGGCGATCCGTACACGGCCGGCGACGATCTCAATCGCCACACCCGGCCGATCGACATCGCGACCAAGCTCGCGGGGATCGACCTCTCGCTGCGGTTCTGGCGCGACGGCACGCCGCGTCTCACGGCATACGAGTATCAGGGCCTGTTGATGACGGAGGACTACAGGAAGGGCGGCTTGACCTGTATTTCCTGTCATTCGGCCCACTCGGGCGACCCTCGAGGCATGATCGCGCCGGTCATGCGGACGAATGCCGCATGCGCTCGCTGTCACGAGTCGATCGTGAAGAACGTCTCGGCGCATACGAAGCACGCGCCGAAGAGCAGCGGCAGCAATTGCTACGCGTGCCACATGCCGAAGATCACCTACGGCCTACTCGACGTGCATCCGACCCATCGCATCCAGATTCCAGATCCGTCGCGCGCGTGGCGGTACGACATGCCCGAGGCGTGTACGCTCTGCCACTCGAATCGCACGGTGCGCTGGGCGGCGGAGTCGTTGCAGTTGCGCGAGCGACCGCCGGAGGATGCCGATTATGAGATCGCTGAGAACATCCGCCAGCTCCTTTCAGGCGACGTGGTGCAACGCTCCGTTGCGGTGATGGCGCTGAGCGATCGCGCGTCGTACACCGAAGACCCGAAGGCGCGCCTCTGGGCGGTCCCGTTCTTTCTCATTACGATGACGGACCACTATCCCGCGGTGCGTCATTTCGCATGGCGCGGCCTGCGCGGTCTCACCAGCGCGGAGAGCGGAGCCGCCGCGCTGCCGCTGTTCGACCCGCAGGCGCCCGTGGAGGATCGGCTCGAGGTCGTCGCCGCGTGGGTCGCGTGGTGGCGCGCGTTCGATAAAGCGAGAATCGGTCATCCGGGTGCGGCCGTTCCGCTAGACGAAGATCTTCAGCCGCGCTTCGTAGTCATCGATCGCCTGCGCGCCAAACAGCACGACAAGGTGATTTCCATCGGAGAATGAAACGCGCGATGAGCAAAGCGAAGAAGACGACGACGAATGACGATCTCGCGGGTATTCGCCGCGCGCATCTCCGGTTCGGTTGGACGGAGATCGCCATCGCGTTCGCAGCCGGCGCCACGCTCGAGTTGCTGCTCGGCATGAAGTCGGGACTCTTCGCCGATGACGTGTTGCGCAAAGAGCTCTGGTCCCTCGCGCATTTTCACGCGGCGTTTCTCGGCGTGGTGAACCTCGTCTACCCGTCGGTTGTTGCTACACCGCGAAAGATGGCGTCGCGAGCGCTGATGCTCGGCAGCGCGCTCCTCCCCCTCGGTTTGTTCCTCGGCGGCATTCACCATCCCGAAGGCGATCCGGGAATCGCAATCTGGCTCGCGCCGGCCGGCGGAGTCCTGCTCGTCGGCGTGGCCGTCGCTCACGCGCGCGCCGCGTGGCGAGCGTGAGCTTGTCATCCTGAGCCGGCGCAGCGCGGCGAAGGACCCCCTGATTCGTGCGCTCATCGTGCATCCGGAGGGGGTCCTTCGCCGTCTACGCGGCTCAGGATGACAGCGATCAGCCCCTGCGCAACAGCCGCGTCGACGCGCCGACAGCGCGGCGAAGATACAGTGCCGGGAGCGCGGCGCGACTCGTCACGCCGTACTTCTCCATCACGTACGCCGCAGGCGGGAAGAGATGCTCGCCCATCAGCCGCAGCTTCGAGCGGATCCCCGGCGTGCAGCGAAGGTCGTCGATCAGCTCGGCGATCGCCGTCGGCGCGCGATGCGCGATGACGTCGTCGCGGCGATCGCCGAACCAGCGCAGCGAAAGCGCGAGAGCCACGTCGAAGGCCATGACCATCTTTCGTTCGCGGGCGAGCGCCGCCGCGGCCTGCAGCTCCTCGATCGACATCGAGGCGTGCAGGAGATGGATGTCGTAGAGCCAGATCAAGCGAGGCGCACTCTGATGATGTCCGACGAGATGCAGCGCGGCGATCAGCAGCGCGTCGCCCGGCGCCGGCATCCGGATCTCCGGTCCATGAAAGGCAACGCCGCGCGACCAGAGCTCGCGAAACGAAAATGCGCGCGCGTAACGCGCGCGGTTCGAGAGCTCCCAGTGCAAGTCGATGCAGTGGCGGATGCCGAGGTTGTCGATGCGCGCCCACATTCTCTGGCGGCTGATCAGCTCACCGCCGGAGCTCGGCTCCTCGGCGTAGCCGGCGCGTCCGAACACCTCGGCAATCTCCTCGAGGCGCTCGCGCTCGATCAGGATGTCGGTGTCGCAGCGTGGACGGAGCCATGTGTGCGCGTAATGCGTCCGCGCGAGCGCAGCTCCCTTGATGACGAGCATCGGAATGGCCGGCGATTCGAACTGATCTAGGAGCTGGCTCAGCTCGCGTTGCCGTACGACTTCGTGTGCCATGTGCGTGCGTGCTTCGGTCTCGAGATGCGCTGCCAGCGTCGCGGCGATACCGCGGCGCTCCTCCCGAATCCGATACGCGATCAGCGGCGTCGCGCCGTGCGCGTTTGACGCCTGCAGAAACGCCTCCGCGTCCGCGACTTCCCACGCGACGTCTTCCGCTCGCATCAGCGAGGCGATGAAACGCGTGAGGTCCATCATTGATAGGCCATCCCCAGCGCGGTCTCGGTGATCGTCAGCGGCGAGTAACGCGACACGAGCTGCGGATCATCGTTCACGACCACGCCGTCGATCTCCAGCCACGCGTGTCCGGGAAAGAGATTCGGCTTTCGGCCCAGACCGATCCGCAAGTCCGCGGCGATCCCGCGACGAGCGAGCACGCGCTGCAGGGCCAGCGATCGATGCATGCAGTGATGGCTCAGCGGATGCCGGGCCGCGACGCGGTTGAAGATCCCCGCCACCGCCGCTGCATCCGCCACCGCTCCGCCCGACCGTGGCGCCAGGACTCCTCGTAACAAATGCTGCGGAGCCAAGCGCAACGCCACGCGCACCCAGGCCAGGAGCACGAAACACTCCGCCGCAACCGCAAGATCGCGAACAAGACCCGCCATCGGGAACATGGTCGGCGAAACCGCACCTCCACGTCCACAAATTGCGCGTTGCTCACCGTGCCACGAGCAGTCGCCGCAGGATCTTCCCCGAGGGGGACTTGGGGATCTGGTCGGTGAACTCGACGCAGCGGAGGCGCTTGTACGGTGCGACGCGCTCGGCGACGTAGCCCATGATCTGCTCGCTGGTGGCCTCGCCTTTGAGGACGATGAATGCCTTCGGAACTTCGCCCGCTTCGTCGTCGCGCAACCCGACCACTGCGCAATCGGCGACCGACGGATGTCCGAGGAGCACGGCTTCGAGCTCGGCGGGGGCGACTTGCATGCCCTTGTACTTGATCAGCTCCTTCACGCGGTCGACGATGAAGAGACATCCCTTCTCATCGGCGAGTCCGACGTCGCCCGTGTGCAGCCATCCTTCCGCGTCGATCATCGCGGACGTCGCTTCGGGTCGATTGAGATAGCCCTGCATGACTTGCGGCCCGCGGATGCAGACCTCGCCTTCCTCGTGCGGGCCGAGCTCGGCGCCGGTGAGGAGGTCGGAGATCTTCACTTCCGTGTTCGGCAGCGGAATGCCCACTCCGCTCGTCGACGCGCCGCGCGCCGCGTGCGTGACGGGAGAGGTCTCGGTCATGCCGTAGCCTTGCAGGACTTCGCATCGGAGCCGGCGACTCGCGGCCCCGGCGACTTCGACGCCGAGCGGCGCCGCGCCGGAGAAGATGACGCGCAGGCTGCTGAGATCGTAGTTGTCGACGATCGGATGTTTGCCCATCGCCAGCACGATCGGCGGCACGACGCACGCGAACGTGATGCGGTACTTCTGCACCGCGTCCAGGAACTGCTCGAGATCGAAGCGCGGCATGACCACGACGGCCGCGCCGGAGTAGAGGCCGAGGTTCATGATCACGACCATGCCGTAGATGTGAAAGAACGGCAGCACGCCGAGCATCGTGTCGCGCTCCGTGATGCCCAGCGCCACGGACGACTGGAGAATGTTCGCCACGAGATTGTGGTGCGACAGCATCACGCCCTTCGGCAACCCGGTCGTGCCGCTGGAGTAGGGGAGAGCGACGATGTCGTTCAGCGGATCGATGGACACCGCCGGCGGCTCGCTCTCCGAGCGCAAGGACGCAAAGGGCGTGAGCCCTTCGGCCTCACCGAACACGAACACCTCGCGCACTCCCGCGTCACGCGCGGCCTCGGTCGCTTTCTCCGCGAACGGAGGAGCCGTGACGAGGTACTCCGCGCCGGCGTCTTTCAATTGATGCGTCAGCTCGCCGGCGGTGTACAGCGGATTGATCGTCGTGACGATGCCCCCGAGGAGCGAGACCGCGTGAAACGCGACCGTGTATTCGATGAGGTTCGGACTGTAGATCGCGAAAACGTTTCCCTTGCCGAAGCCGCGCTCCGCGAGACCCGCCGCCGTGCGCCGCACGGTCTCCGCCCATGCGGCGTACGACATCGTCCGCCCGCTGGATGCTTCGATGAAAGCAGGCTTGTCGCCGAACGCGGCCACGCGCTCGAGCAGGAACGGCGTCAGCGGCACGACAGGAAACGTCAGCGGCGCTTCAGGCGCGCGGAAGATCATGTGGTTCGCCCCCAGGATTTTTGAGTGCGGCAATGGTAGTCGACTCACGCCTCCACGACGGTCCCCAGAAGTTGCAACTCGCCGCTCTCGCCAGGGACGAGGCTCGCGCTCACGATGCCCAGCAGCGAAGATCCGTCCTTGCGTTTCAGCGCGATGCGGATGTTGCGCATCACGCGGTTCTGCTGGATGAGTCCGACGACTTCCTCCCGTGTGGATCGGTCGTGATAGAGATCCCAGGCCGGATGCGAGAGCAGGTCGTCGTGCGAGTCGTATCCGAGGTAGTGGACCAGGGCGTCGTTGCAATCGAGGATGCGGCCGTCGAGCGTCGATCGGAAAACGCCGGCCACGTTCTGGTCGAACAGCAACCGGTATCGCGCTTCCGACGCCACGAGCTCGCGGAACGTACGCGCCTGCGTCAGCCCGCCGGATGCCATTCCCGCGAGGAGCTGCAGCGCGTACAGGTCGAGATCGCCGAACGCATTCGGGCGCGTCGAGAAAGTCTTGAGCGCGCCGACCGCGGCGTCGCCCTCGAGCAAAGGCGCGATGACCATCGAGCGGATGCCGATCGCGCGGCAGGCCGCGCCGTCGACTCGCGCATCGTTTTCGGTGTCGTCGCATCGCATGATCGACTTCTCGGTCACCGCGAGGCCGGAGAGGCTCCCCGCGAACGGGAGTCTCAATCCGAGGTGCGGACGCGCCTCGCCGGACGCGGCGCGGTACACGAGTTGGTCTCCTTCGACGATCTCGATCACCGCACCGTCTCCGTTCGTCACCTCGGGTGTGCGATCGACGACGAGGGCCATGACTTTTTCGAGATTGGTGATTGCGGAGAGGACTTCCTGCTGCGTTTGCACGACGGCGGACAGACGTCCGGCGAGCTCCAACGAAGACGACATGCTGACCTCCCGATCGTTGTCAATGTTCAGCAGAGAGGCGCGAGAGTCAAGCGGTTCGGCGGAGCGCTGGCGTCCTCGCCGGCTGATGTGGCGGCGTCCCGCGCCGCCACTGGGGCGGGCGGTGTACTCCACTGCGAGCGCACGGTTCGACCCATTGGGTTTGCCCGCGCGTGGTCTTCTCCACGACATTGTCGCGGGCGTAGTCCGGCTCGTCGCTCTGAGGATCGCTTCGCTATCGATTCTGCTACTCTTCTCCCTTCGGGGATTGAAGCATGCGCGCATTCGTGCGGGCGCTCGGCGCGATGGCCGTTGCGGGCTGCGTCAGCAGGACACTGGTGCTGCCGCCGTCAGCGCATCTGCGCGCGGGCAGCGAGCCCGCCGACCTGGTGGTCCTCGATGCCCGTGTATTCACCTCGGAGCAGGCGAGCCCGTGGGCCGAGGCCGTGGCGGCGCGCGACGGGCGCCTGGTCTACGTCGGCACGAGCCGAGGCGCCGCCGTACACGTCGGGCCCGACACGCGGGTGATCGACGCCGGCGGTCGCCTGCTTACCCCGGGGTTCGTCGACAACCACTGTCACTTCCTGTGGCTCGGCTACCTAACACCGCTGCTGGTCGACCTCTACGACCAGGAGCTGCCGCAGATGCGGGCCGCGATCCGGGCGTTCGCCGACCAGCATCCCGACCATCCGTTCCTCCTCGGCGTCGGTTGGACCCCGGCGGCGATCGGCGAGGACCCGCCGAGCAAGGAGCTGCTCGACACCATTGAAGCGCAGCGGCCGGTCTTCCTTTGGTCCAACGGCGGGCAGGAGGGGTGGGTCAACTCGGCGGCCGTCGAGCTGATGCGCGAGCGTAAGCCGGAGGTCTTCGCTCGGCTGGGCCCGCTGCCCAACCCCGCCGAGCCCGACGCCACCTTCGACCAGTTCCACGCCTTCAACCCCTTCGACTTCTTCCGCCGCGACGAGCTGCCCGCCGGGCTCGAGGAGCAGCTGCTGCGCAGCGTCGAGAAGCAGCTCGCCAGCGCCCTCTCCTACGGCGTCACCGCCTTCGACGACGCCCAGGTGCACGACACCTCCTGTCGACTCTCCTCGAGTTGCAGCGCCGCGGTGCCTTCGCCGACATCCGCGCCCGCGGCAGCCTCTACGTCGGCCCACACCGGATGGACAACCCCGAAGAGTTCCGCGAGCTGCTCGTCGAGTGGCGGAACTTCGGCAGCGTCCATGCCGACGGCCATTTCTGGATGGGCGACTCGGTGAAGCTCTACGTCGACGGCGTCTACCTTTCGCGCACCGCCTGGCTCCACGAGCCGTACGTGGCGCACCCGCAAGATACGGGCAGCCACGCTTGGCGCAACCCGGAACGCTTCGCGCGCGCGGTCGAGATCGTCGACGCGATGGGCATCCAGGCCTGCACCCACGCGGTGGGCGACCGCGGGATCAGCGCCCTGATCGACGCCTACGAGAATGCACAGCGCAAGAACGGCACGCGCGACGCGCGCCACCGCGCCGATCACTGCGAGCTGCCGACGCCCGCCGACCAGGCGCGCATGGCGGCGCTCGGCATCCACGCAGCCATGCACCCGGCGCACTTCGTCAGCGACCGCGCGACCGAGGAGATCCTCGGGCCGGCGCGCATGCGGCGGATGATGCCGTGGGCGAGCCTGGAGCGGGCGGGCGTCGAGGTCTCCTTCGGCAGCGACTGGATGGCGGGCCCGGAGAACCCACTCTACGCCATCCTCGTCGCCGCCACGCGGCTCAATTACAAGCTCGACACCGACTGGGGGAAGGAGGAGCGGATCCCGCTCGCCGAGGCGGTGCGCAACTACACCCTGGGCTCCGCGCGGGCGCTCAAGCGCGAGCGCGAGATTGGCTCGCTGGCGGTAGGCAAATACGCCGACTTCGTGCTCTTCGATTGGGACTTCCTCGCCGCCGACCCGAAGGAGCTTCTGCTGGCGGCTGGCCTCGAGGAAAAGGCGCTCGACAAGCTGGTGCTGCTCACCGTCGTCGACGGCAGAGTGGTGTACCACCGCCAGGGCCTGCGGTTCTGAAGCCCGGGGGGAGGGCAAAAGCGCGAGCGAACGTCAGGCCGGCGGGCTGATCTTGGGCGGCGGTCACGATTCCCCGTGAATCGCTTTGCCCCGCCGCCCCCACCCGTTCCGGCGCGGGCAACGGTCTCGATCCATGCCGAAGACGTCGATGTCCTTGTGCGGCGGAGTCACCAGGCCGTTGCCGCGGTTCGGGATTGCACCACCCCGGATGCCAGGATCGTGAAACGCTCTACGGGCTCTTCGTCTTTCCCGTCGTTCCGTTCTTGCGATCGAGGAGCTCGCGGATGGTGGCGACGTGGTGGGCGAGCTCGGGATAACGCGGGTCTTTGGCGTACCGCTTGGCCATGTGATAGGCGGCCATCGCGTCCGTGACGAGCTCGGCCCACCGCGCCTCGACGGTATACGAAACCTGGGCTCGGAGCATCTCGATGCGCTGGTCGAGGACGCGGAAGCCGTCGTCGAATTGCAGCACCTCGTGAGCGCGCTCGATGTCCACGAGTTGCGGCGACTGGAGCACACGCGCGGACTCCACCATCGCGACGATCGCCACGATCGCGTCGCGGGGGACCGTTCGCGCGCCGCGAACCTGTTTCTTCGTGGCCGGATGCGGCTTGCGCAGATCCGGGATGAGCGCGGTGATCAGATCCAATGCGGCGACCATCTTCGTCGTGAGCTCGGCGACAGCGACGGGCACGAGAGTCTTTGTTTCTTGGGATGTGAGTGCAGAAGTCACCTGCGCCGGCACGAGCCGCGTCTCTTCGTTCATGAATCCCTCCTGGCAAGTGTCTGGGAATGGAGCCTGCTCCTCGAGGATACGCCTCGATGCCGGGAATTCAGAAGCGATTCGCTTCCGTGAAGGGATCGATCCCTCGGCGCAAGGAATGCGGCTCTGAGCGTCAGAGCCGCATTGCTCGGGCGAAGCGATCGATGACTCGGCGCAAGGGATGCGGCTCTGAGCGTCAGAGCCGCATTGTTCGGGCGAAGCGATCGATGACTCGGCGCGAGGGATGCGGCTCTAAGCGTCAGAGCCGCATTGCTCGGGGGAAGCGATCGATGACTCGGCGCGAGGGATGCG
>DASYGV010000177.1:0-44996 GCA_035999335.1 Thermoanaerobaculia bacterium | reverse complement strand
GTCTCCTCGATATCGAGCTCGAGTCCGCGGGACTCGACCGCGAGTCCCACCGATATCGAGCTCGAGTCCGATTTCGGCAACCTTGGAAACGAAAGGCCGGTCCTTGCCGGACCGGCCGGGCATCCCGAAGATCCGCACCTGGGCGTTACTATTCCGCCTGCCGATGGACGAGACGATCAGCCTGCACATCAACTTCGTGGTGGAGGACCCGGACGGCTCATGGCGGCTGCTTCTGCTCGAGGGACCGTGGGACGATCCGCTCGACCCGGAGAATCTGAGAAAGGTCCAGAAGCGGATCTCCGACTGCGTCACGGCGTCGATCAACGGCTATCTCGCTGAGCGATACCCCGAGAGCCTCGGGCGATCGGTCGTGATCCAGGTGGATTCTTACGACACCCCGCGAGCACAGATGGACGCGCTGCTGCAGGCGCTTCAGCGCGGGATCGACACTTCGCCGGAGATTCAGAGCTGCATTCAAGAGCGGAACTGCGTCGCCAATGTTCGAATCGTCCACAACTGGATGGACTGGAACGCCGAGTTTGAGAAGCGACACAACCCACCCAAGGTAGGTCTGATCGGGCGTATCTTGAAGCGAGTCGGGTTACGGTAATCTGAGGGTGGGGCAGCTGAATCGCGCCGCGCCTCGCGACGCGGGTGACTGGCGTACGTCGTCGGACAGCGCTCGATGAACTATCTCGCGGTGGTCGGCATCGTCGCGGTGATCCTGTTCCTCGCGCTGCTGTGGAAGCCGCGCGTGCCTTGGATCGCGACGGCAGCGCTGCTCGTCGCCTTCGCGTACATCGGCGCGCGCCTCGTCATCTACGAAATCGCGGAGAGGCGAATCGCGCGCGAGCTGGCAACGACCGCGTTGATGGCCTCGCCGAACCCGCTCGACCCGACGCGATGGGACTTCGTCGCGCGCACGGGCGACGTCTATCGCTTCGGCCGCTTCACGTTCCGCGACGGAAGTCGCTCGCGGCGGAGCGCTTTCCGGTCCCGAAGCCATCACCGGAATGGGACGCCGCGAAACGCGATCCCTCGATCCAGGGCTTCCTGACCTGGGTGCGCTTCCCGTGGTACGAGATCGAGCGCACGCCGACGGCGACGCGCGTGCTCGTGCACGACGCGCGCTACGCGGTGCGTCGGGGGGCGGGTGGTGGGTTTGGGGGCGTGGAGGTGGTTCTTCCAACGGACGGCATGAGGAAGCTGCAGCCCTCGAACTGAAGTCGCGGAAGCGTGAGTTAGCTTAGCTTAGGTGTATCAAATGTCGCTCAACGCATCGGCACTTCTGAGGGCCGGACCTTTACACCCTTGAACGAGTAGGCATCCAGCGCCATCTGCAACCACCTCTCCGTGAGACCGGCGTTTGCCGTCGGCCCATACACGATCTCGAGCAGCTCAGCCTGTGCAAAGTCGGCCTCAATGTACGGTTTGATTGTTCCCCCAAAGTCACGAAAGTGAAGCGCCTTGCCTTCGGGCGCGTTCATGTCGAAGCCAGGATAAACAAATCTGAATTCTCGCTCCTGTTCAAACGCCCTGTGCTTGAAACCGTACAGAAACATCGAGAAGAACACACCAAGTGAACCGGTAGCAAATGTCAGGTCATCAAGAGCGTCCGGTGCAGCAATGTCCGGGTGGTCTGCAACATGATCCAAGTGATATCTGATCGTTTGATCGACAACATCGCGCTGCCGCTTCGGTTCGTACTCGATCCCGACTCGAATCGGGTTGTCCGGCAGTACCGATACGGGTGACCACCCAATCGCAAAGCCGCCGCCACGTGCACCGTAAGATCTCCATTGAGGCAGAAGATCTCCGTCTGCGCAGAACGACACCGAGTACCAAGTATTCCGCTCAAGTTGTCTTCGAGTACTGAGCTTGAAACCGTCGAGCCACTCGCATCGTTGAGAATCGCCGCTGAGCCGGCAAGCTGAAATGGCGTCGTCAAGAGCTCGCGTGATAAGTGACTCAGCGTAACTTAGTTCAGTCGGGTCATTCGTGAACAACAGGTTTGTCGCCCACAGCGAGCGAGCTCGCAAAATGTTGAGAAGTGCATCGGCGGTGGTGTAATGGTACAGGGGTCCATCTGGCTTAGGTGACTGAACCACGTAGTTCTTCCAAGCGATCTCCAAAACCCGCTGGAACAGCGGCAGTGCCTCTTCAGCCATCGGCAAATGGTACCGGAGGACGGTGCGGACTGAACACCTAACTCTCGCGAGGAGCCGACGCGGTGCCGTTGGCTGGCCCGGGCATCCGCGCCTCGTTCAGCGCGATGCCGCGCGTCGCTGCAGGGTGAAGGCACCGCGCGCGGCTCAGGCGAAGAACGTTAGGCCGATCCGATACCCGTCGAGGGAAGGCGTCCGAGTCGTCAGGAAATCGGTAAAATGGCTAGGTGTCGCCGAAACTGTTCGCATTTGTCCTGATGCCGTTTAGTCCTCGCTCGGACATTTTCTACCGCGAGGTCATCAAGCCTACTTGCGAAGCGGCTGGCCTTCGCTGCGAGAGGATTGACGAACAAATCTTTCAAGGCAGTATTCTCGAGCGCATCTACGATCAGATCGATGCTGCCGATCTGGTTATCGCAGATCTGACCGCGAAGAATCCGAATGTCTTTTACGAGGTTGGCTACGCGCATGCGCAGAAGAAACCGGCTCTTCTTCTCACTGAAAACGCTGATGATATTCCGTTTGACCTTAAGCATTACCAACACATCGTCTACAACGTCGATTGGCCTGGTGGTGTGGCGGCGCTGCAATCTGACCTTCTCAAGCGACTACGTTGGGTCGGCGAACATCTCGACGAGCCTGCGCTTGCTCAGCCAAGTCAGCCGCGGCCAAAACTTGTAGAGCCACTACCAAGTGTGACACGTAATGAGGTGTTTGTTAGTTACTGTCATCGCGATGCGAAGTGGCTGCGGCGCCTGCAAGTTCATATGGTGCCACTCGAGCGCGACGGCAATATCAAGCATTGGGATGACACCATGATTGATCCTGGCGATGAATGGCGCATCAAGATTCGTGACGCACTCGCGCGTGCTAAAGTCGCCATTCTTCTAGTCAGCGCTGACTTCATAGCGTCGCAATTTGTGCACACAAATGAGTTGCCGCCGCTGCTTGCTGCCGCCAAATCTGAAGGTGCAATCATATTACCAGTTATTATCAGTCCGTGTCGCTTCGAGCAAATCGCAAATCTAGCGCAGTTCCAAGCTGTGAATCCGCCTTCCAAACCGCTGATAGGCATGTCGAAAACTCAGCAGGAACAGCTATTTGTTAACGTTACAAACCAAGTCGAAGCTGCAATTTCAAGCGGGACGGCCTGACTGAAGCCTACCTAACGCTGCTTTTCAGGACGTGGTGCCATGACGGGCATATCCATCCGGCATGTCCGCCAATTGAAATCTCTCGGGAGTGATGCGCAGGACCGGCATGTCTCGAACGAAATCGAGACGCGATTGCGCCGCGCTTTCGTCTCCGCGAGCGATCTCATAAAGCACGAGCTCGGAAATGTGAAGCTCGAAACCGTGCCGATGCCGATCCCACCATTCGCGCGTAAGTTGTTGATGGGCCAAGGTTACGACATCCCGGCTCGGACGTGCGGTCAGATAGCTGATCACGTTGCTGTCCAGATAGGTTGCCGCGAGCACGATCATAACTTACCGCAGATCGGTCGATGCAGGAACTCCGCGCGCCGACCTTCCGCCGAAGAACTGTGCCCGGCCATGAGCGTCGTAGCCATCGGCGCGAACGATAGCGCATGCCATCATTCCCAAGGATGATCGAGATCACGGGCACGTGGTTCTGGATGTGCCCGGACGAGCGCCCGGACGAGCGGCCCGTGCATCGTGTTGGGTCGATGCGTTCGCGTTTCGCCGCTGCAGGTCACCAACGCGCGGATCGTATCTTTCGCGCAACGACGCTTCCCGACAAAGCGGCGTCGGACGCGCTCCACGTTGCGCTCGCCGCGGTGAATGGGATGGATTTTTTGCTTACTTGGAACTGTACTCACATCGCGAATGGCGTTGTCCTGAAGATCGTGAATGCGATCTGCCGGGACAATGGCTATGAGCCTCCGATTGTCTGTACACCTGAGGAACTGCTTGCACCATGAAAGCCAATGACGAAGATCCGGTCGTTGCAGAAATACGGGCTGTGAGGCGCGATCTGACCAAGCGGTTCGGCGACGACATCGATGCGCTGTGCGACTTTCTCGCTCGCGAGGAACGACAACATGAGCAGCGTTTGGTGAATCGTCCGGCGAAAGCACCGCAATCCGTACGGACCGTGGGCGACCGAAAATAGAGCACCGGCGACGCCCGTGATCTCGATCATCTTCGAGAGAATGATGGCATGCGCTATCGTTCGTACCGATGACCACGACGCGCATGCCGGCGATCTTCTTCGGCCACGGCAATCCGATGAACGCGGTGACGTCGAACGCGTACACGGATGCGTGGCGGCGCATCGGCGAGAGCATTCCGCGGCCGAAGGCGATCCTCTCCGTCTCCGCGCACTGGTATCCGCCCGCGACGTTGGTCACCGCGGTCGAGCGTCCGCGGACGATTCACGACTTCGGCGGTTTCCCGCGCGAGTTGTTCGCGGTGCAGTATCCCGCTCCGGGCGATCTCGAGTTGTGCGCGCGTGTGCGCGAGCTCACTGATGCGCGCTACGACGAGCAGTGGGGACTCGATCATGGGACGTGGTCGGTGCTCGTGCACGTGTTCCCGAACGCGGACGTGCCGGTCGTGCAACTGAGCATCGACGAAACGAAGCCCGCGTCCTTCCATTACGACCTCGGACGCCGTCTCGCGCCGTTGCGCGACCAGGGCGTGTTGGTGATGGGCAGCGGTAATCTCGTGCACAACCTGCACGCGTACGGGTGGGGGAGGCACGTGCCGGAGCCGTACGACTGGGCGGTGCGCTTCGAGGAGTCGGCGCGCGAGTGGATGCGCACCGGCGATCACCAGCCGCTGATCCACTACGACCAGCTCGGCCGCGACGCGATGCTGGCCGCTCCGACGCCCGATCATTATCTGCCGATGCTCTACGTCCTCGGCGCGCAGCAGGAAGGCGATGCGGTGTCGTTTCCGGTGGAGGGCGTCGACGGCGGCTCGGTGTCGATGCTGACGGTGCAAGTCGGATGATCCCGTGGATTGCCGCGCCGTTGTTCGTGATCATCGCTGTCGCGCTGTTCGTCGCGCGAGCGCCGCTCGCGCACGGTCAGGCGCTCATCGTCGGCGGACGCATGGGCTCCGGCTGCGTGATCGCGGAAGCGATCGGGTTTCTAGCGCTGGCGGTGCTGGTGGTGGTTTTCCGGGACGCGTTCTAGGAAAGATCGCGCGCATCGCTCAGCCTGCGAAAGGGTTCGTGGCTGGAGTTACCGCTCATCAGGCGAAATGACTTCTTCGCTCGTTACTTCGAAAACGTCTATGGACGGATCCTGCCGATAGATCACGAGATTCGTCCCACCGCCGCATCGCGCGGAGGGTACGAGCAAGCCATCGTACCCGAGCCAATTCACTGCGGCCCCGATCAGTCTGCACGACGACTGATCGGAGCCGGACAGGACGTCATCGGTGATTCCAAGAAGCGGAAGAAGGCCAGGCGCGGTGAGGTCGACGACGTTCTGAAGCGAGACGCGGATCGTGTAGAGCGTCCGTTTCGCTTTTGGCCGGAGTGGCTGACTCGCGATGGAATACTCGGCTTCGGCCAGAGCTGTCTCCCGCTCGCAGCTGGTGTAGATCGCCTCAAGCGGCGGCGGGTTCCATCGTGCACCGGTCGTATTGCTATGGGCCGGCGAAAGAGCCCCGAACATATGCCGATAGACCGTTCCCTCCCAAGCGGACACTCCTGCTGTTTGCAGGATGTCGAGCATCTCGGGTGGGTAAATCATGGTCAGAGATACGCACCCGAACGAAGATGATCGAGTAGCGCGAACACATCCTGTGTTTTTCCGGCTTGAATGCGCGCCGCTGCCGTTTCACCGCCGAGCAACTTGTGCGGACTGAACAGCCACAGCTTCGATTCTTCTGGTGAGTAGAACTCTGCTAGTTCCGTAAGGAAAAACTCGAGCTCGAGGAGGCGCTGCAGCCGTTCACGCTGGGGATCGAGCTTCCCGGTGCTCCATCGCGAGACCGTTTCGGGAGTTGTGTCCAGCAGTTGCGCGACATCGCGTCCCGTAATCCCGCCGAGCTCTTTGATGTGTTCGAGGCGTTCTGCAAGCGCTGAAGCCATGGATGGATCACCTTCCAGCGTCCAAGTCATTGATGTCGACATTGACGTCTACGTTGACATTCTCGTTGACGAATTCGTTGACGTCAATGGACCAGAGGCGACCGAAAGACTATCGCCGTTTCATACGCGCGAGGACGAACAGCGGCACGAAGGCGAGGAACATCCCGGCGACCACGAGCGGGATTCCGTATGTCGTCGGGATCCGTTTCTGCGAGATCAGCACCACCGCGATCACTTCGATCGCGATTCCGATCACGCCGAGGATGATCGCGATTCGTTTACTTGGCATCGTTGCGTCCCGCGCGATACAGCAGCGCGCACACCGCGAGCACGATCACGATGCCGATGACGATTCCGAGAACGCCGCCGATCATCGGATCCTCGGGGCGTTTGAAGCCGGAGAACACGAGCGCGGCGATCGCCACGCCGGCCAGTCCTTCGCCGGCGATCATCCCCGAGGCGCCGAGCACGCCCGGATCGCTTTCCGTCGCCTTGCCCTTGCGCCGCGCCTCGACGATCCGGCGCACGATGCCGCCGACGAAGATCGGCGTGAGACTGCCGAGCGGGAGATAGATGCCGACCGCAAACGCGAGTCCCGGCAGTCCCGCGATGAGCGCGCAGACCGCCAGCGCCGCGCCGACGCCGACGAGTCCCCACGGCAGCGATCCGGAGAGCACGCCTTCGATCACCGTCTTCATCAGCGTCGCCTGCGGTGCGGGGAGATCGGGTGAGCCGAACGTGAATGCGCGTCCGAGGAGCAGCACGGTTCCCGCGATCGCCCAGCACGCGAACGCCGCGCCGATGAACTGTCCGAGCTGCTGTTTCGCCGGCGTCGCGCCGACGAGGTATCCGGTCTTCAGGTCCTGCGAGATGTCGCCCGCCTTCGACGCCGCGATGCAGACGACCGTGCCGACGGTGAGGATCGCCGCGCGCGCGGACGGATCGGACCAACCGAGGGCGACGAACACGACCGACACGCCGAGCAACGTTACGAGCGTCATCGCCGAGGTCGGATTCGACGACACGCCGATGAGTCCCACGATGCGCGACGACACGACCACGAACGCGACGCCGAAGATCGCCACGCCCAGCGCGGCGACGATGCGCGGCACGAGGGTCATGTTGCCCGCGAAGAGTCCCGGCACCGCGACGAGCGTGATCACGACCAAAGCCGGAATCACGACTACCACCCACGCCGGCACGTCGCGATCGGTGCGCTCTCCTGTGGCGCCGCCCGGGTCGCCGCCGCGCAATCCGCGCACGACGGACATGAACGAGCTGGCCATCGTCGGCAGCGCCCGGACCACCGCGACGATGCCCGCCGCTGCCACCGCACCCGCGCCGATGTAGCGCACGTAGCGCGACCAGATCTGTCCCGCGCTCAACTCGCTGATCAGCATCTTCGCCTCGGGGAACAGCGGCACCGGCAGCGAGTTGCCGACGACGGCGATGAGTGGCGTCAACACGATCGCCGAGATCATCGAGCCCGAGACCATGATCGCGCTCTGCCGGTATCCGAGGATGTAGCCGACCGCGAGCAGCGCCGGCGCGATCTCCAGCGACAATTCCGCTTTCGGCAGCACCGGCAGATGCATTGCGAGCTCCGAGGGAAGGAGCACCGCTGCGCCGAGGGCGAGCTTGATGAGTGCGCCGACCGCGAGGCCGATGAAAATCCATCGACCGCCGCTGCTGTCCTTCGCCGTCGTCGCCCGCAGCACTTCCGCGCACGCGGTGCCCTCGGGGTACGGCAGCTCGTCCGCAGAACGCACGATGAGCAGTCGCCGCAGCGGCACCATCGCCGCGATGCCGAGGAATCCGCCGAGCAGCGCGAGGATCGCGACCTGCCAGAACGGCGGGGCCATGCCCCAGAGGAACAGCGCAGGAATCGTGAAGATCGTGCCCGCCGCGAGCGACGAGCTCGCGGAGCCGATCGTCTGCGAGATGTTCGCCTCGAGCAGAACGCTCGGGCGGTCGCGCATCAGTTTGAACAGCGCAACGGTGAGCACCGCGATCGGGATGGACGTCGACACCGTGAGGCCGACGCGCAGTCCGAGGTACGCGTTCGCGGCGCCGAACAACACGCCGAAGACAATCCCCGCGATGACCGCGCGGAGGGTGAACTCGATGACCGATTCTTCCCGTTGCACGCCGATGCTCATTCGCTCTCCTGCGGAGCGCCGGCTTCTAGCCGGCCGCTACGCCGCCTTCCAGGCGGCATGCCGGCAGGATGCCGGCGTAGCGGCCGGCAAGGATGCCGGCGCTCCGATGTCTCACTCTGCCGTGACGATGTACTGCTCGAGCCTTCCCGTTTCCGTCCAGAACGTAGAGATACCGAAGGTCTTCTTTGCGGTCTTCACCTTGAACGTGCGTCCCACCATCCCGCCACGCAGGTACGGCGTCTCCTCGGTGATCTCCCGAACTTTTCCGAAAGATCCGAGGCTCGCCCCGAAATCCTTCACGGCCTGCTCGCTGAAGTACGCGTTCGCGTTCGCGGTGAATAGCGACCGATCGATGCGGCCTCGCTGCAGCTCTTCGAAGATGCGCCGCGCGACGGCCTGCGCTTCCGTCGACGGACCGATCGGTGGTGGGAAGACGAGCTTGCGGATCTTCGTCGCGATCTCACCAGAGGCATCGCTGGCGACGAGATTGACCAGGACGCTGATCGCGCCACGGTCGTCGACGAAGATCTGATTCGTCGAAGTGAAGCCGGAGACCTCGCCACCGTGCGAGAGCATGCGGTGGTCGTCGGCCATCGAGACGCCGACGCCGAGGCCGTAACGCACGCCGATGCCGTTCGCCAGCTGCATCTCGCGCGTGAGCTCGCGATACGACGCGGGCTGCAGCACACTCTGATCCATCACCGAGATGTTCCACAGCGCGAGATCGTGCGCGGTCATCGCCAGGCCGCCGGCGGCGAACAGCCAGCCCTTTCCTTCCTTCGGCGGAACGCGCGGCGGTCCGAGGGCGAATCGTTCGTAGCGCATCGCATCCTCGGGTCCGAGGGCGCTCTGGTCGGTGTCGAAGACGGACTTCATCGCGAGCGGAGTGAAGATGCGTGCCCCTAGGAACTGCATCAGCGGCATCCCGCTCACACGCTCGATGATCACGCCGGCGATGATGTAGTTCGTGTTGCTGTACTGCCGCTTCGTGCCCGGCTCGAAGTCGAGCGGCCTCTCCGCCCACTGCTCGAGGATCTCGGTCGGCTGGACGTCGTTCAGCATCATCGGCATCACGTAGTCCTGCGGCCAGTAGTCGCGATAGCCGGAGGTCATGGTGAGCAGGTGGCGGATGCTGACGTCCTTCGCCCGCGTCAGCTCGGGCAGCCAGCGCACGACGCGGTCGTCGAGCGAGAGCTTGCCTTCTTCCGCGAGCAGCAGGATCGCCGCGGCGGTGAACTGCTTGCTGACCGAGCCGATGCTGTAGCGCATCGCCGGCGTGGCGGGCGTTTTCGGGTCGACGCGCGCGAGTCCGTACGCCTGTTCGTACGCGATCTTCCCGTCTTTGACGATCGCGATGGACGCGCTCGGCGCGCCGGTCTTTGCGAGGATTTCGTGGACGGCTGCGTCAACGTCAGTCCATTGCGCGGCGAGGGGGAGGGCGAACGCGAGAAGGAGCAAAAGCTTGCGCATGCGCGGGTAAGGGTAACTCTTTGGAGTGCGGGCTTTCAGCCCGCGCTTCGTTCGTGCGGGCTCGAAGCCCGCACCCCCTGTGTCTTTGCGATACGCTCCGCTCCATGAACACCCGCAATCTCTCCGCTCTCTCCGTTTCCGCGATGGGCCTCGGCTGCATGGGCATGTCGGAGTTCTACGGCGCCTCGAACGAGTCCGAGGCCATCGCGACGATCCATCGCGCGATCGACCTCGGCGTCACCTTCCTCGACACGGCCGACATGTACGGCCCGTTCACGAACGAGAAGCTCGTCGGCAAGGCGATCCGCGACCGCCGCGATCAAGTCGTCCTCGCGACGAAGTTCGGCAACATGCGCGGTGAAGACGGCGCGTTCCTCGGCATCAGCGGCCATCCGGACTACGTTCGCAAGGCCTGCGACGCATCGCTGCAGCGCCTCGGCGTCGATGTCATCGATCTCTACTACCAGCACCGCGTCGACACGAAGACGCCGATCGAGGAGACGGTCGGCGCGATGGCGGAGCTCGTGCGGGAAGGGAAGGTCCGCCACCTCGGACTCTCCGAGGCCGCGCCGCAGACGATCCGCCGCGCGCATGCGGTGCATCCCATCGCCGCGCTGCAGACCGAATACTCACTCTGGACGCGCGATCCCGAGGACGAGATCCTGCCGACGACGCGCGAGCTCGGCATCGGCTTCGTCGCCTACAGCCCCCTCGGGCGCGGATTCCTGACTGGGCGATTCAAGACCATCGACGATCTCGAACCGACCGACTTCCGCCGCCGCTCGCCGCGTTTCCAGGGAGAGAACTTCGCGAAGAACCTCGAGCTCGTGGAGCGCATCGAGACGCTCGCGCGCGAGAAGGGCGTGACGCCGTCGCAGCTCGCGCTCGCATGGGTGCTGCACCGCGGCGACGACATCGTGCCGATCCCGGGGACGAGGCACGTGAAGTATCTGGAAGAGAACATCGCCGCGCTGGACGTGAAGCTGAGCGACGACGAGCTCCGGCAGATCGACGAGATCGCGCCGAGGGGCGTGGCCGCGGGCGAGCGCTATCCGGACATGAGCACCGTCAACCGCTGATGCTCTTCGCCGCTCCGAAATACCGCGGCCCGAAGTCGGACCACTTCGACGGCAAGCGTTTCCTGAACCTGGGGTCGACTCGGCACGCGGGCTTCATGGATTTCGTGAAGTGGATCACGCATCGCGAGCCGGGCGCGTGGGCGAAGTGGCGCGAGATCACTCCCGCCGCGCCGCCGCCGGAGCGCGTGGCGGGCCTGCGCGTGACGTGGGTGAATCACTCGACGATGCTGATCCAGACGGAGAACGTCAACTTCTTGACCGATCCGATTTGGTCGGAACGCTGCAGTCCGGTGCACTGGGCTGGACCGAAGCGGCATCACGCGCCGGGGCTGCGCTTCGAGGACCTCCCGCCGATCGACGTCGTGCTGATAAGCCACAATCATTACGACCACATGGACGTGCCGACTCTCACGCGTCTCGAACGGAAGCAAACGTTCGTCGGCCTCGGCAACGCGGCGTTCCTGAACGGCGCGACGGACCTCGATTGGTGGGAGTCCGCGCCGGTGTCGAACGATGTGCGTGTGCACTGCGTGCCCGCGCAGCATTTTTCGGCTCGCGGCCTGACGGATCGCGACGCGAATCTGTGGTGCGGATTCGTGATCGAGACGCCGCACGGAAACATCTACTTCGCGGGCGATACGGGCTACGGCCCGCATTTCGCGATGATCCGCGAGCGCCTCGGACCGACGCGCCTCGCGCTGCTGCCGATCGGCGCGTTTCGTCCCACGTGGTTCATGCAGTCCGTGCACGTCTCGCCGCGCGACGCGGTGCGCGCCGCTCGCGACCTCGAAGCGGAGGTCGCGATCCCGATGCACTGGTTCACGTTCCACCTCGGCGACGACGGACAGGACGAGCCGGCGGAGACGCTGCGCCGCGAGCTGACGGACGACGTCCACTTTGAGATCCTGCAGCCGGGAGGCGTCTTTGAGCGATGACCCGGTACTCCGCTACCACGCGCGCATGCGCGAAGCGAAGGAGAGCGAGCTGCAGACGATCAAGGGATCGTGGACGTGGCGGATGCTGAATCGGCTGCAGAACTGGAAGTACCGGTTTGGATGGAGCACACATGGGGGCGCGGGCTTCCAGCCCGCGCACGCGACGGGCAGGATGCCCGCGCCCCCTAACTCCATCCTCTGCCTGCCCATCATCGAATGGGATTTTCGTTTTCAAAGGCCGCAGCAACTGATGCTGCAGTTCGCGAAGCACGGCTATCGCGTCTTCTACGTCAGCACGAAAGCGAAGACCACGACCGAAAAGGCGCCGAACGTTTTCGAAGTGCCGCTGAGCGAGATCCCGAACGCGGACGTGATCATCGTTCAGCATCCGAAGTGGGCTTCGCTCACGCGGCAGCTCGGTGGGCGCGTGATCTACGACTGCATGGATCACATCGCCGGCTTCACGACCGAGTCGCGCAATGACGACGAGCGGCAGCTCATGGCCAGCGCGGACCTCGTCATCGTCACGTCGGCCGTGCTCGAGCGCGAGGCGCGCAAGCATGCGAAAAACGTCGTCGTCATTCGCAACGGCTGCGACTACGAGCATTTCGCGAAGACGCCGCGCGCGGGCGGCCCGCGAAAGGTGGTCGGCTACTACGGCGCGATCTCGGACTGGTTCGACGTCCCACTTGTCGCGCAGCTCGCGAGGCGACGTCCGGAGTGGGACTTCCTGATCATCGGATCGACGTACGGTGCGGACATCCTGCCGTTCGGCGAGTTGCCGAACGTCACGCTGCCGGGCGAGAAGCCGTACGCGGAGCTGCCGGAGTGGCTCGGCGTGATGGACGTCTGCATCATCCCCTTCAAACGGATTCCGCTGACCGAGGCCACGAATCCGGTGAAGGTGTACGAGATGCTCGCGGCCGGGAAGCCGGTCGTGTCGGTGCCGATCCCCGAGGTCGCGGCGCTCGCTCCGCTCGTGCGACTCGCGTCGGATGCGGCGGAGTTCGAGCGCGAGATCGAGGAAGCGCTGCGCGCCGACGATGATGCCGAGGCGCGGCGCGCCTTCGCGCGCGAGCAGACCTGGGAGAAACGCTTCGAAGAGTTACTCCCTATACTCCTCCCGTGAACACCACAGCCATCACCGACGCGATCCATGAGCTCGAGCGGTGCTCGTGCGCGGAAGTCGTCGTCGAGATCCGCGCACGCTCCGGCTCGTACGCGCACGCCGACGCCCGCTTCGCGTCGCTGCTCGCGTTCGTCGCGTTGCTCGTGCTGCTCTTTTCGCCTTGGCCGTTCGCGCCGGGGTGGGTGGCGATCGACGTTGCGGTCGTGTGGATCCTCGCGATCTTCATCCGCAGCGATTCCGCGCGACGACTGATGACCGCCAGCCGCGAGCGTGACACGCAGGTGCGCGTCCTCGCAGCCTCGGTGTTTCACGACCGCGGCGTCGCCAACACCTCGGAGGAAGTGGGCGTGCTCGTGTACCTCAGCGTCATGGAGCGGCGCATCGAGATCCTCGCGGACCGCGGCGTCCTCGAGGCCGTGCCGGTGCTGGAGTGGAACCGCCTCGTCGCCGAGGCGCGCGGGAGCGATGCGACGCCGGAGAAGCTCGCGGACGTCGTGCGTGCGCTGACACCGCTCCTCGAGCGCCATCTGCCGGTACGCGAAGGAGATGTGGACGAGCTGTGCAACGTGCCGCGGTTCATCACCGAATGAAACTCCGCCGCGTTCTGCTTCTGCTCGTGTCGCTGTTTGTCGCGGCCGAGGCGTGGGCGCGCGTCGGCGGAGGTGAGTCGTACTCCGGCGGCGGGTCGAGTGGCGGGGGCGGGGGCGATGGAGATGGCGGCGGCGAGTTCCTCTGGCTCATCGTCCGCTTTCTTTTCTGGCTGACGATCGAGCATCCGGCGATCGGCATCCCGTGCGACATCATCTTCATCGGGCTGGTGATCCTGTGGCTTCGCAGGAAGCCGGACATGAGCGCGGTGACGATCGCCACGACTTCACCGGCGAAGGCCGCGCGAATCGAGGAGTTGCGCAAATTCGATCCGAACTTCTCGGAGATCACCTTCAGCGATTTCTGTTACTCGCTCTACGCGCGTGCGCATCACGCGCGCGGCGTGCGAGACCTCGACCGCTACGCGCCGTACCTCAGCGTCGGGGCGCGCATCGCGTTGCGCATGCTCGCGCGGGATGTGAACGAAGTGCGCGGCGTGGTCATCGGCTCGTTCCGCGTGTCGTCGTTCGACGGGCTCGAGACGCCGCTCGTCACCGCCGCCATTGAGTACGAAGCGAACTACACCGAGGTCGCGAAAGGCGGCGAGCGGAGCTGGTATGTGCGCGAGCGGTGGGTGCTCGAGCGAAAGCGCGACATCCTCTCGCCGCCGCCGGAGAAGGCCAAGGCGGATCACTGCCCGCGCTGCGGCGCGGCGTTGCAGACGCGCACCGACGGCGCGTGCGACTACTGCGGCGTGAAGATCGAGAGCGGCGCGTTCCAGTGGTACGTGCGCTCGATCATGCCGCTCACGCGCGAGGCGCGCGGCCCGCTGTTGACGTCGAACGTGCCGGAGCAGGGGACCGATCGTGCGACGGTGTGGCAGCATCGCTACGCCGACCATCTTCGCGCGTTCGACGCCGCGCATCCCGGATTCGACTGGCGTGCGTTTCAGGAGCGTGTGCGCGACGTCTCGATCGAATTGCAGAACGCCTGGACTGCGCGCGACTGGGAGCGCGTGCGGCCGCTCGAGAGCGAGAGCCTCTTCCAGATGCATCGCTACTGGATCGACGCGTACCGGAAGCAGAAGTTGATCAACGCGGTCGAGGACTTCCGCGTGCTGCGCATCGATCCGGTGAAGATCGACTCCGATGCGTTCTACGAATCGATCACCGTGCGCATCTGGGCCGAGGGACGCGATTGCACGGCCGACGAAGACGGCCGCGTCGTCGCCGGTTCGAAGACGCAGATGCGGCGCTGGAGCGAATACTGGACGTTCATCCGCAGCCACGGCGTGGACGCGGGGACGCAGGCGCGCTCCTGTCCGAACTGCGGCGCGCGCGTCGCGGTCGGCGCGACGGGTGTATGCGAGTTCTGCGGCGGCAAGCTCACGGCGGGCGAGTTCGGATGGGTGCTGTCGCGCATCGAACAGGACGAGGCGTATTTCTAGGAGTGCGGTGGCTATCGCGAGCGCATTCGAAAGCGGCGGCCTTGCCGCCGCACTCCAAAAGAGACACGCGTGTCCCGCGATGCGGACGAGTCTTCGCGAAATCGGACGTTTTCAATCGCTAATCGCGGGCATGCCGGCCGCTAGTGTTCGCCGCATGCGATATCGAGTGCTCCCGCTCCTCCTGCTCCTCTCGTTTTCTCTCGCCGCGCAACCCATCACCGAAACGCTCACCGTCGAAGTCATCGACGTTCCCGTATTTGTCGCGCGCGGCAACAATGCGGTCGAAGGACTCGCGCGCGACAGTTTCGAGCTGTACGTCAACGGCAAGCGGACGCCGATCGAGTACTTCGAGACCGTCACCGCCGCCGAGGCAGCGCCGACGCTGCGCGAGCGCCGTCTCTTCCTGCTGCTATTCGACGTCGCGTTTTCGCATCCGCTCGTGCTGCCACGCGCGCAACGTGCGGCGGAGCAGCTCATTGCCCATGCCTCTCCGGCCGATTACTTCGCCGTCGCGACGTACTCGAATCGCCGCGGCGTCTGGTTTGCAGCGCCGTTCACTCGCGACCGCGAGGCGCTCACGCGAGCGCTCGGCAGTCTCAACAACTCTCGCTCCGGCGATCCGCTCGCGATCGTATTGACCGCGTCCGAGCGCGCGGACGGCGGCAACTTCGCCTCCGACATCGCGAGTGAAGCGTTGCGGGACATGCAGCTCGCGGGAGCGCGCCGCGCGGCCGAAGACCAAATGCTCGGGCTCGCGGAATTGAGTGAGCGTTTCGGGGCGCTCGAAGGACAGAAACACATCCTCTTCCTCTCCGAGGGATGGGACGGGAGGCCGGCCGAAGGCATGTCGTTCGACATCCATCTCATCGATGAGCTGGTCGCGATGCATCACCGCTTCCACGCGTCCAGCGTGTTCCTGCACGCGCTCGATCTCGAAGGCGTCGGCGGCTCGCTGATGGCCAACGACGGCTTGCACGAGATGACGCTCGGCACCGGCGGGAAGCTCGTCCAATCTCGCAACGACCTCGGCGCCGCGCTCTCCGATCTCTCCGACTCGCTCGATCGCGGCTATCGCATCGGCTTCCGCCCGGTGAATGCGAAGTCCGGCTACAACACGATCGAGGTGAAGGTGCGCAACGCCGGCCGCGTGCAGGTGAACCATCGCCGCGGGTTCTCCACCGATGCCGAGCCGGCGGATGTGGACGACGGTCTGTATCTCGCCGACGTGGTGCTGAACGACGTGCCGCAGACCGGCACCGCCGCGACACTGACGCTGCGCGACGGGAAACTCTCCGCGCGCATTCCGATGCGCGAAGTGGCCGCGCAGGCGCGCGAGGCGGAGCTGCTCGTCTACGCGTTCAGCGCGGACGGCGCGGCGCTCATGTACCACCGCGAGGTGATCCAGGTGACGATGGACGCGGAGAAGGTCGTCGAGATCGCGATGCCGGAAGGGACGAAGGTCGCGAAGGCGCTGTTGCGCGTGGATGGGGAGTTGGGGTTCAGTAGGGTTACGTTTTAGGAACGCCGCCGTCCCGGCGGCTGGCCGGGCGGCGTCCTCGCCGCCCCGCAGAACGCAGGCGCGGGACGCCTGCGAGCCAGCCGGCGAGGACGCCAGCGTTCCGAGGGGGTATCACCCTTTCGGGTGCGGCCGTGCGCTCTCGTACGCGGCGATGACTTCGCCGGCCGTCCCCACCGCGAGCAGCGCGCCGCTCTCCACCCAGGCTGCGCGCGAACAGAGATCGCGCACGGAGTCGAGGTCGTGGGACACGAACACGATCGTCGCGCCGTTCGAGTGGAAGCCGCGGATGCGCTCCTCGCACTTCTCGCGGAACGACGCGTCGCCGACGGCGAGCACTTCGTCGAGCAGCACGATCTCCGCGTCGATGGTCGTCGCCACCGAAAACGCCAGGCGCGCGACCATGCCCGTCGAGTACGTCCGCAGCGGCGAGTCGATGTGCGCGCCGATGCCCGAGAAGTCGATGATCTCCGCCTCGCAGCGGCGCATGAACGCGCGCGAGCGTCCGAGGAGCGAGCCGTTGAAGAGAATGTTCTCGCGGCCGGAGAGCTCGCCGTCGAAGCCCGTGCCGAGCTCGATGACCGGCGCGAGCGCGCCGCGCGTGACGACCTCGCCCCGATCCGGCGGAATGATCCCCGCGATCACGCGCAGCAGCGTCGACTTCCCCGCGCCGTTGCTGCCGATGATGCCGAACGCCTCGCCGGCCGCGACCGAGAGCGTGACGTCGCGCAATGCGTCGACCGCCCCGGGACGCTTGCCTCGCGCGCGCACGACCCACTCCTTCAGCGTCGGGATGCGCTGTGCGGGATAGCGAACGCTGACGTTTTCGAGCTCGACGCGGTTCATGGCCCCACAAAATCCTGAGCGAAGCGAAGGATCGATGGAGCCCTCTCGCTGAGCGTGCCATTGCGCGCGCCGCGTGAGGGCTCCATTGACCCTTCGCTTCGCTCAGGGATTGAACTAGAGATACGGATAAAAACCTCGCGAAAGGCGGCGGAAGATCATCCAGCCGATGACGACCGCCGCGAGCGCGAGCGCCGTCGCGATCAGCAGCGACTGCGCCGGCGGGAGCACACCCTGGTGCACCGGCGCGCGGACGATCTCGATCAAATAGAGCAGCGGGTTGAGCGCGAAGAATGGACGGAAGCGTTCCGGGATGATCTCGAGCGGATAGATCACCGGGGTGAGATACATCAGCGCCGTGATGGCCACGGTGTACATCTCGCGCACGTCGACGAAGTAGACCGATAACGCCGTGAGGATCAGCGACACGCCGTACGTGAACACCGCCAGGATCAGCAGCGATACGGGCAGGAACAGGAATGCCGCGCGGATCGGCGTGCCGCGCACGAGCATGATCACCAGCAGCGGCAGGTAGGCCAGTGCGAGGTTGACCATGCCCGCGATCACGGTCGAGAGCGTGAAGATCGACTTGGGCATGCGCACGCGCTTCATGAGCGCTCCGTTCCACGACAGCGACGCCATCGAGCCGATGGTCGTCTGCGCGTAGAAGTTCCACGGCAGCAGCGCGGACAGCACATAGATGTCGTACCGCGGCACCGAGAAGCGGAACAAGGCCGAGAAAACCATCACCAGGATCAGCATCAGCATCAGCGGATGCAGCATCGTCCAGAAGAATCCGACGACGGAGCGCTTGTAGCGGATGGTGAGGTCGCGATGCACGAGGTTGCGGAGCAGGTGCATGCTGTGCGCGATGTCGCGCAGCTCCTGCCTCAGCGTGGTCGTCGCGCCTGCGACGTAGCGGTGCTCGGCACTGAAAGACTCGTCGCGGATCGCCGTCAAATCCCGCTCCCCGAAAGCGACGTGGAAACGCTCCGCACGAGCAATCGGAGATCGAGCCACAAGGACCAGTCGCACATGTAGGTCAAGTCATACCTCAACTTCACCTCGGGGTGGGTCTCATATTCGGAGGATACCTGGGCCAGTCCGGCGATCCCGGGCCGCACGAGGCTGCGCAGGTCGAAGTCCGGCACCTCGGTGAGGATCCGGGCGACGTTCTGCGGCCGCTCGGGCCGCGGGCCGACGAGGCTCATGTCGCCGACGAGGACGTTGAGCAGTTGCGGGAGCTCGTCGACGCGGTAGCGGCGGAGCAGCGCCCCGACGCGCGTAACGCGCTCGTCGCGCATCGAGCGGAACTTCCACATCTCGAACGGCACTCCGTCGCGGCCGACACGCTCCTGGCGATAGGTCAACGGGCCGCGATCCTCGAGCCAGATCGCGACCGTGGCGGCGAGCCACAGCGGCGAGCTGAGGATGATGAGCAATGCGCTGACGACGATGTCGATGCCGCGCTTGATGGCCGCGCTGACGCCGTAGCCGCAGCCGACGGCGATCTCCACGAGCGGCTGATCGCCGATCCAGCCGAAGACCGATGAGGTGAGCAGCGCGTCCGCGTGCGAGGCGAGAAGGAGATAGCCGCGCGGGCCGCGGATGCGAAGCAGTTCGAGGCGGCGGCGCGGGTCGCCGTCAGGCGAGACGAGGATGACTTCCTCGGCCTGGCGCACCACGGCGCGGATCGAAGGATTCACGAGCTCCGCGGGAGTGGCGCAGGCGACGATGCGCACGCGTGCGTCGAGGCTGTCCCGCAACGACGTGACGGCGTCGTCGATGTCGGCGGCGTCGCCGACGAGCACGGTCGCACGCGAGCGAACCGGCAACGCGCCCCGCAGCAGCCGGCGCCACAGCGGCAGCAGGAGCGCTTCCAGCACCGGCACTGCGAAGACAATCGTGCGCGGCAGCGGCTGGGCGAGGGCGGTGCTGCCGAGGGAGACGATGGCGAGCTGGATGAAGAGCGCCGCGAGGAGCACCGGCCGCGTCCTGGGGGTGATGCGCTGGCGATAGAAGCCGCTGAGGCCGAGCGCGACGATGAACGAGCCCGCGAAGAGGAGGACCATCGCCGGCGTGAGGACGAGGTTCTCCGGCGGCAACAGCGATCTGGTGAACGCGAGCGGAATCGAGCGCCGGATGTAGACCAGCAGCGTGACGATGCCCCACGCAATGGCGAAGTCACCGAGGAGCGCGGCCGCGATCCGGATGTCGGCCTCTTTGGAGGAGGGGCGGATCATGAGGAGCTCCTGCGGAGCGCCGGCTTCCAGCCGGCCGGGCCGCTGGCATCCTTGCCGGCCGCCTGGAAGGCGGCGGAGCGGCCGGCTGGAAGCCGGCGCTCCGCGACCGCCGCGAGCTTTGCCAGCGTGGTCTCGCGCGAATAGCGCTCCATCACGACGCGCCGCAGCTCGGCACCGTTCGACTTCGTCAACAGGTTGACCGCTTCTCGCGCGATCGTTGCCGCATCCTCCGCGACCACGGCATGTTTCGCGAGCTCGGACAGGCTTCGCGCGCCTCGCGACGTCGTCACGACCGCGCATCCTGCTTCCGCGGCTTCCAGCATTTTGGTCGACTCGCCGCTGCCGAAGCGGAGCGGGAGAATGGCGACCTTGACCTCACGCGCGAGCGTCGGAACGTCATCGGCCGGCGAAAGAAACGTGATCCCCGCGCGGCGCGCGGCCCGCTCCAGTTTTCGCGATGCGTGCGCGCCCGCGACGACCATCGTCGCATCCGGCTTGATCGCGCGGACGGCGGGCCAGATCTCGTCGACGAGCCACTGCGCCGCGTCGGCATTCGCGAAGTAGGCGAGGCGTCCCCAGAAACCGAAGTCGTAGCGCCGCTCGCCTTGTTCGAGCGGACGGACCTTCACGCCGTTCGAGATCGCGATTCCGCGCGCTCCGCTCTCGTCTTCGCTGACGAAGAGGATGTGGTCGTACGCGTTCTCCATCGCGCGTTCCGCATCGGCGGTCCGCCGCTCCTCGGCGCGCCAGAGCCATCTCGTGAATGATGACGCGGCGCGCGCGCGCTCGTGCATGTTGCGCGCAAGCGAGTCGATCGCGTCGAGGATGCGCGTGCCTTCGGTCGCGCGGATCCACGGATGGAGCCGCGAGAGGATGATCACCGTCGCGTCGAAGGAGCCGAAGTCGCGCCGCGCGCGCGCGATCGCGTCGTCCCACGCGTACGGCGCAGCGAGGAGCGATTGCCACGGCAGTCGCTCGGTGAATGTTCGGATGATGCCGCGCACGCCGCGCGTGAGCGAACGTTTCGCGGGGTAGAAGCGATGGGGCGCGGGCTTCCAGCCCGCGCTTGGAACGGGCTGAAAGCCCGCTCCCCCATCCGGCGCCACGAGCGCGACGTTCGCGTGCGCGAGCGCATCGAGCCACACCGTTGCGCGCAGACGATCCCCGCTGTACGCCGGCCAGGGAAACCGCGACGAAACGACCAACACGTTCATGGACGCATCCAGCGAACGAGCGCGCGCGGCGCGAGCAGCAGCGCCATCAACCACGAGCCGCAGAGGCGGAGCACCGCGGCGGGAGAGGCTTTCGTGTGCAGCGCGACGTCCGTCGCGACGGTGAGGGCAAGGATACCGCCGTAGACCGCGTGATTCCGGCGGATCAGCAGAACCGCCGCCGCGACGCGAAGCGGCGCCATCAGGGAGAGTGGGCGTCCGAAGATCTCGACGACGAACGCGAGTCCCTCCAGCGGACGGCGCGCGATCGCACGCGCGAATGCGGGCGCGCGGCGCACGAGCAGCTCGTAGCGTCCGAGGAGCCATCGTGCGCGCTGCGACGCGGCGGAGGTCATCGCTTCCGGTTTCTCGTCGAGCACCACCGCCTCGGACATGCGGATCCTGCCGCCGTCCGCCGTGAGGAGCAGCGTCGCCTCGAGGTCTTCGATGCGCGTGTCGAGCCGCGGCATGAGCTCGAGGAACGTCTTCGTCCGGAACGCCGAGCCGGTGCCCCGCAGACGGACGTTCCAGCCGAGGGCCTCGCGGCCGCGGTCTTCGGTGTCCTGCGCGATCCGCTCCGCTTCCGCGGCCGCCGCGCCGACGCCTTCCGTCGATCCGCGGAGGAAGGTCTGTACCGCGGCGGCGTCGTCCGGCCACGAGAAGTGCTCGAAGAAATCGGGCTCGAGTCGCGAGCCGGCATCGAGGATGAGGATCGCTTCGTATTGCTCGAGGAGCGCGCGGTGCTCGCGCGCGAGCCACGCCAGCGCGGCCGCCTTCGAAGGACCCGCGGGCGTCTTCACGACGACGCGCGCGCCGTGCGCGTTCACGCCGGGATCGTCGCCGTCGAGGAGCAGGAGAACGTCTGCATCGTGACCCGTTGCCGAGGCGAGGGTGGACTGCAGCCGTTGGCCCTCGCCACGCGCGGGAACGACGATGAGAAGCTTCATTGGGGGGCCGGCGCCCCGCCGGCCGTACCGCCGGCCCCCCGCTCTCCACAACGTTATCCGCATGACCGCATCGCACGCAGCCAGAGTGGCGGGGACGATGAGCAGGAGAGAGAGGGGCAGGCGCATCCGGGACGGCATAATGTACCATCCGATCCCTCCGATGCCACCGGCCACCATCCTCTTCGTCTTCGGGACGCGCCCGGAGGGCATCAAGCTCGCTCCGGTCGTCGACGAGCTTCGCCGCGACCCGGAGTCGTTCGACGTCCGCGTCTGCGTCACCGGCCAGCACCGGGAAATGCTCGCGCAGGTTCTCGATGCGTTCGGCATCACGCCGGACATCGACCTCGGGCTCATGCAGCCGGACCAGAACCTCACCGACGTCGCCGCGGCCGTGCTGCGGCAGGTGAGGCGCGTGATCGACGAGACTGCCCCGCGCGTCGTGGTCGTCCAGGGCGACACGACCTCGGCGATGGCCGCGGGGCTCGCGGCCTTCTACGCGCGGGTCGACGTCGCGCACGTCGAAGCGGGCCTGCGCAGCGGCAATGTGCAGGCGCCGTGGCCGGAGGAAGTCAACCGCCGCCTGCTCAGCGTCGTGACGCGCTTCCATTTCGCGCCGACCGAAGACGCGCGGCAGCATCTCCTCCGCGAAGGCGCGGCCGAGGTGTTCGTCACCGGGAACACGGTCATCGACGCGCTCCTGCGCGTGCGCGAAGTCGAGCTGCCGTTCCTGTCGAATCGCCGGCTCGTCCTGGTCACCGGTCATCGCCGCGAGAACTTCGGCGCGGGGATGGAGTCGATCTGCCACGCGCTCGCCGATCTCGTGCGCGCATTCGACGACATCGAGATCGTCTACCCCGTGCACCTCAACCCGAACGTCCAGCAGCCGGTACGCGCGATCCTCGGCAACTCCGAGCGCGTGCATCTCATCGAGCCGGTCGACTACGCGACTTTCGTGACGCTGATGAAGCGCAGCACGCTCATCCTCAGCGACTCCGGCGGCGTGCAGGAAGAAGCGCCGTCCCTCGGCAAGGCGGTGCTCGTGATGCGTGACACGACCGAGCGTCCCGAGGCCGTGCGCGCGGGAAACGTGCGGCTCGTCGGAACGTCGCGCGAGCGCATCGTGTCCGAGGCCGGCATGTTGCTGCGCGATCCGGCGAAGCTCGCGGAAATGGCGCAGGTGCGCCACCCGTTCGGCGACGGAAACGCGTCGAAGCGGATCGCGGACGTGCTGCGCGCCGCCGTTGTATCCTCCGCACCATGACCGAGCCCGAACGTCCGCCGCACAATCCGCGACACGAGCATCTCTCCGTCAGCGACAGCGGCCTTCATTACGTGCGCGAGAAGAAGAGCGGCATGCTGCGCCAGCTCACCGATTCGGAGCTGAACGATTTCGACGACCCGCCGCCGTGCGAACAATGCGGCGAGCAGTTCGGCTGCGATCATTACAACTGCGCGCGCGAGCCGCTCATCGGCGAAACGGAGATCGACGTGGACGTCCCCGAGCAGTGGCGCGCCTTTGCGCGCGAGGCTGGCATCAGCCGCAACGATCTCGAGCGGCTCCGTGTGATCGAGCATCGCGACGGCGAGTATCACGCTGTCCCGAACGCCGACATGCGGATGCAGGAGATCGTTCTGTTGTTGAATGGGGAGTAACGAGTTGCGGGTTGCGAGTTGCGAGCACCGCATCTCTCGCAACTCGCAACTCGTAACTCCCAACCATGTTGATCAACCGCCTCACGTCCTTCTTCACCCAGCTCATCAGCGAGACCAGCGGCCTCTCGCTCGAGGACACGCTCGTGCTCGCGGAAGGCTCGCCGCAGCTCGATCCCGAGCTGGGCGCGAACATTCGTGAGTTCCGCGCGCGGCTAGGGGAGTTCCGCCTCGGGCGCGCTCCGATCGACGCGCTTTTTGCGCATCCCGTATCGCAGGCGCTGGCGGCGTTCTTCCGCGCGTTCCCGATTCCCTTCCGCGACGAGCACATTCACCTCACCGGCTCGCTCAGCGCGGAGTTCGTCTGGTCGCGTCTCGCGCCGCTGCTCGACGGTCCGCAGCGCGCGTTGTACGAGGAGCGCATCGCGCGCGTGTACGGCGAGGAGAGTCTCCCGCTCACCAGCGCGTCCGACGTCGACCGGCTGATCCGCCTCGGCGACACCGAGCGCTTCGATCGCTATCTCAAGATCCTCTATCTGCCGAAGCTCGTCCTCACGTCGCGCGAAGCGCATCGCGACGCGGCGTACCACATGGCCAGCCGGCTCTATCGCACGTCGAACGTCGGCGCGCTGCGACTCAAGTTCACGCTCTTCCGCGAGACGACCGATCCGTCCGAGCAGATCCCCGGTATCGCCGAGCTGACGGCCGAGGACGTGATCCTTGGGCTGTACGAAGGGTTCCGCGCGTTTCAGTCCGAGGTGCCTGCGTTCCGCTTCGTCCTCTCGCCGAGTTTTCGCAAAGAGGCGGGGTTCTACGACGCGACGCGCTACGCGTCGAAGCGCGAGAGCTTCGACGATCAGGTGCGGCAGATCATCGAATTGCTGAAGAAGCATCCCGAGCTGAGGGACGTCGTCACCGAGGTCGACACGGTCGGGAACGAGCGCGGGTTCTATCGCAAGGTGCACTTCCAGGAGTTACGCGTGGGCATGCGCAAGCTGCAGGCGTACGGGTTCCGCACGCGCAGCCATCACGGCGAGACCTGGGACACGCTGCGGCACGGCGTTCAGGCTGTCGACAACGCCATGAACATCTGGCATGTCGACGCCATCGAGCACGGCCTGAGCCTCGGCATCAACCCGAACTTCTACTTCCACTCGATGCTGCAGCGCATCCTCCGCGCGAATCGCGGCGGGCAGCCGCTCGCGCCGGGCACGCGCGAGTACGCGGAGATGATGGACATGGACACGAGCGGCCGCGAATCGATCCGCGAGAAGCTGATCGCCGGCGCTCCGCTCAGCGAATCCGAGGTGGTGCTGGCGACGAAGACGAAGTTCCATCACGCGCGCGAGGTCGAGACCTATCAGCACGACGTGTTGAACCGGATGATCGACAAACGCCTGACGCTGATCTCGCTGCCGTCGTCGAACAAGAAGCTCACCGGCGAGCTCGCGGACTACAGCGATCACCCGTTTTCGTGGTGGGAAAAGAAAGGCCTCCGCCTCGGCGTCGGCACGGACAACGACATCACGCTCAGTACGAGCTTCATCCGCGAGATGCTGATCCTGCTTTATACGGATCCACTGGAGCTCAAGATCACGAAGCTGTTGATCGTGACGACAGGGGAGACGCGCAGGGGACATTTGTCGCATTTGTTGTGGGAGATGAGGAAGGCCGGGGTTGCGAGTGCCGGGTGCTGAGTGGTCTTCGAGTCTTCGAGTCGTCGAGAGAAGGCTCATAGTCTCAGAGGCTCATAGTCTCATAGAGGACTTCTGCGAGACTGTGAGACTCTGAGCCTTTGAGGGAGTTGATCATGAGTCAGCACCAGAGGAAAGCAATGCGATCTCTAACAGTCCTATGTGCCACATTCGTTCTCGCGGCCTGCAGCACGGCCCCAGCTCCTGCTCCTGAACTGCAGAGAGGGTCCATCGATCCAATCGTCGAGTTCTTGCTTACTTCGGCCGCGACTGATTTTCATACGCACCCGCCATCGGCTGTCCGCGTTCGTAATGTGCGCCTCGGGCATGTCATGACTCCCGGTGGAGAAGCTCAGTACCTGTTGTGCGGCCAGTTCCTGCCAGAACAGGAAGGTGACAAGGCGGAGTGGTTGCATTTCGCGACGATCAAGACGTCGGGTTACGAGCAATTGATAGGGGCTCAGCCAGTGGGCTCCTGCCAGGGCTCATCGGTCATCTGGGACAAGGTGGGTGATTTGTCGTCCTCGTTGCAGAGCCGACGTGATTCTCTGCAATAGGGCTACTGGAACGAAATGGCAGACGCTTTTGTCGTCCTGTGACCCGTCGAGCGTTGCCGATGGCCCCAGCGCGTGCGAGACGTCGGTCCTCTCGAGGTTGTGTTCGGCGTCTCGCACACGAGCAGTCAACCAGCGCGCCGTGCGCGAGGCGGCGACGCCTCATACGCTGCGGCATTCGTTCGTCACGCACCTGCTGGCGGCCGGGCACGACATCCGGACGGTGCATGAACTGATGGGCCACGCGGACGTGAAGACGACAATGATCTACACGCACGTGCTGGGACTCGGAGCGTCAGGAGTGCGGAGTCCGTTGGACGCGCTGGGATCGACATGCGTGACCGATCGGCGGGAGGGGACGTCGTCCGAGGAGGATGGTGGCGACCCTGTGAAGAGGCAGAGAACGGTGATTCGCCATCAAGACGCAATGGATAACAGCGGACGCGAGCACGGCCTCGGCGCGAAATCATGAAGCTCCCGCATGTTACGATCAGCACTCAACCGCACTCTCCGCCCGATATCCGTCAGCGCGATCTGTTGGTCGTCGGGGCGGGTGGGGCTGAATAAAGAGTTGGACGACGAGAGTCAACGAGATGGAACTCGTACTACATTACCGGGGACAACTCCTTGCTAACGGAGGCGCAAAGCACAAGCATGCGATCCGCGAACACTTCCACACGCAGCTCAAGACACTCTGGCACGAGTCACCTCTTCGACACGTGCGGCAAGACGCTATAGACGCCAGTCCGCCCGATCCAGTGGTGGACCATGCCTCAGCGGATCTGGCAACTCTTGCCCGAATGAACCAGTTCCCGTGTCTTGTAACGAAAGTTGGCAGCCACCACTTCGTGGCCCTCGTCGACCAACGACTCTCGGGGATCGCCGATGTCGAGGTCACCCTCCTCCGGCCGGAACCACCGGGGCGTATCGTCACCCAGGGTGGAGACATCGACAACCGAATAAAGACGCTCCTCGATGCTCTCAAGGTGCCAGACAGCAATCAGGCTGCCGCCGGAATTGTGGGTGTAATCGAAGAGCCGTTCTATTGCCTCCTGCAAGACGACAATTTGATCACTCGGCTCTTGGTCCGCGCAGACCATCTTCTCGAAGTCACCTCGGACCCAAACGAGGTAGAGGCGCTGATCCGCGTGCGAACAGGCCGCTTGGTCGAGACGCTGCACAATCATGTCATCGCATGATGAGTCAGCGACTGAACGCCGAACTCGCGGTTGCATCGGACGCGAACCGCTGCTTTACTGTCTCGCGAGAACTCTGTTTCATCGCGCGCGGTTCGCGCCGGTGAACCGCAGGGCCGTTAGCCGTCCGAACACCGTCCATGGCGAATCAAGAGTTCACGAGGGCGATCAGCACCGAACTGATGTCGGTGCTGAAGCCCTTGGGGTTTCGCAAGCGTCGCCTGACGTTCACGCGTGATCGAGACGGCATCGTCCAGATGATCGCGCTTCAAAAAAGCACATCGTCTACCGATGCAGTCGTGAAGGTCACCGCGAACGCCGGTCTGTGGCTTAGCGAGCTTGCGCCGATTCGCGCAGGAATACCGGACAACCCCGACATCTGGTCAGCTCACTGGCAGATGCGCGTGGGCCATCTGTCGCCCGAGAAGAGTGATTTGTGGTGGTCCGTCGGAAATGACGACGATGCAACCGCGGTCGGCGCTGAACTGGGGCGTCGCATTCTTCGTTACGTCCTGCCCGAGATGGAGCGCTTGTCCTCGCGTGAGGCAGTTGTCCAGCTGTGGCGTTCGGGCGCAGCACCGGGCCTGACAACGGTGCAGCGCGACCGTTACCTCGCCAAACTTCTAGGGCCAGACGGCTAACTCGGCCACTGCAGCCGACGGCAACCTAGTCGCTTTTGTCCCGAGTTTTGCTACTCTTTCGCGTGCGGTTGCCGCGGCTGAGTGGCAAACCGTTGGGCGCCTGAAGATCACTCAAAGCGGAACCCACTTGCTACGATGGGCCTGTGAACGTTTCATGGCCGCCCTGCATCTGACCGAGGTCAACCCGTACAAGAACGGCATGGTGGAACTTCGGTACGCTGTCCGCAGCTGCGTGCGAGCGGCTGTTCCCGCGTGACAGCTGACTCTTCGAGTCGACTCGTTCTTTGTTCCGGTGGTGGCTTCATCGACGTTCCTACCGCAATTTGGAAAGCAGAGAGTCGAACAGGCCCTGGCGGGCCCGCGGTAGAGTGTCGCGAGACGGCTATGACGGCAATCGACGGGATGCCCGATCCGAAGCGACATCGTCTCTGTAGACGATGTCAGCGCTGGTTCGAGCCCGAGGCGGGCTCGGTGCTCGGTGCTGAGCTGACCGGCCCCTATGGCATGCTCGACAAACCGCGCTTTCAGTGTCGGCGCTGCAGCAGCATTCGGCGGCGGACCGAGGTAAGTTTGTGGCTGCTCCTGGGGGCCGTGGTCGCTCTCGTGTTTCTACTCGCGAAGTTCGGCATCCTGCAATAACCCAAGGAGGATCAATGACCACGACTGCAATGAAGACGCGGATAACGTCCCTCGCTCCTCAATTCCTCGTCGAAGACCTCGACCGTTCGATCGCCTACTACCGACGGATCGGGTTCACGTTCGGCGAGCCATGGGACGGGTTCTACGCAATTGGCGATCTGGACGGACTGGAGCTGCATCTGAAAGAAGCGCCCCGGAACCAGGAGGAGCGCCGGTATCGGCGCGAAAACGAACATCTGGATGCCGCGGCGGGTGTCGAGGGAATCGAAGCGTTCTACGATCAATGCGTCGCCAACGGAGCGACGATCCTCAAGCCTCTCACAGTCACGGCGTGGGGCACGAAAGATTTCTATATCGAGGACCCCGACGGCTACATCGTCAGCTTCGGCGGACGGCCGGCCCCGGACTAACGGGTTATGCAAAGTGCACTCTACGTCGCGGCATTTCTCGTGGTGGCTGTAGGAATCGCCCATTCCTATCTGGGTGAACGCTACATCCTCATGCGCCTCTCCCGCCGCGGGGATCTGACAAAGCTCATGATTCGGACCCTGCGGTTCGCCTGGCATGTCACAACGGTGGCGTGGTGGGGATTCGCGGCGATTCTCGTTCTGCTGGCGCACGCGCCTGTCACGTCCAGCGCCATCGGTCTTGCGATTGGCTGGACGTTCCTCGTCCACGCTGTCATCGTGCTTGCCGGATCTCGGGGGAGGCACCTGTCCTGGCCCGTGTTTCTCGTCATTGGAGTGATCGCCATCCTGGCTACGCGTACTTGAGTGGTGAACGGAATGCGGCGCAAATACGTCGTCATCGGCATCGTCGCTGGAGCGCTCGCCGCGGGATGGTTTCTTTCGCCCACCGCGCGTGGAGCGTCGCTCGCAGCGTTGCATCAGGTGCGAGGCAGGAGCGCGCTCTATCGCCTTGGTTGTGTGATGGGTCCGTCCAGTGATCCCGCGGAGTTTCGGTTCGAGGAGCTGCTCGCCGAAAGATACGGCCTGTACTGCGAAACGACGGGTGGTTATGCGCCGACTGACGATGTCGTTGGGTTTACGAGAGGGTATAACTTCGTCACGGTCCGGGTCGCGCAAGCTCGACACGGAACCGATTTCTACGAACGCACGCATGCGGAAGCCGCGAAGGACGTGCTTGCACGGAAGGCGGTGGTGAAGGGTTGCTTCGATTCCGGGGATCTCCAACTCGCGTCTGGCGAACACGTGCGCCTGATGCCGCTTCACGAGGTGATCAACCATCCGCTGTTCGAAGCCGGTCACGCGGAGGTTCCTGTGACGGTGTGGGGCACGTTGACCACGGTGCGCGCCGGCGAATGGAACCGCTGGTTCGGACCGATCCTTCGCGTCTCGAAGATCGAATCCGATCCTGACGGTTCGTGTTTTCGGACGCGCGTCGGGCCGTTCGACGCTCGCAGATAACTTCTTGTGAAACGACGCATCGCACGATCGCTTCTGTTGGGTACCATCGCCGCCGTCGTTGGACTCGCGGTCAAGCTCGAGTACTGCATCGGTGGTCCCGGATACGGCCTTCCAGCCGCCGTGATTCACCCCTCGCATCAGGAGTGGTGGCTCGTCTCGCTCGCTTCGCCTCCGAGCATCGAAGGTCTTGCATTCGATCCGCTCAGCCTCTGCATCAATGTAGCAGTGCTGTCGTCGATCATCTTCGCTATCGCAACAGCGGTAGACCGGCGACGGCCGAATCAATCCGTCGTCCCACGCATCTAACTCGCTTGCAGCCGACGCAGCCCGCATCGGGAGTGCCGCGGGTGGGTTACGATGTGGCGTGCGGGTCGGCGCGGGTGAAGCGCAGGGCCGTTGAGCGTGTGATGCTGCGAATCCACAACCGATATTTGCCCGAATGGCTCCACCGGATTGCGAACGCGATCTTTGTCGGGTGCCTCTGGTGCGCAACTGCGGCCTACGCATGGCGCGCCGGCACGTCAGACTCCTGGTGGCATCCCCCAGCGCGCTGGGCCATCTACATCACACCGTTGATCATCTTGGCCATGTTGTTCGTGCGACGATCCCTGATCAGAGGCGTCGCCGGTGACGACGGCTACGACGAGCTCTCCTGAGACGCCCAACTCGACGCTACCTTTAGGCGCCTCAGCACATGACCCCAGACAATCATCGCGCGAACCAGGCCCTCGTCCGTCGCCTTCTCGTCGACGCCCCGGGTTTCGTCGAGCTACCGGATCCCCTCTACGGAATTCTGTTTCAGTGTCAGTTCACTCCATGCTGCGTGCCTCTAGCCACGCTCGCATGGGTGAATCCGGACAACGAGGGCATCTTCGTCCGAGTCATCGTGCCTTCCCTCGGAGTTCAGCCGAGTCTCGAAGTGCTTACAGCACTCAACGAAATCAATGCGACCTTGCCAATTGGTTCGTTCGTTTTCGCGGAATCGGGCGAGGTTCGCTTCAAGTCGGCGGTATTCCTCGGTGACGCCGTTGCTCCAGAGGAGCTCCTCGCGCACCTGTTTGCCAGCGCCGGTGACATGGTTCGAGCCCAGTTTCCTCGGATCAGCCGGCTCCTCACCGGAGCAGCGCACACGCACTAGGGCCGGCGGCTGACTCTGGGTTCCAGCCGGCGAGGCCCGCTTGCGTTCCTGTGCTCCGCGTTTGCACTACCATAACGTCGCGGGCACCGTGGCTGAACCCTGGGCCGTTGGGCGACACATGCGCTACTCGAAAGTGATCGAACAGTTTTGCGCATCGCACAGCATCGCCATTCCGGCTGGATTTCGCCGGCATCCCGCTAGTCGTTACGCCGTGGTGCTGGGAGAACCTTCTCAGCTAGTGGCCACTACCTGGTTCAAGCAGGAGGACGTCATCTACTACTTGAAGCACACGGATCGATCGGTAGCGACGATCCTAGACTTCAAAGAGAATGTCGAGCTTCAATTCGACGGCTCCCGTCTGCGCCGAGGACCACCGCTCTCATGACCGCTTTTGGGCCGAAGGGGCTCAGCTGGGGACGTTAGGCGACCGATTGAGACGTTCATGTGGAACATCATCGATAGACTTCGGCGCTGGTCCCATCGGAGAACGTTTCGCGAAGGCGAAGTTCTTTCAAGGTTCATTGCCCGCGACATTCGCAGAGACGTCCAGATCGTCTCGGTCGCCAATATTGATGAGGGGATCATCATCGCCCGCATCCGAACGACCAACGTGCTGTATCGAATCAACAAACTAGCGACCCAGCCAGAATTCGGACCGGCAAGCGAAGTCCGCATCGACAAGTTGTGGGACTGGACAGGCGAAGACTGGGGCGGGCTGCCGGACGGAACGTCGCTCGTCGCACGTACCCTCTCCGACACCGCCCAGAATGACCGTGGATCCTTACAACAGGACTCGACCGACAGCACGGGGCCGCCCGTCGCCTAACTAACTCCGCGCTCCAGCCGACCGGAACCGCCGCACCAGAATCGTGGGTGCTACAGTACAGTAGCGCGTGCGGTTCCGGCGACGAGCGCTGGGCCGTTGGGCGACGAGCGCATGACCGAAGAAAACGTCACGATCAAACTCACTCGCGATGAAGCGCTGGTGCTCTTCGAGTTTCTGACGCGATACTCGGATGATTCTGGTGAGCTCCGAATCATCGACCAGTCCGAGCAGCGAGTTCTGTGGGACATCCAGGCAATCCTCGAGAGCACTCTCACGGAACCCATCAACAACCCGAACTACGAAGAGCGCATCGCTCGCGCGCGCGCTGCCGTGCGGGACGAGGCCTGAACCGTCACCCAACCCAGCGGTTGCAGCGGACTTCGTGCCGCCGTCTGCTACTCTTGACTTCAACGGTCAGCGCGCCGTACGAAGCCGCTGAACCGCAAGCGGTTAGGCTTCGAAAAGAAGCCGTTGGGAGGCGCGTGTGTCAAAGCTCAAGACCAAACCCACAGAAGTCAGCGCCGAGAGCCACATTGCTGCCATCGCGAACGAGGAGCAACGGAATGACGCCCTGAAGCTGGTTGCTCTCATGCGAAGAGTGACCAAGCAAGAACCAACGATGTGGGGGCCAAGCATCGTCGGGTTCGGGAGCTATCATTACAAGTACGCCAGTGGTCACGAAGGCGATTCCGCTCTCGCTGGGTTTGCCGTGCGCGGAAGGGAGCTGGTTGTTTACATCGCGCCGGACTTCGAAGGTCGTGACGTCTTGTTGGCCAAGCTGGGAAAGCACAAGATTGGAAAGGTATGTGTCTACATCAGACGCCTAGCCAACGTGGATCCGAGGGTCCTAGAGACTTTGGTGGCCCAATCGTTAGCAGATACGAAGCGTCGCTATCCGCAACCCAAATAAGAACGACGCCTACCTGTCCTGCACCGGACTCGCCTTCGGCGAGCGGTGAAGTCCACGTTGGCCGCTGAAGCCGGCGAGAGAGATGGCATACGCCCGATACGGATGCGACTCAGACGTGTATGTCTACGAAGACGCTCGCGGCGGCTATACATGCGAGCGCTGCCCAAGCATCGGGAGTCAGTTCAGGTGCGAGACTGCCAACGAGATGGCGGCACATCTTGCAAGTCATGTAGCGAAAGGCGACAAGGTCCCGGCGGAGGCGCTTATCGAACTTGCGCGGGAGTAAGAGGTCCGTTCCGGTCGGCTAGAGTTCGCAAGGCTCGAGATCAGCGAGGTGACGATCAACGTGTACGGCGCCGCCGCCGTTGTCCGTGGTACGTCGCTGCGGCAACGTTCAGCAGTTCCGGGGACGGAGGCCGACGCAACACCGTTCCGATTGTTCTACGATGACTCTCGTCAAGAGAGGTGGTGCGTGGAAGGTCGTCGCGCTGCACGCGAGCCACTGATGAGCTTCAGAAAGCCGACCCAAGCCGTTTTGACCTGGTAACCATTGTGAAGACTGCTCATCCTACTGGCCCGATCGCCTTGCACAGCAAGGTAGCTGTATGAACGACGAGGTCGTCACGATGTTCCGGCCGACAGGCCCGAAAGAGCTGGAGCTCGTTGCGGCGTTGGGCTGGCGACGATGGCCGCCACGCCTCCCTGGCCAGCCGATCTTTTATCCGGTTACGAACCAGAGCTACGCCGAACAGATTGCGCGAGACTGGAACGTTCGCGAAAGCGGATCCGGTTTTGTCACGCGCTTTGACGTTCGCAAGCAGTTTGTTGACCGCTTTGAGGTCCATCAGGTCGGTGGCGCCGAACACACCGAATGGTGGATTCCCGCAGAAGATCTCGAAGAGTTGAACGACAACATCGTCGGAAGGATCGAGGTGGTCGCAACTTTTCCGGCGAAAGGCGACGCGCAGAGAACCGGTGCCTAGCGCTGCACCGGAGGCCGACCGCGCCGCGGTTGTCCCGAGTGCGATACCCTTTGCGGCCGCTGCCCGGAGAGCGTCAAGCCGTTGGGCGCCGGATCGTATGGCCCAAGTGGGCGATCAGGGAATCACAGGGAACGTCCGAGTCCATGCTGAAGAAGGACCGCGCGGCGCCAAACACCGCCGTAATCCCTGTGCTGTACTACGCTTTCGAGTGGTCCGCTCGATTGCGATGCCCATCCAAAACGCCGCCGGCTCCGTAGAATATCGTCATGAAGCGACTCATCCCGCTCCTGCTGCTTCTCTGCGCGTGTGCCGCCAGCCCCGGCAACCGCTACTTCGAATCGCCCACGCCGGCCGCGATCCAGGCCGGCGGCGTTCGGATGATTCCGATTCAGACGCCGAAGGGCACGTTTCGCGTCTGGACGAAGCGCGTGGGAAGCAACCCGCGCGTCAAAGTCCTCCTGCTGCACGGCGGGCCCGGCACAACGCACGAGTACTACGAAGCCGTCGACAGCTTCTTTCCCGCCGAGGACATCGAGTACTACTTCTACGACCAGCTGGGGTCGTATTACAGCGAGCAGCCGAACGAGCCTGACCTGTGGGACCTGCCGCGCTTCGTCGAAGAAGTCGAGCAGGTGCGCCAGGCCCTCGGATTGAACAAGGACAACTTCTACCTCCTCGGACACTCATGGGGCGGCCTCCTGGCCACGGAGTACGCGCTCAAGTACCCGCAACACGTCAAGGGCCTGGTCATCTCGAACATGATGTCGAGCATCCCGGCGTACAACGCGTACGCGAAGGACGTGCTGATGCCGGAGATGGATCAGGCCGCGCTGCAAGAGATCCAGCGCATCGAGGCCGCGGGGGACACGCAGAACCCGCGCTACATGGAGCTCCTGATTCCGCATCACTACGAGAGACACCTTCTGCGAATCCCCGCAGCCGAGTGGCCGGATCCGGTCCATCGGGCGTTCAAGCACCTCAACCCGAATGTCTACGTCCCGATGCAGGGGCCGAGCGAGCTCGGAGCAAGCGGGAAGCTCGAGCGGTGGGACCGTTCTCACGATCTCGCGAAGATCGCCGTCCCGACGCTCGTCGTCGGCGCTCGCTACGACACGATGGACCCGAAGCACATGGAGTGGATGGCGTCGCAGATCCCGCACGCGCGCTACCTGTACTGCCCGAACGGCAGTCACATGGCTCTCTATGACGATCAGCAGACGTGGTTCAACGGCGTGATCCGGTTCATCCGGGACGTGGACGCCGGGACGATGCGCTGACGCCACGATCGCACCATTTCCGTTACCACGATCGATCATCGATCAGTCTTAGGATGACCGCGCAATGATTCATTCGTACTTGCGGCGGCTCATCGGCGCCGGTCTCACGACCGGGATCACGGACGGACTCTTCGCGTGTGTGCTGAGCGCGGGGTTCTATGGCTCGACGATCACGCGGCTCTGGCAAGCCGTTGCGTCGACCCTCTTGGGCAAGTCCGCATACGACGGCGGAACGCGGACGGCTCTCATCGGAGTGCTGATGCATTTCGGCGTCGCCTTCTTCTGGTCGGGCGTGTTCCTGCTGCTCACGATGAGCTGGGCGTGGCTCCGGCGGGTGGTCGATACTCGAGGAGGCGTGTTCGCGGTCGCAGCGGTGTATGGACCGTTCGTGTGGCTGGTCATGTCGATCGTGGTCATTCCGCTGCTCGTGCATCGCCCGCCGACGTTCGCGACGCGCTGGTGGATTCAACTCATCGGGCATGCGCCGTTTGTCGGTCTGCCGATCGTCGCCTGGGTCGGCGGCGGGCTGACAACGCGGCGACGGCCATAGCGACTACCCGTTATTCGAGCTTCTTTCCCGTCGCGAGATCCAGCCGCATCCTTTCGTATTTCTGGTCTCACTCAGCACCCAGCACCCAGCACCCAGCACCCAGCACTCAGCACTCAGCACTGCCCCGGCCCCCGGACTGTACTTGTGCACGCCTCGTGAATAGGCTTCGCCCATGCGAAGAACACTGATCGTCATCCTGATGGCCGTCGTGGCGGCCGGTTGCTCCTCCACGAACACCGACACACCGCAGAGCACCACTCCGGAAGTCCAGGCCGAGATGCCGGCCGAGCCTCCGCCGGCCGAGACGGCGCCGGCCGTTCCGGAAAACCCGCTCCTGAAGAGTTGGACCGGTCCGTACAGCGGCGTTCCGCCGTTCGACCAGGTCCGCGTCGAGGACTTCAAGCCCGCGCTGGAGGCGGCGATGGCGGAGAACCTCGCCGAGATCGACCGCATCGCGAGCAATCCCGAGCCGCCGACGTTTGACAACACCATCGCGGCGATGGAACGCTCCGGACGCACGCTCGACCGCGTCGGCACGATCTACGGCATCTGGAGCTCGAGCATGAACTCGCCGGACTTCCAGCCGATCGAGCGCGAGATGGCGCCGAAACTGGCCGCGTTCTCCGACCAGGTCACGCAGAACGAAGCCCTCTTCCGCCGCATCGAAGCGGTCTACAACTCGCCGTCGAAGGCGCAGCTCACTCCAGAGCAGCAGCGCCTGGCCTGGCTCTCGTACACGAACTTCGTCCGCGCCGGCGCGAAGCTCGACGCCGCGAAGAAGTCGCGGCTCTCGGAGATCAACCAGGAGCTCGCCGGCCTCTACACGAGCTTCGGCCAGAACGTTCTCGCCGACGAGACGGACCACTTCGTCGTGCTCGAGAGAGAGGCCGATCTCGCCGGGCTCCCACAGTCTCTACGCGACTCCGCCGCCAACGCTGCGAATGCGAAAGGCCAGAGCGGGAAGTGGGTGATCACGAACACACGCTCCTCCGTCGATCCGTTCCTCACGTACTCCGATCGCCGCGACCTGCGCGAGAAAGCGTGGCGGATGTTCGTCAACCGCGGCGACAACGCCGACGCGCACGACAACAACGCGATCATCGGCAACATCCTGCGACTCCGCGCCGAGCGCGCGAATCTCCTCGGATACCCGACGCACGCGCACTGGCGCCTCGAGAACGCGATGGCCAAGAACCCCGAGCGCGCGATGGAACTGATGGAAGCGGTCTGGAAGCCGGCCGTGGCCCGCGTGAAGGAAGAAGTCGCGGACATGCAGAAGGTCGCCAACCGCGAGAAGGCGAAGATCACCATCGAGCCGTGGGATTACCGCTATTACGCGGAGAAGGTGCGCAAGGCGCGGTACGACCTCGATCAGAACGAGGTCAAGCAGTACCTGCAGTTGGACAAGCTCCGCGACGCGATCCACTGGGTCGCGGGCGAGTTGTTCAACTTCAACTTCACGCCGGTCACGAACGTGCCGGTCTATCACCCCGACGTGCTCGTGTGGGAAGTGACGGACCGCACGACCGGGAAGCACATCGGCCTCTGGTACTTCGATCCGTTCGCGCGCCCGGGCAAACGTTCCGGCGCGTGGATGAATTCGTATCGCAATCAGGAGCGCTTCGACCGCGAGATCACGACCATCGTCTCCAACAATTCGAATTTCGTGAAGGGCAACCCGGGCGAGCCGGTGTTGATCTCCTGGGACGACGCGTCGACGATGTTCCACGAATTCGGTCACGCGCTGCACGGCCTCGCATCCAACGTCACCTACCCGTCGGTGTCCGGCACCTCGGTCGCGCGCGACTACGTCGAGTTCCCGTCGCAGCTCCTCGAGCACTGGCTGCCGACGCCCGAGGTGCTGCAGAAGTTCGCCGTGCACTATCAGACTGGCGAGCCGATTCCGCAGAGCCTCGTCGATCGCATCGAGAAGGCGTCGACGTTCAACGAGGGCTTCGCCACGACGGAGTATCTCGCGAGCGCGCTCGTCGACATGAAGATGCACCTCGCGGGCACGCAGACCATCGACGCGGACGAGTTCGAGCGCGAGACGCTCGAGGAGCTGGGCATGCCGAAGGAGATCGTCATGCGCCACCGCTCGCCGCAGTTCCTGCACGTGTTCTCCGGCGACGGCTATTCGGCGGGCTACTACAGCTATCTCTGGTCGGACGTGATCACGGCCGACGCCGCGGAGGCGTTCGAAGAAGGCAGCGGCTTCTATGACCCGGGCGTCGCGGGCCGCTTGCGCGCGAACATTTTCTCGGTCGGCAACACGGTGGATCCGGCCGAGGGATATCGCACGTTCCGGGGGCGCGATCCGAAGATCGACGCGCTGATGCGCAAACGCGGATTCCCGGCGCCGATGACGTCCGCGGCGCCGCCGTCTCGCACGAGAATGACGAAGCAGTAACGGGTGTCTGACGGAGGGCGGCATAGGCTGCCCTCCGTCAAAAAATGCCTCGCCACGATCCTCGGGTCATCCTTCGCACTGCTCGCCGCGGACGTTTCGGCGACGAGGAGGTTCTCGTCCTGGAGATGGGCCTCGGCGGCGCGAAGTTCGAGCACTCCGGCCGCCTCGATGTCGGCCGCGTCGCAGGATTCGCCTGCGGTCCGCTGACGACCGAGGCCACGGTGCGGCATTCGGTGTTGCTGCCGGCGAAGACGGGGGTCGTCTATCAGAGCGGCGTGGCGTTTCCGAACGTCGGCCCGCGCGAGCACGACCTGCTCCTCGATCTGCTCGTGCACGAAGCGCAGGAGCGGGTGATCGAGTGGGAGTCGAACCTTCATGGCGTCGAGCGCCCCTCGACGTCGGCCCGCCGTGTCGCGCGGCAGTCCGCCGTCGCCGTCCGCTATCTCTGCCTGAGCCACAGTGTGCGCGGATGGCAGCACAAGATCACGTCCGATCCGAACCAGCCCCTGGATGGCATCACGATCGTCGACGGTACGCCGGACGAGGAGATCGCGGTGCTCAAGCGGACGTACGACCGCGCCGATGACGCGATGCGCGAATTCATGCGCCGCGTGGCGACAGTGACGATTCTGGAGCAGTTGCGCTAGCCGGCACGGCCGGAGCGCTGGTTGGCCCAGCCTTGGGCACGTGCGGTCGCTCCGAGGCGAACTTTCTGCGTGCAGTCTCGACGTGGGATCAAGAGAGTCGGAATCGATCGACGGGCTCAGGATCCGGCGCGCTTTTTCACAATTCTCTCCCCGCTCTCGACATTCGCCAGTTGCCGTCGCCGGGTGCTGCCTATGGTCGCAACGCGACGCGGCTTCAACGCGCGCGCGAGCGCGCCTTCGAAGTAGGTGTCGGTGAGTCCGGTTGCCCAGTAGACGATCGCCTGTGCGTTCGGCTGCGTGGTCTCCACGTCCGTCGCGAACCGCCGTCCGTCCGAGATTCGCTCGAACGCGAGCCAGCCAACCCATGTGTCCGCCGGCCGGCTCAGTCCATAGAGAAAGACTCGATAAGTCGTCCCCCTGTCATCGGTGATGCGTCGTTCGAATTCCTGTAGAAGTCGCTCCACGTCTGCCTCCGGATCGCCTCCTCATCTCTTCCTCGGACGTGGTTGTATTGTGCAAGGCGATGGCCACTCGAAAAAGGAGCGCGAATGGGAAACAGCCACACATCCCCCGCGGCGCGGTTCGCGACATGGGTATCGGAGAAGTCGGGCTCGACCTGGTCCTTCATCGTGGCGCTTGCGGTGATCGTGATCTGGGGATGTACGGGCCCGCTGTTCGGGTATTCGGACACATGGCAGCTGGTCATCAACACCGGCACCACGATCGTCACGTTCCTGATGGTGTTCCTCATCCAGCGCGCGCAGAACAAGGGCGCGCTGGCGGTGCAGCTCAAGCTCAACGAGATCGTCGCGGCGATCGATGCCGCGTCGAACCGGCTCATCTCCGTCGAAGACCTTTCTGAGGAGGAGCTCGAGGTGCTGCACAAGCACTATCGCGAGCTCGCGGAAATGGCCAAGCGCGAAAGCAGCGTCGAAGAGACGCATTCGCTCGAGGAAGCGAGCGTGCGGCACAGGCGCAAACTCAAACGGCGGCGCGAGCACGCGTGACTCGGCGGGACAGTCCGAGGAGAGGCGCGTCAAGGCCTCGGTGCTATAGTCGTTTCATGTCGACCGCGCCCATCCTCGCCCCTCCGAGTCGGGTGGAAGACCCCGATCAGCGGGTGATTCTCGGCGGCATCGACTGGTGGCAGTTCGAAACCTTCCTGGCGATCCGCGGCGACCGCGCCGGAGTGCGCGTGACTTACCTGGAGGGACAGCTCGAGATCATGAGCCCATCACGTACCCATGAAATGCTCAAAACCATGATCGCGCGTCTTCTCGAGGCCTACGCCGACGAGAAGGGGCTTGTCTTCGAGGGCTACGGATCTCTCACGATGCGCAACGCTCCGAAACTCCGTGGGATCGAGCCGGACGAGTGTTACGCGGTCGGAGCAGCGAAGGAATCACCCGATCTCGCAGTGGAAGTGATCTGGACTCACGGCGGAATCGACAAGCTGGATGTCTATCGCGGCCTCGGCGTGAGAGAGGTGTGGATCTGGAAGAAAGAGGAGCTCAAAGCGTACGAGCTGCGCGGCGGCGCGTACGTCGAGATCCCGCAGAGCTCCGTGATCCTGGGCCTCACGCCATCATTCATTCGGGAGTTTCTTGATTGCGAAACGCAGACCGAGGCGGTGCGGAAGTTGAGAGCTGAGCTGAGGAAGTAACCTCTCACGTCAAACGGCGGCGCGAGCACGCCTGACTCGGCGGGACAGTCCGAGGACGCCGGCGCCGATGATCAGCATCGCGCCGATGGCGCTGCGGATCGTGAGGCGCTCGCCGAGGAAGAGCGCGCTGAGCGCGATGGCGATCGGGATGTTCGCGTAGTAGAGAATGCTCGTCGCCGACGGCGAGAGCCGCGTCGTTACGCGCACCCAGAGGCTGTGGCCGATGAGCGTCACGCCGATCGCGAGAAAAAGCAGTCCGCCCCAGTCGCGGCCCGTAAGCGTCCATTCGGCTTTGCCCACGAACAGCAGGAAGAAGGCGAGGGCGAAGGCGAACTGGCCGAGGGCGCGCGTGTTGTCGTCGATGTGCGACCAGCGTTGATGGAGAAGCGGGAGGCTCGCGTACAACAGCGCGCTCACGGAGGAGAGGAGCATCCCGAGCGCGACGTCGTTTCCGAGATCGAACGCCGGCACGACGAGCAGCGCGCCGGCAATCGCGATCAGCACTGCCACGACGTCGCTCGCGCGTACACGCGCTCCGCCGAACAGCGCGCCGAGGATGAGCAGGTGCGCGCCGTAGGTCGAGAGGCCGATCGCGCCGATCGAGGCGGACGACGCTTTGATGCCCAGGAAGAGCGTGAGCCAGTGGGCGAAGAAGAGGAAGCCGATGACCGCGAGCCGCGCGAGGTCGAGCGGCGGAACGCGCCGCAACTGGCGCCGAAAAGCCATCATCGCGCCGAGGCCGAGCGTGGCGACGGTCAGGCGGAAGATGCCGATGGTGAATGCGTTCGCGGAGATCGAGCGGACGACGACGGGGATGCAGCCGAAGAGGGTGAGCGCAATGGCGGCGTCGATGGCGGTGCGGCGGCGCAAACAGGCGTACTCTATAGCGACCCGAGGAGAGGCTCAGCCGATGAAAGTCGCCACGTTGATCAACGCTCACAAGATCCTCGTGACCCCTACCGTCCTGGCCATGATGTGGGCGTACCAGAACTGGTCCACCGAGGCCTTCGTCTACCTCGCGCTCCACGGCACGTACACGATCCTTTGGCTGATCAAGCACGCGATCTTCCCCGACAAGAGTTTCGAAGAGCGGCTCCCGATCGCCATCGGCTTCTTCTTCGTGTTCGTTCCGCTGCAGTTCTATCTGATCGCGCCGTACCTGCTGATCAGCAGGCGCATCGTGCATCCGCCGTACATTCTCGCGGCCGTAATCGCGCTCTACATCCTCGGGATGTTCCTGCACTACGCGAGCGATGCGCAGAAGTACTTCATGTTGCGCGAACGCGTGCGGCTGATCACCGACGGATTTTTCAAACGCTCGCGCAATCCGAATTACCTCGGCGAGCTGTTCATCTACACGTCGTACGCGATCCTGTCGTGGCACTGGCTGTCGTTCGTCGTGCTGGCGTTCTGGGTAACGAACTTTTTCTTGCGGATGCGGCGCAAGGACAAGTCTCTCGCGAGGTATCCGGAGTTCGAGGCCTATCGCCGGTCGAGCGGCCTGCTGCTTCCGAAGCTTTGGAGTCCGAAGACGAGCGACGCAGAACGCAACGGATTCGCCCACGTTCGTTGACATCGCGCGCGTGCCTGCCGTCTAGGATGAAGGCATGCGAAAAATCGCGATCGTCGGCTCCGGGATCATCGGCCTCATCGCCGCGCACGCGTTGCGGCGTCGCGGCTATCCGGTCACGCTCTACTCCGATCGAACGGCCGAGCAGTGGCTGCGCGAGAGCCGGCCGACCGGCACGGCGGCGCGCTTCGAGATGGCGTTGTCATTCGAGCGCGAGCTTGGACTGAATCACTGGGACGACGTCGCGCCGCGCGGCGAGGGCGTGTTCCTCACGTTCTGCCCGACCGTGCGCAAGCCGCTCATCGAGTTGCGCGGACGCACGCCGACGCCGTTCCAGGCCGTCGACCTGCGGCTGCAATGTCATCGCTGGATGAACGACTTCGACGGCGAGTTGATCATCGAATCCGTCGACGTCGATCGCCTGGAGCAGATCGCGCGGCGTCACGACCTGACCATCGTCGCGACCGGAAAGTCGGACCTCTGCCGTCTCTTCCCGCGCGACGGTTCGCGCTCGCCGTACGACGCGCCGCAGCGCAATTTGACGATGATCATCGCCACCGGCCGCATGTCCGTCGACGCCTGCCCGTTCACCCCGGTGAAGTTCGAGTTCCTCGGCACGGACGGCGAGGTGTTCTTCGTTCCGTACTACCACAAGGACCGCGGGCGCTCCTGGAACATCGTCATCGAGGCGAAGCCTGGTTCGCGCATCGATCGCTTCGGCTCCGTGCAGAGCGGCGAGGAGGCGCTGTCGATCGCGAAGACGATGGTCGCGGAGCTGTTCCCCTGGAGCGGCGAGTGGATCCGCGACATGGAGCTCGCCGATCCGCTCGGCTGGCTCACGGGCAAGATCGCGCCGACCGTGCGCAATCCGGTCGGCACCCTTCCATCCGGAAGCGTAGTCACGGCGCTCGGCGACACCTCGATCTCGTACGACCCGATCGCCGCGCAAGGTGCGAACAGCGGCGTGAAACAGGCGCGGCATCTGGTCGACAGGATCGTCGCGCGCGGAGAGCGTCCGTTCGACGCGCAGTGGATGGCGGAGACCTTCGACGCATTCTGGAACGAGCACGCGCGCTACGCGTGCGCGTTCAACAACATGTTCCTCGAGCCGATCCCCGACGCGGCGAAGGAGCTGCTGATCGCGCAGGTCGGCAGCACCGGCCTCCCTCGGGACGAAAGCGGCCCGCAACGGATTGCCGATTCGTTCTTCGCGAACTTCAACGACCCGCGCACGCTGACGCCCGCGTTCACGGACATGCCGCGCATGCGCGCGTTCATCGCGGAGAAGACCGGCCGGTCGTGGATGTGGAGCGCGGTGCGCGGACGGGCACGCGTCGCGCGGAACGCGTTGACGGCATAGGCACGCGGTGAAGGATCGCTGGCGTCCTCGCCGGCTGGCTCGCAGGCGTCCCGCGCCTGCGTTCTGCGGGGCGGCGAGGACGCCGCCCGGCCAGCCGGCGGGACGCCAGCGTTCCACACCATTACACTCCCCGCGTGAATCGCGACTTTCGCTCCGACAACACTCACGGCGCGTCTCCTGAGATCCTCGAGGCGCTGACGCGCGCCGCTGCCGGCACGATGACTTCGTACGGTGGCGACGAGATCACGGCGCGCGTGCGCGAGCGCTGCTGCGAGATCTTCGAGCACGACGTCGATATCTTTCCTGTCGTCACGGGCACGGCGGGCAACGCGCTCTCGATCGCGGCGCTCACGCCGCCGTCGGGCAGCGTGTTGTGTCACGAAGACGCGCACATCTACCGCGACGAGCTCGGCGCGCCGGAGTTCTTCACCGGCGGCGCGGAGCTCGTTCCGATTCCCGGCGACGGCGGGAAGTTGAATGCGGACGATGTGCGAAAGCGCGCGCATGAGGTCACGTGCGTGAGCATCACCCAGGCGACGGAGGCGGGCACGGTCTACACGGCGGACGAAGTGCGCGCGATCGCGTCAGTGGGATTGCCGGTGCACATGGACGGCGCGCGTTTCGCGAATGCGCTGGTCACCCTCGAAAGCAGCGCCGCGGACATTACCTGGCGCGCGGGCGTGGACGTGCTCGTCTTCGGCGGAACGAAGAACGGCGTCATCCCGACGGAGCTGATCGTCGTGTTTCGCAAGGAACTGGCGGAGGAGATCGCGCCGAGGTGGCATCGCTCGGGACATCGGGTATCGAAGATGCGCTTCCTGTCGGCGCAGTTCGAGGCGTATCTCGCGGACGACCTGTGGCTGCGCAACGCGCGGCGCGCAAATGCCGTCGCGCAGCGGATCGGACGCGAGCTGGAGGTCATTCATCCCGTGCAGGCGAATGTCGTGTTCGTTCGCTTCGAGCCGCGGGTCGTGGCGGCGCTGATCGAGGAAGGATTCCTGTTCTTCGACTGGCCGCTCTTCGGCCCGGACGCGTTCCGTCTCGTTTGCGGTTTCGGCACGACCGACGAGGATGCGGACGCGCTGGTTGCGGCGGTGAAACGGTGCTCAGGGTCGACCCCGAGCGAAGTCGAGGGGCCGGGTTAGCAGCAACGCAGAGCGAGCCGACTCGAGACCGCATGTGCAGCGACGATTGATGCGTGCCGCGCAGGTGCTAACCTGGCCCTTCGACTCGCTATCGCTCGCTCAGGGCTTTGCGAGAGACTGGAGAGATGGAGAAGAAGTTCGCGACCCGCGCGCAATGGCGCACCTGGCTGGAGAAGAACCACGATCGCGTCGCGGAGATTTGGCTGATCTTCGTGAAGGCGCACAACGACAAGCGGCGCTTCACGTACGTCGAAGCGGTGGAGGAAGCACTCTGCTTCGGCTGGATCGACACGACGGTGCGGAAGATCGACGAGGATCACTTCAAGCAGCGCTTCACGCCGCGCACGAACCTGACGAACTGGTCGAAGATCAACCTCGAGCGTTTCGCGCGGATGGAGGCCGCGGGCCTGATGACCGACGCCGGCCGCGCGAAACGTCCGTTGAAGGTGGACCCGCCGAAGAAGCGGCTGCAGGTGGGCGCGCCGGTGCCGGATTGGGTGGAAGCCGCGCTGCAGCAGCATCCGAAGGCGAAGGCGTTCTTCGAGACGCTCGCGCCGGGATACCGCCGCGACTACCTCCGCTTCATTACCGAAGCGAAGAAGGAAGAGACGATGAAGCGCAGGCTGGAAGAAGCGCTTCGGAGACTGGAGAACGGGGAGAAGCGGTGGATCTGACGAGAGCGAAGCCCCGAGCGAAGTCGAGGGGCCACGTTAGCAGCAACGCAGAGCGAGAGCCCCGCGCGACGGGTGCAGCGACGATGGTTCGGGCCGCGTAGGTACTAACGAATATTGAAAGCACGCCCCTTCCTGTAAGTTTGGAGTTGCCAAACGACAAACGAAAGGAAGGGACGGCTGCCATGAAACAAACGGCGAATCAGTATGTGGCGTTGGATGTCCATCAAGCAACTCTGGTGGTGAGC
>DASYGV010000134.1:0-9417 GCA_035999335.1 Thermoanaerobaculia bacterium | reverse complement strand
TTCATCGTTCTCGCAGCCACTCCGGCAACGCGGTGATCCTCTCCAGCACCGCGAACTCCTTCCCCGCGAGCGTCTCCTCGTCGAGGTGTTCGTGGGCCCAGGTCATCTCGTACGGAATGTGGACGGCCAGCGCGCCGGCCTCGAGCGCGGGGAGCACGTCCGATCGCAGCGAGTTGCCGACCATCACGAAGCGGTCGGGGACGATCGCGTGGCGCATCATGATCGCGCGATAGATCGACGCGTTCTTCGTCGACACGATCTCCACCGCGCTGAAGAACTCGCCGAGACCGGAGCGCGCGAGCTTCGACTCCTGATCGAACAGATCGCCCTTCGTCAGCAGCATCAGGCGATAGCGTCCGGAGAGCGCTTCCACCGTCTCGCGCACGCCGTCGAGGAGCTGCACCGGCTGGCGGAGCATGTCGTGTCCCCACTCCACGATGCGCCGCACCTCCGCGCCGCCGATGCGCGACTCCGTGAGATCGAGCGCGGTCTCGATCATCGAGAGAATGAAGCCCTTGATCCCGTAGCCGAAGTGGCCGAGGTTCTTCATCTCCGTGGCGAAGAGCCGTTCGCGCACCCACTCCGGCGGGTGATACGCGGAGAGAAGTTGCGCGAACTGCGCCTCCGTCGCCTGAAAAATCGGTTCGTTGTGCCAGAGCGTGTCGTCAGCGTCGAATGCGATCAAATCCACCATGCGGGTTGAATCGTATATGAGCCATGAGCAACCACGCGGCGACCATCGCAGAGATCTACGCAGCCTTCGGACGCGGCGACGTCGAGGCCATCCTGTCCCGGCTCGCGGAGGACGTCCGTTGGGAAGAGTGGGACGACAACCACGCCCAGCGCGCCGGCGTTCCCTGGCTCGCGCCGGGCCGCGGACGCGATGGCGCGCTCGAATTCCTCCGCGTCGCCGGCGGTTTGCAGATCCACGACTTCCGCGTGCTGAAGATGCTGGTAGGCGAAGACTCGGTCGCGGCGGAAGTCGTCGTCGAGTTCACCACGGCCGGAGGAGCCCGCCTGCGCGACGAAGAGCTGCATCTCTGGACGTTGAACGAAGAGGGAAAAGTCGTCCGCATGCGGCATTACGTCGATACCGCCAAACACATCGCAGTGGCCGCGTTGTAAACGAGTGCTCGTTTCGGCCGTCGATTGAGGCGAAGGAGAGGCACCTCATGAAACGCATCCCGATCACGATCCTCATCGCCACATTCATCGCCACCGCGGCCATCGCCGCACCTCGCGAGCGCCGTGGTCCCGGTCCCCGTCCGGATCCAGGTCCACGACACGAGCGCGGCCGCGGGGAGATCCTCCCGCCCCAGCGCATGGCCGAGTTCCTCGGACTCACCGAAGCGCAGATCGCGCAGATCGAGCCATTGCGCGAGACGCTGCGCGCGACCATCGAGCCGCTGCGCGAACAGAAGCGCGCGAATCGCGAAGAGATCCGCGCGGCCATCGAAGCCGGCAACACCGCCAAAGCCGGAGAGCTCCTGGCTGCGAACCACGCCCTCGGCCAACAGATGAAAGCCGCGCACGAAACGTTCAAGACGTCGTTCGACGCGCTGCTGACAGCGGAGCAGAAGGCGAAGTGGGCCATCTGCAACGAGATTGCGGAGTTGCGCAGACAGCGGCCGGACTGAAGCCGGAGTGCTGGGTGCTGAGTGCTGGGTGCTGAGTCCCACCCACCCACTCAGGATTCAGGACTCAGCACTCAGGACCGTTATCCTCACTCCGGCCGCACGATCCCGAGGGTCGTCATCTTCTCGTGCAGATGCGTCCGCTGGATGTCGAGCAGTTCCGCGGCGCGGGTCACATTCCAGTTGGTGCGGCGCAACACGACCTCGATGTACTCCTTCTCGCACTGCGTCTTGAACGCGCGCAGGGGCATCACCGAAGCGGCCTCGCCGATCCGCACGATCCCGCTCTCCGCGCTTCCGCCGCGTGTGAGGATCGTCGATGGCAGTTGATCGAGCGTGATCGGGTCCGTGCCGAATACCGACAGCCGCTCGGCGACGTTTTTCAGCTCGCGCACGTTGCCCGGCCAGTCGTACGCGGAAAGCGCCGCGTACACCTCGTGAACGACCGACAGCGAGATGCGCTGATTGCGCGCGCAGAACTGCTGCAGGAACGTCGCGAACAACAGCGGCACGTCTTCGCGGCGATCGCGCAGCGGCGGAACGTCGACCGGCACCGTCGCCAGGCGGAAAAGCAAATCCTCACGAAAGCGCCCTTCGCGTGCGAGCGCCTCGAGATCGCGATGCGTCGCAGCGAGCACACGCACGTTCACCGCGCGGTCCGTCGTCTCGCCAATGCGGCGAACGCGCCCGTCCTCCAGCACGCGCAGCAGCCGCGACTGCAGCGCAGGCTCCATGTCGCCGATCTCGTCGAGGAACAGCGTTCCGCCGTCCGCCTCCTCGAACAACCCACGCTTCGCCGTCTTCGCATCCGTGAACGCGCCGCGGGCATGACCGAAGAGCTCGTCCTCGATCAGGTGCATGGGAATCGCGGCGCAGTTCAGCTTGATGAACGGACGCGACGCGCGGCGGCTCGCGCGATGAATCGCATTCGCCACGAGCTCCTTCCCCGTGCCGCTCTCGCCGCGAATCAGTACGCGCGCTTCCGTCGGAGCGACTTTCTCGATCGCCGCGCGTAACGCGTGCACCGCGTCCGCGACGCCGACGATCTGTTGATCGCGCGACCGCAGTTCGCCGACTTGCCGCCGCAGCGCCGCGGTCTCCAGGCAGTTGCGTACCGACTTGATCAGGCGCTCGCGGCTGAACGGCTTGTCGATGAAATCGTGGACGCCGAGGCGGATCGCTTCGACGGTCTCGTTCATCGAGGCCTCGCCCGAGATCACGATCGTCGCGGGCATCCCATCTCCGAGCGTGCGCACGAGCTCGATGCCGCTCATGCCCGGCAATCGCACGTCGACGAGCGCCATGTCCGGCTGCACGCGCGTCGGGTCGCGCAGATACGCGACCGCCTCCTCGGCGGTGCGAAAGCCAACGACCCCGTAGCCTTCCTCGCGAAGGCGCAGGGTCATGTTCGCCGCGATCTTTTCGTCGTCTTCGACGAGGAGAATCAATTGCACTGAGACTCCAGTCCGAACACCACCCGAAACACCGTCCCCTTCTCCGACGTCTCGAGCAGCACCAGGTCACCGCCGTGATCGAGCATCAGCTTGCGAGAGATCGACAGCCCGAGGCCCATGCCTTCGCCGATCTTGCGCGTCGTGACGTACGGATCGAATACCCGTCCGCGCAGCGACGCGGAGATGCCCGATCCGTCGTCGCGCACGTCGAGCATGACCCGCGCGCCGTTCCGCACGATCGACAAGGAAACGCCGCGTGCGCCGGCACCCACGCTGTTCGTGCAGAGATTCACGAGCACCTGGCGAAGCATGTCCCGATCCATGCAGACGACCGCGTCGCCGCCGCCGTCCTGCAACGCGAGCGACGGCCACGCGTTCGCGAACGTCGTGCAGAACTCCTCGATGACCTGTCCGAGCGATTCGCGCCGCAGCACCGGCTGGCCGAGGCCGCCGAAAGTGGAGAACTCGCGCGTGAAGCGCGCCAGCCGGTCCAGTTCCTCGCCAAGACTCTCCTGCGCGCGAGACAGATCCTCCTCGGACGCGCCTTTGCGCGCGAGATCGGCGAATCGCTCGAGCTCCAGTCGCGCCGCAGTAAGCGGTCCCTTGATCTCGTGCGCGTGCCGCCGCGCCGTCTCCTGCAGCGACGTCACGCGTCCGCGGTACTCTTCGCGCTCGCGCTCCTGCGCGCGGCGATAGCGCATCCACAACATGACCGCGGTCAGCGTCGCCGCGATCGCGAACATCACCACGAGCGCGAGCTCGAAACGCCGCAGCAGACCCACGCGATTCATGCGCAGCACTTCGATGCGGTTGAGCAAAGTGCGCGTGTCGTCGAAGCGCCGGCGATACTGCTCGCGCTGTTCGGGATCGAGCCCGCGTAGCTTCTTCTGATCCTCCATCGACTGCTCGAGCGCCTGCCGCACTTCGGGGCGCAGCGCGACGTCGAGCCATACGCTCGAGATCTGATGCAGCAGAAACCAGAACAACACCACCGCCGTAGCCACAGCGAAGAGCAGAACGGACAATGAACGGGTGCGCGTCATCGCAACGAGAGATCGACGTTCCAGCGGAACGAAGTGATCGGCTTTGCGCTGATCGTCGTTCCGATCAATGCGTCGACCAGGCCAGCGCCGCTCCCGACGCCGCCTGCCTTCGTGATCCACTGCCGCGCGTCATCCTCCTCCGCGGCGGAAAACGGAAGAACGTTGAGATCGAGCTGTAAGGCTACGCGCGCCGCGCCAGTCGCGAACAGCCGCACCGGCGCGCGCCACCACTTCTCGAGCGCTTCCGCCGAGGCGATGCGCTGGCGGTCCGTCTTGCCGTCGAACTCCACGCGCCTCACGATCCACACCTCATCCCAGAGATCGTAGCGGACCTCGATGCGCGCGCCGCTCACGAGACCGGATTCGCGTTGCCGCGCGACGAGAAGGAACGTCGTCGTCAGTCCGCTGCCGAGCTGTTTCTTGACACTCTTGTCCTGCAGCACCGACGCCGGCAGCGTCGCCGCGACGATCCCCGATTGCACCGTGAACGCGGGCCGCTGTTGCTGCGCGCGCAGCGAGACTGCGAGCGCAAACAACACCATCATCACCGCGCCGCGCGTCACCATGCGAATCCCGCCCCGATGCGCAGCGTTCCCCACGACGTGCGGCGAAGCCACGCGGCCGACACCTGTCGTACGTCGTGCTGCGGCTGAAAGAACTCATCGCGCGGCTCGCGGTCGCGACTCGAGAAGCGCGCGACGAGCTCGAGGCGGGAGTCGCCGCCGCCCGCTCGCTCCTCGCGCGACCACAGGCTCCACGAGTACCCGACGCCGAGGCCGATGTCGTGCATGGTCTCGTTGTACGACTCTCCTTCGACCGGTGTTCGCTGCTCGACGCGCGTCCATTCTCCGCGCAAATCACCGAAGATCGAGCCGCGCTCGGAGAGCTCCCAGTAGCGCGTCGCACCGGCCTCCACGCCGCGGATGTCGCGGTGATACGGGCCCGCCACGGCCGTGAACGTGGGTGGTTCGCAGCACACGAATGTGTAGAAGACGTCCGCGCCATCGGCCGTCCCGACCATCGGCGTGACATGCACCAGCGTGCCGCTTGTGGGGAAAAACGGCTCGTTCGTGGTGTTGTACGACCAGCGCGCGGAGAAGAGGCGCTGCGAGTAGTGCCCGTCGAAATCCTCGCCGTTGATTCTCCGCGTCTCGCGGCCGAAGCGGGTCTCGTCGTATTGCAGAGTGATCGTTTGATTCGCGGAGACCGGCACACCCACGACAACCTGGGGCGACAGCAAACCTTCGCCGCGGCCTTCGATCGGTTTCTTGAGGTTGAGCGTCGCGAACGCGCGCGTGCCGAAGAGGTCGTACTGCGTGTAGCCGATGGAGAACGCCGCGTACTCGCGCGTAACCGGGCGATCATTGCCGACGCCTTCCAATGCGATATGCGCCGCGCCGCGGCGGCCGAGGAACCAACGAGCGCCGAGGACGAGATTCCTGTCGTCGCCTGTGCTGCGGTCGTTGTACTCGACGTCGATGAATGGTTCGTTCTGCTCGTAGTACGGCACTGCATCGATGAGGAAGAAGATCGGCTTTGTCTCATTGACGGTCAGGACGAGCACATGTTTCCCGCGCTCCGCTCCCTTCTCGAGCGAGAAGTCGACGGAGAGCAGGAACGGCAATCGGCCGAGACGCGTGGCCGCGTCGCGAAGGTCGGCCTCGGAGTATTCGCTTCCTTCGCGCAACCGCGACTCCGCGATCACGACGTCCGGCGAGACGCGTTTCTGATTGCGCACTTCGATGCGCTCGATGAAGTAGAGCGGGTCTTCGGCGAAAAGGGGCGTGGTTACGAGCAGGAGCAGGATGAGTTTTCGGATCATGCCGAGACTGAGGGCGAGCGGAGTGCCAGGAGCACGCGCCCGCGGATTTGGAGTCAACTCCTTCGGTTGATGTGACTTGAGACGTGCGAGGAGACGTGCGCGTCTCGCGAAGTGTATGGGATGCCGGACAGGAGGTGTATGCCCCTTCCTACGATTCGTGCTGAGTCTCACCGGCCCACTCAGCACTCAGCACCCAGCACTCAGCACTGCTATTCTCCGTCCGTGGCCAAACGCGCATTGATCACCGGCATCACCGGCCAGGACGGAAGTTACCTCGCGGAGCTTCTGCTCGAGAAGGGCTACGAAGTCCACGGCATCGTCCGCCGCGTCGCGCTCGAAGTTCCGCAGCATCGCTTCCGCCGCATCGCGCACATCCTCGACCGCATCGAGCTTCACGCCGCGAGCCTCGAGAGCTATCCCAGCATCTTTCACGTCATCAGCCGCCACGAGCTCGACGAGTGCTATCACCTCGCCGCGCAAAGCTTCGTCGCGGAGAGCTTCGCCGACGGCTTCTCGACGATGGACATGAACGTCAACGGCGCGCACTTCGTCCTGGCCGCGCTGCATCAGCTCCAGCCGCGGTGCAAGTTCTACTTCGCCGGCTCGAGCGAGATGTTCGGCCGCGTGCGCGACTCGCCGCAGAACGAGCTCACGCCGTTCAACCCGCGCAGCCCGTACGGCATCAGCAAAGTCGCGGGCCACTACCTGACCCTCAACTACCGCGAGTCCTACGGCATGTTCGCCTGCAGCGGGATCCTCTTCAATCACGAGAGCCCGCGCCGCGGACACGAGTTCGTCACGCGCAAGGTGAGCACCCGCGTCGCGCAGATCAAGCTCGGTCTCGCAAACGAGGTCCGCCTCGGCAATCTCGAGGCCGTGCGCGACTGGGGCCACGCGCGCGACTACGTCCGCGCGATGCACCTCATGATGCAGCAGGACGAGCCGGACGACTTCGTCATCGCCACCGGCGAAGCGCACTCCGTGCGCCGGTTCTGCGAGCTCGCGTTTGCGGCCGCGGATCTCGACTATCGCGACTGGGTGGTCGTCGACGAGCGCCTCATGCGTCCCGCCGAAACGCTGTCCCTCCTCGGCGACGCGTCGAAGGCGCGCCGCGTCCTCGGATGGGCGCCAACGGTCGGCTTCGAGGAGCTGGTACACGAGATGGTCGAATGCGATCTCGCGGAGCTCCACGCGGCGCAGCGGCGGACGGAGCTCGACGTCCCGCGCTGACGCGTCACTGCTGCGCGGGACGGACGGTAATAGCCCCCGGCTTGAGCCGGGGGCTAGCGAATCACCTCATGCACGCAGAGGATGTTCCCCTCCGTGTCCTTGAACCAGGCCGCCTTCTCCGAGCCGAGGATGCAAACCTTCTCGACGGTCTTCAGGCCCGGAAAGTCATAGTCTTCGAAGACCACGCCGCGGCCGGTCAGCTCGCGAACCGCACCCGCGACGTCCTGCACTTCGAAGCTCATCGCCGTGTGCTCGGCCTTCGTCGGCTCCGGCTTCTGGAGAAGCGCGAGCGTTCCGCTGCCGATCGCGAAGAGATGCTTGCCGTCGCCGCTTTGTCCGACGTAGCGCAGACCGAGAACGCGGTCATAGAAGTCGCGGGCGCGTTCGGCTTCGACCACGGGAAGGATCGTGGTGACCGGAGATGTACTGAGCATGACGCACCTCCAAAGGGCCGCGAGCATACACCCGGCATAGAATCCGCCGCACGATGCGCGTCCTCAGCCACCTCTTCGAGAACAACCGCGCCTGGGCCGCCGAAATGGTGCGCCAGGACGAGGATTTCTTCACCCGCCTCTCCCGAATGCAGGCACCGCGATACCTCTGGATCGGCTGCTCCGACAGCCGCGTGCCGGCGAATCAAATCGTGGGGCTGCCGCCGGGAGAGATGTTCGTGCATCGCAACGTCGCCAACGTGGTCGTGCACACGGACCTCAACTGCCTGGCGTCGATCCAGTTCGCGGTGGACGTCCTGCAGGTCGGCCACATCATCGTCTGCGGACACTACGGCTGCGGCGGCGTGTTGTCCGCACTACGCGACGAGAAGCTGGGGCTGATCGACAACTGGCTGCGACACGTCCAGGACGTGCGCGCGAAGCATCACGCGGAGCTCGATGCGCTCGAGTCCGAGGCGCTGCGGCACCATCGGCTGTGCGAGTTGAACGTCACCGAGCAGGTCGTCCACGTCAGCAAGACCACGGTGGTCCGCGACGCGTGGGCGCGCGGCCAGTCGCTGACGGTGCACGGCTGGGTGTACGACCTGAAGGACGGCCTGCTCCGCGATCTCGACATGACCGTCACCGCGGAAACGGATCTCGCGTCCCGCGCGGTCAGTGCTCCGACGCGATGACCCGCGAGCGGCGGCGGTCGGAGTGATCCAGCTCGCAGGAAGCTTTGACGTACGCGGTCAACTGCAAGACGTCGAACGGCTTGAAGATCACGGCGTTGACGACAGTCGCATCGAGCTCCTGCAACAGCGCGCGGTCGGTTGCGCTCACGACGATGACCGTCTTCGGCTTCCGTTCGCGGTTGGCCGCGAGCCAGGAGATCACTTCCCATCCCGTGACCGTGGGCATCATCAGATCGAGCACGAGCACCAGCCATTCCTGATTCTGCAGGTGCTGCAGGGCCTCCTCGCCGTTCGCCGCCATCGCCATGCGGATCCTGCGGCGCCGAAACGCGCTGGCGAGGAGCGCGCGAATCGCCGGATCGTCCTCCGCGATCAGCACCGGACACGCGTCGATCATGGCTGACCTCGATCCTCACAGTTGAGCACCCGCTTGCTCATGGCTGGCCTCCCTCTTGGCGCGAAGGGCGACAACAACAGCTCATCGGGATAATTTCAATTTGCCGGCACGGCCGGCTGCGCTTGTTGGCCAAGCTCCTGCCGCGAGGTTCCTAGGACTCGACGCGAGCTCCGTGCTCGATGAGGAGCTCGCGTAACACCGATCGATGACAGTGCGCCTCGTCGTCGCAATAGCAGCCGACCGAGAAGTCCGTGTCGCGCGACAACGATGCAAGCAGCGCGACGAGGCGCTCATTGTCCCCCGCGGCCATCTCCGCGCGGTATTTGCGGACGAACGTCTGCCACGCTTTCGGCGACGCCGAGGAGCGCGCCTCCTTGACCAGTTCGGCACTGGGCGCGAGCTGCGGCAACCAGACGTCGTACCAGTCGTCCTCCGCGAGGCGCTCTTTCCGCACACCCCTCGGCGGCCGACGCACGGTCCCGAGACGCAGACCTTCGCCGGGATGTCGCTCGGAGCCGAGTTGCACGACGCGAATGGTCATCGCAGGAGAATCATAAGCGTGCACGTTTCGTTTTGATCGCGACACGCGAAGATTTCTAGACAGAATGGAGTGACCCGCTCACTCGCGTACATTCGTGGGTTACACCACGTGACGTGAGTGCAGAGCCACATACAGGAGGAGCGGGTCATGAAGAATGTTACCAACTGGAT
>DASYGV010000106.1:0-24430 GCA_035999335.1 Thermoanaerobaculia bacterium | reverse complement strand
CGGTGAGCTCGGCGATTCTGTTGTACGGCATCTCGCTCATCTACGGCGTGACCGGCTCGCTCAATCTGGTGGAGATCTCGCAGGCGATGTCGACGCTGGTTTCGAACGACGCGCTGATGTTCGGAATCATGCTCCTCGGCGCGGGACTCTGCTTCAAGATCGCGGCCGCGCCGTTCCACATGTGGACTCCGGACGTCTACGAAGGCGCGCCCACGCCCATTACAGCGTTCCTGTCGACGGCCTCGAAGGCCGCGGCGTTCGCGATCTTCGCGCGGATCTTCTACGTCGGCATGCATCACTTCCGGCTCGACTGGCAAACCGTCCTGGCGATGATCGCGGCTCTGTCGATGATCCTGGGCAACCTCGCGGCGATCACGCAGGACAGCGTCAAGCGGATGCTCGCGTACTCGTCGATCGGCCATGCGGGATACGTGCTGCTCGGCATCATTGCCGTCAGCGACATGGGTCTGTACGGCATTCTGGTGTACTCCGTCGTCTACGTCTTCGCGACCCTCGGCATCTGGGCGACGGTGCTCATGCTCGAGCGCGGCGAGTACGCCGGCGAGCAGGTGGACGACTTCAACGGCCTGCACAAGCGTGCGCCGTTCTGGGCGTTCGCGATGGTCGTGTTCCTCTTGTCGCTCGGCGGGATTCCGCCGACGGCGGGATTCATCGGCAAGTACTTCCTCTTCTATGCCGCTGTGGGCGCGGGCTTCGGGTGGCTGGCGATCATCGCCGTGCTCATGTCGGCAGTCTCGATGTTCTTCTACTTCCGCCTGGTGATGGCCATGTATCTGAAAGACGGAAGCGAAGTGGTCGTGACCGGCGGGGGCGCGTTGAAGCTCGTCGCGGCGATCGCGCTGATCGTCACGCTCGCGTTCGGCGTCCTGCCGTCGCCTTTGATCGATCAAGCCAGGATCTCGGGCGGCTGGGTCGCGACGCGCGCTGCCGCCGCCGCCGCGGTTCCCCATGGACGATAAGAAGCGCCGCGAGTACCGCCAGCTTCTCGAGGCCTCCGCCTTGGGCTGGATGTTTCCGATCGCCATCCTGCTCGGCTTCGGCTGGGGATACGGGATGGACAAGCTGTTCGGCACGTGGCCATGGCTGACCGCGATCTTCAGCGTCTTCGGCATGATCGCCGCGTTCGTCAACCTCTTCCGCATGGCCGGCGGAAAGAATGGCGGCTGAGCCGCCCGAACCGCCGTGGTACGACCGGGAGACCCCCGCGGACGTGCTCCGGCGGATCAAGCGGATGGCCTTCGCGGCGGCGCTCGTTTTCGCCGGTTTTTGCGCGTTTTTCGGGGGTTTTCAGGCCTTTCTCGGGTTGACTTGCAGTGCAGCCGTCACTATGATCAGCTTCCTTTGGCTGGAGGAGATCGTCAACGTTCTCCTTCAGCCGGCTCCACATCCTAAAACTCGGAGAATGATCGTCCGTGCCTTGGCGCGTTTCCTTCTCCTAGGTGTGTCGCTCGCGGTAACGATCATCATTGCTCGTTTCAATGCTGTCAGTGTGTTGCTGGGATTCTCGATCATCGTGGTCGGGATCTGCGGCGAAGCTCTGTATTCCCTCGTCCGAAGTTTCAGCCGTTAGGAGTCGCGCCAGAAAGTCTGATGGAACACGAACACTCAATCCTCTACGAGCCGTTCAACAAATACATCTGGAGACACGCATTCGGATTCGACGTGCCGGACCACGTGGTCATGGCGCTGCTGGTCCTGGCCATCAGCCTGATCGTGTTTCCGGCGATGTCGCGGCGCATCAGCCGGGACAACCCCGGCGGCTTTCAGCAGTTTCTGGAGATGATCGTCGGCGGACTGAAGGATCTGCTGCGTGACATCGTCGGCCCGCATTCCGAAAAGTACCTCTACATCATGGGCGGCTTCGCCGCGTTCATCTTCGTCTCCAACCTCTTCGGCCTGTTTTTCTTTCTACAGCCGCCGACGGGGAATCCGAACACGACCTTCGCGCTGTCGCTGACGGCGTTCTTCTATTACAACTGGGAAGGCATCAAGAAACAGGGACTCGGGCACTACATCGCCCACTTCGCCGGCCCGCTTCCCCTGCTCGCGCCGCTGATGTTTCCGATCGAAGTGATCGGACACCTCGCCCGCATCCTCTCGCTGGGAATGCGCTTGTTCGGCAACATCATGGGCGAGCACACCGCCACCGGCATCTTCATGGGACTCATGCCGTTCGTCATTCCCTGGCCGATGATGGGCCTGGGCATCTTCGGCGCGTTCCTGCAGACCTTCGTCTTCATCATGCTGACGATGGTGTACATCGGCGGCGCGGTGGCGACGGAAGAACACTAGCTCAAGAAAAACCTACGGGTTCGTAATCTCGAAAAAGGAGGAGTTCAAAAAGTGACCAAAAAGCACATCGTGATCTTCGTGCTGCTCGCGCTGACCGCGTTCTCCGCGTTCGGCCAGGAAGCGGCGGCGGCGGCCGGCAGAGGCGGCGTGAAGTGGGGCGTCATCGGAGCGGCGTTCGTTCTCGGCATCGCGGCTGCGGCCGGCGCCATCGGCCAGTCGAAAGCCATCGCGGCGGCCGTCGACGGCATTGCCCGCAACCCGGGCGCGGCCGGCCCGATCCGCCTGGCCATGATCATCGGTCTCGCGCTGATCGAGTCGCTCGTCATCTACGCGCTCGTCATCGCGTTCGTCATCCAGGGCAAGTAATCCCCCTGGAGTTCGTTGAGCGAAGGCCCGGTGCCGTGAGGCGCCGGGCTTTTTTGCGTTCAGGCAACGGATTTGCTGAGTCAGTCTCCCGGAGGTACGGCTGTGAGTTGGTTCAACCTGTCGTTCATCGGATGGCTGATCGTGATTGCGGCCCTGGGGCTGGTCGCGTACCGCTACGACGTTCCGGCGTTCTGGATCGGAATCGGCGCCCTGCTGCTGGTCGGCGTCGGCATCATCACGTCGGTCAAGCACTCGAAGCCGCGTATCTAGCGGCGGCAAACAAAAAAGCCGGCGCAGCGCGCCGGCTTTCGTTCGATCGATGAGGTTTCGGGCTAGTGCTCGTTCACGAGCCGCCGCAGCGCGTCGACCGCGGCATCGCTCGAGATCTCCGAGTCCAGCTTGATCGTGAACGGCTCGGACAACTTCCCGTCGCTCAGCAGCACGTACTGCAGTTTCGCGTTGCCGACCGCGTAGAGCGCAATACGCGTGCTGTCGCTGTAGACACCGTCGACACGCATGTTCGCCACTTCCATCGCGGGTGCGCGGAAGCCGCCCTCGCGGCGTCCACCCGGAACGCGCAGGCGGCCGTCGCCGACGACCTTGCGCGGGGTGATGCGCACCTGATTCATCGTCCCGGTGGCGATATCGCCGAACATCAGAACGACGCTGTCCTGCAGCGCCGTCGTGAAGAGCACGGGCTGGTTCAGGAACTCTTTGTTGACGTCCGTGACTTTCTCGGCGTCTGCGGCAAGGAACTGTGCGAGGTCGACGTACTCGAAGTCGTAGATGCGGCTGTCGTGAACCGAGGCCATCGCATATTTCGCGCGGCCCTCGCCGGTGGTGATGTTGAGCTCCCACCACGCCAGGTGAACGCTGAGACCGTTGCGAATGTCGTCCTCTTCGTCGCGGAACTTGCGAGTCACCGCGATCCGGAGGTTCTTGCGCTGATCGTTCCAGCCACCGAACGTCGTTGCCGGAGCCCACACGCCGTCCGCGGAGCGGGACGTGAACATGAGCTGGCTCGACATCATCCCGACGCCGTGAATCCAGAACACGAACAGCATTCCGGACTGCGAATCGTAGGCGATCGTGGGGCTGTAGTTTGCGCCACGCTCCTGGGTGGTGGCGGGGATGATCTCGTGCTTGACATCTTCGCCGCGGCGGGCGGTGAGCTTGAGGTACGCCGACGATTCGGTCACCACTTCGGGGTGATCCTCGGCGCGCTCGAACTGCACGCTGTAAAGCGTTCCGTCGGGCTGAAGCAGTGTGTTCCCCTGCTGCGCGCTCGCGAGCAGCGGGACGAACAGCAGAGCGACAACGACAAGGAGTTTTCTCATAACTTGAGGTTCACCATGGACCGGAGATCGATCGCGTACAGCAGGTTCTTCAGATTGCGGAACTGCGGGTAGAACTTGGAGAGCTCGCTGAAGTGGAAGTCGGCGCCTTCGACGTCGCCGGACTTGTAGCAGGCCTCGCCGAGGAGGTAATGCGCGTTGCGCATCTGCCGGGGGTCTTTGGCGATTTCGAGGCCGGCCTGACCGTAGAACAGAGCCTTCTCGTACTGCGTCTTTTCGATGTAGCCGTAGCAGAGGTCGATGTAGGCCTCGGCGCGGCCGATCGGATCGTGCAGGAGCTCGAGCGCCTCGTAGACGCGCGCGAGACCGGTCTCGAGGTCGCCCTGCAGCAGCAGGCAGTATCCAAGGTTCTCGAGAGCGTAGCTGTGGCTCAGCTCTTTTTCCTGCAACGGCGACTCTTCGGTGATCGCGAGCGACTCGTTGAAGCAGTCGATCGCGTGTCCGATCTGCGAGTCGAGCTCGTAAATGTTGCCCAGTTCGAGGAGGACGATGCGGCGCCACGACGGCTCGCCCGCTTCCTCGGCGGTGCGCAACGCGAGCTGCCCGTAGAAGAGCGCGCGCTTGAGATCGTTCTCGAGGCGGTACTTGTACTGGAGCGCGTAAGCGGCGAGGTAGACGTGGCGCGGCACCCGGCGGCGCATGATCACGCGCGGGAGCTCGTGGACTTCGGGGCCGGTGCGCTCGAGCGCGATCATCGCGTCGGCCTTGTTGATCGTGATCAGCTCGCGCGTTTCTTCGTCGTCGGCCAGTGCCAGTGCTTCGTCGTAGACTTCGAGCGCCTGTTCGTAATCGCCGCGGCGAAGCCGGGCGCGCGCCTCCTGGCGCAGTTCTTCGATTCTGTCTTGCACGCTAAGCATCGGCACCTCCGCCCTCCCCCCCGTCGAATCCTTCATCTTCCAAGTTGCGCTTGAATTCGATGAAGCTTTCGACTTCCTTCTGCGCCGCTGGGCTCAGCTGCCGATACTTCTCGAGGACCGTGTTCGCGCGGCTGGTCTCATCGAAGAAGTCGCCGATGCTCAGATCGAAGCACTGAAGAATCTTCAGAAGCGTATCGAGGCCGACCTTGTATTCGCCCTGCTCCATGCGGGACAGGTCCGACTGATGGATACCGATCTTCTCGGCAAGCTCCACCTGGGTCAGCTTCCGTTGCCGGCGTAACTGCCGGATCTTGCGACCTACGAGCTCGAGTTGTGCTGGCCTGTTCATATGCGCGTTCGTTGACAATTTATGCTATTGGACAATAAAGTTCGTCAACTTTCAATATGCGGGCCGTAGCGTGCCCTTGTCAAGCCGAAAAGAGATCCCTGCCACGTCCGCCACCTTCCATCTTCTGCGCGAACTGATCAAGCGCGACTTCCACGCACGTTTCACCGGATCCGCCCTCGGCGTCGTCTGGGCCGTCCTGCAACCCCTGAGCCTGGTAGCCCTCTACTGGTTCGTGTTCACCTTCATGATCCCCGGCGGCCGCGCCGGAGGCACCGGGGGAGACTACATCTATTTTCTGATTTCCGGTCTCATTCCGTGGCTGGGGATCAACGAGGGGCTGATCCGTTCTGCGACGGCGGTCGTCGACAACGGGGCCATCGTCCGGCGCGTTCCCCTGCGCAGCGAGCTGCTGGTCGTCGTCCCGAACGTCTCGGCGCTGATCTTCGAGAGCATCGGACTCGCGATCTTTCTGGTGGTCATCATCGCGCGGGGGATGCCGCTGCGGATGCTCTGGCTGCTGCCGGCGGCAATCGGTCTCCAGCTGGGGATGCAGATCGGCGTCGGGTTCTTCCTCGCGGCGAGCTACGTCTTCTTCCGCGATCTGACGCAGATCCTCGGCTTCGTTCTCAGCATCGTCTTTTACCTCAGTCCCATCCTCTATCCGGTCGGCGGCCGCTTCGAAGCGATCTTCTTCTGGAATCCGCTGACCCCGCTGCTTGGTTTGTTTCGCAGCGCTCTGCTGGCGTCACCGTTACCTGATGTCGCTTCGATCGTCTTCTTACTGATCGTCGTGACGACGGTTCTGGGTGCGGGTCTGCTCTTTTTCAAGCGGGCCCGGCCGACGCTGGTCGATCTCATCTAACTCATCAGGAGCAAATCAAGAATGTCTGTTCGGAAGGTCCTATTGACGTTCATCGTCCTCGCCCTGTCCGCCTTCGCGGCGGCGGCGCAGGAGAAAGTCGCGCCGCTACCGCAGACGCCGGATCTGCTGGCACCGACCGCGGAGCCGACCGCCGAAGAATCGGAGGTCCCGGAGGGCGGCCTCCCGTCGTACATCAAGCCTGAGACGCCGGAGCAGCGCCGCGAGCGTCTCGCCACGCAGACCGATCCGGGCATCAACCCGAGTCCCGACAAGATCTGGACTCGCTACGGCAAGCAGTACCGGATTCGCAAGTACGAGCGAGAATGGGCACGCTACGATCCTGCGCGGCCGAACGTCGTCCGTGCGGTCGCGATGGTGAACTTCTACTTCGAGATCTATCAGCAGAACGAGAAGTGGGTGTGGGTATGGATGGAGGAGCTTCCGGCTCGCAAGTCTCGTGAAGAGCGCAAGCGCGCCGAAGAGATCAAGCAGGTTCCGAAAGAAACCGTCGACTATCTGAACCTGATTCGAGACGAGTTCACGCCGATCGATCCGCCGGCGTCGCCGGTTCGCATCCGTTTCGAGGAATCATCGGAAGGACTCCCGGACCGCGGCTCCTGGCGCAACACCCTCGACGTCGCGGACATGAACGGCGACGGCAAGCTCGATCTCGTGGTTCCTCCGCAGCGCGCGGGCAACGGCACCCCGGCGATCTTCCTCGGTGACGGCGCGGGCAACTGGAAGCTGTGGGAGACGGTCTGGTCGACGCGTCTGAACTACGGCGCGGTCGTCGCCGCCGATTTCAACAAAGACAAGAAGATGGATGTCGCGTTCAGCGTCCATCTCAGCGGTGTCGCCATCTTCCTCGGCGACGGCAAGGGCGGGTTCAACGAAGTCTTCTACGATAAGGCCTTCCCGTCGCGCCAACTCGTCACCGCAGACATCGATCACGACGGCTGGATGGACATCGTGGTGATCACCGAAGGCCCGACCGGCCGCTCCGGCGATCCGAAAGCGAAGCAGTACACCGCGCTGCGCGGGTACCTCAATCGCGGCAAGGGAACGAAGTGGGAAGGCCTCAACATCGCGAACCCGAAGGACAACACCAGCGGCGACTGGCTCGCGGTCGGAAACTTCAACAACGATCGCTTCCCCGATTTCATCGCCTCCACGATCTACTTCAACGGAACCTCCATCTTTCATCTCAGCCAGGGCGAAGCGAAGAAGTACGACTGGTACTGGGACGGGAAGGGGTACGTCATTCCTTTCCGCTCGTACTACAACGCCGTGACCGCCGGCCGCTTCACCAACAAGGATCGCGACGATGCGATCGTGGCGAGCTACCGCATCTGGCCCGTGAAGATGGATCAGAAAGTCGTTCCCGATCCGCCGCTGGGGCGTGTGGTCAGCATCGATCGCATCAGCTTCTCCGCCGACGGCAAGGACGGGAAACGCACGTCGATCATGCGCTGGGAGCCGGGTCGCTCGGTGTTCGGACTCGCGCGCGGCGACTTCGACGGCGACAAAAAGGAAGACGTGATTTTCACGCGGCACGATCCGCGTGAGGCAGTGATGCTTCTCGGAGACGGGAAGGGTGGGTTCGCCCGCGCGACGGTCGAAGGCATCCCGCTTCGCCCGGAGGCCAACTACGATCTGAAAGTGGCCGACGTGAATGGCGACGCGCGGCCCGACGTGATCGTGATGTACGAGTCGGAGTCCGCGACCTCTCTTTCCGAGCGGAATGGCAGCATTCACGTCTACCTGAACCGAGGTCCGGCCGCGCAGTGAGCGGCCGGATTTTTACCGTGTTGCAGTCGGGCTTGATCGCGAGTATAGTTCGCCGGATCGAGACCCTTGATATGGTGCAATCGCATAAGAAGGGCGTTTTCCTATTGACTTCGCGAATATTTCGCCCTACTTTGTAGCAGCTCAGCCGACGGGCAGTCGGTTAGTTCGTTCAACACCTCGAAGAAAACACTTTGAAAAAACTGAACGCGGAGGTGATCGTATCGTTTGGATCGGGTGAGCAAACCTTCGTTCGTTTTCACAAAACCACTTGAAGTGTAGGAGATAGAAATGAAGAAACTTACCGTTTGGGCCATGTTAGCGATGCTCATCGTTGCTGGCTCGGCGTTTGCCGCAACCTCCCGTGGCGGACAGATCGCAGCGAATGCGACGTTCGATGACGGTGGTCCGGCGACGACGAACAACGACGACAGCTGCGACATCAGCGTTGCCCCGGCTGCCACGCTGCTGCTGCCGTATTTCGAGGTCGACCTCGACGACCCGACTGGCGAGACGACGCTGTTCACGATCACCAACACGTCCAACCTGGACGCGATCGCGCACGTCACTCTCTGGACCGACTACTCGTTCCCGGTCATCGACTTCAACATCTACCTGACCGGCTATGACGTTCAGCCGATCAACCTGTACGACATCATCGAGCGCGGCATCATCGCGCCGGATGCCGGCACGGGCACCGCGATCACCAAGCGCGGCACGTATTCGGACGCCAACGGCGCGCTGACGCTCACCGCGTGCGACCGTCTCCCGGGCCCGATCGATGACGCTTACGTCGTTCGTATGCAGTCGGCCTTCACCGAAGGCACCGTTCCGGACCTCGGCGTCCTGGCGGGCTGCAACAACGTCGGCAACGAGCATGACAACGCGGTTGGTTACGCGACGATCGACGTCGCCGACCTCTGCTCGACTTCGCTGCCGACCGACGACGTGTACTTCGCGTCGGAAATCCGTTTCGACAACGTCCTGATCGGCGATTACCAGCAGGTGCACAGCGCGAACAACTTCGCGCAGGGCAACCCGATGGTCCACATCCGCGCGATCCCCGAGGGCGGCGATCCGCTCGATCCGGATCCGATCATCAACTTCGACCGCACGTTCTACAGCCGCTTCCAGGCTGGTGGCGTTGCCGATCGTCGTCAGCCGCTTCCGTCCGTCTTCGCTGCTCGCTGGATTCAGGGTGGCACGTCGGACTTCCAGACCTCGTACAAGATCTGGCGTGAAGGCGACACCGCCAACGGTGACCGCACCTGCGCCACTTGGGACGACAACGTGACCAACGTCGCCGAGCTCGTTCGCTTCGACCAGGCCGAATTCGCGGTCGGTGATGTCCCGGTGTCGCGTATTTCGCCGCCGATCACCACCGAGTTCACGCTGCCTGAGACCTCGCTCACGAGCGTCGCCGATTCCTCCATCTACCCGCAGCTCACCAACGGTGCTGTGGGCGGCTGGATGTACCTGAACCTCGACAACTCGACCACTGACTCGCCGCTGGCGTCTCAGAACTGGGTCGTCGTGTCGATGCGCGCTGAAGGCCGTTACTCGGTCGACTTCGACGCCGCGTGGCTGGCCAACGGCTGCACGATTCAGGAGCCGATCTCCGAAGTCACGACTGGTACTGAGATCATCGGACCGGCCGTTGAGACCAACCCGAACGACCTCGGACCTCTCAACGCCAACTGGAACCCCGACCAGCCGTACGGCGGTGGTAACAACTAATCTCGGTTAGTACGCAGCAAATCGAAGGCGGGCTGGAATCCAGCCCGCCTTTTTTCTTTTTTACGGATCGAGCGAAAGAGCGCCTCCCCGGCGCTCTTTCGCTCCATCGGTAGAAAAAAACCACCTCAAATAAAAAAGAGCTTGCAATTGCGAGCGCTCACCTTACAATAACCATCGTCTCTCGTCCTCGTCGTTCTCTCTAGTACACATATCTTCTCGGGGGTGTCATGTTGAAGTTCGTTCGCAACGCCGTGATTGGCTTGCTTTTCTGCGCCGTACCGGCGACTCGCATGCTCGCGCAGAAGCATCCGATGCCGGGCCCGAAGAGCCAGCCCAACGTGATCTGCACCGGGTGCCCAGGCACGAACACGCTCGGTCAGGAGAACGACGGTCTTCCGACGTATCCGTACAGCAGCCCGATCATCGATCACACGGGCCGGTACGTCGATTCCTCCATCATCGCCCAGTACATGCACATCGGAATCCGCACGATCCGCGCGCAGGTGATCCGCGTCGCGAAGAATCAGCGCGGGGCCGCGCCTCCGCGCATCTACATCCAGCTCGGCTCCGCGATCGGAGCTTATTCGCTCGATAGTTTCTTCTCGACCAAGTTGCCCGGCGGGATGATCTCGATCGGAACGCTCTTTGGGCAGGTCGCCTTAACGGGCCCGGACCGCGTTCCGCCGGAGAAGATGCTCAAGTGGGACGGGTTCGTTTATCCCGAGGCGAGCAATACGGGATGGTATTGCCCGTTCCAGGACGGTGTGGACCGCCTCGGGGATTTCGACTTCGACGATCGCGGAAACCTTTACGCGGCATATACCGTGTTCGGATGGGGCATCCTGAAGGACGCGGGCGAAACGAACGCTGCGCATCTGAAAACCACCGTTCAGATGGTCGCCCCGCCTGCCCCCCCGAAGCCGGGCGAAGTACCGAGGCCTCCCGGTCAATACGAAAAGCCCGACACCAGCGCTGTCACGCCGGAAACCATCTTCGTGTTCAAGACCGGCTCGAAGTACTACGCCGTCATCAGCGACAAGGTTCGCTCGACCGCGGTCTGGGACGTCACGGATCCCGCCAATCCGCGCATCTTCAGCAGCCGTCCAGGCGAGCAGAATTCGGTGCGGAAGTGGGATCGTGACGACGAGAACGGCCGGGTTGCGTTCATCGACTACAACAACCGCCTGCATGTGTACGACTACGCCACCTACATTTCCGGCGGCCCGGCGCTCGTGGAGCAGACGGGTGCGAGCGGCAAGTTCATCGACGTCTCATTCGACGAGTCGGGCAATCTCTGGGCGACCGAGTCCAAGAACAACATTTGGAAGTTCACGAAGTCCGGCAATGGCTATTCGTCGCAGATGTTCTCGCCTTTTGGCGGCACGTACGACGACATCAAGGTGATGCACGCCTCGGATGGCTTCATTCTCGTTGCTGGCACCGCGCGTACTCCGACCATCTCCTTCGACCTTCGGTTGTTGAGGATCGAAGCCACGGGTCCGCGTCTCGTCGACACCGACGATTTTTTCAAAAAGTACTATCACGAAGCGCCCTCGCATTATGCGGAGCCAGGTCACTATGCGGGCATCCAATCCGACGTCCAGGTCGTCAAGTGGAACGGCAAGACGTATGTGATGTACAGCGTCTTTGGACTCGGCGACGTTTTTGAGATCGAGGGCAGCGACTCCATCTCCATCAAACGCACGGAAAACTCGTTTGGCACGCCGAACCCGAACTCGAAAGGCACGCCCGGGCCGTATGTCGGCGACATCGTCACATTCTCCGCGCCGAGCTCGAATCCCCAGGTCCTCTACGACAACACGTGGGACTTCGGCAATCCCGAGGTCGGGACGTCCGAGAACCAGGCCGGCCCCAGGAAGTCCAACCTGGACGTCTCGCACCAGTACTCGGCCTTGCCGACGACCGCGCTGATCACCGCGCCCAAGCTCGTCCGGGCGGTGACGATTCAGGACTCCACGATCGCTTCCCAGTTCTCTCTCACTCTGAAGGTCCCAACGCCACGCATCGGCATCAGCGGCGTGACCGCTCCGATTGCGTCCAATCCGACCAACCTCGAGGTCGTAGCGGGTCAGACCTTCAATGACGCCTCCGACGGCTCCAAAGAGAGTCACTACACGACGTGGACCATTGACGGCACTCCCACGAAGCTTGCTCCGGACCAGAGCATTCCGACCGGCGCTGTGGGCCCGCACACGATGGTGTTCCAAACCGCGTACGGCAAATACGACGCTTCCTTCAATGGGACTTCGCCGTACCTGCCGTCGCCGCTCACCTTCTCTTACACCGTCCGGCCATTCAAAGTGAGCCTCAAACCGCCGACCGCGGATACGACGAACGTCACGTTCAGCGCGACGGGTTTGGCAACGAGCGACACGTCGATCATTACCGGTACTCAATGGGCGATCACCTGGACCTTCACTCCGGCCGGCGGGGGAACGCCGACGACCACCACGCAGACGGTCGCCATCGGTACTGTTCCCAACTTCACCATCCTCAAGAACCAGGTCACGACCGGCAGCACCGTCTCCGTGCAGGCGGTCGTGAACATAGCGGATCTCTCAGTGCCGGCGCAGCCGTACGCGACGCACACGGACTCGATGACGCTCACGACGGCGGATCCGGCTTTCGTGATCACCGGCTGCGCCAACGCGAGCAGCCCGTGCAAGTTCACGGCGTCGTCGGTCAGCGGCGCTTTGATGTCCGACTGGACCTTCGCCTGGACGCTCAAGCTCAATGGCGTGACGGTGAAAACGGGCACGAGTAATCCTTACGAGCCGTCCATCACCGCACCGGGCGACTACACGATCTCGCTCAAGGCGACGAAGTCGATCTTCGACACCGTTGTGGAGAAGTCGTTTACCGCGGGCGCTTCGCTGTGCGCTTCGCTTCCGCCAACCCAGAATGTCGGCATCGCCAAGGTCGGATGCACCTCCGGCTGTACGCCGGGTACGAAGGTCACATTCTGGCCGACGTTCCAGGGATATACCGCCCAGTCGTGCGACGTGTTCTCATGGAACTTCGGCTCCGGTGAGGGCAGCGCCACCGGCCTCGAGGTTGAGCACACGTATGCCAGCGCCGGCAATTACACCGTAACCCTGACCATCACACAACCAGGCACGAACAACACCCCCCTCACCAAGACCACCACCATCAGTGTGAGTGGCGGCGGAACCGACGGCGGCGGCAACACGTGCACGGCGCCGACCAGCGCCTCCATCACCTATGGAGGCACGAGCGGCTGCAACATGAGCGGTACCTGCCGCACGACGGAAACGATCACCTTCACCGCGCGCCGCGGCGTCAACAACCTTCAGACCTGCGACACCGTGAACTGGACGTTCAGCGACAATACGACCAGTACCCAGCGCAATCCACAGAAGCTCTGGTCAACGCCGGGGACCTACACCGCGAAGATGAAAATCACGAACACGAAGGGCACGTCGCAAGAAGCGACGACGACCATCACCGTCGTCACTCCGCCGTCTGGCAACTGCTCCCAGGCGCCGGGCCCGGGCAACTTCGCCATCACCTTCTCGGTTCCCGGTGGTTGCACTAACATCAACGGCAACCCCTGCAATGCCGGCGAGAGCATCGCCTTCGAAAATGCCGTCTACAACTACACGACCGGCTCCTGCGACAACTTCGAGTGGGATTTCGGCGACGGTACTCCCAAGGTCACTACGCGCAACGCGACGCACACCTTCGCCGCGGCGAACCCGTCGGGCTACCCCGTGAAGTTCCGCGTGTACAACAACGCCGGATCCTTTACGTATACGAAGTCGGTCAAGGTCGCGGGCACGGTTGCTACGAAACCGATTCCCGTGCTCACCGCCACCACGTTCCCCAGCGCCGGCACGAAAAACAAGAGCGTGACCTTCACGGCGTCGTCGGATATGCCCACCACGACCGGCTGGACCTGGAACTTCGGAGACGGCACCGCTTCGGATTCCTCGCAGGCCGGCAACGTGTCGCAGACCAGCACCATCACGCACACGTTCACCAAGCTCGGCAACTCCACTGTGAGAGTGACCGCGCGCAACTCCGAGGATGCTCCTTCGGCGCCGACGGGCAGCGTGCAGGCCACCATCAATGTGACTGACGCGCCGGCCATTCCGGAGTTCCGGTACCTGCTGCCTGTCGCGGTCCACGCCAAGGGTCAGTTCAACAGCACCTGGAGGACCGACGTTCAGATCTACAACCCCGATCAGACGTTCTCGGTCGCCAATCCGCTCAACATGATCGCGACCTTCAAGGGCCGCGAGTACCCCCTCGAAATCACCAAGTCGACGGTCATCTACGAGGACTTCCTCGGACGCCTGCTCGATCACGACGATCAGGGCCCGGTGATCATCACCACGAAGAACACCACGAAGGCGCCGCAGATCTGGACCCGCACGTACAACCAGAACGAGGCCGGTGGCACGTTCGGCCAGTTCATTCCGGCCATCCGTCTCGACACGGCCGGCAGCGGCGGTGCGGTCGACCCGGGCACGTACTTCCTGTCCGGTCTCCGTCATGATGACCGCTACCGCGCCAACATCGGGTTCCTGAATCCGAACGCCGCCGCGGTCACCGCGACGGTCACGGTGTACGACGAGCGCCGTCTCAAGCTCGGCGAGTACACCGAGACCCTGCAGCCGTTCCAGCTCGTGCAGTACGCGCTGAAGAGCAAGGAGACCGCGAGCTTCAAGCTGCCGGCGACCGCTCCGTTCAGCGTGAAGATCACCATCCCGGCCGGCAGCAACTGGCTGATCGCGTACGCATCCTTCATCGACGGCATCAGCAACGACCCGGTGTTCCTGCAGGCGGTTCGCGAGAGCGACGTCGCCTCGGCGGACTACAAGGTCTCGATCGTCCCGGGTGTCGGCCACACGGGTGCGTGGCGCAGCGACGTCACGATCTTCAATCCGGACGTCGACGCGTCACAGTTCGACTTGCAGTACTACAACTCCGCGGGCGAGAAGAAGGGCGAGGCCCTCGGCATCGTTCTCGACAGCGGTAAGTTCCTGCAGTACGGCGACCTGCTCAAGCAGGGTGTGCTCGGCAACGTCGAAGACGGCTTCGGCATGATGAAGCTCACCGTCAAGAGCCAGCACGAGAAGTACCCGATGACGTTCGCGCGGACCTACTTCGACGACCTCGCGAACGGGACCTATGGACAAGGCATTGGCGCCTTCGCCACGGCACGCGCCAACGTGAAGCCCAACAAGCCGGCCCTCATCCCCGGCGTGCGCAACAACTCTTCGTACCAGACCAACATTGGTCTCGTGAACGTGTCGGCTGTCGCGGTCACGGCGAAGATCACACTCCTCGATCCGATCACGGGCGCGGCCGCCGGCTCGATCGACTATCCGCTCGCACCGAATCAATCGATCCTCGGCAACTTCAACGGGTTCGGTTCCATCGAGACCGGTGCGCTGAAGATCGAGGCCACCGGCGACGTCTGGGCGTTCTGCTCGATCATCGACAAACGCACCAAGGACCCGGAGTACGTTCCGGCCACGCCGCTCCAGTAGTTCTCACCATCGCTCCAGAATGCGAGTGGCGGGCTTCGGCCCGCCACTTCGCTTTTTGGACGCTGTCTCGACCAACTCCGTAGAATGTCGCCGATGGAGATCGCTGTCCGTGCCACCAACGTGTCGAAGCACTACGACATGTACCGCCGGCCGGCCGATCGTCTGATCGAGCTCCTCACGCGCCGCCCGCACCACGTCGTCTTCCCAGCGCTGGAGAGCGTTTCGTTTGACGCCGAGAAAGGCGAGACGATCGGCATCATCGGCCAGAACGGCGCGGGCAAGAGCACGCTGCTCAAGCTCCTCTGCGGGATCACGCAGCCCAGTTCAGGCATGCTGGAAACCCACGGCACGATCGCGTCGATCCTGGAGCTCGGCACCGGCTTTCATCCCGAGTTCAGCGGCCGCGACAACGCCGCGCTCAACGCCGCGATCCTCGGCCTCACCTCGAGCGAAGTGAAAGAGCGCCTTCCGTCCATCGTCGAGTTCTCCGAGCTCGGCTCCTTCATCGATCGCCCGGTGAAGACGTACTCCTCGGGGATGTACATGCGCCTCGCGTTCTCCGTCGCCGTGAACGTCGATCCCGACATCCTCGTCATCGACGAGGCGCTCGCGGTCGGCGACGGCCATTTTCAGAAGAAGTGCATCGATCGCATTCGCGAGTTTCAGGATGCCGGGAAGACGATCCTCTTCTGTTCGCACTCGCTTTACTACATCTCCTCGATCTGCCGACGCACGCTCTGGCTCGATCAGGGACGGGTCATGCGCTTCGGACCGTCTCTCGACGTCGTGCACGACTACGAGACGTTCCTCCTCGAGCGCGACCGCCAGCATCCCGCGCACGAGGCACCGGCGCCGCAGACGCTGTCGCCGGTGCGCTTTCGCGAGATCGTCGTGTGCGATCGCGGCGGAGCTCCGCGCGAGCGCTTCGCACGCGGCGAGGACATCCACATCCGCATGCGCGTCGAGGCCGACTCGCCCGATCAGCCGGTTCACGTGATGATCGGCGTCCACCGCGCCGCGGACGACCTCCAGTGCTTCACCGTCGGCACGCACGCGGATGGGGTCGCGCCGCTCTCCGGCCGCACCGAATACGAGATCACCGCGCGCCTGCAGAACGTACCGCTGCTGCGCGGCGACTACTCGATCATCGCCTTCGTCGGCGACGAGAACGCGCTCACCGCCTTCGATCGCCGCGACGTGCGTCCGGCCTTCTCGATGACCAGCGATCGCTTCGACGTCGGGGTCGTCGCCATCGACCATCGCTGGGATCTCGCACCGCGCGTCGAGCCCGTGGCCGCGCTCGACCGTCGATGATCTCCCTGCTCGTCGTCAACTTCCGTTCCGCGGCGCTCGCCGCGAACGCCATCCGCACCGCGCGCGAAGCCGCGTCTTCGCCGCTGCAGGTCGTCGTCGTCGACAACAGCTGCGACGCGCGGGAAGCGGACGCGTTGCGCGGCATCGCGGACACGCTGATCGTCTCCGAAACGAATCGCGGCTACGCCGGCGGCATCAACGCCGGACGCCGAGCGTGCGAAGGCGAGGTGATCCTCATCTCGAATCCGGACGTGATCTTCGCGCCGCAATCGCTCGACCTTCTCGCAAATGCGCTCGATCGGAACACCGCCGTCGCCGGACCGGCGCTCTTCTGGGACGACGCGCACCAGTGGCATCTTCCGCCCGGCGATCTCCTGACCGCGCCGCAGAAACTCGATCAGATCCTTGCCGGCCGCTCGCGCGAATGGCGCGCTCAGCGCGACCGCCGCCGCTTTCAGCAGCGCGTCGCGTTCTGGTCGCTCGATCGAACGACACCCGTGCGCATGCTATCCGGCGCCCTCATGGCCGTACGCGCGCGCGACTTCGATGACCTCGAAGGCTTCGACGAACGCTTTCCGCTGTATTTCGAGGAGACCGACTTCCTGCGCCGCGTCGCGCAACGCCGCAAGCGCATTGCGTACGTCCCCGCGGCGCGCTGCCGCCACCTCTACAACCAGAGCGCCGCGCAGACGAGCGAGCTCGCGGCCGCGCGTTACGCCGAATCCGAGTGGAAGTATCTCGAGAAGTGGAACGGTCCCTGGCTCGCGCGAACGCTCAAGAATCTCGAACGTAGGGCGCGGCTTCAGCCCGCCCCTCCGGTGGGTGGTGGGTCCAAGCCCGATGCTCAAACAGTCGTCACCGAGGCTTCGCCGCTCGCCGACTTCGAGACCGCCGCCGGCTACTTCGGCTACGCCACGGACGTCCCGCCTGAGGTCCGCGCCTCTCTCGGCGGCACCGAGCTCTACCTCCGTGTCGTCGCCCGCGGCACGGCCGAAGTGCTCGCCACGTATAAAATCACGCCATGAGCTCGACCAACGTGTCGGTCGTGGTCCCGCACCGGCCCGGTTTCAGTCCGCGCCTCGGCGAGCTCGAACAGTTTCTCGAGACCACCGGTCTGACGTTCGAAGTGCTCTCGGCCGAGGGGCGCGAGTATGGGCATGCGCTGCGGCGCGGTGTGAGCGATGCGAAGGGCAGCGTGATCGTCATCGCCGATCCCGCGCTGCCTTATCCCGTGCGCGCGCTCGGCGACGCGATCGCGCTGGTCGAGAGCGGGACGACCGACGTCGTCTTCGCCTCGACGCGCGCGGACTATCGCGGACCGGGGCTCGTACGCTGGCTGCTCGTTCCGACGCTGCCCGATCGCAGCATTCAGCTCGCGGCGTTCTCGAACACCGCCGCGAAGATCGTCGTCGGCGAGTCGCGACTCATGGACGGCGGCTGCGAGCTGGAGCTCGCGTTTCTCGCGAACAAGTACGGTTTCCGCGTCGAGCATCTTGTCGTCGATCAGCGCTCGCGTCACGTCAGAAACTTCGGCGCCCTCGGCGGCGTCGTTCCGGCGATCCGGATCCGCATGGCCAATCGCCGTCACGCCTATCGCGCCGCGCGGCGATGTCCGGTCTGTTTCTCGTACGAGGTCTGGACCTGCGCGCAGATCCCCGGCAACACGATCCGCGCCTGCCGCCGCTGCAAATGCCGCTATCTCAACCAATTCGCGGATGACGAGGGGACGCATCCCGTCCGCCGCGTCCTCCGCGCGCACGCGCAACCTGGGACTCCGACCTACGAGACGCATTCCGCTCCCGCGCGCGAGCGCACCAGCCAGCGGCGGTACAACTGGGTGCGCAGGCAGCTGCCGTCGCGTGCGCGCATCCTCGAAGTCGGCGTCCGCGACGGCAGCTTCGGCTCGCTGGCCGCGAGCGACTACGAATATGTCGGCATCGACCCTGCGTCCGCGGCCGCGCGGCATGCGCGATCGCGCGGCCTCGAGGTCTACTGTGCTTCGCTCTCCTCGTTCGTGAACGTCGGCCCCGCGTTCGACGGCATCACGCTTTTCCACATCTTCGAGAACATGGCCGATCCGCACGACACGCTCGCGCGCATCAAGGACATGGTCAAGCCCGGCGGCGTGCTGTTCCTTTCGACCCTCGACACGGAAGGACTGATCTATCTCTTCAGCGAGCGAGAGCGGATGGCGCAGAACTTTCGCACGCACCTGATCCTCTACTCGCGCTCCGCGCTGATCGAGCTCCTCGAGCATTCCGGATTCGAGATCATCGACATCGGACCCGACTTCGAGTATCGCGACCAGAAGGTCCTGCGGCACTGGCTCGCGTCGCACCATCCGTTCGTCGCTCCGCTGGTGCGGACGCTGCTGACGATGCTGCCCGATCCGCTGATCGTCAGCACCGGCTCGATCCGCATCGTCGCACGCCGGCGTTCCGGTCCGGCGATGAACGTGCGCACCATCCGCTCCGTGGAACCGACGCATGCCCGTTGAGACCCGCGCCTACGAGGCGGGAGACGAACGGCAGATCCTGGACCTCTTCGCGCGTTCGTTCCCGCACGCGCCACGCCGCATCGAGCACTTTCGCTGGAAGTATCGCGAGAACCCGTTCGGCAACGAGCGCATCAGCCTCACGTTCGTCGATGAAATGCTGGCCGGCCACTACTCGGGCTACGCGGTTCCGTTTCACACGTACGGCAGGGACGTCCTCGCGCACCAGATCGGCGACACGATGACGGACGTCGCCGTCCGCCACATCGGCCGCGGTCCGACGAGCATTCTCGGACGCACCGCGCTCGATTTCTACGCGCGCTTCTGCGAAGGGCGGATCGCGTTCAACTACGGGTTCAACGTCGGCAACATCCAGAAGATCTCGCTGCGATTCCTGCGCAGCGATCGCGTGGAGCCGGTGACCTACCGCGTCGCGCCGCCGCCGCCACCGATCCGCCGGGCCGAACGCTGGATGGGTGGGTATCAGCTCGAGCTCGTGCGCCGCACGACGCCGGAGTGGGACGAGCTCTTTCTGCGAGTCGCGAACGATTATCGATTCCTCGTCCGCCGCGATGCGCGCTACGTGAGCTGGCGTTACCTCGAGTGTCCGGACGTCGACTACGCGATCGTCGCCATCCGCAAGTGGCGTCGTCTCGTCGGCTGGATCGCCTTCCGCATTCGCGAGAACCGCTTCACGTGGGGCGATGCGCTCTTCGATCCGCGTTTCCCTGACGCGGTTGAAGTCGTCCTGCGTCACGTCGTGCCCTCGTATCCGGTCGACACGATCGAAGCGTGGTTCCCTCCGCGCCCGCGCTGGTTCGACGAAACGCTGACGAGCCTTGGGTTCGAGACTCGCCCCGAGCCGCAGGACCTCTCGGTGATGTGTGTTCCCTTCACATGGACCGACGTCGTCGAGCACATGCGTACGGACCTTTATTACACGTGGGGCGACAGTGATTTGTTTTGATGGCAGGCGTGCATCCTGCAAGCCGTTCTCATCCATCGGTAGAATGCGACGCACATGAATTTGGAGAGCGAACAGAGCGGGACGAAAGAAACGCAGGTGAAGGAGGTCCCGAAGAAGCGCGTCCTCGTCATCGACGACGATCTCCCGATTCGCGGGATGCTCGCGGCCGCTCTGAGCCAGCACGGATTTCAGGTTCTGCTCGCCGGCGACGGCGCGGAAGGCCAACGCGCGCTGACGATCCATCATCCCGACGTCGTCCTACTCGACCTGGCGATGCCCGACGTCAACGGTTGGGACTTCCTGCAACGCCTCCAGGAGACCGGTCACCTCGGCACGATCCCGATCGTCGTCGTCTCCGCGCACGTGGCCGTGCAGCCGCAGGCGTTGCTGCAGATGGGCGTCGCGGCCATCCTGCCGAAGCCATTCAACCTGCCCGATCTGATCAACCTCATCGAGCATCTCGCCGCGTGAGGGACTTCGCGCTTTCGAACCGGCTGGCCGCGCTCTATGACCGCCGCGTGCTGCAGGGTTACGTGCGCTGGAAAGTCCGCACCGATCCCGCCTACTCCGCCGCGCTCGAGGCATTGCGCGGTCGCGATCTGCCGCTCGTCGACCTCGGATGCGGCGTCGGGTTACTCGCGTTCTATCTGCGCGAACAGGGCTACACCGCGCCCGTGATCGGAATCGACTTCGATCGGCGGAAGATCGACGTCGCGCGGTTGGTGGCGAAGAACTATCGCGGTGTTGAATTCAGGATCGGCGACGCGCGCGAAACGCTGCCCGACGGTCACAACGTTGTGCTCCTCGACCTCCTCCACTACTTCGATTCCGCGTCGCAGCAGAAGATCCTGACCAATGTCGCGCGCGTCGTACCGCCGGGCGGCGCCGTGATCCTGCGCCAGCCGATTCGCGATCAATCATGGCGCTATCGACTCACGGCGGGCGTCGACTCGCTCGCGCGAACGTTCCGCTGGATGAAAGCGGAGTCGCTGAACTACCCGACGCGCGACGAAGTCACGGCGCCGTTCGAAGGCTTCACGAGCGAGATCCGTCCGCTGTGGGGGCGCATGCCGTACAACACGTACTTCTTCGTGTTCACGCGCTCTGACACGATCAGCGCAACTGCGCGTCCGCCGGGATGACGAACGCGTAGCCGCGCTCCTTCACCCCCGCGATCAAATGCTCCAGCACGCGCGGCGAGTGTTCGCGGCCCTGATGCATCACGAGGATCGCGCCGGTGCGGAGGTGGGGGAGGATGCGGCCGAGGATCTGGTCGGGGTCGGAGGACACAGCGTCGAAGCCGCGCGCGGTCCAGCCGATCAGACGCATGTCGCGACGCGCGAGCGCCGGATGCACGGTGAAGTTCTTCATCCCGACCGGTGCGCGAAACCAGCGCGGGGTTGCGCCGGTGATCGACGCCAGCGCGCGGTTGCATTCGTCGATCTCGCGTGCGACGCGCCCCGGACCAAGGCACCAAAAGCTTGCCGACGGATGAGTGTGGCTGTGATTCGCGAGCGTATGGCCGCGCCGCGCGATCTCCTGCACCCACTCGACGTGCCGCTCCGCGAGCGTGCCTTTGACGAAAAACGTCGCCTTCACAGCGTGCGCATCGAACAGATCGAGCAGCGCGGGCGTGTCGTCGGTCGGACCGTCGTCGATCGTCAGCCACACTTCCTTCAGCGGCGTCTCGAAGTGCGTGATCACAGGGCCGAGCCACTGCGCGTTCGGGCGCAGCGTCGGATAGAGCAACAGCATGTGCGCCAGAAAGACCAAGCCGACGCCAGCAAGCGGCGCATACGGCCACAGCGCGATCAGCGCCAGCGGCGCGGCGACGTTGATTCCGAGGATCAGAGCTCGGATGTGATACCTCCCACCGCGCTCTCCATTTCCGCGATCGAGCCGCGCAACAGAAACATAGTCGCAGCCGCGATGCCGTTCAGCGCGACCGCGCCCAGAAACTGCCAGGCCGCAAATCGGATCCACGTTTCCGAACGCGCGAAGTAAACCGCCGCGCCGGTCATCAGCGCCATCATGACGATCGAATTCAGCGGGATGTTGTTCTCGCGGCGCCACAGCGGAACGCCCACAACGACGAGCGGGATCTCGAGACAGGTGATCGCGACTGGGACCCCCGCGAGCAAAGCTAGCGGCAGCGGCCACGAAGCGAACAGCGTACCGGCGGCGTAGCAGGCCAGCGTCGCCGTCGTCCACGTCGAAAGCACGGCGCTTTCGATCGGGTTCTGATTGCGGTCGATCACCAGCGCGACGTCCGCCGGCTCCGGCTTCGCGTTCTTCATGCGCAGAAACGCGTAGAGCCGGAACAGCCCGAAGTTGAACCGCGACGGCAGCCATCGCGCGTCCGCGCGTCCACGCACGATCCTCACGCGGCGTCCTTTTCCGCGAAGGGCTCGAACGTGTACCACTGAAACCACGCGTCGCGCACGACGCGCTCCAACTCCCGCGTCCACTGCGCCACCGCCTGCTCGAATCCCACGGCGCGATCGCGCGTCCGCTGAACGTCGAACGGCGCGCCGACGACGAGGCGATAGCTGCGCCGTCCGAGGCGCACGATGAACAGCGGATAGATCGGGACCCGTGCGGCCATCGACAGCGCGAACGGGCCCGCGGGGATGTTCGACTTCCTGCCGAACAGCGTCGCCGGCAGCGCGGAAATGCCAGGCGTGATGCGGTCGCCCTGGATGGCGATGATCTCGCCGCGCTGCAACGCGTGCAGCAGGTCGAGCGCGAGCTCGCTGGAGCGCGTGCTGAAATCGATCTTCAGCGACTCCGGCGCCGCGTGCCTCGCTTCCTCGTACTGGCGTGTCTGAGGATCGATCTCCGGCGCACGCACCATCACGATCGGCCGCTTCGACATCTGCGCGAATAGTTGCGCTCCGAGGTCATAGCTCCCCATGTGCGCGGTGAGGATGATCACGCCGCCCGGCTCATTGCGCATGCGGTCGAAATGTTCGCGGCCGATGAACTCCCAGTCCGGCACGACGCGGAGCTCCTTGAAGCGTACGTTGTCGTCGATCGTCCAGGCGAAGTTCCACAGTACGCGATAGGCGCGGAAGAAGTTCGCGATCGCCCACGAGCCCGGAAGGATCGCGCTCAGGTTGGCCATCACGCTGCGCCGGCCGGAACCCCACGTCATGAACAGCATCGCCCAGAAGCCGAGGAGCGCCGCCTCGCACCAGTACGGCACGTTGACGACGGCCCAGCGAAGGAATTGGCGCCAGAACACGCCGTGCGGGCGAAATCGGCGGAGCCACGTCACGGCGCGATGATATCTCCCAGGTTCTTCTCTTCCGACGGCAGCGCCGGACGGAGAAGCCGGAACAGCGCGCTCTGCATCATCGCGTCGTCGCCGGGGTAGGTCGGGACGAAGTGCAGCGGGAAACGCTCGAAGATCTCGCGGTCGCTGCGCCGCCGGCGGCGCTGCACGTCGTGGCGTTTCTTCGCCAGGCGGGCGTCGTTCTGAAAGATCCAGTCCAGCGCGCGGAACTGCATCGCCGTCAGCGGATCATCGATTGCCGCCAGCGGCCTGCGCAGCCAGCCGCGTTTCTTCTTCGGCGGTGCGCCGAACGTGCGCGTCAGCTCGTGCGCCTGCGGATTGCGCGTCGTCGCGTAGTGATGCAGGCGGTGGAGGTATGCGAACAACACCGCCGACGCGCTCTCGCCGAGGTTCTCGTAATTCTTGAACGCGGTCTGCAGCGCGTTGCGCTCGAAGAGCACGCCGCGCTCGAAATCGCCGAGGCGATTGCTGGTCGTGCTCGAGGCGTGGCGCACGACGGCGCGCGGCTCGAACAGAGCGCGATAGCCGCAGATCCACGCGCGCCAGCCGAAGTCGACGTCCTCGAGGTAGGCGAAGAAGTCGTCATCGAACGCGCCGAGGTCCACAAGCGCCGCGCGGCGCGCGATCATGTTGCCGCCGCAGGCGAAGAGAATCTCGTCGCCGCTGGCCGGCTCCGCGCGCGAGCCGACCGGATAGCGGAAGCCGTTCTGGAACGCGTGACCGTCGAAGGTCAGCATCCCGCCGATGAAGTCGATCTTCGTGCCGCTCGGATCGACGATCTTCCCGCCGATGGAAATGACGTCGTCGGGCGCGCGGTCGATTGCGTCGACGAGCGCGGCCAGCCATCCCGGATCCGGCACCGCGTCGTTGTTGAGAAAGATGACGTTCGTTGCTGTCGACCCAGCGAGCGCAGCGGCGAGTCCACCGGTGAAGCCACGATTTTCTTTCAGTGCGAAGAGCTTCACCTTCGGATGCTTCGACGTGATCGCCGTCGCACTGCCGTCGGTGGAGCCGTTGTCGACAACGGTAATCGACGCACCGGCAGCCAGTTGCGATTCGACCGCGGCGAGACACTCCAGCGTCTCCGCGCGGTTGTTCCAGTTGACGATGATGATCTCGGTGGTCATGGTGTACCGAACGGACCGCCGCCGTCTCGGCGGCTGTCCGGGCGGCGTCCCGCGCCGCCCGCCCGGGTGGCG
>DASYGV010000088.1:0-30106 GCA_035999335.1 Thermoanaerobaculia bacterium | reverse complement strand
CCAACTGCCAACCGCCAACCTGATGTCCTGGCACACCTAATGCTCAGCAGTACCCCAGTCGGCGCTGCGCAGCGCCGGACAAAGATCTGGAGGAAAGCGCATGAACATTCTTGGATGGATTCTCTTTGGTCTGGTCGTCGGCGCGATTGCGAAGTTCCTCATGCCGGGCCGAGATCCGGGCGGTTGGATCGTGACGATCCTGCTCGGCATCGCCGGTTCCTTCGTGGGCGGCTTCCTTGCGACGGCCCTTCTCGGACGCGGGGATCAGACGGCAGGCTGGATCGGCTCGATCATCGGCGCGATCGCCCTGCTCTTCATTTACCGCCTCATCGTCGGTCGCCGCGCGGTGACCTGACGCTGAGCATTCTCCTGTGTTTCCCGGGCCTCGCCATGGTTGGCGAGGCCTTTTCTTTTTCGTGACGGAACATTCGAGGCCGCGCCGCGTCTGAAACGGGGGATGGGAATGTCACCCCGACCGTGGCACTTACGATGCTTGCACGGGGTGCAAGCCGTCCCGCACACCCCAGGAGGAATCAACTAAAACCATGAGTCAATCCACCAAACGCATTCTTTCGACGATTGCCATCGTCATCGCGTCAGTGGCGTTCGGGATCCTCATCAGCGCCGACCTCGGCCTCACGCGCAAGTCGAACGCGCAAACCGCGCTGCAGACGCAGAGCGGCGCGCCGGTCCCCGCCGTCACGATCCCCTCGTTCGCCGACGTTGCCTCGCGGGTCATGCCCGCGGTCGTTTCGATCCGCTCCACTGAGATCGTGAAGGCCAGCGAACGGCGCCGGAACTTCGGCATCGATCCGTTCGAGTTCTTCTTCCCCGATCCCACCGACCCGCAGCGCCGCCGCTTCGGCCAGCAGGAGGAGGACGACGAGCAGGCGCAGCGCAGCGGCGGCTCCGGCTTCATCGTCTCGCCCGATGGCTACATCCTCACCAACAACCACGTCATCGAAGGCGCGACGAAAGTCGATGTCCACTTCGGTGCCGATGAGAACGGCAACGGCGGACGCACCGTCCCGGCAAAGATCATCGGCCGCGACCCGGCCACCGATCTCGCCCTCCTGAAGATCGAAGCCGACCAGCAGCTCCCGTCGATCCGCCTCGGCGACTCCGACCGGATCCGCAAGGGTGACTGGGCCATCGCCATCGGCCACCCCTTCACCTTCGAGAACACGCTCACCGTCGGCGTCATCTCGGCCAAGGGCCGCTCCCTCGGCCTGAGCCCGGAGACGCAGTCGTTCGAGAACTTCATCCAGACCGACGCCGCGATCAACTTCGGCAACTCCGGCGGTCCGCTTCTGAACATCGCCGGCGAGGTCATCGGCATCAACACCGCCATCCGCGGCGGCGGCGCGCAGGGCATCGGCTTCGCGACGCCGGTGAACACGGCCAAGACGCTTCTGCCGCAGCTCAAGGAAGGCAAGGTCGTCCGCGGTTACCTCGGCATGTCCATCGGCGACGTCAACGACGAGATCCGCGAGGCGTTCAATCTGCCCGAGGCGCGCGGCGCGCTCGTGCAGTCCGTCGATCCGGGCAAGCCCGCCGACAAGGCCGGCATCCGCCACGGCGACGTCGTCGTCGACGTCGACGGAAAGCCGATCCGCAACAACCGCGAGCTGATCGATTACATCTCGTACCTGCCGGTTGGCACCGAGGTGAAGATCGGCGTGATCCGCAACGGCCAGCGCCAGACGTTCACGGCGCGCACGGCGCAGCGTCCGAACGAAGCTGAGCCCGGCGAGGCAGAGGAGCGCGCGATCGAGCCAGTGCGCGACAAGCTGGGCATGACCGTTCAGAACCTCACGCCCGAGCTGCGTCGCCTGCACAACGTGCCGGAGACTCTCGAAGGCGTGCTCGTCACCGACGTGAAGAACGTGTCCGCCGCTGGCGACGCGAACATCAACGAAGGCGACGTAATCAGCGAAGTGCAGGGCCAGCGGATCACGAACGTGGACCAGTTCCGCGCCGTGATCGACAAGGTCCGCAGCGGTCAGCGCGTGCGCATGTACGTGTCGACGCCGACGCGCGGCGGCCAGGTCGTCTCGACTTACCGTCTGCTGCAGGCGCCGTAAACGCACAACACGAGCAATTCAACGGAACGGCGGGCTTCGGCCCGCCGTTTCTTTTTGTGTCATCCTGAAGCCGCGTAGACGGCGAAGGACCTCCTGCGGCCGCACGATGAGCGCACGAATCAGGGGGTCCTTCGCCGTCTGCGCGGCTTCAGGATGACACTAGAAACCGACGAGCACTTCATGCAGCGCGCGCTCGCCCTCGCGGAGCAGGGCCGCCATTCCGTGAGTCCCAACCCCATGGTCGGCTGCGTGATCGTACGCGATGGCGTTGCGATCGCCGAGGGGTGGCATCAGCGGGCGGGGCAAGCGCATGCGGAGATCGAAGCGCTGCGCCGCTGCGAGAACGCGCGCGGCGCGACGATGTACGTGACGCTCGAGCCGTGCTCGCACCACGGACGCACGCCGCCGTGCGCGGAAGCGGTGATCGCGTCCGGCGTTTCACGCGTCGTCATTGCGATGAGCGATCCGAACGAGCGCGTGAACGGCAGCGGCATCGTCGCTCTGCGCGCCGCAGGCATCGAAGTCGTCACCGACGTGCTCGAGTCCGAGGCGCGGAGACAGAACGAAAAGTTCGTTTGGTCCATGACCCGGGAGCTCCCGTTCGTGCTGGTGAAGGCGGCGATGACGCTCGACGGCAAGCTCGCGACGGTCGCGCGCGAGTCGCAGTGGATCACCGCGGAAGCGGCACGCGAGCGAAGCCTCGCGCTTCGCGAGGAATACGACGCGATCCTCGTCGGCGGCGGCACGGTGAAGGCCGATAATCCACGCCTCTCGCGGCGTCTCGGACTGGCAACGACGACATGGACGCGCGTCGTTCTCGACGGCGACGGCGATGTGCCTCCGCACGCACAGCTCTTCACCGACGGCGGCCCCACGATCGTCTTCAGCAGCGCGCCCGCGCGTCTCGATCCGGCGCCCGGTCTCGAGGTCGTCCCGATCGACGGCCGCATCGATCTCGAGCGCGTGTTCGCCGAGCTCCACGCGCGCGGCATCCACTCGCTCGTCGTCGAAGGCGGGTCGGTCGTGCACTCGGAAGTGATCCGCCGCGGGCTGTGGCAGAAGATGATGCTGTTCATCGCGCCGATGCTGATCGGCGGCGCCGAGGCGCCGGCGATCCTCGCGGGGGAAGGCGTGAGCCGGTTGACAGAGGCGTACCGCTTTCGGTTTGATCGCGTGGAGTTGGTCGGACGTGATCTGATGGTCACTGCGTATCCAGCCTGATCATGTTCACCGGGATCATCCTCCACACCGGCACCATCCAATCCTACGACCGCCTCTCCAATGGCGCGCGCATCCGCATCCGCACGACCGATCCGGTGCCGTTCGTCCGCGGGGAGAGTCTCGCCGTCAACGGCGTCTGTCTCACCGTGCTGCCGGAGACCGACGGCTCGCTCATCGCCGACCTCTCCGACGAAACGCTGTCGCGCACGACTCTCGGCACATTCGGCGTGGAGGCGAGCGTGAACGTCGAGCGGGCGCTCGCCCTCGGCGACCGCATGGGCGGACACATGGTCCAGGGGCACGTCGACTGCGTCGGCGCGCTGAGATCGATCACGCACGAAGGCGAGTTCGCCGTCTACCGCTGGAGTCATCCTGCCGAATACGCGGACCTGGTCGTGGCCAAGGGCTCGATCGCGGTCGACGGCGTGTCGTTGACGATCGTCGATCCGGAGCCGGGCTCGTTCGGCGCGGCACTGATTCCCGAGACTCTCCGCCGGACGAACCTCGGCACAGCGCGCACGGGCGACTCCGTAAATCTCGAGTTCGACATGATCGCGAAGTACGTGCAGAAGCTCGTGACGCCGTACCTGCCGAAGTGATCCTCTATCGCAAAGTTCCGCAGCTCCGGTTGCGCCGTGCGTCGGCGCCGGCGGCTCCGTTTTGGTCCGCGACCACGATTGCTCCGTATGGGGCGCGCCGTGCGACGCCGGTCGCGATCGATTACGTCGCGATGCGGGCGAGCGGCGCGGAGAAGCTCGAGGTGACGATATGCGCGGACGTGCGCGATGAGCTCGACCGCGCGCGCACGATCGCCGCGCCGGTCTTGATCGACGCCGCGGAGAACGCGGAGGTCGTGTTCCGCCGAGGCGAAGAGGCTCTTGCGTGGTGTCACGAGCAAGGCCTCGCCGCGCAGCTGCTCACCTCGCAGGCCAACGCGGTGCATCTCGCCGATGCGGATCGCTTCGGCGTCGGGGTGCCGGTGATCTTTCCGACGACGACGGACCTCGCGTTGCTCGAATCGCTCGCCGACTCCGCGCAACGCGCGGGTGCCGCGTTCTTCGCCGCGATCCCAATCGAAGTCGAGGCGACGGCGAAACAGGCGCTCGCGCAGTCGATGTCCGCCGACGATGATCTTTACGCGATGCTCTTCCACACCGACGTCGCGCCGATCCAGCTCGCCACCGAGCGCCACATCGCGGCGCTCGCGTCCGAGCGCGGCATGTCCGACTTCATCCTTCCACCGCGCTGGGAAGAACGCTCGAACTGGAACGCGGCGGTGCTCCTCACCCTCATCGCCTCGCGCATGATCGCGATGGAGCTCGACCTCGACCTGGCCGGCGTCATCGCCCGCTCCGCGCGAACGATCGCGGAGCTGGACATGCCGCTCACGCGCATCGCCGAGTCGGCGAGCTTGTCGATCGTGGGAGGAGTGGACGAGACGAGCGTGGAGATGCTTTCCGAATGGCTGGCCACGGGTTCTGCGTCGTTCGCGGAGTATGTGAACGAGCAGTGGCGTCTTCGGCGGGCGTAGCGACTACTTCCGGTGCTCGACCTTCACCTTGGTCGAGATCCCGCCCCGAACGTAAAAGTCGCCCTCCACCATCAAATGGCGCGGATCGATGGCGGCGATCAGGTCGTCGGCGATGCGGTTCGTCACGGCCTCGTGGAACGCGCCTTCATCGCGGTAGGACCAGAGGTACAGCTTCAGCGACTTCAGCTCGATGCACTTTTCGTCCGGCACATAGCGGATGCGGATCGTGGCGAAGTCGGGTTGCCCGGTCATCGGGCAGAGACAGGTGAACTCGGGCGCCTCGAACGCGATCTCGTAGTCGCGCTGAGGGTTGGGGTTGGGGAAGGTCTCGAGTTGTTTGGACGGCTTGGTGGTCATCGTTTCGCGGGGCTCGCCGACATCAACTTCTGATTCAGCTCCTTGATCCGCTCCTGGAGCTGATTGATCTTGGCCTGGGCGTCGGCGCGGAGGCGCTCGGCCTCGCCCTTGAGGCGGGCGATTTCTTCGTCCTTCTGTTTGTCGCCGCCCGACGCCTGCGCGACTTGCGCGCGAAGGTAGTCGGCGTCTTGCCGGAGACCTTCGAGCGTTTCTTCCTTGTCCGAGAGGCGCTGGCGCCACTGCACTTCCTGCTCCTCGTACAGGCGCTTGATGTCCATCAGCTCGGTGATCTGCGAGAAATCGGAGTAACTGGGGGCCATGTCTCCTCCCTGGCGGACGCGCTCTTCGATCTGCGGGAAGAGCTTTCTCAGTTTCAGCGAAAGGTCGTCGGAGTCGCTGGAGAGCTCCATCGCGTCCTGGTACGTGATCTTCTGGTGCACGAGCAGCGCGATGAGCGACTGATTCATCGACTGCATGCGATACAGCCCCACCGAGCTCTCGATCTCCTCGAGCAGGTCCTTCGTGTGGCCTTCCTCGATCAGCTTGGCCACGCGCGGCGAATTCTTGAGGACCTCCACTGCCGCGGTCATCTTCCCCGAGTTGGTCTTGATCAGCTTGAGCGAGATCACGCCGCGCAGGACCAGCGACAGCTGCGAGCGGATCTGCTTGTGCTGCTCGGGCGGGAAGGCGTCGATGATGCGGTCGAGCGTCTGCGCGGCGTTGTTCGTGTGCAGCGTGGAGAAGACGAGATGGCCGGTCTCCGCCGCGGTGAGCACGGTTTGCATCGTCTCCACGTCGCGCATCTCACCGACCATGATCACGTCGGGGTCCTGGCGCATCGCGTTGCGCAGGGCTTCCTTGAACGTCGGCGTGTCCGTGCCGACCTCGCGCTGCGAGATGGCCGCGGTCCTGTCCTGGAACAGGAACTCGATCGGATCCTCGATGGTGACGATGTGCAGCGGCTCGTGCTCCGAGATCTCCACGATCATCCCCGCCAGCGTCGTCGACTTGCCCGAGCCGGTGGGACCGGTGACGAGCACGAGGCCGTCCGGGATCTGCGTCAGCTCCTTGACGGCGATCGGCAGCTCGAGGGTTTCGATCGAAGCCACCTGAATCGGGATGCGCCGAAAGACCGCACCGCACGTCCCGCGCTGCATGTAGATGTTCGCGCGGAACCGCGCCACGCCCGGGACGCCGTACCCGAAGTCGACCGACTGCGAGGCGTCGAACTTCTCCTTCTGCGCGCGATTCAGCAGCGGCAGCAGCATCCGTTCGAGGTCCGCGGGCTTGAGCGGGTCGGTCTTGACCGCAATCAGCTTCCCCTGCACCCGCACGAGCGGCGGCCGCATCGGCTTCAGATGAAGATCCGACGCCTGCTGCTTCGACATGTAGACGAGCAGGTCGTTCAGCGAGAACGCCGGGGCCTGGGGTTCGGGTACTGCAGTCACGGCGGGGATTATAAGTGCTGAGTGCTGGGTGCTGAGTGCTGAGTTGGGGAGCGGGCGGGACTCAGCACCCAGCACTCAGCACCCAGCACTACCTTCTCATGACGCTGTCGAGAATCATCAAAAACGCTTCCTGCTGCTTCGGCTCCGTCTTGTTGATCACCGCGATGGTCTCGCCGATGCGGAAGCGCTGGTGGAGGACGTCGGCGGAGTGCGACGACGTGACGACGATGCGGCGCGGGGACAGCCCTTTCGCCCGCGCGTACTCGACGAACTTCTTGCCGTCCATGCCCGGCATCTCCAGGTCGACGATCAGGAGGTCGATCGAGTCGTCGATCTTCGGGAGGGCGTCGTAAGGGTGGCTGTAGGTCTCGACAGCGGCGAAGTCCGGGTAGCGCTCGAGGATGAAGTTCGACCAGAGGTCGCAGTAAGACGCGGAGTCATCGACGATCACGACGCGTTTCATTTTCGTTTGCGCTTCTTCGTATCCGCGGCGCGGATGTCATGTTTCACGGCACCGCCGACGATCGTCGTCACCACGCGTCCCTGCAGCTTCTCGCCGACGAACGGCGAGTTCGCGGCCTTGGACAGGAACATCGCGCGCGTCACCTCGTAGCGAGCCTCGAGATCGATCAGCGTCACGTCGCCGAGCGCTCCTGCGTGGAGCGTGCCGCCCGGCAGGTTGAACACCCGCGCGGGACCGCTCGTGAACAGCTCGATCAGCCGCGGCAGGTCGATGACCCCCGCGCGCACGAGGCGGTCATAGCAGACCGCAAACGCCGTCTCGAGCCCGATCACCCCGAAGGGGGCCAAATCGAACTCGACGTTCTTCTCGTCGAAGTGATGCGGCGCGTGATCCGTCGCGATCGCGTCGACCGTTCCGTCGGCGATGCCGGCGAGCAGCGCCTCCCGGTGCGCCCCGTTGCGCAGCGGCGGATTCATCTTGAGATTCGTCGAAAACGACTGTACCGCGTCGTCGCCGAGGGCGATGTGATGCGGCGTCACCTCGCAGGTGACCTTCACCCCTTCCGCGCGCGCGCGCCGCACGGCATCGACCGCGCCGGCGGTCGAGAGATGCGCGATGTGCACGTGCGCGTTTGTCAGCTTCGCCAGAATCACGTCGCGCGCGACGAGCGTCTCCTCCGAGGCCGCGGGGATGCCGCGCATGCCGAGGAGCGTCGAGTAGAATCCCTCGTGCATCACGCCGCCCTCGTTGAGGTTCGCGTCTTCCTCGTGCGCGATGACCGGCATGCCGAGCATCGAACAGTACTCGAGGGCGCGGCGCATGAGCTGCGCGTTCCACACCGGCTTGCCGTCGTCGCTCACCGCGACGCAGCCGGCCGCGCGGAGCTCCGCCAACTCCGCCAGCTCCTCTCCCGCCAGTCCCTTGCTCACCGCGCCAACGGGGTACACGCGGCACCAGCCATTGCGCGCCGCCTCGGCGAGCACCATCTCCGTCACCGCACGCTCGTCGTTCGGCGGAACGGTGTTCGCCATCGCGCAGACGGCCGTGTAGCCGCCCGCGACCGCCGCGCGCGTGCCGGTGGCGATCGTCTCCTTGTGCTCCTGTCCCGGCTCGCGAAGGTGCGTGTGGAGATCGATGAAGCCGGGAGTGGCGACAAGCCCCGTCGCGTCGATCGTTTCGACGTTGCCTTTGATCTTCTTGTCGACGCGCGCAATCGCGCCATCCTCGATGAGGATGTCCATCGTCGCGTCGAGCTCGCGGCTGGGATCGATGACGCGTGCGCCCGTAATGAGCAGGTTCATTCGTCGTGGGCTCCGCCGAGGAGATAGAGCACCGCCATCCGCACGGCGACGCCGTTGGTCACCTGGTCGAGGATCACGGAGTAGTTCGGGTCGTCGGCAACGTCGGAGGCGATCTCCACGCCGCGGTTCATCGGGCCGGGATGCATCACCAGCACGCCCTTTTTCGCGCGGCGCAGGCGCTCGCGGGTGAGGCCGAAGGTGTTGTAGTACTCGCGCAGCGACGGGAAGCTCAGCTTCCCCTGCCGCTCGAGCTGGATGCGCAGCATCATGACCACGTCCGCGCCTTCGATGGCCTCGTCGAGTGAGTTCACGACGCGCACGCCGAGCTTTTCGATCTCGACCGGCAGGAGCGTCGGCGGCGCCGCGAGGGTGACGTTCGCATTCATCTTCGTCAGCAGGTGAATGTTCGAGCGGACCACGCGCGAGTACTTGATGTCGCCGACGATGGTGACATTCACGCCGTTCAGACGGCCGAGGCGCTCGCGCATCGTGAAGGCGTCGAGGAGCGCCTGCGTCGGATGTTCGTGCGCGCCGTCGCCGGCGTTGATCACGGAGATGTTCGGATAGCGCTCGGCCAGCATCTGCGGCGATCCGGGATGTTTGTGCCGGATCACGATCATGTTCGGATGCATGGCCACGAGGTTGTCGGCCGTGTCGATGAGCGTCTCGCCCTTCTCGACCGCCGATCCCGACGCGGCGAAATTCAGCGTGTCGGCGGAAAGGCGCTTCTCGGCGATCTCGAAGGAGACGCGGGTGCGCGTCGACGCCTCCATGAAGAGATTGATGACGAGCTGCCCGCGCAGCGCCGGCACTTTTTTCACGTGCCGCTCGCTCACTTCCTTGAAGCCCTCGGCCGTATCGAGGATCAACTCGATCTCTTCGGGAGTGAGCGGCTCGATGCCGAGGAGGTCTTTGGAACGGAGCGCGGTACCGGAGGCTCTCATTTCTCCATGATGAGGACTTCGTCCTCGCCGTCGGTTTCCGCGAGTTTCACCTTGATCACCTCGTCGGCGTCGGTGGGGACGGTCTTGCCGATCACGTCGGCGTGGATGGGGAGCTCGCGATGGCCGCGGTCGACGAGGACGGCCAGCATGACCCGCTTCGGACGGCCGAAGTCGATCAGGGCGTCGAGCGCGGAGCGCACAGTGCGGCCGGTGTAGAGGACGTCGTCGACGAGCACGATCACCTTGTCGTTGATCGGCTCCGGGAACTTCGTCGGCTTCACTACCGGGTTCGGCGCGATGGTGGTGAGGTCGTCGCGGTAGAGCGTGATGTCGAGGATGCCGAACGGTACCGGGTGTCCTTCCATCTGCTCGATCTCCGCCGCCATCCGCTCCCCGATGGGAACGCCACGGCTGCGAATTCCCACGATCATCAGATCGTCGAGCCCGCGATTCTTCTCCACGACTTCGATGGCCATACGACGGATCGCGCGGTTCATGCGCGCGCCGTCCAGCAAACGTTTTTTTACATTCATAGCGGAGGTGCCCGAGGCGCGCGGGAGAATAGCATGAACTGGAAGTGCTGAGTGCACCCAGCACTTCCGTCTTGGTTTGAAACCTGCACGCTCCCTCGCTCCATGAGTGGAAAGCCGAAAGTCCTGCTGGTCGAGGACAACGCCGACGTCCGCCGGCTGTACGCAATCGGGCTGAACCAGAGAGGGTTCGAGGTCAAGCTCGCCGCGAACGGGGCGGAAGCGGTCGACCGCGTGGCCGCGGAACGGCCCGATTACATCCTCCTCGACTGGATGATGCCGCTGATGGACGGGAGGGAAGTCGTCGAGCGCCTGGGCTCGCAGGACATCGCGCGCGACATCGAGATCATCGTCATCAGCGGGCAGCCGGCACCGACCGCTTTGCCCTCGCGCATCCGCTCCTGGCTGACGAAGCCGCTCACGGTCGACGAGCTGGTCAGCGAGATGACTGCGTCGGCGAAATAAAGAGGGCGAAATAGCCAAGGCCGCCGCACTACGCTTACAATCCCGCCCCGCATGGCCAAGATCTTCTTCGTCGGCCTCGACGGCGCGGAGAAAAGCTATCGGCTCCAGACGCATCGCCCGTTCACCCTCGGGCGCGATCCGGGGAACGACATCATCCTCCGCGACCCGAAGGTGTCCCGGCATCACGCCGAGATCGTCTTCGAGCGCGGCTTCTTCGTGTTGCACGATCTGGCGAGCGCCAACGGGACCTACGTCAACGGCAAGCGCATCCGCGTCGCACCTCTGACGCACGGCGCTCGCTTGCGCATGGGCAACACGTACGGACGCTTCTCCGAGGAGCTGCCGACGGAGTCGGATGCCGCGCCGCTCTCAGCCGCCCCGGAGCCGTTCGATCAGTCACCGCCTCCGACCGAGGACCTCGCGGCGATCGACATGCTCCCGACCGGCGCGATCGAGCGGGTCAATCTGCAAACTGTTCCGCACGAACAGGTCGATCCGGCAGAGTTAAAAAAAAAGTAGCTGCACCTGAGCTCGAGCCTCCGACCGAGCCTCTGCCACCCAAGCTCGACACGAATCCTGCATACGTGCCACCGCTGATCAGCCCTCCTCCGCCGTCTCCCGGTGCGTTTGCGCACACGCTCTTCCGCTTCACCACCGGGATTCGCGCCGGCCAGCTCGCTTCCGTGCGCGGCGCGGGCGATGAAGTGCTGCTGACCTATCGCAGCTTCGCGAGCGTCGTCGGCGTCATCGCGGCGTTCCTCGCGGGCATCGTAGCCGTCGCCGGAGCGGCGGGCATTCTGCTGCTCTTCTACCAGGGCGCGCCGCTGCGCGCGCTGCTCGTGCTCGTGCTGACGATCGTGTTCTCGATCGTCATCGCCATGCTCGTGCCGCGCGCGAACGTCACGCTGTACGACGAGAACCATCCCGCGCTCACGATCTCGCAAGGCGCGGTGTTCCCGTCCGCGACGTACATCGTCGCCACGCCGAACGGCGCGCACCTCGCCGAGCTGCGCAAGTCGTTCCTCTCCCGGCTCGGACGCAACCGCTGGACGATCACGCAAGACGGCCGCTACCTCGGCGAAGCGCACGAGGAGTCGTTCGGCGGAGCACTGCTCCGGAAGCTGTTCGGAAAATTCAGCCGCAAGTTCGAAACGAACGTGCGCATCACCTACGGTGGCGTCGACGCGGGACGGATCATTCGACGCGCCGCGGATACGCTGGAGTTGACGGGGGACGCTCTCGATCGGCGCGTCGCCGTGGCTCTGGCGACGTTGGTGCTGGGGCGAGAGCCATAGGACGAATAGGACAGATAGGACTCATAAGACCTATATGTCCTATTCGTCTATGTCCTATTCGTCCTATCTGTCCTACTCCGCCTTCACGATTTCGATCCCCGCATAGAAGTTCCGCAGGATCCGATCGAACGTCCAGCCGCGAAACGCCATCCCGTATGCGCCGACCTGGCACATCCCCGTGCCGTGTCCCCATCCCTTGCCGTAGAACGTGTAGCGCTCGACGCCATCAGGGTCGTGGTGTTTGTCGTACACGAACAGGTTGTCCGGAACGTTGAGCGACCAGCGCACGGGCAGTCCACGCAACGTGAACTTGCGTCCTTCTTCCGCCGTCACCTCGAGCTCCGCGACGCGCTTCGATTCGTCGATGCGCACCGGCCGGATGTCCACGAGCTCCTTGATCGGATTGCGGCGGTTGATCGACTGCACCAACTCGTCCGCGCGATAGCTGCGCGTCCAGTTCGAGTAGCTCGAGGTACGGTCGAACGCGGCCCCGTCGTAGTTCGCCTGCACGACCAGCGCCGCGACACGTTTGTCCGGACCCGTGACCACCGTCGCACGATCGCCGATCATCACCGGCACTCTGCGGTACTCCTGAAAGCGGTCGCCGAGCTTGCGAAAGATCGGGATGCCCGCGGGTAAGGTGTGCGCCGTGACCTCGCCTTTGTTCTTCAGCGAAAGGCGCCTTCCGTCGACGCTCAGGATCTTCCCTTCCGTATCGCGCGTCAGTGTCTGCTCGCGCAGCCACGCGCCCAGGAACGCGTAGAGCTCTTCGCGCGGCATCGCTTCGTCGAGACGAATGCGGTCGATGAACTGCGCGGGCCAGATGCCGTACTTCACCACGAACGCCGCGACGAGATACGGCACGTCCTCGGCGTTGCCGCTCTGCGGGAAGAAGTACTGCCGATCCTCGGGCAGCATGATCGTGCGCGCCTTCGCGGCGAGTCCCATCATCGCGTCGAGATATTCGAGCACGTCGCGCCGCCGCGAGGACGCGGGCCGCGGTTGTGGTTGCGGTTGCGGTTGATTCTCGCGATTGCCCGCGAGCGTCATCGCCGCGACGACCGCACGCTCCACGTCGCGCGCCGCCCAGCTCGTGCTCTCCGGCAGATCCGCCATCGCGGCGAAGAGGCGCGCGTTGACCTGCATTTCCGAAAGCAGGCCGCTGTCCGCGCGGCCGTCGAGCGTCAGCAGCTCGAGCTCCACGCACTTCGCCCGCTTCAGATACGGCTCGCTGCGTCCGGGGAACATCGTCGCGACGTCGCTGGTCTCACCGCCGCACGTGGCGCTGTAGAGCGCGTCGATCGGCTTGCCTTCGTAGGTCGCGATGAGACCCGCGGTCTCGCGCACCGCGCGCGTGGAGAGCTCGTGCTCCGCGGCGAAGCCTTTGTAGGCCTGACACGCGGGGCCGGGACAGATGTCGTAGCCCTCGCTCTCGAACTGGCGCAGGTTGCGGATCGCGTACGTGCGCGCCGCGACGGCCTGCGCCTTCAGCGCTTCCACTTCGTCGTAGATCGACGGACCCATCTCCGCCGGGACGACGCCGAGGAGATAGTCCTCGAGGTTCAGCTCGTTGATGACATTCAGCAGTCCGCGCGGATTGATGAAGAGACGCGCGGAAGTGCGATACGGCTGTTTGTCGATGGTGACGGTGTCGCCGGTCATGGGAATGATCGACAGCGTCGCCGCTTCGATCGAATGTCGATCGCCTTCGTCGTCGACGAGCTCGAAGCGCTTCTCGAACGGCTGATCGGAAGGACGCCGCACGACCAGCAGATCGCGGCCGTATCCGCGGTCCGTGAGCTGCGAGCGGGTTGGCGTCGCGGCGTCGGAGTTGGCGAAGTCGCCCGCGAGGATCTTGTACATGCCGCTCGCGGGATCGAAGGTCATGTCGACGCGCAGTCCAGTCTCCAAGCGCAGCCGCTCGACGAGCGTCTGTGCGCTCGATTGATCGGAGATCGCCGCCATCTGCACCGCGTATCGCACCGCTGCCTCGGCGAGCGGCGCGCGGACCGTGAAGCCGCGGCGCAAGGTCGACGGACCGCGGTCGGTGGCGACGATGTAGCCGCTCTCCGTCCGCGGGAACGTCACCGCCGGCTGGTCGATGAGCAGACCGACACGAATCTTCGGATCGGCGATCGTCCGCGGCATCGATGCGACCGGAGTGAGCGCGTTCGGCGAGCGCTGCGGCGCGGGGATTGGCGTGGGTCTCGGGGGCGCAGGCGCGGGAGCCTGCGGCGCGGTGGCCGTGCAGGCGGAGAGGGCAACGAAAGCGAGGACGAGTACGAGACGGCGCATGAACCTCCCGACAGCAAAAAGAAAGCCCCCGCGGACTGCGCGGGGGCTTTCACGACTGCGATTGCGAAGAACGTTTACGGCAGGATGAGACGGATCACGACGCGGCGGTTGCGCAGGCGGCCTTCCGCGGTCGTGTTGTCGCCCACCGGATCGGACGTGCCGCGGCCTTCCACCGTGATGCGCGACGGATCGATTCCGTGGCGGGTCACGAGGTAGTCCTTGACGGCCTCGGCGCGACGGCGATCGAGGTCGGCGTTCGGGCCGGTGGCCTCGCGATCATCCGTGTAGCCAATCACCAGCGCCGTCGCCGAAGGCTCCTGCTTCATGCGCAGGGCGACTTCGTCGAGGATGGCCTTGGCGATGTTGGTGAGGCGGGCCGAGCCCGGCTCGAAGTGAATCTCGTCCGTGCGGATCTCCGTCGGCTGACGCGGCGGGACGACCGGCGGCTCCGGCGGCGCAACCGGCGCGGTGGGCGGCGGAGGCGGCGGAGGCTCGACCGCAGGCGGCGCGGGCGGCGGCGCTTCGACGGCAGCGAACGCCAACGGCGCGAACGTCAGGCCGACGAGGCCCGACAGTGCGCAGTCGTCGAGCTCCGTGAAACGGCACTCGTCGTTGTGATCGACGAACTTGGCGACGTTCCAGCGGGCGCCGGCGCTGAGCGACCAGCCGCTGGTCCCGAACCAGTGACGCAGACCGGTCACGAGGAAGACCGGATTATCCGGCGTGCGATCGCCGCCTGTGTACCAGACGGTATTCAGTTCATTGACCCAATTCGTCGTCCCGAAGAGACCGATCGGGATGTTGAGACCAGCGTCGACGCGGAGCTCGTTCGGAATCGACACATCTCCGTTGCCGAAGATACTGTCGTCCTCGCGGTCGCCGCGGGCGACGTACTTCAGCGCCAGCGAGCCGATGCCCTTGGTCACGTGTCCACCGATGCCGAAGTCGGTGCCGCCCGTGGCGATCCCGCTGTCGTCATCGCCCGTCGGGAGGTCGATGAAAGCCGACAGGGCGAACCGCGTGGGCGCGTCGACCGGCGTGACCATGAACTTCGTCGCCAGTCGCGCGGCACCCATGCCGCTCTCGGTGAACTCGCCCGAGTGAAGGGCGCCGTTGATGAAGCCGACGCGGTCACCGCCATTGCTGACGATGCGGTCGTACGGCAACATCGCGCTCACTTCCCAACGGTCCGTCAGGCCGACGCCGATGGACGCGCTGAGGCGATACAGGTCATAGCTCAGATCCTGGTATTCACGAGCCGACGGGGGAGCCAGGTCCCGGGCCTCTCCGGCCGTCAGATCCCAGTCGTTGAAGTAAACCCCAAACGACCAGGTACCCCGGCGGAGCGTATCCGCCGTCACGGTCTCGAACAGGCCCGTCTGCCCCGAATGGGTGGGGGCGAAGAACCGGATCTGATCATCACGGCTGATCTCCACGGGATCGTCCAACTGTGCGAACAGGGACGAGGTTCCGAGGAGCAAAAAGCACAGCAGGGGAAAAAGCAGCCGATGCTTGCTACGCAACAAGTCACACCTCCTAAACAACGCACGGTCTCAACGGTACGCGGCTACAATCCTCGCGCCGCTACAAAACATGTGCCAGAGCGATCAGGAGTCTTTTCCGTAAAGACTTCAAGTACTTGACTTTACCATAGGTTGAGTCGGGCGGTGTACCCTGGCCCGCCAGAAAAGAGGACGATACTCGCATGGCTAGAACGCCCTTCGCCGTCTTGTTTGCGGCAATTCTTACGTCCGCAACACTTGCCTTCGCGCAGGATCCGCCTCCTCCGGGCCCGACCACGCCGCCGCCAACCGGCACTCCAAGCGTGCTGTCCGACGCAGCCAGCGGAGCGTACGAGCGGCGCGAGGCACTGCCGAGCGTCAACATCTACCTCCCCGAGGGCGAGGCCAGCGTCCGGTTGCGGAAGCTCATTCGCAACGTGCTGTTCGAAAGTCAGATCAACTATGAGTTCGTCAATGGCGACATCTCCACGTTCCTCCGCTACAAGTACTACGCGCGCAACTACACCTATCGCATCGCCGTCTTCGACACGATCGAGTTCCCCGATCTCACCTCGGATGACGCTCAGGAATTCGAGCGCGTGCGCGGTGGCCTGATCCTCGTCGGCGTGCCGAAGGACTACAACAACCGCTACTTCGCGCTGCTGCAGAACGATCGCCTCACCTTCGGCGACGTCACCCGTCCCGACGACAAGAAGAACAACATCTACTTCAAGCTCGGCTATCAGTTCGGCACGCAGTTCGACGAGCGAATGAACGCCATCGTCGGCGAGCAGCGCGGCCGCATCACGCCCGTGCTCACGGCCTTCCGCGACATCGGCTCGCAAAGGACCGGCCTCGCCGCGGCGATCACGCAGTCCGGCGAAGTGTGGACCGGCGACTACACCTACACCAGGCTCGAGGCGGAAGCGCTGCACCGCTTCGACATCACCGGCACGTCATTCGTCTTCTCGCGCCTGCACGTCGGCTCGTTCCTCTCGAAGAACGAGATGGAGAATCGCGACGTCCGCTGCCTGGATTTCGAAAACGGGGATCCGGTGGACGAAGACCTCGACGACGACGGAGAGACGACTTCGGCCGAGGAGTTCACGACCTGGGAGTGCTACAACATCCCGCAGGCAGAGCTGTTCCGTCTGGGCGGGCGCGAGGCACTCAAGTCGATCTCCGGCAACGACAGCGCGGTCGGCGTGCACGAGGTGCATCTGACGAACGAAGTGTTCGTACCGATCTTTCGCAACCGCGATTACAAAGTCGGACCGCTGCACTGGAACACGCTCTACGGCGTCGGCTACGTAGGTGTAGGTACGGTCGGGTTCCTGACCGATCAAATCACAGACTCGAAGCGCCTCGTCGTCGACGCCGGCCTCGGCACCGAGTCCGCGATCCGCTTCAACGATTGGGACGTTTACTTTTCGGTGGTGTACGCCCACCCGCTGCGGCGGCCGGACGACATCGACAAGGGACGCGGATACCGATTTTCGGTGCGGACGGTGCGGTAGCCCACAACGAAAACCGGGCCTTTCGGCCCGGTCCCTTCGTTCGTTCCACTTGAAACAGGAGTCGTTAGAACTTGTTGAGTTTGACCTCGACGCTCTGCACGCCGTCGATCGAGCGGAGCACCGATGCTGCCACGTCCTTCTGCAGTTCATGAGTGACGCTGCCGGAGACCTTCACCACACCCTTGGTGGAGGTGACGCGGAACTGGCAGCCGTCGAGAGCGCGGTGGACGCTCAGCTCGCGCTCGGCCTTGCGGGCAATGAGCTCGTCTTCGTGCTTCACGATCTGGATGAGGTTGGCGACGCGGGCGTACCCGAGCGTCTGCGCGTACTGGTTGAGCGTCTCGGCCTCGGCCTTGTCGGCCACGCGACCACGGATGATGACGATGCCGGCGATCTCATAGACCTGTAAGCGGTCCACCACGGCACCAGCGCCGCGGAACGTGTTCGTGAGGTCGGTGGTTTGCGGAGTCGCCGCGGTCGCGGCCGGACTCAACGCGATGAGGACTGCTGCGATGGCAACGGCTTTCGTGATCGTGCGCATCATGTTTATTTGCTTTCTCCTACTCCCGGAGATAGCACCGCTCGTGCCACATTTCGTAGTGTCGCTTGCGGAGTAGTTTAGCCCAACCGGCTCGCAATTTTTACGTTTGTCGAGTCCGGGCCGTCCATGCGCACGGTCACGGCCCTCTCCCGATCGTACGGATCTGTCTGGTCATGATGGAGATACACGCGCCAGAACAGCGTCGCCGCCAGCGCGATCAACGCGAAGAAAAGGAACAGTGCAGCGATTCGGCGAGCCACGTCCAGCGGGGTGAGCAATGTCATTGCCAGTCCCTTTACAATCGTCGCAATTATGCCCCGCATCCACCTTCTCCCATCCGATCTCGTGAACCAGATCGCGGCGGGAGAGGTCGTCGAGCGCCCTTCCTCGGCGGTCAAGGAGCTGATCGAGAACGCGATCGATGCGGGCGCCACCACGATCGACGTTCTCCTCGAGGCTGGCGGCAAAAAGCTCATCGAGGTCCGCGACGACGGCTGCGGGATGTCCGAGGAGGACGCGCTGCTGGCGATCGAGCGGCATGCGACCTCGAAGATCCGCGAGTTCGACGACCTGACGCGCGTGCGCACCCTCGGCTTTCGTGGCGAGGCGTTGCCCTCGATCGCGTCGGTCTCGCGCTTCACGTTGACGACCTCCGACAACGACAGCGGTGCGGCGATCGAGATCGTCTGCGATCCGCTGACCGCGCAGCGCAGCGTGCGGCCTGCGGCGCGCGATCGCGGAACGACAGTCGTCGTGCGCGAGCTGTTCGAGAACGTCCCCGCGCGTCGGAAGTTCCTGCGCGGCGCCGATGCCGAGTTCCGCGCGATCGTCACCGTCGTCGCGTCGTACGCGCTGCCCCTGCCCGAGCGCGCGTTCCGGCTCGAGCACAACGGGCGCGTGGTCCTCGACCTCCCGCCCGCGATGACCGGCCGCGATCGCGCGCTGCAGATCCTCGGCAGCGAGGCCGCGGAGTTCCTCATCGATTTCGACGCCGAGATCGGCCTCACACGCGCGAGCGGGTTCGTCACGCGCGGACTCCGATTCGGCAGCAAGCGCAATCAGTACTTCTTCGTGAACGGACGACTGGTGAAGGACCGCGTCCTCGCGCATGCCGCGAACCGCGCGTGCGAGGCTTTCGACTTCGAAGGACATCCGGGCATCGTGCTCTTCGTCGAGATGCCACCCGAGGCGGTCGACGTCAACGTGCATCCGGCGAAGACGGAAGTACGCTTCCGCGATTCGTCCCAAGTGCACGTTGCCGTGGAGCAGGCGCTCAAGCGCGCCCTCGGCGGAGCGGAAGAAGGCGCGACGCTGATTCGCGATGCCGCGCCACCCGAGCTCTTTCCGCCGCAACGATACGATTCCGGCCCGCGCTGGACTCCGGAGTTCACGCCGCTCTTTCAGAAGGGCGCTGTCGTGCAGCCGCCTGTCGCTTTGTTAGTCGAGGTCGAAGACGAGCCCCGGCCGCAGCTTGGCGATCTCCAGGGCCGCGTCATCGGCCAGTACCGCATGAGCTACATCCTCGTCGACATGCCGGGCGGTCTCCGTCTCGTCGATCAGCACGTTGCGCACGAGCGCGTGCTCTACGACCGGTATCTGAAGCGCGTCGAGGCGCGCGAGGCGGTGTCGCAGAAACTCCTCACGCCGATCCTCTACGAGACCGGCGCGGCGGAGTGCGCGGCGCTCGAGTCGCACCTCCCCGAGCTGCGCGAAGTGGGCTTCGACATCGAGCGCTTCTCGGGCAACGCCTTCGCGATCGCCGCCGTCCCGCCGGAGCTGCTGCGCAATGACGTCGACACGTTCCTGCACAAGCTGATCGACGCGTCGCTGGACGATAAGTCCTCGTTTTCAATGGACGAAAAAGCTTCGTACGTCACGAGAGTACGCGAGCGCATCGCCGCGTCGCTCTCCTGCCAGGCCGCGATCAAAGTGCATCGTCCGCTCAGCGGCGAAGAGATGGCACGCCTCGTCGCGGAGCTCCTGCAATCCTCGAATCCATTCGCCTGCCCGCACGGACGCCCGATCATCGTCGACATCCGCCACCCCGACATCGAACGCCATTTCCACAGGCGCTAGAAAACGAGTCGTCGAGTCGCCGAGTCGTCGAGAATCTCCTCGACATGAACTCGCGTGAATTAGGAACAAAGGGCGAGCGCCGCGCCGCGTGGTTCTATCGCCTCCGCGGCTACCGCATCCTCGATCGCAATGCGCGGCTGCCCGCGGGCGAGATCGACCTCGTCGTGAAGCGCGGCGCGACAATCGTGATCGCCGAGGTGAAGACGCGGCAGACTCGCGTCGCGGGTGAAGGTCACGAGGCGGTCACGCGCACGAAGCGCGAGCGGATGATCAAGCTCGGCGATCAATACGCCGCGCGGCATCCGGAGGCGCGGCTCCGCTACGACATCGTCTCGATCTACTGGACGGGCTGGCGGTTCGTCGTCACGCACTACCCGGATGCATTCCGGCCGGTGGCGGATGCGCGGCGGCCGTGGGTGTGGCGCGCGTAAGGAGGGCGGGCTTCCAGCCCGCTTCGGCCGCGGCATCCTGCCCGGCCGCGTCGCAGAACGCCCATCCGGGCGAGTAGCACGCTTCACGGCGCCGGGCTGGAAGCCACGGCACAAGCGGGCTGGAAGCCCGCCCTCCTATTTCCGCAAGCGCAATTCCGCGTCGAGGCGATGCCGGCCCTCGGGCCAGGCTTTCACGAACGCGCGCCACATCACCTTCGTGTTCACGCTCTCCGCGAGCTCGTACTCCGTCGCTTCCTGACGCGCGCGGCGCGCTTCTTCCGCGCGCGGCGCGTCGGGATACGTGACGAGGTACTCGTCCCACGCCGCGACCGTTCCCTTCTCGAACGCGGCATTGAAATCGCCTTCGACGATCGCTCGGCGCGCGAGCGCGCGACGTTCCTCCGCGCTCTCCAGCCACTGCAGCCGTTCGTGTGCGTCGTGATCGCGAAGGCCGTCGGGATGATTCAGCAGGAACAGACCCCACGCCGCGACCGTGTCGGCCCTGCGCGCCTCTTCGTACGCAAACTGCTCGCGGCAATAAATCTCGGCCTGTGCGCCGCGCGCGCTGTCGGGGAACTCGTCGAGATACGCCTGCCACGCGATCGCGCTCTTCATCTCCAGCGCGACGCTATACGCCGTCTCCTCGCGCACGCGCGCCGCTTCCAATCGTTCCGCCGCCGTCTTCGCATGTGCGTCGTGCGACCAGCGCTCGAGATACGAGCCCCAGGCCTCCTCGGTATCGAGCGCCGAGGCGGCGTCGTAGTCGAGGCGCTCCTCGATCGCACGCTCCGCTTCCTCGGCGTGATACATGGGAAACTTCGCGCGATAGTCGCGAAACACCGAGTACGTGTCCGCTGCCTGCGCGGCCGCCCACGCCTCGGCGGCGCGCCGCTCCTCGGGTGAGATCTCCGCGGCGCGCATCCGCGGCACCGCGGTCTTGGTGAACTCGACGCGGTCGCGCGATGCGTACGGCGCGAGCGCATCCGCGAAGTCGCGCGCCGAAGACCAGCGTTGTGCGCGGCGCTTCTCCAGCGCGCGCATCACCACCGCCTCCAGTCCTGCAGGCGCGTCGAGGATCGGGTTCGCGTCCTTGAACGTTCGCGGCGCCTCGGTCAGATGTTTGACGATGTACATGTTCGGCGTGCGCGCGACGAACGGCGGCACGCCGGTGAGCATCTCGAACAGCACCACGCCGAGCGAATAGAGGTCTGCACGGCCGTCGAGCGCTTCGCCCTCTTCGAGCTCGCCGAGGTGCTCGGGCGACATGTACTTCGGATTGCCGATGAAGACGCCGGCTTGCGTCGTGTCGACGTTCGGTCCGGAGACGTCCTTGGCCACGCCGAGGTCGATGATCTTCACGATCAGATGTTCGTCGGCGTCGAAGGCGAGCATCACGTTGTCAGCCGACACGTCGCGATGCATGAGACCGCGGCGGTGAATCGCGTCGAGTCCCGCGAGCACCTGCGTCCCGACTTCGATCGCCAGCGGCAGCGGGAACCGTCCGTTCTCCGCCTCCCACTCGCGCACGGTCGTGCCGTCGATGAACTCGGTGACCATGTAGCTCGTGCCGTCCGGCATCACCGAGAAGTCGTGCACGACCGCGACGTTCGGGTGATGGACCTGCGTCGCGAGCCGCGCCTCGCGCAGAAAGCGCACGCGATAGCCCTCCTCGGCGATCAGCGCGGCCTTGATGACCTTGATGCAGCGGAACGCGCCGAGGTGGACGTGCAGCGCCTTGTACACCTCCCCCATCCCGCCCGCCCCGAGAAGTCCGACGATCTCGTACTTCCCGTCGAGCAGCGTGCCCGGGGTCAGACCGTTGGTCGCGCTGGCCATCGAATGGCCATCAGGTTACACGATCAATTTCTACGGGGGCGAAGGGAGCGCGCCACCAGACCGATTCCGCCGAGGAGCAGCACCAGCATCAAGAGCGTGTTGAAGAGGCTCGTCGCGCGGAAGTAGATGTCGAGATTCATAATGATCCCGACGAACAGAATCACCGCGCCGGCGAGGGTCAATACCCAGCCGACGATCGATTTCCCGTCGAAAAACAGGAACGCGATCCCGACCACGAGCGGCAGCAGCGTCAGTCCGAAACCGTTGTAGCCCCAGATGCGCCAATACCCGCTCGTGACCGTGACCTGATTCGTCAGCAGATACCCTCCGGCCACGGCCATCGCGAAGCCGATCAGGAACGTGCCGATGCCGCCTTCGGTACCGCCCGCGCCGCGAATTTCGTCCATGGAGGAAAGAGTACCTCACACGTGTTGATCGACGAGGATCGGATTCCCATCCGGATCCACGGCCATGAAGCTGGCCGGACCCGTCGTGCTCTCGTCCGCCTGCTGCTGCAACTCCACTCCGAGAGCCTTCAGCTGGCGTTGCAGCTCGCGGATGTCGGTGAACTCGGCCAGCTTCTGCGCGTTGCTGTCCCAGCCGGGGTTGAACGTGAGGATGTTCTTTTCGAACATTCCCTGAAAAAGCCCGATCACGTGATCGCCGTTCTTCAGGATCAGCCAGTTCTGCGACGCATCCCCGCCGAAGACCTTGAACCCGAATTTCTCGTAGAAGGCCCTCGAAGCCTCGAGATCCTTGACCGCCAGGCTGATGGAAAAGTTACCGAGCTGCATGTTTTTGTCCTTTCGGTAGACGTCGTGAAGGTTTATCACGCGATCGCCGCGGCGGCCGGCGCGGGCGTCGAGGGACTCTTTTTGCGCAGGATCGCCGCCGACACCAGCGTGACAATGAGGCCGACCGGGAAGACTTCGACAAAGGTCATGCCGACGTTGAAGAGCGGGTTCTTGTAGAGCTCCTTGAAGCGGACCATTTTCGTCTGGGCCTCCGCGAGGGCTGCCGCGCTCGCGCCGTCCGCGCGCATCTTCTCGAGAGAGTAGGCCGCGAACTTGTCGCCGAAGTCGGGGATGAAGTTCCAGTACACGATCTCCCAGCCGATGACATAGACAGCGGAGGTGATCAGAGTGATCAGAATTCCGACTTTGAACGCTCTGCCGAAGGTGATCGCGCCGCCGCCGATCTTCTCGCGATAGTTGCGGATGCCGAGGAAGACCGCCATGTACGCGAGGATCATGGTGCTGTAGCCGACGATCTCGCTGTAGCTGAAGTCGAACGTTCCGTTCATGCAGAGCGGGACCATGATGGCGGTCATCGCCGCCAGGATGCCGCCAGCGATCAGTCCATAGGTGAGCACGATATTTTTCATCGAAGTTCCTCCGTTTTCTGGCGGCAAGGTAGCGTCGCGGCTCCGCGTTGTCGGCCTACTTTCGGGTGATTTTGCGGGTGTCATCCTTTCGTTGACCCGAAATCAGGGGATGAGGCCGAGCTCCTTCCCCATCCGGACGGCCTGGACTCTCCGGTTGACGCTCATCTTCTCGAATAGCCGCGAGGAATGGGTCTTGACCGTGTTCTCGGACACGAACAGCCGCTCGCCGATCTCGCGGTTGCTGAGCCCCTCGGCGATCAGTCCGAGGATCTCGTGCTCGCGTGGGGTGATCCCGAGATCCTTCAGCTTGTCGTCATTCCGGACGAACGGTCCGCCAGCAGGCACACGCACTTCCTTCACCACCACGACTTCTTTGTGCCGCGTCAAGCGCAGTCCGGCGTAGACCCCGACAACGGTGAAGATCAGCGCGACGAGACCTACGTAGATCTCGGTGGGAAAGGCGCGAACGAAATACTGGTATTCGATGAGCTTCAGCAGCGCGATCAGGACGCCGCCGATCGACCCGTAGAGGAGAGCCCGTTTCAAAACGGGCGTCAGTGTAGCGAGAAACGCGCGAAGGAGCCGCGATTCACTCGCCGCTCCTCGCGAATCTCACCCGTTCGGGTCGATGAACGGGCCGTCGTCGGTCGCGACGCCGTTCGGATCCATCGCGCCGCCTCCGTTCGGATCGACAAATCCACCTTCGTCCGTGAGAAGAGCGAAGACGTGGCCGACGGAAGTGAAGAGGGATGCGATGAGCAGCAGTCGAAGGAATAGCATCTTGAGCTCCTATCCGTTGGGGTCGATGCCGGCGCCGTAGTCGGCCGTGCCGCCGTTCGGATCGAGACCCATGCCCTTGTCGCCGTTGGCGGCAAACTGCGTGAAATGGAGCGCGGCTGCGAGAGACAGGATTGCGAGAAGTCGGACCATACTGAAGCTCCTTTCTTCTCGTCACGATCGGTCGCCGCGGCGAGCACGGCAATGGCGTTCACGGGTTCGTCCCGTGTTCGGCACGCGTCGATGGGAGAGCGCTGACAGGAATGACAAAACAGAGGGCCGCGATTGCTCGCGGCCCTAGGATCAGCGTCTAATTGGAGCGGGAAACGGGACTCGAACCCGCGACATCAACCTTGGCAAGGTTGCACTCTACCAACTGAGTTATTCCCGCTTATGGACGGCGAACTTTAGTGGCGCACCGGTTCGCTGTCAAGCACCGCAACTAACGCCCTCACTGGGCATGTCATTCCCTTCCTCTAATCCCGTAAGCGTCCATCTTCCGATAGAGATTGCTGCGCTCGACGCCGAGGGATTCGGCGGTGCGGCTGACGTTGCCGGCGAACTCGCGGAGGCGGTCGAGGATGTACTGCTTTTCGAACCGTTCGCGCGCTTCCTTGAGCGGCAGATTCGAGGCGATCTCGGGGGCCGCCTCGACCCGGGGCGCGCCGAGGTGGATGTCTTCGGGCTCGATCGTGTCGCCGGGCAGGAGGATCGCCAGCCGCTCGGCGACATTGCGCAGCTCGCGCACGTTGCCCGGCCAGTGGTACGACTTCAACTTCGACGCAGCGCCGGCGGAGAGTTTCTTCTTCGGCTGCGCGGTCTCCGCGGCAAAACGGCGGAGGAAGTGCTCGGCCAGCAGCACGACGTCATTGCCGCGTGCACGGAGCGGCGGAACTTCGATGGGGATGACGTTCAGTCGGTAATAGAGATCGCTGCGGAAGCTCCCGTTCGCGATCTCGGTCTCGACGTCCTTGTTCGTCGCGGCGATCACGCGCACGTCGACCTTGATGGTCTGCTGCCCGCCCACGCGCTGAAAGGTCTGCTCTTGCAGCACGCGCAGCACCTTCGCCTGCGTCTTCAGGCTCATGTCGCCGACTTCGTCGAGGAAAAGCGTCCCGCCGTCCGCGAGCTCGAACTTCCCTTTGCGGTCGTCGATCGCTCCGGTGAAAGCGCCCTTCCGATGACCGAACAGCTCCGACTCGATCAGCTCTTCGGGGATGGCCGCGCAGTTGACGTCGATGAACGGTTGATCGGCGCGCAACGAGTGCCGGTGCAGCGTGCGCGCGACGATCTCCTTGCCGCTCCCGTTCTCGCCGGTGATCAGCACGCGCGAGTGCGACGGCGCTGCGCTGCGGATTTGTTGTTCGAGCCGCTGCATCGGCTCGCTCTCGCCGATGAGGATCTCCTCGAGCGTGAGGTGGCGCTTGAGGTCGCGCACCTGTTCGCGAAGACGGCGATCGCTCAACGCGTGATTGACGGTGAGGAGCACGCGCTCCAGCGACAGCGGCTTCTCGAGAAAGTCGTACGCGCCGAGGCGCGTGGCGCGGACGGCGCTGTCGACGCTTCCGTGGCCGGAGATCATGATCACCGGCGGCCCGTTCGCTGTGCGAAGACGCTCGAGCACCGCGAGTCCGTCGATGCCCGGAAGCCAGAGATCGAGCAGCACGACGTCGAACTCGTCGCGCGCGAGCTGCGCGATTCCCTCCTCGCCGGACTCGCAGAGCGTCGACTTGTGCCCCTCGTCTTCGAGGATGCCTGCGAGCGTCGTGCGGATCGCGGGCTCGTCGTCGATGATCAGGATTCTGGCCATGGCTACGCCGGTAACTCGATCTCGAACCGCGTGCCGCGCGGGTGATTGTCATGCACATGAATCTGCCCGTCGTGGTCGCGCACGATTCGATGGACGATGGCGAGTCCGAGGCCCGTGCCGCGCCCCTTCGTCGAAAAGTACGGGAGGAATAGCTTGTCCTTGTCGGAGTCGGGGACGCCGCGGCCGGGATCGGCGACCTCGATCACGACGCGGTGCGGAGCGCGTCGCGCGGAGACGCGGATCTCGCCGCTTTCGGTAGCCTCGACCGCGTTCTTCAGCAGATTGCCGACCGCGCGGCGGATCTGCTCGGGGTCCATCAGCAACTCGATGTCCGGCGCGACGTCGACGGAAATGGTCACGCCCGGCTTCACGTCGCGATAAAGGCCCGCGGCCTGCTGGAGCATGTCGGCGAGCTGCGCGTGACGCAGATGGATCGCGGGCATGCGCGCGAACCGCGCGAACTCGTCGACCATCCGCTTGAGCTGCCCGACCTCGTCGACGATGACCCGGCACCCTTCCTCGATCGTCGGCTCGTCTTTCCCGAACTTGCGCGCAATGCGCTCGGCGCTCAGCTGGATCGGCGTCAGCGGATTCTTGATCTCGTGCGCGATGCGGCGCGCGGCCTCGTTCCACGCGGCGAGCTTCTGCGCCTGCACGAGCTGCGTGGAGTTCTCGAGCGCGAGCACCCACCCGGCGCCGCTGCCGAGGCGCGCGGCGGACAGCTCGAGGTAATGCAACTCGCCGCCGACGATCACCGCGACCTCGCGCGTACGCGCGCGGCTGCTCGTGAGCTCCTGCAGCGCCGCGGCGACCGGCTCGAGATCGCCGCGCAGCAGCTCGGAGAGGTTCGCATCGCGCGGGGCGTCGCCGAGCTGGAGCATCCGCAGTGCGGCGCGGTTGATCGAGAGGACTTGCAGTTCGTCGGTGAAAGCGATGATGCCCGTGCTCACGCTCTCGAGCACGGTGATCATGAAGCGGTTGGTCTCCGTAAGCTGCTGGCGCTGATTCGCGAGCTGTACCGACATGTCGTTGAACGACGTGATCAGGCGTCCGACTTCATCCGTCGCCTCGACTTCGACGCGATGCCCATAGCCGCCCTCCGCGAGCTTCGCCGTCGCCTCGGCCAGCGCCTTGATCGGAATGGTGATGCGCCGCGATGCGTAGATCGAAGTCCAGAGCGTGCCGAAGAGAATTGCCAAAGTGACTGCCAGAAAGAGCATCGTCTGCGATGCCTTGAGCTGCTGGCGTTGCGAGTGGAGCTGCTGGAAATCGCGATAGGCGATGATCGACCGGTCGATCCTCCGGCTCACGGCCGAAGGGATGAAGACGCCGGCGACAGCGATATCGTCAGCCGCGATCGGAATCGCGGTGCGGATCCACTTGCCGCTGGCGACGACGTCGATCTTCACCGCGCGCTTGTTCCGCGCGACTTCCTCGAAGAAGCGCTGCGACGGATCCGCGACCTCCTGGATCGGCGCGCGCGGATCGGCCTGCGCCTTGAGCAGGATGCCCGCGCGATAGACCGCCGCCATGTCGACGCCGTGAAACTCGCGCACGTGGGAAAGAACGCGGTCGATCTGCGCCGCATCGCGCGAGTCGGGGCTCGCCGCGATCTCGCGCGCTGCGCCCGCGGCAATCTCCGCCGACTGGTCCTGCGCCATCTGGGCGATGGCCTCGCTGTTCTCGAGGATCGTGCCGACCGGCGTCGCGAACCAGCGGTCGATGGAGACGCGGAGGAGGTCCGTCGCGACGAGGAAGAGCAGGATCACCGGCACCAGCGACGTCGCGACGTACGTCACGACCAGCTTCGTGCGGAAGCGCGAGCCGATGATCCCACGCTGCCGCTCGAGCACGAGCTTCACCACGCCGCGCAACAGCACGAAGACGATGCCGATGATGAGGAGAAGGTTGATGTTCCAGAGGACGAACAGCAACAGGCGATTGCTGAGCGCCTCCGGCGTCAGTTCTTTCGCCTGTTGGGTGACGTAGTAGACGAGGCACGTCGCCGCGAGGATCGCCAACGGAGCCGACACGATGAAGCGCGGATCCTTGCGATAGCGGAGGACGAGGTCGCGGAGAGTCATGGCTCGGCCATCTTCACTCTGGCCTCGCGCCACCGGGTCGAGACCTCCCACGGGATCACGTACATCAGCCAGCCGCGCATGAGGTCCGCCTTCGCGCGCACCTTCAGCTTGTACGGCTTGCGGTCGCCGATCTCGAAGAGGTCGGCTTCCTGGACGGTGGTCATGTGTTGCTCGAGCGCGGCCAGATCGGTGAAGGTCTCCGACCGGACGAGCCGTTTGTCGCGGCGGTAGTTGAGGAGGTACTCGCGCGTGAGCGAGTTGTAGGTGCAGATGACCTCGATGCGCGCGAGGGCAATGCCGTCGTCGAACCAGTTGGGGCGGTCACGGAAGATCTCGACCGAGTAGGTGAAGGACGTCGGCAGGCCGCTCTTGAGCGCTTCGACCATCTCGCCGTTCTCGAACGCACCGGTGAGCGTGAAGCGCACGGAGACCTTGCCGCCACTAGCGGTAGCCGCGAGGTTCTCAATTGTGGGATTGGGCGGCGCCGCCGTGAGCGGCGCCGCCAGGAGGAACGTGAGAAGAATGAGGCGCACACACACAGTGTGGCTTTTTTACCACACGCGAACCAGATCAGGCGAACTGCTCGTAGGGGCGGCGCACAGCGTCACGGCTCGTCTCCTCCTGGGCCACCCCGGCGCGGAGGATCTTCTCGACGAAGCGCGAGTGCAGCGCGTGACCGCCGCGATAGGCGGTGATCTCGCCCACGATCGGGCGTCCGATCAACGCGAGGTCGCCGACGAGGTCGAGGATCTTGTGGCGCACGAACTCGTCTTTGAAACGCAGCGGGCCGTTGACGACGCCGCGGTCATCGAGGACGACCGCGTTCTCGACCGAGCCGCCCCGCGCGAGACCGGCGGCGCGGAGCTTCTCGACGTCGCGCATGAAGCCGAACGTGCGGGCCGGGGCGATCTTACGAAGGAAGCTGTCGTGGCTGAAGTCGAAGTGAAACGACTCGCGTCCGATGACCGGATGGTCGAAGTCGATTTTGTACTTGATGACCAGGTTTTTCGCAGGAACGATGCGAATGCTCTTGTCGCCTTCGACGATCTCCAGCGGCTCGCGAAGCCGCAACACGGGCAACTCGGCATCGAGCTCGCGAACGCCGGCGGCGTCGATGAGGTGCATGAACGGAAGCGCGCTGCCGTCGATGATCGGCACTTCGGGGCCGTCGATGTCGATGTCGACGTCGGTGATCCCGCAGGCCATGATCGCCGCCAGAAGGTGCTCGACGGTACCGACTTGCACGTCGTCTTTGCCGACGGTGGTCGCGTGGTCGAGCGCGGTCGTGGATGCCTGCAGCGCCGGGATGCGGAGCCCGTCGAGATCGGCGCGAACGAAGGTCACGCCGCTCCCCGCGGGCACCGGCTTGAGCTCGACGGTGGTGTAGATCCCCGAATGGAGCCCGATGCCGGTGATGCTGACGTTTGTGTTGATGGTCTTTCGCTGAACGAACATTCTGCGTGGCACTAGAGCGAGTGGGGTGCCACGGGGATGACGAGCTCTTGGCGCACTGCTAAACCGTTTACATGGAGTAATTAAGCCGATTCGGCAGGGTGCGTAGAAGTACTACGCCTGTCTCCGGGCAAGGTCAGGAGTGTGGTTGCGCAGCCACAGTCAGTTGCGACTCTGCTTGATCGCGGCGGCAGTCTCGCGGTCGGCCTCGCGTTTGCGCTCGGTCTCGCGCTTGTCGTACTGCTTCTTGCCACGCACGATCGCGATCTCCGCCTTCACTTTGCTGCCCTTGAAGTAGAGCCGCAGCGGGACGACGGAGAGCCCTTTTTCAGTCGTTTGCACTTTGAGCTTGTCGATCTCGCGGCGGTGGAGCAGGAGCTTGCGCGTCCGCTCGGGGTCGTGATTCTGGAGGTTGCCGTGCGTGTAGGGCGAGATGTGCGCGCCGAACAGGAACGCCTCGTCGTTCTTGAAGATGACGTAGGCGTCCTTGAGATTCGCCTTCCCGTCCCGCAGCGACTTCACTTCCGTCCCCGTGAGCATCAGCCCCGCTTCGAACTTCTGCATGACGAAGTACTCATGCAGCGCCTTCTTGTTCGAGGCGATCAGCTTCTCTCCGGAGTCGGGCTTCGCGGCCATGGGGCGGGGATTCTAGTCGATGTACTCGATGCGCGCGGCGTGGCCGGAGGAGTGTGCGAGGCGGCGGTCGCGAGTGATGAGTGGGAGGTTCAGGGACTCGGCCAGAGCGACGTAAGAGGCGTCGTA
>DASYGV010000080.1:0-31117 GCA_035999335.1 Thermoanaerobaculia bacterium | reverse complement strand
AGGCGGATCGGGAGGAATGCCGATGACGTTGGCGAGCTTCCACGCACCGCGGCCCAGCGTGCCTGCGACGAGCACGTCATCGGCTGACTCGTAATCGAGGTCGTAAACGATGGCGTTGCTCATGCCTGTGCCGAGTTGGTTCCAGACGCCGGGGTTGTTGGTCGCCATGCGGAAGACGGCGTTCACGCCGCCGACCGCGACCAGGCTCGGACTGCCGGGGATGTGCGTGATCGTCCAGAGGTCCGTCGAGCCGCTGGAGAGATTTCCCGTGACGTTGCTCCAGGAGGCGCCGGCGTTGGAGGTCGCGAACACGACTCCCGTTTGCGTCACGATGTACGCGTTCTGCCAGTTGTTGACGTCGACGGCGATGTCGCGAATGAAATCCGACGTCGGCTGGCTGGCGGTCGGCACGGGCGCTCCGCCGCCTGACGTGCGGACGTATACCGTCGACCCCGAGACCGCATAGATCAAGTCGAGGTTGTCGACGCCGCCCGATCTTCCGCCGAACACCGCCGCCCGGACGAACTGGTTGAGACCGAGCGCGGACATCGTGTCGCCGCGATCGAGCGACTCGTACAGGTCGTTGCTGCCGGCGAACAGAATGCGCCGCTGATCGAGACGATTGAGCTCGACCGGCGTCGCGAACTGCGGCTGAAAAGGCGGCCCGCTAATCACCGTGTGGGCGGGGAAGATGGTCGATAGGGTCGTCCCGCTGCTGTTCACGGTCCGACGGCGGAACGAGCCGAGATTCTGGATACTGCTGTAACGGGTCGACTGCGTAGGCGACGTGGTGTCGTCGATGGAGGCGTCGCCGCCGTCGGCCGTGGTCACCGAGTTCCAGGTCGTTCCTCCCACGGAGGTCTGTTCCGGCGTGCCGGTGTCCTGGTTGCCGCTCATGACCATGTTCGAGATGCCGTCGTAGGCCACATCGTGCATCTCGGCGGTTTGCAGGTTGCCGATCATCGACGACCAGTCGCCCGTTCCGCTCGGATTGCTGCGGCGATAGATGCCGCCGTCGTCGACCTCGACGAGCGTTCCGTTCGCGAGGAATGTCAGGCCACGCGAGTCCGCGTGCGGCGCGCTGTTGTTGAAGGTGCTCACCGAGCCGTTGCACCCGGAGAGCGCGGTCTGACAGTGGGTCAGCGGCGTCGCCTGAGAGCCGGGCGCCGCGGCCGCGTTCACACGGAACAGCCGGCCGGAGAAGTCGCCCGCGCCGATGTTGTCCTGGAAGCCCTGACGGTCGCCGCCCACGTACATGAGGTTGACGTTCGACGGATCCGCTGTGAGCGAGAAATGAAGAAACCCCTGGCCTCCCGGATGAATGGTCGGGTTCGGGGTATCGAGCTGAGTCCACGTCGAGCCGCCGTTGCCGGAGCGGAAGAGTCCCCCGAGCTGGCTGCCCGTGACGATGCCGACGTACACCTGACCCGATGCGCCGACGGCAATCTCCGCGTTGTTGGAGCTCGCCATCTGATTGTTCATGGTGGTGTTGCTGACTCTCGTCCAGGATGCGCCGGTATCGGTCGACTTGTAGACGCCCGAGGGCCCGCCGAAGCAGTTGTCCTGGATTGCGGTATAGAGGACGGCGCTGTTGGTCGGATCGCTGGCGAGGTCCCACGCAGATCCCAGCGCGGGTGTCATGAGCTGGAAGAACGTCGCGCCGCTGTCCGTGCTGAGGAAGATCGGGGCGCAGGAGAACTTCGTCGTAACGACGATCGTCGAGCCGCGTGACGCGATGCCGGTGATGTTCGTGAATTGCAATGCGGATGGAGTCAGCTCCGTCCAATTCGTGCCGCCGTTGGTCGTACGCAGGAGCCGTCCCTCGGGACCGCTCACAAACCAGCTGCTGTTGTTGCCGGTGCCGGCGACGAGGATGTTGGACGAAGTCGGATCGATGTCGAAGGCGCTGATCGAAAGCGACCCGAACGCGTCTGTCTGCGGCGTCCACGTCGGGCTGCCGCTCGTGGCGTTCGTGGTCTTCCAGATGCCTCCGTTCGCGGCACCGATCCATAGAGTGTTGGCGTCGGTCGGATGCGCGACGACGGTATTGATCGCGCCGACGACCGGCAGGTTCGTGATTCCTTCCACCTGTCCGTTGTGAGCCGGGCCGGGCCCCTGCGCGACCCACGCTCCGCCGATGGCGGGGAGCGAGCTCGTGACAGGTCGGGGCGAGGGCCGGTCCTGCGCGGTCGCGGCGATTGCCATCGTTAGAATCGCGAAGAGTGAGAGCGCGAATCGTGAAGTCGTATGTATTTTTTGATTGATCACGGCTTGCTCCTTCAGCGTCCAGGCGGTCTCGGGCCGCGGTAGGACAGGTCGCGAAGCTCGACCTCCCATTTCGCGACGCCTGTGGTCAGCCGGATGGCGTGGATCTCCAGAGGCTCTTCGACGAGAAGCTCGCCGCGGAGATAACTGTGAGGCCTCGACTCGAGAATGACGCTGTCGCCGAAGACGAAGAACGGCGCGGCGGAAACGTCCTTGCGCAGTTCGGTGGCTTTTGCGGCCGTGTCCATCGCGAAGATCGACCACTGGTATTCGGGATCATCCGGCCCGCCTTCGCCAACGCGCTCGCTGGCGAGCAGGTGGCGCTGATCGGCGGACGGCACGGACGTGATCGCTCTGTTCACCAGCGGCTGGGCGGGAAGAAGCCGGCCGCTGCCGGTCTCCGTGCGCTCGAGAGTCAGCGGCCCGCCACGCCCGCCCTCCGTTCGCGCCACGACGTTGCCTGCACGCCATGGCGGCGAGGGAGGCGTGCCGTACCTCTGCCATCGTCCCGGCACCTCGCCAACGGGTCCTCCATCGGCGAAGACGACCTTCCCGGTCAGCGCCTGAACGCTCACCGAACCGGCGATCCAGAGCATCGTCTGCTCTTTGTCGGGCGGCCTGATGCCGCGCACCAGGTTTTCCTGGTAGAGCCAGGAAACGAGGAACAGCGCGCCGACGCGCTCCGCCGTCGCGCGGAACATTTTGCCCTTGTGGTCGGTGACGAGCGCAAGAGCGCCGGCAGGAAGCGTGATCGTTGCCTCGCTCACCTTCCGGCCGCCGGCGGCGTCGAGGATCGCGATCTGAAAACGCTCGGTCACCTGCGGCTTTTCTTCGACCTGCGCGACGAGCAGATCGTTCCCGAGGCCAATGGGAAGTGCCGCGTCCTTCGAGGTCCATAGTGTTCGTCCACTGGCCAGATCGACAGCGTCGATCGTGCCGCTCGGTTTCGCGATGTAAACAACGCCTCGGCCGGAATCGACGATCGTTCCGTGCTGCAGCAGGAAGGCAGATGGCTCCGCCGGCTGGCCGGTGATCGGAAGGACGATGCCGGCGAGGGCAACGGCCAGTGCGACTATTTGAATTGCTGAAATTCGTCTCATAGCAGTCTCCGTCATTACTGCAGCGACAACAGAACGAGGATTTCTCCTTCACCGGACGGCAGCGGCTCGAGCGCTTTTCCGATGATCGTTCCGGGCTGATGGAAGCGGCGGCCGTTGATCTCGAACGGCACGGATCTCATCGCCACACCGGTGCCGACGTTGTCGCTCGTCGTCGTATTGCCACCTACAGTGGCCCATTGAGCATGAAGTGAAATGGACGCCGTGATGGCGACGGCCATGAGAGAGATCCTGGAAATGACACGCATTGTCGAAGTTTCCTTGGCTATTGAAGCGACAGAAGGACGAGGATTTCTCCTTTGCCGCCGTCGAGCGGTTGGAGAGCCTTTCCGATGATGGTGCCGGGCTGATGGAACTTGCGGCCATTGATCTCGATCGGCTCGGATTTCATCGCCGTCCCAGGCATATCGCTGGTCACGAGAAGGTCGCCGATCGCAATCGGACCACGCGTGGCATCGACTTTCACTTTCACGCGGCCGATGGTGGCGATCATTTCCTTGGAGTCGCTCGCAGTGCCGAGGATCACGCCCGGTTGCGCGGAGACGACGCCCGCCACTGTCGCGTCATAAGAGCGGCTGGAATGGATGACCTGGTCTTCGTGGGAAGGATCGAGCACGACCACGGTGGCGGCGTCGAGCTCTGAGCCCGCGCTGACCCACTCGGCAACGTCCTGGTAGGTTGCGCCGAGGACCGTCGCGCCGGTAATGCTGCCGGTGGCCACGATGTTCCCGGCGACGTGCAACTTGGCGCTCGGAGCGGCCGTGCCGATGCCGACGTTTCCGTTCTGATCGATCCGCATTCTCTCGGTGACATTGCTGTTGAAAACCATGACTCCGGCCTGGCTGAGGCTGTCGTTTGAATAGACAGTGGCGATCTGACCGAAGGCCCATCCGGCGTCGTTGAGAAAGTTGATGGCTCCTAAGACTCTGCCGGGCGCATAGCCGCCATTCTGGCGAAACCTGACGATCGGGCCGGACGCGTGCGACGTGATCATGTTCTGCTCCGCGCGTACCGCGCCGGTGTCGACCGTAAACGCCACGGCCGGAGTCGAGGTCCCGATCCCCACCTTGCCGTCTGAGAGAACGGTGAAGAGAGGGCTCAACGAAGAATTCCTCACCAGGAGCTTCGACGTCGCGTCGGACGTCCCGGTGGTCGCGACGACGTCGTTCGTCGATGTGTCGATCGTCGAGTCCACCGCAGGACGCAGGACCCGTTTCGCTGCGGCTTGCGCCGCCGGAGATTTCGCTGTGTCGTCGTCGGTTTGTGCACTCGCATTCATTGTGAGAGCGGCGGCGACGACGAGGACACCCATGACCTGCATTGCAAATCGTTTCATCATTGACTCCTCTCGATGTGGCATTGACTGAGGCAAGGAATGCGGTTGATTGATGGATGGAGTGAATACACCTCCGCTCTGGATACGCCGGCGATCCGAGGACAAACGACAATGGATGGATGATTAGATCTGGATCAACGCTCTGTAATTCTTCCTATGTTTCTTCATCGATCGATCCGATCAATGTAAGAGCGGAGAACCGCAGAGGCTGTACTGAGACGGAAAACTAGCGGTACAGAGACGGCAAACTATTGTGTCGCCATCCTGAACGTTTTCAGTGGTCCCTTCAAACGGACGAACGCCACCCGCGCCAGGATTTCTCCAAGCTGGTGGTTACGCCGTCTTGTTGGGGATTTGTGGAGACCGGTGAGCGAATCTGTTGAAGTGAGGATCGCATGAAAGCCGCACGGACGTCAAGACTAATCAGCGCATGTAACGAATTGTTGTATTGCGGATCGATGTCTCGTTTTGGACTGTTGTGTCGAAGCCGACTTTCGCAACGCGAAGGGAGCGGCCTACGTCCTGTCCGTTCCAAGCTCCGAGTCGCCATCACCACGGAGCGATCGTCGGCGTCACTTGGCGCGAGGAGGCCGCCTCCAAAGGCGTGACGCGCGGCGGCGTCCTCCCGCCGTATCACCTCCAGCCCCTCGGATGTGTCCGAGGACAGCGCATGGTGGCGTTCGTCACGTGTTGCCGGGGGTCAGGGGTCAGGTAGGGATTTTTCCGGATGCGTCCCTCCTAATGTAGAGCGACCTCTGAGAATGCGACGAAGAAACGCCGCAATCGTCGGCGCGATCACAGTTCTGTGCATCGCGATCATCGCCTCGCGACGTGCCCGGCCAAGCGGCGGCATGGATCTGAGCGCCGCCATCCGGCGACTTTCCTGCCGTCCGTTGGAGGCGCGCCTTTCGGAATTGCCATACGCACCAGCGCCCCGTACGGGCGATCGCGCGAGGCTCTGGGAAGCTGGGATCAGGCGAATCGACGGCTCCCCCGCCAGTCTCGTGCTGATCGGCAATCGGGATGGCGCAAAGCTCCGGCTCGAAGAGATGACATCGCGCAAAGACGCGACGGCAGCAGCATGGAGTGATTATGCCGCACTGCTTCACGACAGCGCCGCACCCGGAGACGCATTTGCGCTGACCACAGCGCTCGCCGCAGCCGATCATGCGCTGGACATCGACCCGCTCCTGCCGGAAGCCTTGTTCAACCGCGGCGTGATCCTCGAGACTCTGTCGTTTCGCACCGCTGCCGCGACGGCCTACAACGATTACTTGAGGGTGGATCGGGCGTCGCAATGGTCTGGAGAAGTCAAGGACCGGTTGAAGAGACTTCGATCGCCATCGACAGCCCCACGGCGGCGGTCCATCGTCCTCTTCGATCTGCTGCATGCAGCGGCCTCGGGCGACGTGCTCTTCATCAACGACGCGGTGATCACCTCACCGGAGCAAATGCGCCGCTTCGCCGATGGGGCCCTAGTGCAATGGGGCCATCGCACACTCGCGCACGATGCGAGTGCAACGGAAATGCTCAATCTTGCCCGCATTCTGGGTGCATCGTTCGAGAACCAAGCCGGCGATGCAATTCTCGCGGAGACGGTCCGCGCGATCGATGCGGCGACCGATCCTGAGCCGCTGGCGAAGGCACACGTTGCTCTCGCCAAAGCTCGCCGCCTGTCCCTGGCCGACGTCGCTCACGGCGAAGTTGGGAACGTGTCCCTGCACCACCCGTTGCTCCCGACGGCGTTCGCCGCGAGTCCCGGCAACAAGGTGCTCTTCGGCGAAGCGCTCGAGTTGTTGCTCGAGTTGTCCATGCACCACGTTAAGGACCCTGCCGGTCGCATGTCGTTACCCCGCTCACGGGCGGCATGTCTGCGCGAATCGGAACGCCTCTTCGCGGCGCACGATAGCCCGATGGAGCTCGTTGCGCGCTATGAAACCTTTACTTCGCCAGATCTGCGACGAGGCCTCATCGACGAGCTCTCACGACGTACACCTCCTCGCTATCGGTTGCTCACAGCGCACATTGAATCGATGCGCGCGTGGGCATTCGTTCGGGACGGACTGGCACGCGAGGCATTGGCGTCGTTGCAGGCCGCCCATGACACCTATCAGCAACTCGGTGAAGAGTGGCATACGCAAAGGACACGTGACGCGTTGGCGGCGGTGTACAGCTCGATCGGCGATGCTGCCGAGGCGTGGCGATTGCGATCCGAAAGGTTCCAATGGATCTCCGAACGACAAAATGACAGGCAGCTCACGTACGCGATGTATCTCGCAGCGTCCGATGCGCTTCGCGGCAATCGGTTCGATCTCGCTCATTCACTTCTGAACGTGGTCGGTGATTCGGAGGTCTTCGATGGCATTCGCGACGAAGCGCTCATCTGGCGCGCGGCCGCCGCGAACAGCGCAGGGCTGAAACGTACCGCGCGCCGGCACCTCGACCTGGCGCAAAGCGTCTTGCGGACGAGGACTGACAAACGTGAAGATCTGACGGCCGAATCGTTGATCGTCGCCGGCTTGATCGATGGCAGCCCCGAGCGCGCGGCGATCTGGTTCGACCGCTTTCTCAAATCCGAACGAGACCGGCATGCTGAAGATGGATCGCTGGCGCTGCGCGGATTGTCGCGTCACTTCGTTCGTCAGTTCTTTCTCACGCAGCCATTCGATTCCTTCCGTCTTCTCGCTGCTGAGCAGGATCGAGCCGGGAAAACGCTCGAGGCAATCAAGTCCCTGGATCTCTATCGTCTTCAGGATCGATTCGCCGGCACCTTGTGGCTCGATCCCGAACGCTGGTACCGCGAGATCCCGCGCAATACCGTCTTGATCAGCTATGGCGTATTTGACCGGCACCTCGTCATCTATGCGGCGCATGCGAATGGTGTGGAACGGGCGTCCGTCACATTGCCGGCGCCGGAAGTCGAGAGACTCACGGTGTCGTTCAGTCAGGCACTTCAGAGCCGCGACGAACGCGCCTCGCGCGTGGCTGGGAACGCCCTGTATCGCGTTCTCATCGCTCCTGTCGCGAACATCGTCGCAAAGGCGCACTCGATTGTTGTCGTACCGGATCCGTCCATGCGACAGATCCCCTTTTCCGCGCTGATGCAGTCCAACGGCCGCTACCTTGTTCAGGATCATGCCGTGGCGGTCCCTCCGAGCATCACCTCGTATCGGGAGTCGCTTCGCACAGAACGGGCGAGGTCACGAGCCGTGCTCGCTGTTGGGAACCCACTCCTCAGCGAAAGTTTGAAATCGCTCCGCTCCCTGAGGGAAGCGGAGGCAGAAGCGCAGGAGATCGCGGCGATGTATCCATCACGCGCGTTGCTCGTCCGCGGTGACGCGACGAAGCAACGCGTCGTAAGCGCGCTTGCCTATTGCGACGTTGCGCATTTTGCGGTGCATGCTGCCGTATCGCTCAATGACGTCACTCCGCCGCACTTGCTCCTTTCCGAGTCTAGCGACGACGACGGGCGGCTCTCGGCATCCGAGGTCGCTGAACTACGCCTCGGCGGAGTGCGGACGGTGGTCCTGGCCGCTTGCCGCACGGCAGTGGCCACTCCTCGGCGACCGGAAACCCGAAGCCTCGTGGATGCCTTTCTGACTGCCGGCGCCGGAAGCGTGATCGGAGCGCTGTGGGAGATCGACGACGGAATCACTCGCGAGATGTCGGTCGAGATCCATCGTGTCCTTCGCAGCGGCGAAACGCCGGCAGCGGCCTTGCGCGCTGCCCAATTGTTAATGATCGGTTCAAAGACGAACGCACGCTCCCCGTCCGAGTGGGCTGGCCTTCAACTTTACGGATCCGGACTGTGAGAACGTCGAGTTTGCGAAATCGGAAACGCTTGGTTCGTTTTGGTCGCGCGGTCCGTATTTCGGCCATCGAGAATCACGACTCTGCGAGTCACCTTGCGAGGCTACAACGTACTCAGCCACTCGCAGAAAACACGAAAGCCGCCTTGCGGCGGCTGGTGAATACCTAGATTGGGGGGCCGACGGGACTCGAACCCGCGACCTCCGGCGTGACAGGCCGGCGTTCGGTCGACCGAATCGCTCGGACTGACGAAGCCTTACGACTCTTCTCTGGTGATGCTGACGAACAGCATGAGCGCCATTGCGATGATTCCGATACCGGCCATGTTCTTTTCCTTTTTGCGCTCGTCCGTGAGCGCCAACTCCGCGCACTATCCGCGGGCGTGCTTACCGGCTGCTTACGCGCTCGCGTTCGCTCGTGGAGAAAAGAGGAAGGAGAAAAGAGGAAAGTGCGTCGCTTTTGTGATACTTACGAGCGAAGCGCAGTCTCTTTTCTCTTTTACCTTTTCTCTCTCGATCGAGTAGCAATCGCGACCGTCTCGGGCTCAGGCTCGACATCCAATTCGCGCCGCAACGCGTCCACGAGCCGCAGATACACCCGGTTTGCCCCGGCCGCGTAGCCTCGTTCGATGAGTGTCTTCATGAGGTTACGCGCCGCCTCCTCGTCCAGAGCATCGAGCTCGACGAGCTTCTGCCAGACCTCGGCGTCGTTCGTGAGCTTGGCCAGCGCGCTCAGCGATCTCGCGTAGAGCTCGCGGAGGCGGTCGCGGATCTCGAGGTGCCATTCGCCGCTGGTCGCGTTCTCGAAGAAATCGCCGCGATAGAGCTCGATGGCGCGGGCGAGGCGTGCGGCGTCGCGGGCGCGGAGCGCGGAGTTGGCGTCGCGCTCGAAGGTCGCGGCGTCGAAGTCGATGCCGGGCTTCATCGAGTACGTTTCGCCCTTGACCACCACCCAGTCGCTGCCGCCGAGGGCCTTGCGCAGGCGGTGTGTGTTGACGTGGAAGTTGTTGCGCAGCTTCGCGGGATCGGCGTCCGGCCAGAGCGCGGCGCCGATCTGCTCCTTCGTCGCGCCGTTCGGATGCCCGAGGAGAAACAGCAGCATCTCGCGTTGCGAGCCGACGTCGAGGAGCAGATCGCCGCGGCGCACCTCGACGGGGCCGAGCGCGCGCACGCGGATCACCGGCGTGGCCGCGGTCTGTTCGATCCGTTCGCGCGCGAGCGCGACCATCTGGTCGTAGGACATCGCCGCGCCGGAAGCGAGAACGACGCGCAGGCGATCGCTGCCGAGGGCTTCGCGAATGCGCTCGTCCTTCTCACGCTCCGATTCCTCATGACGTCCGGGACTCGCGCCCATGTGCAGCCATGCGGCCGACGCCGCGGCGAGGAGGCGCGTGCCGGTCTCCGGGTCGCGGGTGTCGAGCAGCGCGAGGCCGATTCCTTCGACGACCTGCGTGAGGCCCCAGCGATCGTCGATCGCGCTGAAGATGTCGAGCGCGCGGCGGAAGCACGACAGCGCTTCGTCGAGCTTGCGCTCGCGCAGAGCGAGATGTCCGAGGACGGTGAGCGGATGTGCGATCGCGGGAGGATTGCCGGTCGCTTCGCCGACGTCGCGCGCCTCCTCGAATTTCGCGCGCGCGGACTTCAGATCACCGCGAAGCTGCGCGGCGAGCCCGGACCAGTAGAGCGTCAGCGCGAGCGCGATGTCGCTGCCGTTTTGTCGCGCGATGTCCTCCGCGCGGTTGAATGCGTTCTGCGCCCCTTCATGGTCGTTCTCCGCGAACGCGAACGAGGTACCGAGGAGCATCCACGCGCTCGCGGCTTCGCGTCCTGTGCGAAGAGTGCTCACCGCTTCGTCGATCATCGGGCGAAGCGCGTGGAAATCGCCCTGCCAAACAGCGGCGTGTCCGGCGGCGACGAGCGCGCGTGCGCGGAGAACGTCATCGACGTGTTCTGCATGTTCCAACGCCGCGGTGATGCGCCGTCGGGCCTCGTGAAAGTGTCCCCGCGCGAACCAGTACCAGTGCAGCGCGTAAACGAGCCGCAGCTCGAGCTCCGGGTCGCGCGCGCGGTCGAACACCGCGCGGATGTTGCCGATCTGTTCGTCGAGGCGCGCCATCGCCTGCGGGTCGCTCGAGCCGGCGAAGATGTGCGGCTCGAGCGACTCGACGAGCGAGACGAACCAGCGCGCGTGCTTCTCGCGCAGCGCATCCTGCTCGCCCGACTGCTCGAGCTTCTCCGCGGCGAACTGGCGGACCGTGTCGAGCAGGCGGTACTGATCGTTTTCAAAAAGCACGAGCGACTTGTCGACGAGCGCGGAGAGGAGCTCCATCACGTTCTCGCCGCAGATCGCCTCCGCGGCGTCGAGCGGGAAGCTGCCGCCGAAAATGCCGAGGCGGCGGAGCAGGACCTGCTCGTTCTCGGACAGCAGGCGATAGCTCCAGTCGATCGTCTCGCGGATCGTGCGATGGCGCGGCAGCGTGCGCGAGCCGGCGGAGAGGAGCTTGAACGCATCGTCGAGCCGCTCCGCGATCTGGTCGACGGTGAGGACTTTCACGCGCGCGGCCGCGAGCTCGATGGCGAGAGGGATTCCGTCGAGCCGCCGGCAGATCTGCGTGACGACGTCGGTCGGTTTGAACGAAGGCGCGACGGCGCGCGCGCGCTCGGTGAAGAGCTGCACCGCGTCTTCGTCGGAGAGCGGCGGCACGAGCCAGGTCTGCTCGCCGCTGATGCCGAGAGGCTGACGCGACGTCGCGACGATCTTCGTATTCGGGCAACTCCGCAGCACTTCTTCGGCGACCATCGCCGCCGCGTCAACGACGTGCTCGCAGTTGTCGAGGACGAAGAGGATCGCGCGGTCGCGAACGGTGTCGATCACGAACGTGGTGACGTCCTGCGTCGGCAGCTCGCGGATGCCGAGGGCGGTGAGCATCTGCTGCGCGATGAGCTCGGGATCGGTGAGAGGCGCGAGATCCACCCACGCCGCGTCGTCGTAGCGCTCGCTCACGCGGTGAGCGAGCTCCAGCGCCATTCGAGTCTTTCCGCTGCCGCCCGCGCCGGTGATGGTGAGAAGGCGCGTGCTCTCGAGGAGCGCTTGCGTTTCCGCGAGCTCGCGCGCGCGACCGAGGAGGGGAGTGAGTGCGACCGGGAGAGTGGGCATGTGTGGCGAGCGGGATGATATCTGGAGTGAACAAGGGGCGCGGGCATCCTGCCCGCGCCCCCTGCTATCCTTTGCGGCCTATGAAAATCCGTGTTCTCGCTTTTTGTTTGTTGGCTCTGACCACGTCCGCTGCCGAAGTCGTCACTCCCCCTGTCGCGAAGAAAGTCCCGAAGACGATCGCCATCCACGGCGACGAGCGCGTCGACGACTATGGCTGGCTGCGCGACAAGGCCAGCGCCGAGACGCTCGCCTATCTCGAAGCCGAGAACGCGTACGCGGACTCGCTCATGAAGCCGGGCGAGAAGCTGCAGAAGCAGCTCTACGACGAGATGCTCGGCCGCATCAAGCAGACCGACATGAACGTTCCCTACCGCGACGACGGGTACTTCTATTACTCGCGCACGGTGGAGGGAAAGCAGTACCCCATTCACGCCCGGAAGAAGGGCACCCTCGAGGCTGAAGAGCAGATCCTGCTGGACGTGAATCAGCTGGCCGAGGGGAAGAAGTTCATGTCCGTCGGCGCGACGGCGGTCTCGGATGACACGAACCTGCTCGCGTTCACCACGGACGACGTCGGCTACCGCCAGTACAAGCTCCACGTGAAGGACTTGCGCACGGGGAAGGTGACGGAAAACCTCGCCGAGCGCGTCGGCGCGGTGGAGTGGTCGAAGGACAACAAGACTCTCATTTACACCATCGAAAACGACGCCAAGCGGCAGAACCGCGTCTTTCGCCACGCCCTCGGCGGCGAAGCGCAGCTGATCTTCGAAGAGAAGGACGAGTTATACGACGTCTGGAACGAGCGCTCGCTGGACGGCGACTGGATGTTTATCGTCTCCGACAGCAAGACCACGAACGAAGTGCGTTTCCTCGACGCGTCGAAGCCCGAGGGCGAGCCGGTGGTGATGGTCCCGCGCAAGACCGATCACAAGTACTACCCGGAGCATCGCGGCGACCGGTTCTACATCATGACCAACGACGCGGGCATCAACTACCGCGTGGTGACCGCGTCCGTGAACGACTTCGCCCAGGCGAACTGGAAAGAGCTCGTGCCTTATCGGAAGCCGGTGCGCATCGAGTCGATCGTGCTGTTCAAGAATCACATGGTCGTCCGCCTTCGCGAAGGCGGGTTGTCGCAGCTGGAGATCTACGATCTGCGCGAGAACGGGGCGAAGCCGCACCGCGTCAGTTTCCCCGAGGCCGCGTATGCCGTCTTCGGTTCGGCGAATGCGGAGTTCGACACGAACGTCTACCGCTATACCTACCAGTCCTTCATCACGCCGTCCTCGGTCTACGACTACGACCTCGACACTCGCAAGCAGACCCTCCTCAAGCGCACGGAGGTCCTCGGCGGCTACGACCCGGCGAAGTACAAGGTGGAACGGTTCTTCGTCACCGCCAGCGACGGCGCGAAGGTGCCGGTGTCGATGGTGTATCGCAAGGACATCGATCCGAAAGCGAAGAACCCGCTGCTGCTGTACGCGTACGGCTCCTACGGTTCATCGCAATCACCGACGTTCGGCTCGGGGCGCTTCTCACTCATCGACCGCGGCGTCATCTACGCGCTGGCCAACATCCGCGGCGGTGGTGAGATGGGGAAGGAATGGCACGAGCAGGGCCGGATGATGACGAAGATGAATACGTTCACGGACTTCATCGCGGTCGGCGACCATCTCGTGAAAGAGGGCTACACGTCGAAGGAGAAGCTCGCGATCATGGGCGGCAGCGCGGGCGGATTGCTGATGGGCGCGGTGGCGAACATGCGTCCAGACCTGTTCAAGGCGGTGGTGGCGTACGTGCCGTTCGTCGACGTGATCAATACGATGTCCGACGCCAGCATCCCGCTCACGACGCAGGAGTACATCGAGTGGGGCAATCCGAACGTCAAGGAAGAGTATTTCTACATGAAGGGCTACGATCCTTATGGAAACGTAGCGAAGAAGAAGTATCCGGCCATGCTCGTTCGCACGTCGCTGAACGACAGCCAGGTCGGCTACTGGGAAGCGGCGAAGTGGGTGGCGAAGCTGCGCGCGAACAAGACGGATGAGAACGTGTTGCTGCTGAAGACCAACATGGGCGCAGGTCACGGTGGCGCATCCGGCCGCTATGACCGTCTGAAAGACGATGCGGCAGATTACGCGTGGCTCCTCGGAGCACTGGGCGTGAAGTGAGTAATGGGGAGCGGGCTTCCAGCCCGCTCCTACCTTGACAAAGTCCAGATCCGAACGTAATCAAATAGGTAACCGTATGCGTCCGAACGTCGTCGAGTTACTCACGCAGCACGGCATCCAGCCTTCCGCGCACCGCGTTGCGGTCGCGCAGTACGTGCTGACGAGCGAGGAGCATCCGTCCGCGGATCGGGTGTGGGCGCGTGTCAAAGAGCGCTTCCCGATGATCTCGCGGGCCACGGTCTACAACACCTTGAACCTGTTCGTGCAGAAGGAGCTCCTCCGCGAGCTCCACCTCGCGCCCGACTCGGTCGTGTTCGATCCGAACATGGACCGCCACCATCACCTCATCGACGACGAGACGGGACGGATCCACGACATCCCCTGGAACCAGGTGGAGGTGCGCAAGATCGCGGGCATCTCCGACTACGAGGTCAGCGACTATCAGGTCGTGATGCGCGGGCATCGAAGAAAGCAGTGAAAAAAATTTTGGACGGCGCATAGACGACGTCTAGAAGGAGACGAGATGGATCTCAACAACAGCAAGACCCTTCAAAACCTCAAGGACGCATTCGCGGGGGAATCGATGGCCAACCGCCGCTATCTTTACTTCGCCCGGCTGGCGGACGTGGAAGGGCAGCCTGACATCGCCGGCCTGTTCCGCGACACGGCGGAAGGGGAGACCGGCCACGCGCATGGGCACCTCGACTACATCCGCAGAGTCGGCGATCCGGCCACCGGCCTTCCGATCGGCGCCACGCAGCTGAACCTCAAGGCAGCGATCCACGGCGAGACGCACGAATACACGGACATGTATCCAGGCATGGCCCGCGTCGCGCGCGAAGAGGGCTTCGACGAGATCGCGGACTGGTTCGAGACGCTCGCGCGCGCGGAGAAGTCGCACGCGGGACGGTTCCAGAAGGGGCTGGACAGTATCGGATAGGACCGATAGGACCAATAGGACGTATGGGACCTATACGTCCTATAGGTCCTATACGTCCTATCGACCACCATGATCTCCCGCGACACCATCCTCGACCTCGGCGACTACGAGCGCCGGCGAGACGACATCCGCCGCAGTGCGATCGCCGCGCGCGCCGCTCGTCGCGTCATCCTCGGTCCGAACGCGACGATCGCGTTCGAGAACCGCGAGACCGTCGCGTATCAGATCCAGGAGATGCTGCGCGCCGAGCGCATCGCGAAAGACGCGGACGTCCAGCATGAGATCGAGACCTACAGCGATCTCCTGCCGACGCGCGACGAGCTTTCGGCCACGATGATGTTCGAGTTCCCCGACGCCGATGGCCGCGACGTTCGTCTCGCGGAGCTGGTCGGTTTCGAAGACCACCTCTGGCTCGACCTCGCAGGCAGCAAGGCGCCCGCGTCCTTCGATCGCCGTCAGCTCGACCCCGATCGCATCAGCGCGGTGCAGTTCATCCGCTTCCCGATCGGCGACGCGCAGCGCGACGCGCTCGCGCGCGGCGAAGGCGTCCGCATCGTCAGCGATCATCCGGCGTACTCGTATTCCACGGAGATCCCGCCGCACACCTGCCGTGCGCTCGCCGAGGATCTCCGGGATGGTTGACATCCGCGATCCGAAGTTCTGGGACGAGGCCGATCTCGATTCCGAGATGCGTCGCGTCTTTGACATCTGCCACACCTGCCGGATGTGTTTCAGCTACTGCCCCTCGTTCCCCGCGCTGTTCGACGCCGTCGATCGGCACGAGGAGAAAGGGGAAGGCGAGGTCGACGCGCTGACGGCCGAGGAGATGGTGCCGGTCGTCGATCTCTGCTGGCAGTGCAAGCTGTGTTACGTGAAGTGTCCATACACGCCGCCGCACAAGTTCATGGTCGACTTCCCGCGGCTCATGCAGCGCGCGAAGCTCGTGAAGGTGCGCCGCGAGGGCGTGAAACTCCGCGAACGCTTCCTCGGCGATCCCGATCGCATCGGGCGCATGTCCGTGGGCCTCGCCGCGGGCATGACGAACTGGATCAACACGCGTCCGCTCGCGCGCCGCGCGCTCGAGAATCTCCTCGGCATCCACCATCGCAGACGATTGCCGTCGTTCGCGAAGACGACGTTCAGGAAATGGTTTCGCGGACGCGCGCGCCTGCACGAGCCGAGCATCGCGCTCTTCCCAACGTGCTCCGTCGAATACAACGAGCCGCAGGTCGGCGTCGCAGCGGTGCAGGTGCTCGAGCACAACGGCATCGGCATCGAGTTGCCGAACGTCGCCTGCTGCGGTCTTCCCGCGCTCGACGGCGGCGATCTCGCAACCGCCACGGAGAAAATCGAGCGCAACGTGCAGGCGCTCCTTCCGCTCGTGAAGCAGGGCAAGCCGATCGTCGTCCTCGGGCCGAGCTGCGGTCTGATGATGAAGAGTGAGTGGTCGCAGATCGTCGCCACGGATGACTGCCGCACGGTGTCGGCCGCGGTGATGGACGTCGGCGAGTTCCTCGCGAAGCAGAAGGCCGCGGGAAAGCTCGACACGAACTTCACGATCGCGCAGGGGAGAGTGGCGTACCACGTTCCGTGTCACCTGCGCGCGCAGAACATCGGCCAGCCGTTCCTCGCACTGCTCGACAGCGTGCCCGGCACGAAGGTCGAGCCGATCGAGCAATGTTCGGCGTTCGACGGCACGTGGGGAATGAAGCGCGAGTACTACGAGACGTCGCGCAAATGCGCGGGCAAGTTGTGCAAGGCGATCGACCGCGCCGGCGCGGACCGCGTGATCTCCGACTGCTCGCTCGCGGGCCTCAACGTCGTGGAAGAGATAGGGATCAAGCCCGCGCACCCGATCGAGGCGCTGCGCGACGCGTACGGGATCACTCCTCTTTCCCGACCTTCACCTCGTCGCCCACCACATCCGTGACATACAGCATCTTCGTCGTGACGAGCACCGCCGCGAGGAGCGGCTCGGCGATGAGCATGCCGATGACGCCGAAGACGATGCCGAGGGCCGCGACCGTGACGACCGTGAGCACGGGCGGGATGTCGAGCCGTTTCTCGAGCAGCAGCGGCGTCAGGACGTTGCCTTCGAGCTGCTGCATGACGAAATAGAAGACCACGACGTACAGCGCCTTCTGCGGCGAGTCGAGCAGCGCGACGCCGATCGCGGGGATGGCGCTGGCGATCGGTCCGAAGAAAGGGATGAACTCGAGCAGCCCCGCGAGCACACCGAGGGCGGCGGCGCCTTTCACGTTCAGCAACGCCAGCGTGACGCCGGTGATCACGCCGACTACGACCATTGCGATGAGCCGCGAGACGAGCCACCGCCGCAGCGTCACGCCGAGTGTTTCAATGACTTCGCGCACGCGCTTTCGGTGGTTGTGCGGGACGAGATGCAGAATGCCTTCGCGGTAGAGGCCCGGTTCCGCCCCGACGTACATTGCGATGAAGAGGATGAGCACGAGCCCGCCGATTGCTCCGAAGACTGACGAGACGATGGGGAAGAGGAATCGGAACGAGCCGCGAAGCTCCTTGGTGAGTTGCGCGCGCAGCCCGTCCTGCTGTTTCTGCGGCCCATCCACAAGCCCCTTCGCCGGTGTCGTCTGCAGCCAGCGCTCGGCCTCGTCGACGAGCTTCGGCAATTCCGTCGCAAGCTGGCCCACCTGCGTGCGCAGTGACGGAGCGAGCGCCACGCCGATCGTGACCATCAGCGCGATGCCGACGACGACCACCAAAGGCGCGCCGACCGAGCGCGGTATGCGAACGCGCTCGAGAAAGTCCGCCGCGCGCGAGACGGCGAGTCCGAGGAGGATGCCGAGGAAGGTGACGATGAAGATCGCGTGCGCGATCCAGAGGAAACGCAACGCGATCAACAACCCGAAGACGATCGCCGCGACGCGCAACGCCGCCGCGGAGGATATCGAACGGAGCTCCACGCAGGCGGGCGGAGCAGGAGTCGTGCCCCCACTGTCATCCTGAGCCGCGCAGACGGCGAAGGACCTCCTGATTGTTGCGCGGGCGTCGCATACTGCAGGGGGTCCTTCGGCCGTCTGCGCGGCTCAGGATGACAGGGCTGGCAGGCGCCGCGCCAGCACGCCGTCCATCGCAAGAAACATCCCCGCGAGCTTCTCCCGCGCGGCGGGGTCGGCGGCGCTCAAAAGCGCCATGACCTGATCGCGCTGAGCCGTGTACGAGAGCAGGGCGACGCGCGTTCGCGGCTCCTTGTCGAACGCTTCAGTCCGTGCCAGCGTCGCGCATTGATCGAAAAATTGCGCGGCCGCCTGCGCGGCGCTCGCGTAGTTGTTCCGCTGTGCTTCCTGGCTGGCGACGCCGAGGAGCCCGTGCGCGGTCGCGAGGCGGAGCTGCAGGTCCATCGTCTCCACTTGTGTGCGCAGGTTGCGGGCCTTGATCCACTGCGGGACATAGCCGCCGAGGAACGCGGCCGCGAGCAGAACCACGACGAGCAGCGAACGACGGCCTGAACGCGCGGGCGCAAGTGGAGGAGGCGGCGGCGATGCTGGTTGCATGATCGTCAATGGTAGCGGTTCACCGCATGTGCTGCTGCGCTGTGCCCATCGGGTCGAGGTCTACCCAAGCGTGCCGAATCGCGGTGAGCACGCTCCGTCCGAGCCACTCCTTCACCTCGAACGTGAACGGCGCATCCACCGCGTCCGCGATCGCTTCGAAATGCCGTTCATACCGCGCAATCGCCGCCGGCCGCGTGAGCAGCACCTTGTTCCCACCGATGAGCAGCGGGACGAACGTGTCCGGATGCGTGCTCACGAATCGATAGAACCCTTCGCTCACGCCTGGCCAGTTCGGATTGAACGCGTCATCCAACGCGATGACACCCTCCGGCAGCAGCGCGCGCTCCGCGACGAGGAGGTCGTTCACGACGTCCTCCGGGCGATGGCCACCGTCGATGTGCACGAAGCGGCACTCCATGGTCGTGTCCTCGGGCGTCAGCCGCGCGGATTCCTTCGCGAACAGGCGCACCGGATGGTTAGCCATGTTGCGCAGAAAAATCTCGCGGCTGCCCTCGCCGGAGCGATCGCGATTCAACTCCTGCTGCTCGAACACGTCGCACGCGCCGAGGAGCTCGGAGTCGCGCACGCAGCGTGCGAGGAACATCGCCGTCTTTCCGTGATGCACGCCGATCTCGAACAGATTTCCGCGGATGCCCTCGCGCCGCTGCAGGTCGTCGATGAACCCGAACAGGTACGCGTCGATGGGGAAGAACCATCCTTCCACCGAGCGGGTCTCGTCGAGATAGCGGGTCACTTCGTCGCGCGTCACGGCAACCTCAGCGCGACCGTCGCGCGCGTGCGGGCTTGCGCTCGACCTTCGGAGCGGCGGTCTCACCCCACTTGTGAGCCCAATCCGAGATTGCCTCGACCGCCGTTGCGAGGGCCCGCCCCTTTTTCGTCAGCGAGTACTCGACGCGCACCGGCGTGTCCGGAATGACCGTGCGCTCGACGATCCCTTCGCTCTCGAGCTCCTGCAGCCGCTCGCTGAGCATCCGGTCGGTGATCTCCGGGATGGCGTCCCGGAGAGTGGCGTACCGGCAGCGGGTCTGGAGCAGGAGAGAGATGATCGCACCGGTCCAGCGCCGGCCGATGAGCTCGATGGCGTGGTGAAACGGCGTGCAGAGCGCCAGGGTCGGCTGTTCTCCTTGTTTCATCGCTGCACGGGAGAATAGCGTTTTCCATCCGGGAATTTCAAAGCGGCTCACAGACTTCTAGTCGCTAACTAAAGTATAGTGACTCACGAAAGGAGCTGTTCAGATGGATCTCGGATTTCTCATCGCGCGAATCGTTCTCGGCGGTCTCATGGCCGGACACGGTGCCCAGAAGCTTTTCGGATGGTTTGGCGGCTACGGCCTGGCCGGAACGGCCGGCTTCTTCGAGGGGCTCGGTTTCAAGCCAGGGCGCCTGTTTGCGACGGCTGCGGCCGTCGGGGAAGTGGTCAGCGGCCTGCTCATCGCACTCGGATTGTTCGGCCCGATCGGCCCGGCGATCCTGGTGTCGATCATGATCGTGGCCGCGGTTTCCGTTCACTGGCACGGCGTTTTCGCCACGTCGAATGGCATCGAGGTGCCGCTGCTCTATGCAACGGGAGCGATTGCCCTGGCGCTCACGGGTCCAGGACGCTTTTCGCTGGACGCGCTCTTCGGGCTCGGTTCGTTCTGGACACCTGCCGTCGTTGCGAGCGTGCTCGCGGCAGGAGTCGCGGGCGGCGTCCTCAATCTGTCGCTCCGGCGCGCACCGGAGACGGCAAAGCAATCATGATGGAATGGACGGCGGGCTCGGCCCGCCGTTTTCTTTGATCTCTATCGTTATAATCGCCCCCGCTTTGCGCGACCTCAAAGTCTTCTCCGGTCGGTCTCATCCTTCGCTCACCGAAGAGATCTGTACGCACCTCGGCGACGTCGAGCCGGGACACGTGACGCTCTACAGCTTCTCGGACGGCGAGCATTACGTGCAGATCGACGAAAACGTGCGCGGCGCGGACGTGTTCGTCATCCAGCCGACGTGCCCTCCCTCGGTGAACGATCACCTGATGGAGCTGCTGATCATGCTGGACGCGTTCAAGCGCTCGTCGGCGCGCAGGATCACGGCCGTGCTGCCGTATTACGGCTACGCGCGTCAGGATCGCAAGGACAAGCCGCGCGTGCCGATCACGGCGAAGCTGGCGGCGGACCTGATCAGCACCGCGGGAGCGGACCGCGTCCTCACGCTCGACTTGCACGCCGCGCAGATCCAGGGCTTCTTCAACATCCCGGTCGACCACCTCTTCGCCGCGCCGGTGATCGTCGGGCACCTGAAGAACCTCGGACTCGAGGACCTGACGATCGTCTCGCCCGACGCAGGCGGCGTCGAGCGCGCCCGCGCATACGCGAAACGCCTCGGCGCGTCGCTTGCGATCATCGACAAACGGCGCTTCGCGAAGAATCAGACCGAGGTGATGCACATCATCGGCGAGGTCGAGGGACGCAACGTCTTCATCGTCGACGACATCATCGACACCGCCGGAACGCTGATCCACTCCGTGCAGGCGCTGCACGAGGCGGGCGCGCGATCGATCTCGGCCGCGGCCACGCATGCGGTGCTCTCGGGCCCCGCCGTCCAGCGCATCAACGGGTCGTCGCTGACGCAGGTGATCACCACGAACAGCATCCCCACGCAGGAGAAGGAAGCGGACTGCGCCAAGCTGAAGCCGCTGTCGATCGCACCGCTGCTGGCGGAGGCGATTAAGAGGATTCATAGCGAGGACTCGGTCAGCTCGCTCTTCGAAATGTAGTGCTGAGTGCTGGGTGCTGAGTGCTGAGTCACACCCGCCCCGGCACTCAGCACCCAGCACTCAGCACCGCGGGAATAACCGCCTGTTCTCAAGCCTTTACCGCGTTTTGCGAACTAGCTCATAAGGAGTCAGCATCATGGCTGAGGTCACGTTGGAAGTCAGTCGCCGCGAGAACACCGGCAAGGAAGTGGCGAAGAAGCTGCGCCGCGATGGGAAGGTCCCGGCCGTGGTGTACGGCGGTCACAAGGAGCCGGTGGCGATCACGGTCGATCGCAAGGCGGTCTCGGAGCTCGTGCAGAAGAGCGATCACGGCGTCCGTTCGGTGTTCCTGCTCAAGATGGCGGGAACCGATCAGCAGCGCCACGCGATGATCAAGGAGATCACCATCGACCCGATCTCGCGCCGCATGGAGCACATCGATTTCGTCCGCGTGGTGATGGACGAGAAGATCAAAGTCACGGTCCCAGTGCACCTCAACGGCATCGCGATCGGCGTCAAGGAAGGCGGCCTGCTGGACTGGCAGGTGCGCGAGATCCACATCGAGTGCCTTCCGACGGCCATCCCCGATTCGATCGAAGTGGACGTGACGCCCCTCGGCAGCCATGACTACTACCGCGTCAAGGACCTCCAGCTCCCCGAGGGAGCGAAGGTGTTCGATGACCCGGAGCGCGTCGTCGTCGGCGTCACTCATGCCCGCGCCGAGGTCTCCGATGTTGCGACGGCGGAAGCCGTTGCCGTGGCGGAGCCCGAGGTCATCAAGAAGGGCAAGCCCGAAGACGAGAAGAAGTAAGTCCGACGGCAGCGTTCATCCAAGCCCCGCGCGTCCCGCGGGGCTTTTGTTTTCGGAGGCTCTGATGAAGAAGATCGCGCTGGTACTCGTCCTCGTCGTCGCCGTGACCGCGTGCAAGCGCGAGAAGACTTCCGATGGATTCGGCTATGGGAAGTCGGATCAGAAGACGACGACTGCGGCGACCGCGACGGGCACCGAAGTCGGCGCGCTGATGCCGGAGTACACGGCCGCGAACCTCGACGGCTCGAAGTTCGACCTGGCCGGCAAGCGCGGCAAGGTCGTCCTGGTGAACCTCTGGGCGACGTGGTGCGGCCCCTGCCGTTACGAGATCCCGGAGCTGCAACGCATCCACGATGCGTACACGGCGCGCGGCTTCGAAGTCGTCGGCGTGAGCGTCGACGAGGGTGAGGTCGCGACGGTCCAGGCGTTTGTCGAGGAGCAGAAGATGCGCTACCCGGTTGCGCACGATCCTCAGGGCACTCTGGCGAATGTCCTCCAGACGTCCGTGCTCCCGACCTCGATCCTCATCGACCGCAACGGCAAGATCGTCTGGAAGAAGGTCGGAGCGATCTTCGAGAAAGACGAGGAGCTGAAGAGCGCGATCGAAAAGGCGCTCTGAGGCTCTGCCCTCTCACAACTGTCTTCGGTCGGGTGTTTCTCGCTGGACGCGCCGCCGTTCCCTCTGACGTTGGATGAAGTTGCTGATGTCGGTGGCCATTTGTCCGATGAGCAGGCGCATGGGCAGCCATGCGAGTCCGACGGCGATGGCGACCGCCACGACGAGCGCGATGAGAAGTCCGATGAGTGTGGTCAGTGGCATCCGGGCCTGGTTTCCTCTTTTTATCTCTTAGAGCAAAGGTCCTGCCGGGAAAGTCGAGTGCTGGGTGCTGGGTGCTGGGTGCTGAGTCCCACCCGGCCGGTGGGAGGGGAGGTTCTCAGCACCCAACACTCAGCACCCAGCACTTCGGTCCTTACCGGGATGAACCGCGGTTGTGCGTAGCGTTGAGTTCTCCAGTGGATGCATTCGAATCCATCCCCATCCCCGCTCATTTACGCGATCCGCTGCGCGCGGCGTTGCGCGGGGAGGTGAGCACGTGGCCGTCACTCACGGACGACGACGTGCGCGTGCTCGCGGACCACGGCGTCGCTCCGCTCGTGTATGCCGCGCAGCCGCTGCCGGAGTTGCGGGAGGCGGCGATTCGGGCGGCGGCGATGGAATCGTTGCGCGCGAATGATCTGCACGGCGTGCTGCACGAGCTCGCGTCGCGTGAAATCGACGTCATCATCACCAAAGGCACCGCGCTCGCGTACGACGTCTACGCCGCGCCGGAGCTGCGTCCCCGCGGCGACGTCGATCTGCTCATCTCGCGCGAGCAGGCGTCCGCGGCCATCGGAGCCTTCGGCGCGCTCGGTTACCAGCACCAGCTCACCAGCGGCGACGAGCACGCCGTGCGGCAGGTGACGCTCTCCCGCACCGACGCGCACGGCATCCGCCACGATTACGACCTCCACTGGGACGTCGCGAACACACCGCTGTTCGCCTCCGCACTTCGTTTCGAAGATTTGCACACGATCCCGCTCCCGCACCTCGGACCCGACGCGCGCGGCCTCTCGCACGTCGACGCGCTGCTCCTCGCGTGCATCCATCGCGTCGCCCATCATCACGACAACGAGAGGCTCATCTGGCTCGTCGACATCGCCCTCCTACGCGAGAGGATGTCCGCCGACGATCACCGGCGCTTCTGGCGGCAGGCCGCAGACGCACGCGTCGTCGGCGTCTGCACGCGCTCGATCGAGCTGGCGGACGAGTGGATGTCGCGTACCGCGCAACATCGGGCCGAGGACTACCTCGGTGCCGATGAGTTGACGCGCGACGAGCCGACGCGCGCGTTTCTCGACCGCGAGCTCACGTATGGCAGCGAGATGTTGGCGAATTTCCGCGCTCTGCCGTGGCGGGCGCGCCTGCAGCGTCTCTGGCAGCTCGCGTTTCCACCGGCGGCGTTCGTACAGCAGAGCTTCGGCACACAGAACCGGTTCGTGCTGCCCTGGCTCTACGTCCGGCGCGGAGCGAGGGGAGTGGCGCGGCTCTTCCGCCGAGCTACGTGGTCATGACTCGTCAACTCATTGAAACCACGAGCCTCCGTTGACGTCGATGGCGACACCGTTGAGGTAGTCGGCCATCGGCGAGGCGAGGAAGAGGATCACCGCCGCGACGTCGTCGACCGTGCCTACGCGTCCGAGGGGGATTTGGGCGAGGATGGCGTCGTAGTTCCGCTCCAGCTCGGGTCGGGCGATCTCCGTGTCCACGAACCCAGGCGTGACGCAACTCGCGACGATGTTGTCCTTCGCGCAGGCGCGGGCAATCGAGCGCGTCAGGTTGACCAGACCTGCCTTCGATGCGCCGTAGTCGGCGAACTCCGTCTCGCCGCGCCACGCTGATCGCGATGCGACGTTGATGATCTTGCCGCCGCCGTTCTTGCGCATCGAGCGCATCGCCAGGTACGCCGCGTTCGCCGCGCCGAAGAGGTTGAGCGCAAACGTCTTCTGCCAACCGCGCTGCCACGCCGCGTAGTCGTCGTCCTCGAAACGGTTGTAGTCATGCCATCCGGCGTTGTTCACGAGGATGTCGATGCGGCCGAATCGCTGAAGGGTTGCGTCGATCATCGACTCGACCTGCGCGGGATCGCTGACGTCCGCCTGCACGGCGATCGCGCGATCGGAGCCGATCTCCGCCACGACTTCCTCCGCCTGCGCGGACGATTGGCTGTAGTTGACGGCGACGGAAGCGCCCGCGAGTCCAAAGCGGATCGCTGCCTCGCGCCCGATCCCGCGCGACGCACCGGTGATGAGGACGACTTTGTCGGTGAGGTCGATCGTGGTCTTGGCGTTCATCTGGTTCCGGGAGTGTATGGCAATGCGCCGGAGGCGCTTCAGAGGGTAGCCGGTGGCGAGCGCAAATGCGCCGCCACCGGTGAGGATGTCGCGCACAACGTTCCGCCCCGGAAGGGCGGCAGAGAAACGTCGATCGCCCCGCCGGGGCGGATCTCTCACGGCCGCGCGTTCCCGGTGGCGGCGCGTTGCGCTCGCCACCGGCTACCCTCTGGAGCGCCTCCGGCGCATGCCCCATCGTGTCGGCTCGTTTCGTGCGAGCATTCCCGAGCATGAACGAGAACGAGTCCCTTCCTCCCGGCTGGCGCATTGTCGAAGCACATCATCTCGAGAAGGAGTACACGTTCCCGAACTTCGCCGAGGCGCTGGCGTTCGTGAACCGAGTCGGGGCGATCGCGGAAGAGATGGATCATCATCCGGACGTCTATCTCGCCTGGGGGAAAGTGCGCATTCAGACATGGACGCACGTGGCGAACGGCCTGACACAAAAGGACTTCGTGCTCGCGGACCGGATCGAGCTGCGTTTGTAACGCGCGGCCGGGCATGGCATCATGAGCCGGGCCCAAACATGACAGCAATCGGCGAGCTCGAAGGTACTGCGGTATTCCGGCGTACGAAGGACGTCGTCTGCCGCAACGTCGGCGCCGAGTCGATCCTCGTTCCCATCCGGAACAACGTCGGCAACCTCGATTTCGTCTATACACTGTCGGCAGTGGCCGCGCGCATCTGGTCGCTGCTCGACGGCGTCCGGACCGCGGACCAGGTCGTCGACACGATCTGCGCCGAGTACGAGGTCGACCGCGAGACCGCGTGGGCTGATCTGACCGCGCTCGTCTCGGATCTCGCCGAAGTATCGCTTCTCACGAAGGAGTCATGATCGAGACACTGACATACGCCGACTTCAGCCGGATCGTGCACGATCAGGTGAACCCGCTGCGCGTCCCGGCCAACGGCACCATCGAGATCACCAACCGCTGTCCGCTCGAGTGCGCGCACTGCTACAACAACCTGCCGATGAGCGACGGCGCCGCGCGCCGCCGGGAGATGACCGTCGAGGAACATAAGCGCGTCCTCGACGAGCTCTTCGACATGGGCTGCCTCTGGCTGCTCTACACCGGCGGCGAGATCTTCGCGCGTGCGGACTTCCTCGAGATCTATCAGTACGCGCACGAGAAGGGCTTCTTCCTCACGCTCTTCACGAACGCGACGCTGATCACCGAGCGGGTGGCCGACTTCCTCGCCGCGCATCCGCCGCTCGACATCGAGGTCACGCTTTACGGGCGGACGAAGGCGACCTACGAGTCGCTGACGGGGATCCCGGGCTCGTTCGAGAAGTGCATGCGCGGGATCCAGTTGATCCTCCAGCGCGGTCTGCCGTTGAAGCTGAAGACGGTCGCGCTGACGATCAACAAGCACGAGATCGCCGCGATGAAAAAATTCGCTCACGACCTCGGCGTGGAGTTCAAGTTTGACCCGATGATCAATCCGCGCATCGACTGCTCCTCGAGTCCGCTCGCGGTGCGTCTGACGCCGGCGGACATCGTGTCGCTCGATCTCGACGAGCCGGAGCGCGTGTCGGAGTGGCGGCGCCTCGCGCTCGAATGTGCGCCGGTGTTGCCCGAGGTCGTGGAGGAGCGGATGCTGTACGAGTGCGGCGGGGGCGTGAACACGTTCGCCATCGATCCGTACGGCGACCTGTCGATCTGCGTGCTCTCGCACTTCGACCGCTACAACGTACGGGAAGGGACGGTGCGCGAAGGGTGGGAGCAGTTCCTGCGCAAGGTGCGGATGCGCAGGATCTCGCGCGTGACGAAGTGTACGCGCTGCGCGCTCAAGTCGCTGTGCGGCTCGTGCGCGGCGAACGCGGAGCTGGAGACCGGCGATCCGGAAGCACCGGTGGATTTCCTCTGCAAGACCGCGCATCTGCGCGCCGAGGTGTTCGGCGTGCCGGTCCCGGAGCATGGCGATTGCGAGTACTGCCCGGACGGATCGCATCGCGAGGACATTCTGGGGATGGTGGACAAAGTACAGTCGCGCAGCGGACGCGACGTCGCGGAAGTGATCGCGGCGGCGCCGGAAATCGCCGCGCGGACGGCGTGCGGGCCTGCATCCTGCGGGTCGTGCAGCGCTCATTGATCGGGAGAGACGATGAACAAGGACAACAAGAAGAAAGCATATGAGAAGCCGGCGGTGACGCGTTTCCCACTGCGTCCCGACGAGGCCGTCCTCGGGTTCTGTAAATCCAACGCGTCGGCTGGTCCGAGCGGCGGCGGATGCCGCGGCGTCAGCACGTGTTTCACCGCGGGATCGTAGTGAACCCGACGTCGATCATCACGGACTTGCTGGCCCGTGGCCACGCCGTGCAGTTCCAGGCTCGCGGCGACAGCATGTATCCGCTGATTCGCGAAAACGACTATCTGCACGTCGAGCCCTGCGCGCGCCTGCGCGTGGGAGACGTCGTGCTGGTTCTCGCGGAGCGCGGTCTCACCGCGCATCGCGTGATCGCGCGGCGCGCGCGAACGGTGATCACGCGCGGCGATAACACGCCTGCGGCGGATGCCGCGGTGGCGGAAGATCGCGTGTTGGGGAAGGTGACGCACGTCCTTCGCAACGGCGTGAAGAAGGGCGTGGGGAGGATAGGACTGATAGGACGAATGAGACGAATAGGACGAAGATTCGTCCTATAGGTCCCATTCGTCCTATCAGTCCTATTTCATCAATCCGCCTTGCGGCGGATGCTCATCTCCGACGTGTTCCCCGCCGCGTCGATGGCGATCACGGAGAACGCGCGGTCATCCGGCTTGCTCGCGGGCAGAACCTGCTTCGCCCAGATGTCCGTCTCTTTCTCGACGTCCGCTTCCTGGCCGACGGGGATGACCACCGTCAGCGGGAACGTCGCTTCGAACGTGCCGTCGGCAGCGGTGTTCGTTGCGCCGAGGTAGTTGAACTCGCCGATCGACGGCAGCGAGAACGTGCGGTTCTCGGCCGTCAACGTCTCGAGCTCGATCTTTTCGGCGCGTACCTGCGGCATCACCGACGAGGACTTCTCGCGCACGCCCGAAGTCACGAACGACTGATAGATCTCGACGATCTGGCCGGGACAGGCGCTGCCGCGGACCGTGGCGCGCGTGCCGTCTTCCTCGGCGACGCGCACGCTCGTCACGCGCGGCGCGGGGATGCCGTTGTTCGCACTCGTCGCGGACGCCGAACACGAGTCGGCGCCAGCATTGAGCAAGTTCGGGTCGTCGGACTGGAGGTCGAGGATGATCGGCCGGAGCCCGTTCTCGTCGAAGCGGTTCGCGCTGATGCGGTTCTCGCGCGGCGGCGTCTTGTCGAACGGCGTCACCGTCACGCCGCCGATGCGGTTCCACATGATGTCGTTGCGGGTGATGACGTTGCGCGACGATCCCGGCGAGAGGATCACGCCGGCCTGATTGCCGCTGATGGTGTTGCCGTCGATGCTGTTGCCGTTCGCCGGCATCGAGCCGTCGGTGGCGCCGAGGACGATGCCGGCGCCGGGATTCGCCGTGATCATGGAGGAGCGAATCGAAGAGCCGGTGGAGAACAGCGCGATGCCGGCGCCGCTGAGCGGCTCGCCGGCGTGGTTGACTTCGAGCTTCTCGCCGTCGAGCTTCCCTTCACGGGCGACGTTGATGCCCTGGCGCGATTGAGAAGTGACGAGAAGATGGCGCGCGACGGTCGTGCCGCGCTCGACCTGCAGGCCGATGAGGCCGTTCGCAGCGGGTACGCCGTCCGGCGCGGCGCCGACGAGGACATGCTCGATGCGCGCGTCCGCGCGCGTGATGATGCCGTTCGGCACGCCGTGCAACGCGAAGCCTCGCAGGCCGCAGGTCGCATTGCAGACGATGCCCGCGGCGCCGTTGGCGATGATCTCCAGTTCCGGCTTGCGCAGACGCGACACCTGGCGCTCGCCGCTGCGGAGCGTCGGCGGCTCTTCGAAGCGGCCGGGATGAATGTCGGCGGGGGAAGCGGCGGAGAGGAAGTTGTACGCGGTGCCGTCGATCGTGGTGTCGTCGTCGCGGATCTCGGGAAGCGGCGAGGCGAGGGTGATCGTCCACCATCGCGGCGCGACGCCGTAGTTCGTCTCGCGCTGTTCGAGCGCACGCTCCAGCGGAACGAAGCGCATGCGGTTCGCGCCGGGAACGGCGTTGGCGTTGAGAAGGTACTGGCGCAGCGTTCCCTGCAGCGGATCGGCGTCGGCGGTAGAGATGACGGCGTCGTAGCTGAACGCGAAGTCGACGCTGGTGAGCTGGTCGCGCAAGGTGACGAGCGCGAGATGTTCGGACGTCATGAGCGACGACGTGTCGTCCGCGCCGCGGGTGGTGCGTCCGCCGAAACACGGGCCTTCGTACATCGTCGAGAGCGTGGCGCCGTCGGGATGAATGCAAAGCGAGCCCGCGGGACCGAAGGTCTGCTCGGGCCATGCGTTCGCGCGGAAGCTGCGCGAGTCGACCGATACCCAGTAATCGCCGGCGCGATCGACGCGGAAGACGTACATGCCGCCGCGGTCGGTCTTTGCCGTCGCCACCGCCGCGTCACCCGCGGACGGCGCGCGATCTCCATCGTCGCGATGGAGCTTCACGGTCACGCCCTCTGCGCCGATGAAGTGGGGCCGTACGGCCAGCACCAGGCGGTCTTCGTACACCGCGCCCGCGAGCACCATCCCGCCGCGCTGCGCGCTCGCGGAAGGCGAAAAGGCGAGCGAGCACACGACCACACACGTCACCACCGCACGTCTCAGGAATCGAAGCATGTCAGGACCTCGGTGCACATTATCCACTACACCAGAGCGCGATCGCGTAACTCGCGCTTAATAAAAGCGTAAACGATCGGCGCGAGCACGATCCCGCCGACGCCGAAGGCCGCCTCGCCGATGATGATGGCCATCAGGATCTCCCAGGCCTGGGAGTCCGTCTCGCCTCCGACGATGCGGGAGTTGATCAGGTATTCGAGCTTGTGGATGACCACCAGGAACGTCAGCGACGCCACGGCCGTCCCGATGGAGATGCCCATCGACAGGATCGTGATGACGGTGTTGGAGATGAGGTTGCCGAGGACGGGGATCAGGCCGCAGAGAAACGTGATGACGACCAGCGTCGTCGCGAACGGGACGCGGATCCCGAAGATCGGGAGGATGACCAGGAGATAGATGCCGGTGAGGATCGTGTTCACGGCGGAGATTTTGATCTGGGCCATGGCCACGCGTCCGAAGGCATGGGCGAAGCGGTCGACCTTGTCGGCGAGAGCGCGCGCGAGCGGAGCGCGATTCGATTCCTCGTGGTGGGTGATTTGGCGGAAGAAGACCAGGATCGCCAGGAGACCGCCCATGATCATGTGCACGAGGCCCATGCCCAGCCAGAGGCCGCTGGCGCGCACGGTCTGGGCGTGAGTCTTCAGCCACGACTGGAGGATGAGCTTGAAGTCCTCGGCGTCGGTCATGACCTCGGGAATGAACTGGCGTCCCACTCCACCGAGCCAGATGCGGACGGATCCGAGGATTTCGGCCATCTGTTCCATCATGGCGGGGACGTTTCCCGCTCCGCGGCGGAGCATGGTGGCGAACAGAAAGATGGCCGCGGTGGCGATCGCGGCGGAGGCCGTGGTGACGGTGAGCAACGCCAGCGGCCGCACGACGCCGCGCGACATCCGTCCGTGAAAACGCGAGCTCACACGCTCGAGGATGAGGTAGAGCGTGAGTCCGACGATGAGCCCGGACACGAGGTGCTGCATCAGCGTGAACAGCACGCCTGCACCGATGACGGCGTACGCGACGACGTCTTCCCACGGAATCCGCTTGCGCGGCTCGGGGCCTGGCGCGCCCTCGTCGACGGCGACGGGCGCGAGCGGGGAGCTGGTCATGGGGGGGATTGTAGGGGATGTTTAGATCATCACTTCCTCGCGTACGAGGCGGAACAGCTCGCGAAACGACTCCACGACCGTCACGCCCGGGGGCGGCACGCGCTCGTCGCTGGCGACGAACAGCGCCCGTCCGTGCTCGGCGGCGAACCGCAGCGCGCCGAAGTCGGTGATGTCGTCGCCCGCGTAGACCACGCGCGAGGAGCCGATGGCCTGCATCAGCCAGCGCAAGGCCTCTTCCTTCCCGCCGCCGTGGCAGCGCGCCTCGACGACGCGGCGCCCTTCGATGACGTCGAGTCCCGCGTCGCGCGCCCACGCGCGAAAGAGATCGGCGAGCGGCGCGATCGCCTCGTATGGGACGCCCCGCCAGTGCAGTGCCACCGCGTGCTTCTTCAATTCGAGGCGCAGGCCGCAGGCGTCGATCTCGGCGCGTAGGTCCGGCGGGAGCTCGATTGCGAG
>DASYGV010000179.1:0-53447 GCA_035999335.1 Thermoanaerobaculia bacterium | reverse complement strand
CGCCGCCACCGGTGAGGATGTCGCGCACAACATTCCGCCCCGGAGGGGTGGCAGAGAAACGTCTATCGCCCCTGCCGGGGCGATCTCTCACGGCCCGCGTTCCCGGTGGCGGCGCGTTGCGCTCGCCACCGGCTACCCTCTTACCGCGCCTCCGGCGCATACCGCCCGCCTAAAGTCAGCATGGCTTCACCTACCGTTGTTGCACCCCGCCGGATTGGTCGCGCAGTCCGTGAAGGCCACATGGACGTTCACCAGGGCGAAACCGAATTCCGTGCCGCTGCTCACCTGGAACTGGAACGACGTATCGCCGACGAAGCCGGTCGCCGGCACGAAGGTGACGGTCGAGCCCGGAAGCGTGTACTGCACGCTCGTGATCGGCGTTCCGTTGTCGAACAGCGTGCCGTTCGCCGGCAGCGTGAGGATGGTGTACGTCAGAGGGGCGGTCACTCCCGGCGTCGTGATCGCCAGTTGCGGCTCGAGGAAGTCGTCGCGATTGAGCTCCGCGCTCGTGCGCACTTCCAGCCCGCGTGCCGGACCGGCGAGCGACTCGTCCACGCGACCCTGAATCGTCAGGTAATTCTGTCCCGCGTACAACGCCGAGAGCAGCTCGCCGAAGACGCTGAACGAGAACGTGCCCTCGTCGTTGACCGCCATCGACGGCGGTACCGGCATCGTTGCGCCCCGAACGCGCTCCGCCACAGCGGCGAAGTCGCCGTTGGTCAGCGCGCCGTCATTCGATCCAAGAACGTTGTAGAAAACCGTGTCCAGCGAGTCGATCGACCCGCGGTGCGTGTTGAGGTTCACGTTCGCGGACCGCAGCGCGGGTGCGAGCCCGCTGATGCCGCTGAGGTCCCACTCGAACTGCATCCGCACCTTGCCGTTCGAGCCCGGCGCGCCGGAGAGACCAACGCCCGCGCTCATGAACACCGGCACCGCGGCCGGCAGGACCATGACGTTGTCGCCGGTACCGTCGTTGTTCGCGTCGGCGACCGTGCCCGCGACCTCGACGGAATCGAGGAACGCGGCGTTCGGACGGATCACCACCGTGCGCAGCGTCTCGACCGAGGTCAGGCCGAGCGAGATCAACACCGGCTCGTCCGGCGTCGTCGAGACCTGCACGTCATGCGCGAGGTCCGGCAGCTCTTCACGATGCTCCAACACCGTCAGCGTGTACGTCGCGGTGTCGCAGACCATGTCGCCGGAGATGACGCCGCAGGCCTCGAAATCGAATGAATCCGTACCCGTGAACCCGGTGTCGGGCGTGTAGACGACCGTCGCCTGGTCGTCATACGTCACCGCGCCGAGGGTGCCGTGGAACGGACCGGAGCTCGGGACGATGGAGAACGTCAACGACACGCCCTCCGGCGCGCCCGCGGTCAGCACGAGCGTCTCCGGCGTCTCCTGCGTCACCGAAGCCGCGAGATCGTTCGCGACGACCGTGGTCGGAGGAGGAGGCGGTGGCTCGACGCGCGGCGGATTGATCGTCACGACCGCCGAACCCGAAGCGCCGCCCGGATCGGTCACGCTGAACGTGAACGAGTCCTGCAGGTTCATTGAGCTCGTCGGTGTGTAGGTCGTCGTCGCGCCAACGAGCGGTGAGAGCGTGCCGTTGGTCGGAGAAGAAACGATCGCGAACGTCAGCGGCTGCCCTTCCGGATCGGAGCCGGTCAGCGTGATCGAGACTGGCGTCGCGCCGTCCGTGAAGACCGACTGCGCGTCCGCGACCGGCGGCGCGTTGTACGCGCTGGCGAGCTCGATACGGCTGTCGCGGCGGACGAGGATGTCGCGCGCATAGAACGCTCCGGTCGCATTCGTCTCGCGGCCGAATGTGATCGTCCCGTTCGGGGCGAGCACGTTCGCCGAGAGCGTTCCATCGCGGCCGACTGTCACCGCGCCGCCGACGTGCAGTTGAATCGCCGCGGCATCGGGGCCCGTGCCGATCATGGCGTCGCTATCGAGCGTCAGGTTGCCGCGGACGACGGTGTTGCACGGCGCGGCGCACACGATCGCGCCACCGTGCGCGACGTTCACATGCGTGAACGTGTAACCGCCGCCAAGGAAGTTCGCCGTTCCGCCATTGCCGACGACGAGCATCTTGTAGGCGCCTTCCTCGACGTCGACCGTCGCGCCCGCGGCGACGACCACGTCCGTGCTGCCCGCGACGCGGTCGAGGAGCGTCGGGAGGACACTGAACACCGGCAGCGCGAGCGGTGTGAAGGTCTGTCCCGCGATCGTGCCGTTGTTGGTCAGCACATTCACGTAGACGTCGCCGCCCGCGACCGCACCGGAATCGAGGTCGATGCTATTCGCGATCAGACTCGCACCTGCCGGCGTGTGCACGCCGCTGTCGAGCGCTAGCTGCTTCTCGCCGAGGAACGGGGCCGCCCCGGCGTCGTTGACGACGATGTCCCCCGAAACGACGAGCGTCCCCTGATCGATCTGAATGCTGCGCGTGGCGAGAAGCACCGCGCGGCCGACTCCCGGTGAAACAGGATCGCGGTCCTGCGCCGAGAGAGGAGTCATGAGGATCGACGTGAACAGCACGAAGATCGCAAAACGCGAGCGCTTGCACATATGCACCTCCGAATTGTTAGCGGGCTGACCAGATCAATCATAGGTCCGGGTTGGGCCAAACGCACGTTACAAAACGTACGGGAGTGCTGAGTGCTGGGTGCTCTGAGTGCTGAGACCCACCACCCCGGGCCGGACGGGACTCAGCACTCAGCACCCAGCACTCAGCACTCAGCACTCAGCACTGACCCGCGTCGCCTCTCATGGTAACGTCGCCGGCGATGCTCCATCTGGGATCAATCGGCGGCACGTCCATCGACGTCGACTTCAACTTCGTCTTCCTGGTCCTGTTCTTCGTCGTCCTCAACTACAACCAGGCCCTGGGCATCGCCTACGCGCTGATCTGGATTCCGATCCTCTTCGTCAGTGTCCTGATTCACGAGCTCGCGCACGCCGCGATGATCGGGATCTTCGGGTTCGGCTCGAGCCAGATCCTCCTCACCGGCATGGGCGGCGTGACCATCAACCGCCGCCGCGCGCGTCCGTGGCAGGACTTGTTGATCAGCGTCGCCGGGCCGGCATCGAGCTTCGCTCTTTACTTCCTGGCGGACTGGATCGGCGACAACGTCGCCATCGCGCAGAGCGATCGCATGCTCGCCGCGCTCATGCCGCGGCTCGAGGGCGCCAACCTCTTCTGGGGCGTTTTCAACCTCATCCCGGTCCCGCCGCTCGACGGCGGTCACGCCACACGCGACTTCTTCCGGATGTTCCTCACCGAGCGCAATTCGTTCATGATCGCCATCTGGATCGCCATCATCGGCGGGGGACTGGTGGTCGCCGTGGCCCTCTTCGCGCGCCAGTACTTCGTCGGCCTTTACATCGCCTGGTTCGTCTACATGGCCTTCCAGCAGTGGCAATACTTCAAACGACACGGCGTCCCAGGGGACTGATCCGCTAGAATTCCGTCCATCGGTACAGCGGTATCTCCCGTTCTCGAATGACCATCCCCACCGAAGCCACTGCCATGTCCGTCGAGGCCGTTCGATCACGCGTTCAGCGAGCCCGGCGCTTGCTTGCGGGGATCGTCCGCCGAGGCGGACGTCTATCCGGCGAATCGCGCACCGCCATGGCCATCCTGCGCGCGCAGCAGGAGGCCACGCTCGAAGGCACGCTGGTCGTCGACAACCAAGGCCGGGTGATCTCGTACAACCGCCGCTTCCTCCAGATCTGGCGCATCCCCGAGGACGTCGCCGCGAGCGCGGACGACAACACGCTCCTCGGCTACGCGGCCGAGGCGGTTGCGGACTGGGGCTCGTTCATCGAGCTCGTGAACTATCTCTACGAGCATCCCGAGGAAGTGCGCAAGGACGACCCGGTCCCGCTCAAGGACGGGCGGATGCTCTCGCGCGCGTCCCTTCCGATCTCCGTCGGCAACGAGGTCCGCGGGCGCGCCTGGTACTTCCGCGACATCACGGACAGCATCAAGTCCCAGCGCCTGCAGGCCGCGCTCTTCCGCATCTCCCAACTGAGCCGCGACGCCGAGAACCTCGAATCGCTGTACGCCTCGGTGCACGGGGTGGTCGGCGAGTTGATGAACGCGAAGAATTTCTACATCGCCACGCACGACGCTCCCACGGACCGGCTGACCTTTCCCTATTTCGTCGACGAGGTCGATCCCCAGCCGCCGAGCGTGGCCGCCGGCCGCGGACTGACGGCTTACGTCCTCCGCACCGGCGAGCCTCTCCTCGCGACCCCGGATGTCTTCGCGCGGCTCGTCGCCACCGGCGAAGTCACCCCCATCGGCGCGCCGAGCATCGACTGGCTGGGCGCACCGCTGAAGAGCGGCGACGCGACCTGGGGCGCGATCGTCACGCAGTCGTACGCGGAATCGACGCGTTACACGGAGCGCGACAAGGAAGTGCTGGTCTTCGTCGCTCAGCACGTCGCCTCGGCGGTCGAACAGAAGCGGAAGGACGACGCGCTCCGCACCAGCGAGCGCCGCTACCGGCAGATGTTCGAGAACACCCGCGCCGTGCAGTGGCTGATCGATCCCGAGACCGGGGCCATCGTCGACGCGAACATGGCCGCGTGCGACTACTACGGCTACACGCGCGACGAGCTGCGCGCGATGAAGGTCTGGGACATCAACGTCCGCGGCGAGGAAGGCGTGCGCCCCGAGCTCTCGCGCGCGAAGTCGCAGGAAGTCAGCTTCTTCCAGTTCCGGCACATGAAGGCCAACGGCGAGATCCGCGACGTCGAGGTGCACTCCGGTCCCGTCGACGCCGGCGGACGCCAGCTCCTCTACTCGATCATCCACGACATCACCGACCGGCGCCGCGCCGAGACCGCGCTGCAGCAGTCGGAAGAGAAGTACCGAGTGATCTTCGACTACGCGCCGGTGGGCATCTACCAGTCGACGCGCGATGGGGCGATCGTCACGGCGAACCTCGCGCTGGCGCGCATGCTCGGCTACGAGAGCGTCGAAGACCTGCTGACGCAGAATCTCGAGCGCGACGTCTACCTCGATCCCTCGCAGCGCGAGGAGCTGATCCGCTCGTTCGAGCCGTTCGGCTACGCGAACAACGTGGAGCTGAGGTGGCGGCGCAAGGACGGCACGCCGCTTTGGGTGCAGCTCAACGCGCACGCGATCCGATCGCCCGTAGGCACGACCTACTTCGAGGGTTTCGTCTACGACGTCTCGGAGCGCAAGCGCGCCGAGGAAGCGCAGCGTCAAGCCGAGGAAATGCTGCGCAAGCAGTCGGCGGCGATGACGGCGTCGATGGACGGCATCGGCATCCTCGACGAACGGCTCGACTTCACGTACGCGAACGACTCGCTGGCGAAGCTCTTCGGCTATCCCGGTCCGCAGTCGATGATCGGACGCAATCTGTGCGACCTGTACGAGCCGCATGAGCAGGTCCGCTTCATCACCTCCGTGATGCCGCAGGTGCAGCAGAACGGGCGCTGGCGCGGCGAGGCCGCGGGAATGCGCCTCGACAACGTGGGATTCCCGCAGGAAATCTCGCTGACCGCCATCGCCGACAAAGGGATCGTCTGCGTCGTCCGCGACATCACCGAGCGAACGTACGCGGAAGAGCAGATCAAGCACCTCGCCTATCACGACGCGCTGACGAACCTGCCGAACCGGCTGCTGTTCAAGGACCGGCTGTCGGTCGCCCTTTCGCATGCGCATCGCGAGGGCGCGAGTCTCGCGGTCCTGTTCCTCGACCTCGATCGTTTCAAGGTGATCAACGACTCCCTCGGTCACAACATCGGCGACCAGCTCCTGCAGGCGGTGTCCGCGCGGGTGCAGGCTTGCGTCCGCGACAGCGACACCGTCGCCCGCCTCGGCGGCGACGAGTTCACGATCCTCTTGCCGCGGCTCAATCACTCGCAGGACGTCGCGCCGGTGGCGAGCAAGGTCATCGAGGCGGTCCGCTATCCGTTCCACATCGAGGGACGGGAGTTCTTCATCACCACCAGCATGGGCATCAGCGTGTATCCCGAAGATGGGGCGGACGCGGAGACGCTGATCAAGAACGCCGACACGGCGATGTATCAGGCCAAGGAGCTCGGGCGCGACAACTACCAGCTCTTCAACGCCTACGTGAACGCGAAAGCGTTGCAGCGGATCGCGCTCGAGCACGGGCTGCGCAAGGGACTCGTGAACGACGAGTTCCGCGTGCACTACCAGCCGATCTTCGATCTCCGCAGCAACCGCATCACCGGGATGGAGGCTCTGTTGCGCTGGGAGCACCCGCAGATGGGATCGATCCCGCCGGCGACGTTCATCCCGATCGCGGAGGCTACGGGCGTGATGGCGCCGATCGGCTCATGGGCACTGCGGCAGGCGTGCCGTCAGGCAAAGGCGTGGCACGACGCGGGACATCGCAGTCTCTCGCTGGCGGTGAACCTCTCGGTGACGCAACTGCAGCAGGCGGATCTCGTCGATACCGTGCGCGACGTGCTCGAGGAGACCGGACTCCCCGCGCGGCTGCTGGAGCTGGAGATCACGGAGAGCAGCGCGATGCACAGTCCGGAGACGAGCATCCGCGTGCTGTACGAGCTGAAGAAGCTCGGTATCCGGATCTCGCTCGACGACTTCGGGACCGGGCACTCGTCGCTGAGCTACCTGAAACGCTTCCCCGTCGACACGCTGAAGATCGACCAGTCGTTCGTGCAGGACACGACGTCCGACCCTGACGCAGCGGCAATCGTCACGGCGATCATCGCCATGGCGCACAGCCTGCGGCTGAAGGTGATCGCTGAAGGAGTGGAGTTCACGGAGCAGGCGAACTTCCTCCGCCGCCACGCCTGCGATCAGATGCAGGGCTTCCTGATCACGCCGCCCGTGGACGCGACGGAGTTTCTCGCATTCGTGGAAGCGTCGCGGCCGCGGTAGGCTATGGAGTGCGGCGGCAACGCCGCCGCTTTCGAATGCGCGGCAGGATCGCACCCGTAGCGTTCCTGGCACATTGTTGAAAAGCGGAGGCGCTGCCTCCGCACTCCAAACGCGTCAGAAAATGCTTTTCGCGTAGATCAGCGTCGGGTCCTGCGTCGTGTTGTCGGTCACCGAGCCGTAGATGATCGCGCTTCCGCTGTTGATGGCAATGCTGATGCTGTCGCTGGGCGTCAAATCGATGTCGGCGAAGGATGCCCCGGACACCTGAGTGAAGAACGTCGGACCGTAGCTTTTCGTTGTCGTATGCCGGGTCACGCCGTCCTTGTTGCGCACGGTGATCATCATCGAGACGCCGGAAGCCAGCGTCCGCACGCCGATGTTCATCCGGAAGCGGACGAGATCGGCCGGAACGAGGAGCACGCCGGTCTGGCCGGGCTGGAGTGCCTGGCTTGCAGGGATTGGATCGATCCCCAAACCGCTGGTGCCCTTCTCACCGGCATCATTGAAGATGCGGAAAGTCGTCAACGGTGCCGCGCCGGTGTTGGTGACGAGATCGACGCTCCCGAGTCCGCTCAGGCCCATCGCCGGAAGGAGATCGTCATAAGCAATCGTCTGGCGCGAAGCGAGCGTGTAATTGAGTGCAGGATCATTGTCCGTCCCCGACGATCCCGCGGGGTGATAGACGAGTTTGCCGGTGATCGGGGAAGTGCCTGGATTGTGCAACTGGACTGCCGTCTTGAAAAACGAGCCGCCGGAACCGGCCGTCGAACCGACGACCGCGATGATTCCCGCGAGGGTGCCGACCGGCGGACCGCCGCCGCCCGAGCGGGTCGCGCTCCATGTCGTCGAGCCTGACCCGCTGCACGATCCCGGCACTCCGGGGATCGCATTGGTATTGAAGTTGAGGTTTCCGCTCACGCTCGTCGGCGACGAAAACGTGCCGGACAGCGACCACGTCGTCAGTCCCGGCGCGTTCACGCCTCCGTTGATGACGAATGAGGGCGTCGAGACAGAGCGCGCGGGAGTGAAGTTCGTCGTCAGCGTAAAAGAGGCATTGCAACCGACGGACGTTGTCTGCCCACCGAACTTGATCGTCGGCATCGCGTTGCTTGTAATCGTGAACGAGATGGCCTTTCCCTGGCCCGTGGTTCCGGCCCACGAGCCGTCATACAACTGAGCCGCAGCGCAAGGAACGAACAGAAACAGCATGAGCAGAGCAAGAACCAACCGCATGAACATGAACGCTCCTTTCGTTGCCCGTGACAGAAGAGGTAGACTCGTTCCATTCACCCGACGATTTCCGGCAACTCCTCTCTGTCTCGTTGCGGGCGCTATCTGTTTAGGCGCAAAACGGGGACGAATTGGTGGGTGCGTCGGATCGCGGGAGGAGGAAACGTTGCCGATCGCGGTTTCGGAAGGCATCACCGATCTGCTTCTGGAGTGGCGGAGCGGCGACGCCTCGGCGCTCGAGCGCTTGATGCCGGTCGTGTACAGCGAGCTCCGGAGACTGGCCCGGCAACGCCTGCGGCGCGAGCAACCGAACCAGACTCTCGAAACCACGGGCCTGGTCAATGAGGCCTACCTGCGCCTCGTGCGCTCGAGCCGCGTAGAGTGGCGGGACCGCGCACACTTCTTTGCCGTTGCGGCAGAAGCGATGCGGCGCGTCCTCGTCGATGAGGCGCGCAGACGTCACTCTCAGAAGCGCGGCGACGAGCTCGCCCGCGTGCCGCTCGAAGATGCGGACGTCGCATTGCCCGAACGCGAGCTCGACCTCGTGGCCCTCGGCGTGGCGCTCGAACAGCTCTCCCACTTCGCGCCCCGAAAGGCGCGCGTCGTGGAAATGCGGTTTTTCGGCGGCCTGACGATCGAAGAAACGGCTGCGGTTCTGGAAGTCTCTGAGGACATCGTCAAACGCGAATGGCGGACGGCCAGGCTCTGGCTGCTACAGGCGATCAGCGGAAGCGATCCCGAGCGTGGCATGGATCAGAACCATGGAAACGGCACGCTGGACGCGCATTGAAGAGTTGCTGCAGGCCGCTCTCGATCTGGACCCGGCGGCGCGCGCGGCATTTCTCGCGGAAGCCTGCGGCTCTGACGACAACCTGCGGCACGCAGTCGACGCGTTGCTCGCGCGAGAGCGCGAGCGGTCCCTGCTCAGCGCGTTCCCCGGGACCGTCCTTTCGACCCCTACCGCGGTTCCGCTTACCGGACAGACCATCGGTCACTACGCCATCGGGGCCAGGATCGGGAAAGGCGGCATGGGCGAGGTCTACGAGGCCCGCGACGAGCGGCTGCAGCGGATCGTTGCCCTGAAAACGCTCCCCGCGGAGCTGACGGATGACGAGGACCGCGTTCAGCGCTTCGAGCGGGAAGCGCTGACGGTCTCGCGCCTGAACCATCCGAACATCATCACGATTTTCGAGATCATCCGCGATGGCGAGGCGCATTTCATCGCGACCGAGCGCGTCGAGGGACAGACGCTCCGCAACGTGCTGATCGATCCGCAGACGGGAGGTCCGCGGCCGCTGCCCCTCGAACAAGCGCTGGACATCGTCACGCAGATCGCCGCCGCGCTGAAGGCCGCGCATACGGCGTGGATCATTCACCGCGACATCAAGCCAGAGAACATCATGATCCGCGAGGACGGACTGGTGAAGGTCCTCGATTTCGGAATCGCGAAGCTGAACGACGAGCCGTCCGATGGACCACATGTGGACGATCACGCCACACATTCGAACCGCGCCGATGGTCTGACGGTTCCGGGCGCGATTCTCGGGACCGCCAAGTACATGTCTCCGGAGCAATCGCGTGGCGAGGCGCTCGACGGGCGAACCGATCTCTTCTCCCTCGGCATGGTCTTCTACGAGATGCTCACCGGCACGCGCTACGCGGCGACGGACGATCCCGCACCGAGAGCGCTGGATCGGCTTCCCGGAGAGCTCCAGCGCATCGTTCGCAAGCTTCTGCGAATCGATCGTCAGGAACGCTACCCGTCTGCGGGAGAGCTGCTCGACGACCTCGATCGGGTGAAACGACGGATGTTCAGCAGGACGGCTCGACGGATGGCCGGACTGAGCGCAATCGCCGTCGCCGCAGCCGTCGGCATCGTTGCGATCGCCGCGATGCTATCCGTCAACGAGTCGTGGGAAGAACGCATCCTCCGCGACGGCCACAGAGCCGCGGCGCGGCAGGCCGTGTTCTCCCCCGACGGCCGCCTGCTCGTGTCGTGCGGCGAGGATGGACAGGTCATCGTCTGGGACTTCGCGCGACGCGAACGCCTCGGGACGCTGGACGGACCCGCGGCTCACAAGCTCGCGTACTCTTCCGATGGCCGCTGGCTCGCCGCCGGCGGTGTCGACGGAAGCATCACGGTGTGGGACGCGAGTCGTCGCGTGAAGCTGCAGGTGCTGCGCGACGTGCGGCAGGAAATCGGCGCCCTCACGTTCTCTCCGGACGGGACGATCCTCGCGTCATCCACCGGCACAGGCGAGCTTCGCACGGTGCTGTGGAGCACGGACGGATGGAAGAAGATCGCCGAATGGCCGAATGGCGGACAACACGGCACGTTCCTCTTTCCTCCGGGGATGCGGCAAATCGTCCTCACCGCAGGCTGGAACTTGTACGACCGCGCCACGCGTCGCGTGTCGCAACTCGACGTCACTGCGAACTGGGCAGCGTTGTCTCCGGACGGAGCACAGCTAGTGACGATCGATCCAATCGGTGAGGTCGCGTTTCATCGTCTCGACGCGTCCGCGGACCTGAGTCGCCCCGAACTGATCACGAGTCAGCGCGCGCATCAGGATCACGGCCGCGCCATCGCCTTCTCGCCCGACGGCCGTCTTGCGGCATCGGGCGCGGAAGTGGTCGTGCTCTGGGATGCAGTGAGCCACAGGAAGATCGCCCGGTTCGAGCACAACGCAGTCGTCTGGAGCCTCGCCTTCTCACCGGATGGCCGATCGCTCGTCTCGTCGCATGCAGACGGTGCGTTGCTAGTGTGGGATATCGCGGAACGGGAGCTCGTCGCGAACCTCAGTGAGCACAGCGGAGCGGTTCGCTCTGTTGCTTTCTCGCCGGATGGCCGTCGCGCCGTCTCGGGCGGCGAGGATCGAAGCGTGACCATCTGGAACGCGGAAACAGGGCTGAAGGAGGCGGTCCTCGCCGGGCATGAGACGCGCGTGACATCTGTCGCGTTCACGGGCGACGGCGGCCGGATCGCATCCGGCGATCAGGATGGTCTGATCATCTTATGGGATCCTCTCCGCCGCCAGGCTCGCTGGACTACGAGGCCTGACCGGTGGGCGGCTCTCTATGCCCTGGCCTTTTCACCGGATGGCCGTTTCCTCGCGTCCTCCAACGGACTCTACGCGGCCGACGACGGCAAGACGCTCTCCGGGTTCCGGGCCGGCTGGCCGTATGGAAGCATCTATGGGATCGCCTACTCCCCGGACGGACGACGGATCGCCTGTGTAACCGACGGCGGATGGGTGTTGCTTCTCGACGGAAGGAGCGGGCGCCTGCTGGAGAAGCAGCAGGTGCCGGCCACAGATCAGATCAGCGTCGATCTCTCGGCTGATGGAAAATGGCTGGTCACCGGTGAAGATGAAGGAGCAGTTCGCCTCTGGTCCGTCGCGCCGCTGCGCCAGACTGCCATTCTGGGACGCCACACCGCGCGCGTGAAGTCGGTGGCCTTCTCCCCCGACGGCGAGACCGTGGCCTCGGCCGGTGACGACAAGATCATCGCTCTGTGGGATGTCGGGCGACGGAAACTTCGCGCGCGCATCGGTACGCATGCGTCGCCGATCTACTCGATCGCTTTCTCTTCCGATGGCCGCCGTCTCATCTCGGGTGAGCACGACCGCTCCGTGCGCATCTATACGCGCCGGCGTTCCCTCTGGGGCATCCGTCTCGACTGATCGACTCCGCGGTAAGGTCGACGTCAGAGGTTGTCATAGCTTCGTGTCATAGCTTGTCACAGCGACATAGCTCCGATTCGGATTGGTCCTGTGCCTCGAGAAACGCGCGCAGGCAGCTCATCGCTTCTTGGAAGCCTCGCCCGCGTTGAGGTCTAGGAGTGCGGTGGCGAGGACGGCCGGTGGGCGGGAGCACCGCTCTGGTACGTCACTTCCGGGAGCGTGATACCAGAGCGGTGGCTCCCGCCCCTCCGCCCGGCCGCGCCACCGCACTCCTAGAATTTATGGCCGCACGCTGCGGCGCTTCGCGTTCACCACGTTGATCGTGTACGTCGTCGTGACGATCGCCCCCGCGTTGTCGGTGACGGTGAGCGTCGCGGTGTACGTTCCGGTGCGGTCGTACGTCCGCGAGACGACTTGCGTGCGGAAGACACGCTCCGGATCGCCGAAGGTCCAGGCGTACGAGTAGCTCGGCACGCCGCCCTGCGGAACCGCGGTGAACACGACCGGCTGATTGGGACGGCCGACGGTGCGGTCGGTGACGATCTCCGCGCTCAGGGGGCAGAAACGCAGCAGCTGGGAGTTCAGGCGGTCGGGCGACTCGCGAAATGCGGCCTGAAGGTACGACGTCCCGCTCCAGACGAAGTCGTATGCCGACTCCGCGCGCGCGGAGCCGATGTCGGCCGCGGCGAACCGAGTGTCGGTGAGGACGGTGCCGTCGAGCGTGAAGCGGCGCAGGCGATAAGTCTTGTCCAGCGGATCGTCGCTGTCGGGAGCATCGATGTAGGCCATCGCGAGCTCGCCGTTCCCGGAGATCAGCGCGAGCGGCCAGGAGTTGGCGCCGGAGCCCTGGAGAAAGAACTGGTCGGCACGAAGGATCTGATGCGACGTGTCGACGACGAGCCAGCGGATTTCGGTGTTCAATCCGTTCGCCACCGAGTGCACGACGACGAAGTAGTTGCCCGTCGCCGCGGTCTCGATGAAGTCTCCCGGGACCTGCGAGATCGCGCGCACGTCCGAGGGCCCGGTCTCGCCGATGCGCGCGAACGACAGCGTACCGTTGAGGTTCACGAAGAACATGCCGATGACACCGGTGTCCGTCACCGCGAGCGAGAGGTTCGACTGCGGTGAGGCGAAGACGGTCAGCTGCCGATCGGAGCGCGGCGTTCCGTCGCGGTTGACGATCGTGATCCACGGACCCTTGAACCCGCCCTGCGAAATGATGCGCGCGACGACGTACGCTTCGAGCGCGGAGCTCCATTCGACGTCGATCTCGTCTCCGGTGTACACCGTGCGATTGGAAGTGATCGCGATCGGCGCGCCGATCGAGTCGCCCATCATGGAGAGGCGCTGAAGGTGCAGGCGCTGGTTGTTCGTGCGATAGAACAGACCGAATTCCGTGCCGGTCCAGACCAGCTCGGTGATCTCGCGGGAATCGCTGGCGACCAGACGATCGCCGACGAGGGTCTGCAGGTCTTCGCCGTAAACGGCGAACCAGATCGCGTTGGCGACGCCTTCCTGCGTCTTCGCGACGCCGAGAACGCTGCCGCTCCAGGCGACCGGGCCGGCGACGAGGTTCGGATTGGAAGAGCGCGTGGAAATGAGCCGCGTCGCTGTGACACAGTCTGCCGCGGCCGCGACCGCGGTGAGAATCAGTACTGCCGCTGCCGTCGCTCGAATCGCACCCATCCCGTTGCTCCTGGACTTTAGATAACTACGGACCGAAGGCAGTATACAAGAGCACTGCCGCTTCGTCCTCGGCGGCCCTATCTTGTTCACGAACCCCATGGTCACGACCCTCATTCTCGCGGCGGCTCTGTCCGTTCCACGCCTCGAGCGCATCAGCGCCACCGTCTCGCCGACTTACCAGACCACCATCAGGGGCGTTGCCGAAGCCGTGCCTCCGTCGGCTCTGGTCGCCGCGGTCAACCTGCACACGGGCCACTACGCGATCGTTCCGGCCGACGCGTCGGGTGGATTCGAAGCGACTCTGTTCGCACCGGGCGGATCATCGATTCTCATCAAGACGGATCCCAGCGGATTGCAGCTGCGCAACCCGATGGAAGGCAACACCGTCCTGTCGCACGAACTCCTCGGCCTTGGCGGAACCGTGCTGCAAGTCCCCGACGCCTTCGCGACCAATCGATCGGCGACGCTCACGGATCTTTCGTTTTTCCGAACGCTTCCGCCCTGGGTCGCAACGGCCACACTCGACAAATCGACGTACCAGCGCGGCGAAACGATCACGATCGACGGTCTCTTCACCGTTCTCGGCGCAGCCGCATCGGGTCAGACGGCCGAGGTGGACCTGAGCATCTATCTCGTCGGGTTGAGCCGCGCGGACGGACGCGGAACCCTCGATCACAACGTGTTCGCGTCGACGGTGATGACGCCGACGGGACTCCCCATCGAGCGAGGCATTTCGTACGCGAACAGCCATCGCCTCACGCATCCCAAGCTCACGCTGCCGCTGCAGCAAACCGGCGATCGTCTTCAAACCACCTTCCGCATCACGAGCCGGCCCATCGATGTGCCCGACGGCGTGTACCGGCCGCAATTGCAGTTCGTCGCGCGCGGCGTCGCGACGACCGCGGTGAGTGGACCGGGAATCGCGACACGCATGGACGGTGCCGCACGGCGGCTGGAGAACTACACGTACGGACTGCTCCCGCCCATTCGCATCGGCAATCCCGCACCTCCGCGTCTCCTGTGGACCTTGCTCGCGAACACGACGAGTCAGGGGTCGCGCGGCGTGACGGCCGTCGAAGACCGCGACCGATTCGCGATGGCCACGCGTATCGCGGTCTCACCCGATCCCATCGTCGTTCCGCGCGTCGATGCGCGGACGGGCGCGCGGATCCGATACGACCTCGAGCCCTTCGCACTGACGGTCGCGGTCTCGAATCGCGGCGAGCCGCCGAACTATCCGACCCTTCCCTTCCGATTCCCTTCCGGCAGCCTTCTCGTCTCGATCAGGAAACCGAGCGGGCAGACGACGGTCATCGGGCCCGCGCCGTTCCGGCAGCCGCGACTTCATTGGCGTCCCGTGGAGAAAGGGAACTTCGACGCAAACCACGCCGCGGACGCGTTCCAACTGACCACGCTCGACGATCGCTTCCACGTCACGTTCGCCGAAGACGGCGTGCACGAGATCACCGTCACGGGAACGATCGAAGACGTCTGGGGAAACGTCTGGACCGGAGGCGGAACGTACATCGTTCACGTCGGACGTCTCCTCGAGATCGACTCCGCACTCCTACCCGGAACGCCCCTCGAAGCCGGCGACGCGATCAATCCTTCGCTGCAACTCCTTCCCGCGGTGCCGGCCGATGTGGAGGTGCGTTACCGATTTGCGCGTGCATCCCGAAGGGATCTGTTGACCGAGCTCACGCTGCACGCGAAAGCGAACGCACATGGATACGCGGCACTCGATCCGATCGCAGCTCCGGATGCAGGCGAATACCGGATCGACATCACCGCGACGTATCGCGACGAACAGGGACGCTTCTGGTCCGGCGCGCGCACCTGGGGCGGCGTCGTTGCGTCGCGGTCGCCGCCCATCGAGCTGCACGGTCTGCGGGGAGTCGACGATCAGCAGAGCGACCGCCTCGCGTGGTTCTCGCGCAAACAGATCGGGCTCTCGAAGGACACCGGCGGCCACGTGAACCTGGCCTTTCATTCCGGCGACGTGCAATGGCTCGCGGACGATCACGATGCCGCGACGTTGCGCATGGGCATTCACGATCCCGGCGGATTGATCCCGTCGGAGATGCTGCAGCGCGACTGCGGCCCGATCGAGGACAAGATCGCCATCGGCGAGGCGCCGTTCCACTCGGTCGGTCCCGGCGAGCTCGATCCGCACATCGCCACGTCGATGGACAACGAGCTCTGGGCGTACGCGTATCGCTTCGTGGAGCGCCCGCGGGTGCGGGTTCGCGAAGTCATCGCCGAGGAGTGCGTGCCGGGGCTCTACTGGCGCTTCGATGATCGATACGGATTGCAGACCGGCGTCGGCGCGAACGGAGATCTCCCGAACGACTTCAAGTTTCAGTTCGGTGGGCTCGCCGCCTACGGCAAGGTGCTCACGCAGCCGGTTCATTCGATCTACGGAAGTCTCTTCGTCGTGATCCCCGCGGACGATCCCCTCGGCACGCGAGTCTTTCCGCCGTTTCAGGGAAACGGCGGCGGATCTTCGGGCGGTCCTCTGTTCCGGCTCAAAGGCCGGGACATCGACCTGTTCTTCCATCCGACGGCCGTCCGTCCGGGAACGATTCTCGAGCGCGGCACACCGATCTCGTTCACCGGTCAGATCGGGCCAACGCTTCCGTCGAAGGTGGAGATCGTCGTCACGTCGCCGAGCGGAGTCGTCCGCACGATCACGGGCGTCGCCAACAAGATCGGCTATTTCCACCAACCCGCATCCGACTTCGCGGCGGACGAAGTCGGCGTCTGGCGCGCGCGCGTCCGAGTCTGGCACGAAGGGCGGATCTCCGCGGGTCAGGTCACGGTGCCCTTCCCCACCGGCGACGTCCTCGGCTCGCGCGAAGGAGAGTTCTATTTCTACGTCGTCGATCCGAACGCGCCGCTCCTTCGCGTCGCGGGGCCGTCGCACTTCGTCCAGCCCGCACGACGGCCGGTCCCGTTCACGATCACTCCGCCGGCCGGCCTGACCGAGATCGAAATCCATCACACGACGACCATGCCGGGGTTCGTGCTCGAGGAGGGAAAGCTCGCCGGCGTTTCGTACACATACGACGCGACGCGGCTTGCACGCGATTTCCCAAACCTCGACCTCGAGAACGGCCACAGCGTCACCGGCGTCGACACGATCCTCATCACGTTCGCGCTGAGCGGAAAGGACGCCGGCGGAACGAGGAAGTTCTTCGCGCGGCAGGTCGTCCTCGAAGGGGAAGAGATCCTCGGCGCCGACCTCCCCTCGCGGCGGCGCAGAGCTCGGCATTGAGACGGGACCCTTTAGGCGAGAACAACCCCTCATCCGCCCTTCGGGCACCTTCTCCCCCCCCCGGAGGGGAGAAGGCTCTCGAGGCACGCTTCCATCGAGAGCCTTCTCCCCGCGCTCTCAACGTACAAGGGGCGACTGCGCGACAATGTGCCGATGCGCGCGAGGACGATCCTCCTGATTGCGGCGTGCGCTTTCCTCGCCGTGCGCGCGAGCGCGCCCGTCGAACAGCGCGGGCGCAGCGTGCCGATCGCGTTCTTCGAAGACGGCTCGCGCGTCGCCGTGGTCAATCCCGATTCCTCGAGCATCAGCGTCATCGACGTCGCTACGCGTACGAAGTCGGCGGAGATCCGCATCCGCGCGACTCCGCAGACGCTCGCGGTCTCCGGCGGCCGCGCGTACATCGCCACACGCGAAGGCCGCATCGTGACGGTCGACCTCGCGGCGCAACAGATCGTGAGCGCGAGCCGCGTGGGTGTGGAGTTGTTCGGGATCGTGAAAGCCGGCTCGCGGCTCTACGTCAGCGACTATGGCGCAGCGACCGTGCGCGTGATCGACGCCGACACGCTCGCGCCCATCGCCGCAATTCCGACGAACGAGTACCCGCGCGGTCTCGCCCTCGAGGGCGCAACGTTGTACGTCACGCACTTTCGCACCGGAAAGATCAGCGTCATCGACACGGACACCTTCGCGGTCACCCGCACGATCACCACCGAGGCCGACGGAAACCTTTCGCAGGCGATCCTGATCTCGGGCGGCCGCGCGTACCTGCCGCAAACGCGTTCGAATGCGTCGAACCCCGCGCTGCTCTTCGACACGACTGTCTTTCCCGTCGTCTCCGTAGTCGATGTCGCGACCGGCGCCGCGATCCCCAGCGCACGTTTCTCCATCGACTCCACCGACCGGCCGGTGAACATGCCGACCGATGCAGCGATCACGACGTCCGGAAAGCTCTACGTGGTCCACGCGGGCAGCGACGACGTGTCCGTCATCGACCTCGCCACGCGCGCGAAGATCGCGCACATCGCGGCCGGCGCTAATCCGCGGGGCATCGCCCTCTCGCCGGACGAGCGTCTCGCGTTCGTCACGAATGCGCTCGCCGGAACGGTCTCGGTGATCGACACGGCCACGGACGTCGTCACGCACACGATCGGCGTGACGTCGCTTCCGCTCGCGCCGAACGTCCTGAACGGCAAGATCCTCTTCCACAACTCGATGCGCACGACGCTTTCCAAGGATCGGTGGATGTCCTGCGCCACCTGCCACTTCGAGGGCGGCGTCGACGGGCGGACATGGTTCTTCCGCGACGGCCCCCGCAACACGACCCATCTGTTCGACGTGGAGGCGACGCTGCCGATGCACTGGTCGGGCGATCTCGACGAGCTGCAGGACGTCGAGTCGACGGTGCGCAACGTCCAGTTCGGGACCGGACTCGCGCACGACGGAGACAACTGCACTCCCGCGTGCAACGCCGCGCCGCCGAACGCACGGCGCTCGCAGGACCTCGACGACCTGGCCACGTTCATGAGGTCGCTCACTTTTCCGCGCCGCGAGCCCGCGGAGACCGATTCGAGCCCGCGCGGCGAAGCGCTCTTTGCGAGCAGCGGCTGCCTCGCCTGTCACCCCGCGCCGCTCTACACCGATCGCAGGAAACACGACGTCGGCACGGGCAGCAGTCCTCTGGAGCGCAAGGGCAGCAGCTTCGACACGCCGTCGCTCCGCGGCGTGTTCGACACCGCGCCGTACTTCCACGACGGCAGCGCGGCGACGCTGCACGACGTCCTCGCCCGTCACGGCAACGCGCCGATGCTCAGCGCGGCCGAGCGCGAGGATCTCGTGGCATTCTTGAAGTCGATCCCGTTCCCGACGGCGAGGCGGCGAGCGATGATCTCGCGATGAGTGCCCATGTGGAGTGCGCCACCATGGCCGCCGCTTTCGAACAACACGGCAAGAGCGCCACCGTTCCCGTACTTGCCATGTATTCGAAAGCGGCGGCCTTGCCGCCGCACTCCATAGCTACTTGCGCACGAGACGCCTTCGCGGCGACGGCGGCGGCTGCGCCGGCATCTGCAGCTCCTCACCCTGAATCACGATCCGGCGCGCAAAGTGTTTCCTCGAGCCCGTCGCATCGGTGCCGCTCAGGAGAAACGAGATCGTGATCGTGTCGGCACCGGCGGATCCATCGCTGTCGTGGAGATCGAGGTTGGGGAAGTCCGTCGCCAGCTTCCGCGCATCGTACGCGTAGTTCATCGACGTCATCACTCCGTCTTCCAGCAGGAAGCCCGGCATCGTCGTGGTGTATGTGAGTTGCCGGTTCGTCAGGCCCGGCGGTGGTGTGACGGTGAAGGAGACAATTCCGTCGGCGGGTCGTACGAACTGCGGCTTTGGCGCAACGTCGAGCTGCGGCGCGTTCCGATCGACGACGTAGAAGGAAAACTCTCCTTCGCGCGAGCCCAGCACGTCGCCCGAAGGGAACGGCTCGGCGACCTGTCCCGCCGAGATGCGCCCGTCGAAGATGATCTTCACCTTCGCCTTCCATACGCCCAACTCGAGGGCACTGAAGTCCTGTGCGGGGTCGTAGAACCATCCGATCGCGTTGGCCTGAGCTCGTATGGTCCGCGTGATACCGGACGGAGAAGTCGCGACGACTTCGATCTTCGACGGCAGCGTCGGAGCCGAATAGCCCGCAAACGAAACGCGCTCACCGCGATGGAGGATCATTCCCGGATGTACGCCGGTCGGGTGAAAGAACAGGTCGATCTCTTTCCCCTTCAGCCGGAACAGCGGGCCGCCGGACGGTCCGCCTCCGTTTCCCTGGAACGGAGGAAACACGCGCGTTCCTCCATCGGGGTCGTCGTCCGGCACGAGCACGAAGAGCGATCCGTAGACGGCATAGAACGGTGGATCGAAAAACGGTCCGCGCAACACCACACCGCCGAACTGGAACTTGAAATCGTTGGGAAGATCGCCATTCGCGCCGCTTCCGCTTTGCAGACCATATCGATCATTGAAGCGCCAGTACCCCAGAAAGTGGTCCTCGGCGATCATCTCGCGTACACGGACCAACGGCCGTTCCACGGCCTGATAGGAGTATCCCCAGCCCTCCGTGCGATCCGGCGCGAGATGGACGTCCGTGCGATTCGTGTTTCCGGAGAAGAGCGGGATCTCCCCTTTGGTGACGGACTCCTGCGACAAACCAAACGGTGCGTGCATGATGTTGTACAGCATGCGCACCTTCTCGACGACCGAGCCTCCCGGATCCTGAAACGTAATCGTCGGGATCGAAGAGTCGGACTCCTGCAGCCAGGCCACGTCTCCGCCATGAAACGGGAACTGGACGTGGTCGCCGATGGGATCCCCCGTTTGCGAGCGGAAGTACCACTGCTGCTTGTCCGTCTTCTGGGCGTCGATTCCGCGTTTTCCGTGCGCAATGATCGGGCTCGAGCGCGGCGCGACGACCGCTCCCCAGGTTCGGCTTCCCACGAACATCGTGCCGTCGTCAGCGCGATGACTGGCGATGAAGTCGACGCGATACTCACCAGCTTCCGCGAGTGGAATCGTGGCCGCCGGCGCGAACCAGCCGAATCGGTTGGCCCGTCCGCCGATGCGTACGTCGGTCGAACCCTGCCGGAAGCGAACCTCCACGTCCGCCGGCACGGGCGGAATGATCTGCGCCTTCGGGCTGAACGTGTTCGACACTTCGAAAGGGGTCCCCGGAATGACGACGGTGTCGATGACGAGCGAACTGGCGAGATGGATCTCGTAGGTGCCGCCGACGCGCCATGCGTTCCCCGAGACATCTTCCACCGAGCCATCCAGGACCACGACATGCTTGCCGTCTTCCTCGAAGACCACATCGAATGCCGGATCCAGCGTCCGCAGCTCGAACGGATCCGTGATCGACGGCCCGCCTTCGAGATCATGACCATGCTTGTTCCCCGTACTCACGAGATGCCACTGGCGGAACGGCGCCGGGCCCAGCGTGCGTACGGCACCACTCGGAGCGCGGATGGAGACTCGCAAACTGCCCGATGGAAAACGGAACGGGAGCAGCGGTGCATTCGGCGGCCCGCCCCGGTCGCTCACGCCGATCGTCATGACAAAAGGCTCGAGCCTGTAGTGCTCGAGGGCTCCGGTGCGCGGGTCTCGCCGAGGCACGACTGTGGTATCGGAATCGATCGCGATGTGGTTGGCGGGCGCATAACGTCCTCGGTCCTCGACAGCGACGACCCCGCGTACGCCGTTGCCGATCTCGTTCATGAGCAACAAGGCAGGAAGTCGTGGTTGCGCCGGCGAGCCGACGCGGATTACGGGGAGACCGAAGCTCCCGCGGAGCTGCGAGACGAAGGTGGTTCTCCTCTGGGTCGTATCGAGCGGCGGGGTCGCGACGCCCTGCACGACGGAACCGATGCGCGGACGATAGACGCCGGGACGAAAATCCGCGGGGATCGTGAACGAGGTACTGAACTCAGAGCTCCCCTTCGTCGCTTCTTTCGTCAGAGCCACGGCGGGTCCGTAGTCCGCGCCGAACACCGGGAATCGCTCGATCGGCAAACCGGTCGGCGTCATCACCGCGGAATCGAAAAACGACCAGGCGGTGGATGGATTGCCATCGCCGTCGCTGACCAGTTCCAGCGTCAATCCTGTCTGAAGACGCGGATTGGCCGCACTCGCCACGGCTGTGGTCAAGATCGTGTACGTGCCGCGTGCTTCGACGGTCTCGCCGGGTGAGAACTGCTGTTTGTTGAGCGTTCCCTCCATCATCCAGACCTGAGTGAGCATCGGCTCGATCCCCGCGCCGGCAAAGGCAACGCCGCTCGTCGACGTCGGAGTGTCCACGGTGAGGATCGTTCCATGCAGCGTGGTCATCTGGCTCAGATGACTCTGGATCAGAGGCGGCGAGGCGTTGACGATCGAGGAGAGAAAGCGTCGCTCGGGATCCGCCTTGATGAGAATCGACGCCCCGCGCGGCGCGAAGATCTGTGCGGTGAAACTCCCGTCCGCAGCGGCGCGAGTCGTCGCGTAATGACCCGTTTCCAGATTCACCAGGATCACGTCGGCGCTCGAGCCGACCGCTCCCGCCGCAGCAGTCACCGTCGTCTGGTAGCTCGCGTCCGGACTGCCCAGCGCGATCTTCGCGGCGAGAGGAGTCCCGTCTGAATGCTGCGCGAATGCGCGAGTCACAAGAACGATCGAAACGAAAAGCAACGCGGCGGCGGCCGTGACGAGTCGCGCCATCACTGCATCCTCCCTTGTTGATTGCGGCAGATTGTAGCGCCGCGTTCGGGAGAGGGCTCAGGCGAAGGAAGCTCGGGCGGGTAGGGATTCCAAAGCTCGTGTCTCTCCTATTAGAGAGAGTATTCCCTGTCTGTCCATGAAAGGAGATACGAATGGCTTCAGAAGCAGCAATCAAACACGTGCTCGACCTTCTCACGATCGCGACGCAGCCGAACGTCGAGGCCCTCGGCCTCGAGGCCGTGGGTCACGCGAAGTCGATGCGGCGGATCGTCGGAACGAAGAACATCGTCGCCGTCGGGATCAGCGAGAAGCTCAAGAAAGGTCAGTCGACCGGCAAGCTCGCGCTCACGTTCTACGTCGAGAAAAAGATCTCGCTCAAGAAGCTCAAGGCCGACATGGCCATCCCGCCGACCGTGCCCGAGTCGCTCAGTGGACCGGAAGCGATTCCGACGGACGTCATCGTGATCGGCAAGATCGTGCCGGAAGTGAACATCACTCGGCATCCGGTGCAACCGGGAAACAGCATCGGTCATGTGGACAGCAGCGCCGGCACCCTCGGCGCGATCGTCACCAAGGGGACCACGCTGCACATCCTCAGCAACAGCCATGTGCTGGCGCTGAGCGGTACCGCGAAGAACGGGGACTCGATCCTTTATCCGGGCCCTTTCGACAAGGGAAAGATGCCGGAGGATCTCGTAGCAAAACTCTCGGGCTTCAAGAAATTCAAGACCGGCGGCGACTTCGTCAATCGCGTGGATTGCGCGATCGCGAAGCCGACGGCGGCACGGCTGCCCGACGTCGTGTCTGCGATCAAAGGCCTTGCCGTGCCCAAAGGCACGATCAAGCCAAAGCGCGGAATGAAGGTCGTCAAAGTCGGGCGCACGACCGGCAAGACCAGCGGCGAGATTCGCGACGTGAACTTTCGCTTCACGCTCAACTATGACGAGCTCGGAAGCGAGGTCGGCTTCATCGACCAGGTCCTGTGCACGCGGTACACGAAGCCCGGTGATTCCGGCTCGCTCGTTGTCGACCAAGCGACCGGGCGCGCGGTAGGCCTCCATTTCGCCGGCGCCAGTGGCGGAAGTGTCTTCAATCCGATCGACGACGTGCTGTCCGCACTGGGCGTCAAGCTGGTGACGAAGTCGATCGGTCAGCCACAGGCGAAACCGAAAAAGAAACCGGCCAAGAAAGCGGCCGCGTCGAAAAAGGCCGCGAAGAAGAAGTCCTCCAAAAAGAAGTGATGCAGAATTGCTCCGAATGGCGACTGAACGAGAAGCAAACCTCGCGCGCGAGCAGCACTCCGCCGATCTCCGGAAGATGGGCGCGCATGCGATCGCAGTCGACGAGGTGAAACGGAAGGGCGCGGTGACCTTTGCCGTCATCGCGTCCTTCGAGAAGAAGCCGGCCGAGGCGCCCCGGACTCTCGAGGTGAAAAGCGGCAAACGAACGGTTCAGGTACCGCTGGTCGTTCGAGTCCAGGAGAAGTTCAGGCTCGAGTGAGTCAGGCAAAGGAGAGAGCTCATGCCATTCGTGGTCACGGAGGCCAAGGTCGAATCCATCGGTGCCGCGGGATTTCTGGAGCTGGTCTCTCGGAACTGCCCGCTGAAGAAATATAAGAAGATCAATCCGATCAAGAGCTTCGACGTCGCTGGTGAATTCATCGCGTACGCGTCGCCCGATTCGACTTACGCGGTGACGAGACGGCTGCTCGATTCCGCGAAGAAAGAAATCATCATCGGCATCTACGACTTCAGCGCCAGCTACATGAAGGACATCCTGCTGAACGCGATGCAGCGCGACGTCAAGGTCTCCTTGATGCTCGACATCGACGGAACGACCGAGGAGAAGATCTTCAAGGAGCTCGCGAAATTCGGAGGTACGACCGTCCCCGCGCCGTCCTGTGCCAGCAAGAAAGTCAGCTATTTCCCTTCGTCGCACGAAAAGGTGATCGTCATCGACGACACCTGGACTCTCGTCCAGAGCGGAAACTACTCCAGGAACAGTATCCCCTTCAATGAAGTCGACGGCGGAGATCCCGACAGCTTCGTCACGGGGAATCGCGACATGGGCGTAGCGATCCGATCGGCGCCGCTCGCGAAGTTCTTCGCGAAACTTCTTCGCAGCGACATGAGACTCGAGCTGACAGGACCCGAGAAGTTAGGGCGCCGGCAACAGCAGCGGCCGGAGCCTGATCTCGTCGAGGCGATGCCGAAGAAGATCCCGGAGCAGCTGTTCGCCAGCAAGCGATTCAATCCGGACGACGCGGTCAGCGTCACGCCCGTGCTCACGCCCGACAACTACATGAACGTGATCCCGGACTTTCTCGAATCCGCGACGCAGTCCATCTTCATCGAGCAGCAGTACATCCGCGGGAGTCAGACGGACATCGTGAAGTTGCTCACCCGGATCAACGCGGCCCGCGACAAGAACGCCGCACTCGACGTGAGGATCATCCTAGGAAAACCGTTCGACCAGGAGGACTACGAAAAAGAGCAGGCGAACATCAAGAGGCTGCGGGAGAGTTTCGGTCTCAAGCTCGGAGAGCACATCCGGTTCATCGACATCGACCGGTTCGTTCACTGCCACAACAAGCTCATCATCGTGGACGAAGAGGCAGTGGTCATCAGCTCGCAGAACTGGTCGAGAACCGGTGTCGGGACGAACCGCGAAGCGGGCGTGTTGATGCGTTACCCGGACATCGCGCGTTATTACGCGGAGATCTTCGAGTCCGACTGGAAGACCGCTCTCAAGCGAATTCCGAAGCCCCCGGTGAAGGAGGCCATCAGTCCGGAAGCGCTGGCGAAAGGAAACTTCGTGGAGGTGCGGGCCGCGGATTATCAGGAAGTGTAGAAACCTCAGAAGACGTATCGCGCGTGGGCGTGGACGCGGCCCAACGCATCGGTGAGCGCGGTTCCCGGCGCAACGCGGAAGTGATGATTCACCTTCATCCGCAGTTGCGGCGATCCCGTCGATTCCGCGAGCTCGGCAGGCAGGTCGACGATCGTGATCGTGACAGGAACCTCGCCCGAATGTTCCTCCACGATCTCGCGGATCTTCTTGACCGTGTCCTCGGACATCCGCGCGTACGGCACTTCGAGCGCGATCTCCTTCACCTTCTTGTCGCGGATGCCTTCGAGCGGCACGATCTCGAGCGCGGAGAGCTCGGGCGTGATCGGAGACTCGTGGAACGCTGCGGCGTGCGTGGCGAAGGTGGTTGTCGCCTGCGGCTCGGTCAGTGCCTCATCAGGGATGGCTTCCACCGCCTCGTTGAATGCCTCGACGTCATCGGGTGGCGCGGCGGTAGAGCCGAACAGGTCGAGGTTGTTTTTGCGGTCGCCGTACTTCTCCCGCTCGACTTCTTTCGGATCGCGTTCTTCTTCCTCGTCCCCGAGCCGAAGCTCGTAGGCGCTCACGCGCGAGCGCAACTCCGGATGACCGCCGTACTCGTCGTCGATGTGCTGTGCGTTCTGCTCGGCGGATTGCAGCGACGCGGAGCGGCCCGTCTGCTGCCCACCGGTGTCCTTCACCGTCGCCGTCACGAGCACGGCCACGCCGTTGTCGAGCCACCGGATGTACTTCGAGTAGAGATCGGAGAAGACCACCACCTCGACCGAGCCCGCCTGATCGTCGAGGAAGAACTTGGCCATCAGCTTGCCCTCGTTCGGCCCCTTCTTGATCTTCGACTTCTTCATCTGCGACACGATCCCGCCGATGTTCACCGTCTCGTCGATGTGGCGGTAAAGCGTGTCGGTGGTCGCGTTCGCGAAGAGCTTCAGCTCCTCGTTGAAGTTGTTGAGCGGGTGGCCGGTGATGTAGAAGCCGAGGGTTTCCTTCTCGTAGCGGAGCTTTTCCTCTTCCGGCCACTCGGGCACAACCCTCACCGCTACCCGCTCCCCGCTCGGCGACGAGAGGGAGCTCGATGAGGTGGTGAACATCGAGAACAGCGAGTTCTGTCCGCGCTCCTTCTCGTCCTTCACGCGCTGCGCCGAGTCCGCGGTCGCGTCGAGTTGGTCGAACAGCGACTTGCGCGACACGCCGAGGAAATCGAACGATCCCGACTTGATCAACGCCTCGAGCACTTTCTTGTTGCACGCGCGCAGGTCCACTTCTTCGCAGAAACCAAGGAGCGACGCGTAACGTCCGAGGCGGCGGCGCGCGTCGAGAATCGACTCCACCGCGCCCGCCCCGACCCCCTTTACCGCGCCGAGACCGAAACGGATGTTCGGCCCGACCACGGTGAAGTACATGTTCGATTCGTTCACGTCCGGCGGCAGGACCTCGATGCCCATCGACTTCGCCTCGCCGATGAACTTCACCACTGCATCGGTCCGATCCATTTCCGACGACATCAACGCGGCCATGAAGTGCCGCGGATACTTCACCTTCAGCCACGCCGTCTGATATGCGACCAGCGCGTACGCCACCGAGTGCGACTTGTTGAAGCCATAGCGCGCGAACGGCTCGATGTAGTCGAAGATCTCGTTCGCCTTCTTCTTTTCGTAGCCGTTGCCGGCCGCGCCGATGACGAACTTCCCGCGCTCGGCGGCCATGACCACCGCGTCCTTCTTGCCCATCGCCTTGCGCAGCAAGTCCGCCTGCCCGAGCGTGTAGTTCGCGACCTGTTGCGCAATCTGCATGACCTGCTCCTGGTAGACGATGATCCCGTACGTCTCCTCGAGCAGTTCCTTCATCACCGGCACGAGGTACTTCGGCTTCTGCGTGCCGCTCTTGCACTTCACGTAGACGTCGACCATGCCCGCGTCGAGCGCGCCGGGGCGATAGAGCGCGTTGAGCGCGGCGAGGTCCTCGAACTGCGTCGGCCGCGACTTGCGCAGCAGGTCCACCATGCCGCCGGACTCGAACTGGAACACGCCTTTCGTGCGTCCTTCCTGGAAGAGTCGGAAGACCTCCGGGTCGTCGAGCGGAATGTTTTCGATGTCGATGTCGATGCCGTCGACGTTCTTCGCCGACTTGACCGCGTCGTCGATGACCGTCAGCGTCCGCAGGCCGAGGAAGTCCATCTTCACGAGGCCCATCTTCTCGACCACGCGCATGTCGAACTGCGTCACGATTTCATCGCGGTTCGTGCGGTAGAGCGGGACGTAGTTCGTCACCGGCTCAGGCGTGATCACGACGCCGGCCGCGTGCATGCCCGCGTGGCGAGAGAGGCCCTCGAGCTTTTCGCCGATCTCGACGATCTTCCTCACTTCGTCGTCGTTCTTGATGGCTTCCGCCAGCTGCGGCGAGTCTCTCTTCGCGTCGGTGAGTGTGACGCCCGGCCCGCCCGGGATCATCTTCGAGATCTTGTCGACGAAGCCGTACTGGTGTCCGAGGACGCGGCCGACGTCGCGCACGACCGACTTCGCGGCCATCGTCCCGAAGGTGATGATCTGCGCGACGTTCTCCTCGCCGTATTTCTTGCGGACGTAGTCGATGACCTCGCCCCGGCGGTTCATGCAGAAGTCGAGATCGATGTCGGGCATCGAGATGCGTTCCGGATTGAGGAAGCGCTCGAAGAGGAGGTCGTAGTCGAGCGGATCGACGTTGGTGATGTCGAGCGCCCACGCGACCACGGAGCCCGCCGCGGAGCCGCGTCCCGGTCCGACCGGGATGCCGTGGTCTTTCGCGAACTTGATGAAGTCCCAGACCACGAGGAAGTAGCCGGGAAAGTCCATGTTGCGGATGATCTCGATCTCTCGCTCGAGTCGCTCGTAATACTCCTGCGGTTCGTGCTTCTTGCGCTTTGCCGCGAAGAGGTGCGCCATCGACTTCAGGCGCTTGTCGAGACCCGCACGGGCGAGTCTCGCGAAGTGGTCGGCGAGCGTCGTACCCTCAGGCACGGGGAACTTCGGGAGGTGGAGTCCCTTGACGTCGAGCGACAGGTTGATGCGATCGGCGATGCGAACGGTGTTGTTCGCGGCCTCGGGGTAATCGGCAAAGACGCGACGCATCGCGTCCGGACCTTTGACGTAGAAGTCGTCGGAGTAGAACTTCATCCGCTTCTCGTCGCCGAGGGTCTTGCCGGTGCCGATGCAGAGGAGGACTTCGTGGGCGAAGGCGTCGGACTGATCGAGGTAGTGCGAGTCGTTGGTGCCTACGAGCTGTAGACCGACTTCCTCGCCCAGACGGGCCATCATCGGGATGATTTTTTGCTGGTCGGGGATGCCGTGGTCCTGGATCTCGAGGAAGAAGTTCTCCGGTCCGAGGATCTCCCGATAAGCGAGAGCCGCGTCTTTCGCCTTCTGCCAGTTGCCTCCCGCGAGTGCCTGCGAGACTTCGCCCTTGAGGCATGAGGAGAGGACGATCAGTCCCTCGCTGTGCTCCTGCAGGAGCTCCTTGTCGATGCGAGGCTTGTAGTAGAAGCCCTCGGTATACCCGGCGGAGACGAGCTTGACTAAGTTCTTGTAGCCGATGTCGTTCTGCGCGAGGACGATGAGATGGTTGTTCGCGCCGGCGTCGGCCTGGCCGTCTTCGACGCCAGCCTTGTCGAGCCGTGAGCCGTAGGCCACGTACATCTCGCAGCCGATGATCGGCTTCACGCCCTCGCTCTTCATGGCGTTGTAGAACTCGACCGCGCCGAACATGTTGCCGTGGTCGGTGATCGCGCAGGCGGGCATCCCCAGCTTCGCGACGCGCTTCGCGAGGTCTTCGGGCCGCGAGGCGCCGTCGAGCAGTGAGTATTCGGTGTGGAGGTGGAGATGAACGAAGGACATGTCGGGCGGTCATCATTCTAACGAACGATGAGCGAGGAGTGATGAACGATGAGGGTCGTGAAATTCCTCATCATCCGAGCGACTCCAGGCACTCCTTGATGGGAGTCTTCAGGCCCTTCCGGATCGAAGCGCGCATGCCGGGAATAGAGAGGAGATGCAGCGTCTCCTGAATGGCCTGCCAGTCGCTCATCGAGACGAGCACCGCATCCGTCCGTTTGCCTGTGATCTGCACCGGCTCACCGGTCACGGCGGTCTCGTCAATCAGCTTGTAGAGATTCGCGCGTGCTTCGCTGGCGGTGATGGTTTTCATGGCGCTGACGAAACCTCGGCAGGCCTTTACGCGACTCGCACCTGTATCATGCCCAGACGATGTTGAGTCTCCTGGCGTCCGTCTTCGTCGCTCTGGTCGCCATTCTTCATCTCGCGTTCTTCGTCCTCGAGTCGTTTCTCTGGACGAAGCCGGCCGGACGGCGAGTCTTCGGGCTCACGCGCGAGCTTGCGGAGAGCACGAAGTCTCTGGCCGCGAACCAAGGGCTCTACAACGGTTTCCTCGCGGCGGGTTTGATCTGGGGACTGCTGCCCGGACCTCATGCATTCGCGGTCAAGATCTTCTTCCTGTCGTGTGTGGTGCTCGCAGGCATCGTCGGCGGGTTCACGGCGAAGCGCTCGATTCTCGTGGTTCAGGCGCTCCCGGGAGCGATCGCGCTCCTGCTGGTGCTCCTTGCGAGCCGGTAGGGAACCCTGGCTGAAGAAGTTTCATTAATGGTGGTTTGGCGGACCGCTGTTGCCGCGCTCATCCCGATGCACCTTGCAACGCTCTCGCTATCTGAGTCGCGTCAACTCATTTTTACGCAGTTCTCACGCGTATGCGCGATTCGGATTTTCACGTACATGCCATTTCAAATGGAGTACACGCCATTTCGGATGGAGTACACGCCATTTCAAATGGAGTACACGCCATTTCGGATGGAGTACACGCCATTTCAAATGGAGTACACGCCATTTCAGATGGCGTACACGCCATTTCAGATGGAGTACACGCCATTTCAAATGGAGTACACGCCATTTCGGATGGAGTACACGCCATTTCGGATGGAGTACACGTGAATTCTGATGGTGTGCACGTGAAGTGACCACCACCCACGCAGGTGGCGGCGCGGGACGCCGCCACATCAGCCGGACGCCGGCGGTCCGCATCACTCTCCGATGTCCTCGTTCCAGAGTCGCGGGTTCTCTTCGATGAACTGCGTCATCATCGCGACGCACTCGGCATCGTCGAGCACCTCGAGTGACACGCCGCGGAAGCGCAGCAGCTCTTCCTCGCCGAGGAACGTGCGGTTCTCGCCGACGATCACGCGCGGAATTCCGTACAGCAGAATCGCGCCGGAGCACATCGCGCACGGAGAGAGCGTCGTGTAAATGACGCTCTCTCGGTACACGCGCGCGGGAAGGCGGCCGGCGTTCTCGATCGCATCCATCTCGCCGTGCAGCGTCGGGCTGCCGCGCTGGATGCGGCGGTTGTGGCCGCGGCCGATGATCTTTGCGTCGTGCACGAGCACGGAGCCGATCGGGATACCGCCTTCCACGAGACCGGCCCGCGCTTCTTGGATGGCGGCGAGGAGGAAGGGATCGCGTTGCATGGGCGCAATGCTAATGCCCCGGCATGACGCGAGCGGTCCACACCTTGCCAATGCCGACCGTATAGAACGGCCCCCACTCCGCGCGCTTGTCGCGGACCTGCGCCGCGGGTCCCACCTGAACGCGGACGTAGAAGCCGCCCAACTCGACATTGCCGCCGAAGATGAGTCGGACGGTCGACGGCGTGTTTTCCTTCTGGAGCGGAAAACTAGAACCGAGTCCCACCTCGTACACGATCAATCCCTGGTTGGACATGCCGACGCGAACGAGATATCCGGTGTCCGCGAAGAACGTCGACTGCTCGCGCGGGCCCACGGCCGCGGCACCGAGCGCGAGATACGTTCGTGTCGCGACGCGGCGATGACCGAGACGGACCAGCAGGCCCGCGATCGAATACCCCACAACGACGCCGCGCGTGTTGATCGTGCCGTCCTCTCTTGGAACGCGATCGGCGAACCACCAGACGTCGAACGTCCCCGTCACTTCCGCCGGCCAGCCGATCTGATCGAGCGATTCGTAGTCCTCCGGCGCGAGGTTTTTGCAATCTGCGGTGGCATTCCGCTTTCGCCGATTCGCCGGCGTGCGGTCAGGATTGTCCATGACTGTCACGGTCGGCTCGCTCATGCCAAACGAGGGTGTGATCTCCGCGGCCAGCGCATAGCCGTCCTCGTGGTGCCGCTGGAAAACAAACGAGCGGATGACGTCGGACAGCGACGCGGCCGTCGCGTCGACCACGTACGAATTGGTCTGGTTGCCGTACGCCTTGTCTCCATACGCAACCCAGACATCACCGCGCAGGTTGGCCACGCAACGGCCGTTCATGTTCCACCGATCGTGATGAGCGAGCACCGCCGAAACGCTGCTCGCGGGCCGATTGACTCCCATGTGGCCCGCGGCAAAGGCGTCCTGCAGGTAGTGCACGGCGAATGCTTCTTCTGACAAGGCCTGCAGAAAAGAGGTCTCTATTGCATAACGAGTGTCCGCGGTCGGACGCAATGCGCTGAGCGTTGCGCGCTCGTGAAACGTTCGCCACGACGCTTTCACCGTCGGGTGAAAGTGCTCGACGTTGGTGACCGCGAGCAGACCGTAACGAACGGGGCTCGACGCAGTGCGTCCACCGAGCTTCGCCAGGAGATCCTCCGGCTTGCCGACGTGATCTCCGGCCAGTGAGCAAGCTTCTCCAAAGCGCTCCGCGAGCAGCACGCGCTGACCGACCGCTTGTGAATCGATCGCCGCGCACGCCAGATCCCACCGCAGTGCCTCGCCGGAGCTCTCCGGCCGAGGAATGCTCTTGCAAGCATGCGTGTAAGCGTTGCGGCCGATCGCCGAGTGTTCGAATCCGCTCCATGCACGCACCTCGAGCACGATCAGCATGGTGAAAAACAGCAATGCGGTACGCACGTAACTCATAATCAAGAACATGAAGCGGACTTGTCCACAAAGCAAGGTCTTGAAACTCGCCAGCCTCATCCTGCTCCTCTTCGCGATGCCCCTCTTCGCCGCTCCCGCGCAACGTGAGTTGCCGCCGGGACTCATCGTCCCCGAGGCGGCGAAGGCGGGGCCGAACTTCGACGCCGAGCGCGCGACCGAGGCGTATCTCTCGGTGCTCTCCGGCGAACAGCGCGCGAAGTCGGATGCGTACTACGAAGGTGGTTACTGGCTGCAGCTCTGGGAGCTCCTCTACCTGTTCGTGTTGGTCATGATCCTGCTCGCGACGGGAGTCTCCCGGCGCATGCGCGAGCTCGCGCAGCGCATCGCGAAAACACCGTTCCTCGTCACGATGCTCTACGTCGTCTTCTGGATCGCGGTGATGTTCGTCCTCGACCTGCCGCTCGACATCTACAGGAACTTCTTCCGCGAGCATCAGTACGGCCTCTCGAATCAGACCTTCGGTGCGTGGTTCGGCGAGAGACTGATCGCGCTCGGTCTCGAATTCCTGTTCGTTCCCCTTTTGATCGCGGTGCTGTACTGGGCCATTCGGCGCGCAGGCGCACGGTGGTGGGTCTGGGCCAGCGCGATCGTGCTGGTCTTCGCGATCATCCTCGGCGTCATCGCCCCGGTCGTCGTCTCGCCGCTCTTCAACGAATACAAACCGCTGCCGCCGGGTCGCGTGCGCGATGAAGTGCTGTCCCTCGCGCGCGCGAATCGCATCCCCGCGAAGGACGTGTACGTCGTCGACCAGTCTCGGCAGACCACGCGCATCAGCGCAAACGTGCAGGGCCTGTTCGGCACGACGCGCATCTCGCTCAACGACAACCTCCTGAAGCGCACGTCGCTCGAAGAGATCCGGCTCGTGATGGCGCACGAGATGGGCCACTACGTCCTCAATCACTCGTGGCGCTTGCTGATCTACATGACGCTGCTGATCACCGTCGCGTTCTTCGTGCTGCATCTCTCGCTCGACGGTGCGATCGCTCGATGGGGCGCGCGTTGGGGCATCACCGATCGCGCCGATCCCGCGAGCCTTCCGCTGGCAGTGTTGATCCTCGCGGTCTTCATGACCGTCGCGACGCCGGTGCTGGCCACGATCGTCCGGACGTCCGAGGCCGAGGCGGATGCGTTCGCGATCAACGCGGCGCGCGAGCCGCACGGATTCGCCACGGTGGCGCTGCGGTTGTCGACGTACCGCAAGCTGAAGCCTGGGCCGATCGAGGAAGTGATCTTCTACGATCACCCGAGCGGGTACGACCGCGTGCATCGCGCGATGACGTGGCTCGCGGAGAACCAGGTCAGCGGCGAGCCAGCTCGTTCCGCACAAACCACTCCCCGTTGAACGTCGCGGGGACGGCGACGCCGTTGCGCTCCGCGTGGATGTGCAGGTGCGGCTCGGACGTGTTGCCGGAGTTGCCGACACGTCCGAGGAGCTGACTCTTCGTGACCTTCACACCGGCGCGGACGGCGACGCTGCCGCGGCGGAGGTGCGCGAGCGTCACGTTCGCGTCGCCGCAGCGAACGATCACGTGATTGCCCGCGGGATTCTTCGCGTCGCCGATGCCGGGCGTCTGATCCGGATGTGCGTCGACGACCGACACGATCGCGCCGTCGCACGGACTGAGCACCTCCGCATCGAATACGGCGTAACGCCGCAGATCGCGCGGGTAGAGGCCGCTCGCGCGCATGAAGTACGAGTTGAGCTTCATGATGTCGAGCGCGTAGCGCTGCTGCGGATGCGTGTTGTGCATGTTCGCAGGTGCGGTGCTTCCTCCGTGGCCGATTAAGAACGTGCCGCCACGCAGAGGAAACGCGAGATCGATCGCGCCCGGCGGCACCTGATGCGCGCGCAACACACCGAGAGCTACGCCGCCGAAGAAGAAGACCAGCAGAACCTTCACGACCGCGCGGAGCGGAGACTCTTCTTTGATCTCAATCGGGATCGGCCGCCGCAGCGACATCACGATCGCGGCGACGAACAGCGCCACCAGCGCGTAGCGCACCGGAAATCCGAACCATCCCCACGGTGCGGTCAGGACGCTGAAGCCGGTGATGGCGAGGGCGAGGAAAAACGTCGCGATCCAGCCGAAAGGCGGACGACGCGGACGTCGCCACAACATGACGATCGTGATCAGCGGCAGGAGGATGGAGAAGACGAAGAGTCGAAAAGCGGGCACGTCAAGAGTCGAACGCCACGCCGCCGATGGGTCTTCCATGCCGCGACGCCGGGTCGACGCGCGAGTCCAGCAGCTCCCGCAGGTTCGTCATCTCGAGGAAGAGATGGCGGTGGCGGATGGAGTGGATCGCGATCGACACGAACAGGATCGCCAACACGGCGAAGAACACCCGCGACGCCGGCGACGCCGACGGCAGCGGCGGCGTCGACACGCGGAGGAACATCTCCTGCGCGACGATCAGCACGAACAGCGGCAGCGGGAAGAACACGAGCGCGGAGAGAAAGCGGCTCGCCTGAATGCTGAAGTACGGCCGCAGCGACAGAATGCTGAGCGAGACGAAGAAACCGAGGACCAGAAACGCTGCGAAGTGGATCTCCGCGAGATGAGTACCGCCTTCGAGCATCCGCCACTGCAGGAACAGCACGGACGCGAGCGCGCCCGTCGCAGCCGTCAAAGAAAGCAAAGCCACGAATGCGGCGAACAGATTGCGCGCGGCGAGCAGCGCCGCCATCCGCAGGAAGAGCGCGGCGATCGCGAGTCCGGAAACAAATGCGGCGACGATCGCCCACACTGCGTACGGCCCGGGCGGCAGAGCCACGAACGAGAGTGCGCCGTCGCGCAGCTGGCGGGCCGCTTCCGCCGCGCTGGTCAGCGCCAGAAACAGGCAGAAGGCCGTGCCGGTGTAGAAGAGAAGCTTGGGCATCGTGTCAATGATAACGCTGAGTGGGAGTGCTGGGTGCTGAGTGCTGAGTGCTGGGCACGTGATCGCTGTCATCCTGAGCTGCGAAGACAGCGAATGACCCCCTGATTCGTGCGCTCATCGTGCATCCGGAGGGGGTCCTTCGCCGTCTACGCGGCTTCAGGATGACAGAGCTTTGGACACCTATTTCGGGAAGCTGTGCCGGGTGCTGGGTCCCGCCCGCCCCGTACTCAGCACCCAGTACTCAGCACTTCGGTTCACTCCCTGAACGAAATGATGTGATCGAGCCGGATCTCCAACGAGCCGGAACCGGAGGCGAAGCGGATGAACTCCGCGCCGCCGGCCGTGTACACATCCTCCACGCGGCCGCGCTCCTTCTGCGGCACGCCGTCGAGCTCGAACTCCAGCTCCACGGTGCTCCTGTGCATCGCCGCGGCTTCGAGCTGATCGTGGTAATCGCAGGAAACAGGTTCGTATCGTTCCTCGGGCATACGAATCCTCCGCGAACGAGGCTTACAAGGTCGATGCCGGAATGGCCTCCCCCGCCAACCGCCAACTGCCAACCGCCAACCGCCTCTGGTAGCATTCTCCCGGTCCGATGGAAAACCTCTTCCGCATCGATACGCTCACCACCGCGATGCCGCTGATCTCCGCGGGCGTCCTGCTGCTGATCCTGGTCATTTCCTTCCGGTCCCGCGCGGTCGTCTTCTGCCAATACCTCGAGGCCATGACCGGTATCCGCCTCAAACCCTCGGACGTGCGGCGCGTCTACCGCGAGAAGGGCCGAAACGGTGTGCGGGAGCTCTTCCTCGACCTCATCATTCGAGCGGACCTGCAGGACGGCCCGCTCGACCCCGAAGAGTCACAAAGTCGCAAAGCCTCGAAGTCTCAAAGCCTCTGACGGCAACATCTTTGCGACTTTGCGACTTTGCACCTATCTGAAAAGGAGAACCATGTTTCGATCAAGCATCCTTGTGGCTGCGCTCTGCGCGCTCACCACGGCCGCGGCCGCGCAGGCGGCCAATGACATCCTCCCCTTTAAGGCCTCCGAGAAAACTCTCGCCAACGGCCTGAAAGTCATCGTCGTCCCCACCGGCTTCCCGAACATCGTCTCGCTGCAGATCCCGGTGCAGACCGGCTCGCGCAACGAGGTCGAGCCCGGCAAGTCCGGCTTCGCGCACTTCTTCGAGCACATGATGTTCCGGGGCACGAAGCAGTACCCGCCGGACGTCTACAACGCCATCATCACCAAGGCCGGCGCGCGGCAGAACGCGTACACCTCCGACGACCTGACGAACTATCACGTCACGTTCGCGAAGGAAGACCTCGAGAAGATCCTCGAGATCGAGGCCGACCGTTTCAAGAACCTGTCGTACTCGGAAGAGGCGTTCAAGACCGAGGCGCGGGCGGTGCTCGGCGAGTACAACAAGAACTCGCAGAGCCCGATCCGCAAGATCCTGGAGGTGCAGCGCGAGGCCGCCTACACCACCCATCCCTACAAGCACACCACGATGGGCTTCATCAAAGACATCGAGGACATGCCCAACCAGTTCGAGTACGCGAAGACGTTCTTCTCGCGCTGGTACCGTCCCGAGAAAACCACCATCCTCGTGGCCGGCGACGTCGAGCCGAACCGCGTCTTCCAACTCGTCGAGAAGTACTGGGGCGATTGGCAGCGCGGCACGTTCAGCGCCGAGATCCCGCAGGAGACCACGCACAACGGCCCGATCTACGCGCACGTCCCCTGGACCTCGCCGACGCTACCTTGGGTGACGGTCGCGTTCCATGGCCCGTCTGCATTTCAGACGAAAGAGCAGGCCGAGTTCGACGTGATGTTCGACCTCTCCTTCGGCCAGACCTCCGACCTCTACAAACGCCTCGTCGAGCAGGAGCAGAAGGTCGACCAGCTCTTCGCATTCGGCGGACCGAACGTCGATCCGACGCTCTTCACCGTCTTCGCGCGCGTGAAGGACGTCAAGGACTCTGTGTACGTCCGAGATCAAATCCTGGAGACATTCGCGAAGCTGCGCGCGAAGCAGCTCGACGCGACGCGCGTCAATGAAGCGAAGTCGAACTCGCGCTACAGCTTCGTCCGCGGCCTCGACAACACCGACGCCATCGCCGGCACGATCGCCGGTTCCGCGCACTTCGAGCGCTCCTACGACACGATCAACAAGTACTACCGCGAGCTCGCGACGATCACGCCGGCCTCGATCCAGGAGACCGCGCAGAAGTACGTCACCGACAAGAACCTGGTCGTGACCACGCTCTCGCAGGAGTCCCTTCCCGAGCCGATCGCGAAGCAGCCCTCGGTGGTCGCGATGGCTTCCGCGGCGAACGCGGGCGAGCAGGTGCAGCTCCGCTGGCTCGAGCAGAAGTCGGTGCTCCCGAACGTGATGATGAAGTTCCTCTTCACCGCCGGCTCGGCCGCGGATCCAAAGGGGAAAGAAGGTCTCGCGCAGCTCTCCGCCTCGATGATCACCGATGCGGGATCGAAGGACATGCGCATCGACGAGATCAACAAGGCGCTCTATCCGATGGCCGGCGGCTTCGGCAATCTCGTCGACAAGGAGATGACGACCTTCACCGCCGTCATCCATCGCGACAACGTCGAGAAGTTCCTCCCGATCGTCCTGCCGCAACTGCTCGCGCCGGGCTTCCGTGAAGAGGACTTCCAGCGCCTCAAGGATCAGCAGCTCAACGCGCTCAAGCAGGACTTACGCAACAACAACGAGGAAGAGCTGGGCAAGGAACAGCTCCAGAACTCGGTCTTCGCCGGCACGCCGTACGGCCACACGGTCCTCGGCACCGTCGCCGGGATCGAGTCGATCACGCTCGACGACGTGAAGAAGTTCGTCGACGCGAACTACAACGCTTCGAACGTGGTGGTCGGCCTCTCCGGCGACTACCCCGACACGCTCAAGGCTCGTCTCACGACCGATCTCGGTGCCCTCGGCGCCGGAGAGGAAGAGAAGACCATCGCACAGCTCACGGCGTTCAAGGGCAAGGCGCCGCAGGGCCTCGACGTGTTGATCGTGAAGAAGGAGACCCGCGCCACCGCGATATCCATGGGGCATCCCATCCCAATCACGCGCAACGCCGCCGACTTCGCGGCGCTGAACGTCGCCCGCGCGTGGCTCGGCGAGCACCGCGCGTCGATGTCGCACTTGTACGACCGCATCCGCGAAGTGCGCGGCCTGAACTACGGCGACTACGCATACATCGAGTTCTTCAATCGTCCGGGCTTCCAGTTCTTCCCCAGCCCGAACATCGCCCGCCGCAACCAGCTCTTCGAGATCTGGATCCGCCCGGTGGTCCCGGAGAACGCGCAGATGTCGATGCGCATCGCGCTGTTCGAGACCCAGAAGCTAATCGACAACGGTCTGTCGCAGGAAGACTTCGACAAGGCTCGCGACTACATGATGAAGAACGTCTACCTGCTCACCGCGAACCAGAACCAGCGCCTCGGCTACGCGCTCGACTCGTGGTGGTACGGCATGGGCGACTACGTCGACACGATGCGCGCGGCGTACGCGAAGCTCACGCGCGACGACGTGAACCGCGCGATCAAGAAGTATCTCTCGGCGAAAAACCTCCAGGTGGTGATCATCACCAAAGACGCCGAGGGATTGCGGGACACGCTGCTCGCGGACGGGCCGTCGTCGATCAAATACGACGCGCCGAAGCCCGAGCTCGCGGAAGAGGACAAGGTGATCGGCAGCTACAAGCTGAACATCAAGCCCGAGAACGTGAAGATCGTGAACGTGGACGACGTGTTCGCGAAGTAGCCGGACTCCCAACTCAAATCACGCAAAAGGGCGGCTGCAAGGCCGCCCTTTTGACGTCGCGTCGAATATCTTGCGAATAAGTCCAGCTCGTCAGTTATTATGAGCTGTCAGCATCCCTTCCGGAGAAAAATATTGAGATTTGCGGTTCGCTTTCCCTGCTACACGCTCGTCCTTCTCTTCCTCGTCATCAGTCAGCCTGCTCTCGCGGCCGTTCGCACGGTCACGAACACGAATGACTCCGGCCCCGGATCTCTTCGCGAGGCGCTGAGCGCCGCGGCCTCGGGCGATCGCATCGAGTTCTCGATCGGCAGCGGTCCGCAGACGATCAAGCCGCAAACGGCGCTGCCGACGGTCGTCGGCGCGATCGTCATCGACGGGAGAACGCAGCCGGGGTACACCGGGAAGCCGATCATCGAGATCGATGGATCGTTCGTATTTCCGTCGTGGATCAACGGCTTCGATCTGCGGGACGCCGAGGTGTATGGGCTGGTCATCAACAATTTTTCGATTGGGATGACGCTCGGCAAAGGCGCCGTCTACAACTGCTACTTCGGACTCGACGTCAGCGGAACGATCGCCAAGCCGAACTACTCGTACGGATTGTTCGTGACCGGCGACCCGACTACGACGACCGTGATCGGCGGGCCGGGAGCGAACGGCAACTACTTCGTGAGCTCCAACACAAAACTCGCCGTCGGAACGAACGTTTCGGTCCAGGGAAACGTTTTCGGCACGAACGTCACGCAGACCGCAACCCTCGGCCCGAGCGGCCCCGCCTGCGACGTATGGGGTGACAACGTGACCGTGGGCGGCCAGGTGCCGAACGTTTTCGTCAACAGCCAGTTCGGCGTTCTCGATACGTTTCGCACGAACCTCCGCGTCGAAGGAAACTACATCGGCACGACGCCCGGCGGCGTCACGGGGTACATGGAACGGGGTGTGATGCTCCACGCCACAAGCGACACGCTGGTGCAGGGGAACATCATCAAGGGTCCGACCCTCGGCGTCGTCGTCGCAGGCGGCAGCACACATCTGCGGAACAAGGTCCTCGGAAACTCAATCCAGGCCACGTTCATGGGCATCGAAGTCGAGAATGCTCGCCCCTTCCCTTACGGCGATCCGACGCCAAACGACCCCGGAGACGTCGACATCGGCCCGAACAACTTCATCAACTATCCCGTCATCGCAAGCAGCACGACGTCCAACGGCCAGACCACGATCACCGGCACGCTTGCGACGCTGCCGAACACCACGCAGCGCGTCGAGCTCTTCGCGAGCTCCGCGTGTGCCGGGAGCGGCTACGGTCCGGGAGAGACCTTCATCGACTCCTTCGACCTCACCACCGATGGCAGCGGCGCGGCTTCGTTCACCCGCATGGTCTCTGCACTCTCGAACGGCACGGTGATCACCGCAACCGCCACCTCGGATTCCGAAGGGACCTCGGAGTTTTCACCCTGCATCGCCAACGTAGTACCCGGCACGTTTTCCTTCCAAGGCACGGCGGCCGCCGTCGCTGAAGGAGCGGCCACTCTCGTGACCGTCAACCGTGTCGATGGAACGTTCGGCGAAGTGACGGTCTCCTTTGCCGTCACCGGCGGCACCGCGTCGGCCACGGACTTCACCGGCGCAAATGGCACGCTCACGTTCGCTGCCGGGGAAACCTCCAAGAGCTTCAGCGTGCAGTCGACGAACGACTCCACGTACGAAGCCGACGAAACGATTCGCATCTCGCTGACCGGTGCGACCGCCGGCGCGGCGATCGGATCGCCATCGACAACGACCCTGACGATCGACGACGACGATCCGCCACCCGCGGTCTCTTTGCAGAGCATCGAGATCCACGAAGGCGACTCCGGCACGACGATCGCCGAGGTCCCGGTCGTCCTCTCCGAACCGGCCGGTGTTGCCTACGCCGTCGCGTACACGATCAGCGCCGGGGACGGCGCGACCGCGGGAGTTGATTTCGTCGCTGCATCCGGGAGCGTCACCTTAGCGCCGGGCGAGACCGAAAAGCACATCCCGGTCACGATCTTCGGCGAAAAACTCTACGAATCGACCGAATTCGTGAACGTCACACTGACCGCGAATCCGTCCGTCCATGCATCCGTCGCAATTCTCAACGACGATCCCCCGCCGACGGTGTTCATCCGCGACCTGCGCTTCGTCGAAAGCGCCGAAGGCGGAATGTTGTTCGCTACGCTCGAGTCCGATGTTCCCGTGCTCGGCGACGTGAACATCGTCTTCCACGAAGGATCTGCGCATGCGGTGACCGACTTCGCATCGATTCCCGCGACGTTCTCCTTCAACTGGGAAACTTCGAAGACGTTCCCCATCGTGATCCTCGACGATGACGTGCCCGAAGGCGACGAGCAGTTCACGATCGACATCCAAACGACGTCAGCCGGCATCACCGCCGGACCGACCGCCGTGGTCACGATCGTGAACGACGATCTCCGAGTCACACCCGCGGAGCAGTGGATTCCGAGTGGCGGCACCGGCACGTTCCGCGTCGAGCTCGGCGCGTCGCCCGAAGACGTGACGCTCGCATTGACGCCAAACACGCCCGGCGTCTCGGTCTCGAGCACGCTCGTCGTTCCCGCGGGCCAGTCGTCCGCCGAATTCACCGTCTCCGCGCTCGCGCCGGGCGTCGATGCCGAAGTGACCGTCGCCATGCCGGTGAATCGCCGCGGCGCGACGCGCGTCGTCCTCGCGCGCACGTACGCGAAGACGACGCTCCGATTCTCACCGCCGCGCCTGACGATCATCGAAGGGGAGAATTTCGAAGGATCGGTATCTCTCGATCCACCGTCACCCACCGCGACGACCATCAGAATGACCTCGACGAGCCGCGTCGACGTGCCGTCTTCCGTGACGATTCCAGCAGGCGCCTCGGCAACGTTCGTGATCGCCGCAAGGATGAAGGGCGCATTCACGATCGAGGCGCAACTCCCGCCGGCGAACGGGAACGAGGTGCAGTCGCTCTTCGGCGATGTCATCGTTCCCGCGTCGTCGATGCGCGTGTCGTCGGTGAGCCCATCCTCGGGCACGACTGCAGGCGGCACGCACGTCCGTATCGACGGCGCTCACTTCAACGGGACTTGCTGGCTCTTCTTCGGTCGTGCCGCGGCGACGAATGTCATCGTGCGCAACTCGGAATCGATCACCGGCGTGACTCCCCTGAACGCGATCGGCGCAACCGACGTGACGGTTCGCTGCACGGGAGGCGCATTCACGGCGGAGGATGCGTACGCGTATCGCGATGACGACGATCCCGCGCCGCTCATCACCGCGATCGATCCTCCCTCCGCCGCGCCAGGCGAGCTCGTGACCATTCACGGTTTGAACTTCCGTCCGACCGACGCCGTTGCGTTCGATGCGTCGTCTGCTGAAATCGTGGATGCAACTCCCGAGAGTCACGTCGTTGCAGTCCCCGATCTGCCGCCGGGCGATGTGCGTATTTCCGTCGCCGGCATGAGCGGCCCGCTGTTCTCCGTGCTCGAAGCGCATCCGGGACGCATCACCGCGGTGACACCAGCGAGCGTCGCACCCGGCGGGGAGTTGGAGCTCACGGGCGAAGGATTCCGCGCGTCGACGATGTTCGAGATCGGCGGCCATCCCGCGACGATTCTTTCGATCGGGCCGTCTCGCGCGATCGTCCGCGTTTCATTCGACGTCAGTCCGGGTACCTATCCCGCGCAGCTGCACAATCACGCCGAGCCCGCGGTCGACGGTCCGCCGGTCGAGATCGTCGAGGGCGGAACCATCGTCATCTCCGCAAATCCGCGTTGCGCGATGACAAGCGGCGGCGTATACGCGATCCTTCGCGGACGCGGCTTCACTGCCGGGGCAACGGTGTCATTCGCCGGCGTACCGTCTTCGGACGTCGAGCTCGTGAACGGGGCGACGCTGCGCGTGAAAGTACCGCCCGGAAACGCGGGCGCCGCGCGGATCTCCGTGACGGACGGTACCGGCCGTACAGCCACGCTGACGAACGGCTTCAGCTACGCGTCACCGTTCGACCCGCGCGGCTGCGGCGGACGCACTCGAACGGTCAGGCATTGAGCTCACCACGAAGGGCATGCAGCTCCGCTGCATGCCCTTCGTCATGCTCGGCCATCATCTCCACGATGCGCGCGATCGTCACGCGCCCCACACCTTCCTGTTCGCCGCCCCGCTGCAACTGTTCCTCGCTCAACGATTCGATGCGCGCCAGGTTCGCCGCACGTGCGTCTTCGAATCGCCGCAGCGCCGGCTCCAACTCGAGCTCGAGATAGCGCCGCTGCTTCGCGACCTCGTCGCCTTTGAAATCCGGCAGCCGCGGCTCGTCTTCTTCGAGGATTTTCCGGATGCGTTCTCCGTAGCCCTCGACCTCGAGATCCGCGAGATGCCACGCGTGCTCGATGAGCGCGAAGGTTCCGTCCGCCGCTCGCTGCCGAAGCGTCGTCTGCGGCGCGGACTCGAGGCGCGCGCGCAGCTCGGCGGGGAATGTTCGGAGTCGGTCGATCACCGAGGTACACTTTACGTCATGGCACCCGAGACCTCGATCAAGCTCACCTACGAGGACTACGCCGCCATTCCCGACGACGGTCGCCGTCACGAGATCATCGACGGAGAGCACTACGTGAATCCTGCACCAAATTTCAAGCACCAGGTCGTACTTGTGAGACTCGTAACGGCGCTTTACCAACACGTCAGCGACCGTCGCCTCGGCCACGTCGTGCCCGCACCATTCGACGTCATTCTCAGCGAACATGACGTCGTGCAGCCCGACATCGTTTTCATCAGCCACGCGCGTGCGCACTTGCTCACGCCGGCGAACATGCAAGGCGCGCCAGATCTTTTGGTTGAAGTTCTTTCCACCAACCGCAGCTATGACGAGCGCGTGAAGTACCGGCTCTACGAGCATGCCGGAATTCTTGAATACTGGATCGTCAACCCATTCGACGACACCATCAAGGCGTTTCGCCTCGCGAACAAAAAGTACGCGCTTGTCGACCTCGGCGATCTCATCACCTCCCCCCTCCTCCCAGGTTTCCAACTCCGTGTCGCCGACCTCTTCGTCTGATGTGCTATGAAGCGCCGTCATGCTGACGGTGCTGCTCATCTCCGCCACCCTCACCTCCGCCCAGACCGCACTCCTCCCGCCCACGATCCCGTGGAACGGCGCGAGCCGCGCGCTGGCGGTGCCGGCGAGCGATCCGTGGGTCACGCCGTCCGAGGCGACGCAGTTCCGCACGACTCCTCGCTACGACGAGACCATCGCGTACCTGAATCGCCTCGTCAAAGCCTCGCCGAACCTGAAGATGATCTCCCTCGGCAAGAGCGCGGAAGGCCGCGATGTCTGGATGGTCATCGCATCGAAAGAGCGCGCATTCACACCCGACGCGTTGCGACGCACGAACAAGCCGATCGTCCTCGCGCAAAGCGGCATTCACGCGGGCGAGATCGACGGCAAAGACGCGGGCCTGATGCTCCTCCGCGACATGACCGTGCGCGGCACGAAGCGCGACCTCCTCGATCGCGCGAACTTCCTCTTCGTCCCCATCTTCAACGTCGACGGCCACGAGCGCTTCAACCGCTGGTTCCGCGTCAATCAGCGCGGTCCCGAGGAAGGCGGCTGGCGGACCAACGCGCGCAACCTCAATCTCAATCGCGACTATGTGAAGGCCGACGCGGAGGAGATGCAGGCCATGATCCGCGCGCTCCGCACGTGGCAGCCCGATCTCTACATCGATCTCCACGTCACCGACGGTTCGGACTATCAGTACGACATCACCTTCGGTTGGAACAGCGCCGCCGGATACTCGCCCGCGATCTCGCGCTGGCTCGACACCAACTATCGGCCGTCCGTCGACGCCGGTCTGCGCGAGATGGGCCACATCCCCGGCCCGCTGATCTTCACTGACGATCCGCTCGCCACCGGCGTCGCCCTCGGACAGTCCGATCCGCGCCTCTCCAACGGCTACGGGGATGCGCGCCACATTCCGTCGATCCTCGTGGAGAACCATTCCCTCAAGCCGTACGACCAGCGCGTCCTCGGCACGTACGTCTTCCTCGAGCGCACGCTGCGCACGATCGCGCGCGAGCTCGCGCCGCTGCGCACCGCGATCGCGACCGAGCTCGCGCGGCGTCCGGAGTCGATTCCGCTGACGTGGAAAGTTCCGGCCGACGCCGAGCCGCAGCAGATCGAGATCCTCGGCATCGAGTCGCGCAAGACGCTCTCACCGATTACGGGCGACGTGCGCGTCGAGTGGCTGGGGAAACCGGTGACCACGCGCGCGCCCATGCGTGTGGCGTCCGAGGTGACGAGCAGCGTGAAACCGCCGCGCGCGTACTGGGTGCCCGCGGCGTGGCAGGAAGTCATCGCCAAGCTCGACCTGCACGGCATCCCGTACGAGCGCATCGCCGCGCCGCGCGAAGTCGATGTGACGATGTACCGCCTCTCGAACCCAAAACACGACACGTCGCAGTTCGAAGGACACGTGCGCGTCACCGCAACGACGACGCCGGAGAAACGCAAGGAGCGCTTCCCCGCCGGGTCGGTGCGCGTCTCGACCGATCAGCCCCTCGGCACCCTCGCGACGCTGCTGCTCGAGCCGTCGTCGGCGGACTCGCTCTTCCAGTGGGGCTACTTCAACTCCATCCTCAGCGTGACCGAATACGTCGAGGGCTACATCATGGAACCGATGGCCCAGCGCATGCTCGCCGAGGACCCGAAGCTGGCGGAAGAGTTCCGCGCGAAGGTCGAGAGCGACGCCGCCTTCCGCAGCAATTCGCAAGCGCGCCTCTGGTGGTTCTACCAGCGGACGCCGTTCTACGACGAACGCGCGCGGCTTTACCCGGTAGGCCGGGAGGAGTAGCGCCAACGGAGCGCTGGCTTCCAGCCGGCCGCTACGCCGGCATCTTGCCGGCATGCCGCCTGGAAGGCGGCGTAGCGGCCGGCTGGAAGCCGGCGCTCCTTTACAGGCAGAGCTGTTGCACAATGCGCCGCGCATGACCATGCGTCTCGCTTTTGCTCTCTCTCTCCTCCTCGCGTCCGCCGCCTTCGCGCAGGACGTCGATCCGCTGCGGAACGTCTCCGGCACCGCTGCCCATCCGGGCGCCTCGCCGTGGGTGCGCAGCGGTTCGGGGACGTTCACGTTCTTCCACGCCTTCGACGCGCACGTGACGTACCTCAGCCAGACCGGGCCTGAAGAACAGGAGAACGACGTCCTCTCGACGAACTGGTTCGCCGCGGGCGCCAAGCTCGACCTCGGCGACCGCGCGTTCGTCCTCGCGCGCGGCCGAGTCTCGCTCGAGCCGTTCACGATCGACGACAGCTATCCGCAGTTCTTCCAGTACGTCCCCGAGGACGGACTCGTCGACCGCATGCGTCCCCACGACCTCTTCGGCGAAGCGGCCGTGCAGGTCGGCTTCAAGCCGACCACCAACTCGCTACTGAGCGTCTACGGTGCGCTCGTCGGACAGCCCGCGCTCGGCGCCGCGCCCGCGCAGATTCGTCCGTCCGGCGTCGACTTCGCCGAGGCGCCGTTCGGGTACGACATCCAGGAGACGACGCATGACTCCACCAGCGTCGTCACCGCGGGATTCACGACCCGCTACTTCACCGTCGAGGCGAGCGCTTTCCACGACGGTGCGACGACGGGCGATCACACCGAGATCGCCGACGGCGACATCGATTCGCAGTCCGCACGCCTCACGCTCACGCCGACGCCGAGCCTCGCGATCCAGATCTCGCGCGGCGAGCTCGGCGAAGATCTCGCGCAGCGCGACGTCACCAGCGCATCGCTTACCTACGCCGGCTCCTTCGCCGCGATCACCGCGCTCTGGACCTCACGCGACTACACCGACGAGACCTTCGCCAACGAGACCGCGTGGGGCCTCGAACTCGCGTTGCGCGCGTCGCGTAACACGTTCATGGCCCGCATCGAGCACGTCGACCGCCCGGCGGGGTTCCCGCTCACCTTCGACCCGAGTGAAGTCGAGGAAGCCACGCACTACACCGCGGGCTACATCTTCGACGTGATCCCGAACGCCCGCTACAAGATGGGCGTCGGAGTGAATGTGGACTACAGGACGAAGACGCGCGAGTTGGAGGAGATCTACGGCCACAAGCCGCAGGGGATTTACGCTTTTCTCAGAATTCGGACGTGAAACGTCCGAAGCCCCGAGCGAAGTCGAGGGGCCACGTTAGCAGCAACGCAGAGTGAGCCGACTTGGGGCCGCACGTGCAGCGACGATCGGTTCGCGCCGCGTAGGTGCTACCTTGGCCCTTCGACTCGCTGCGGCTCGCTCAGAGCTAAATACAAAAACAAAACTACTCGTACCGCAAAGCTTCGACCGGATCCAATCGCGCGGCCTTGTACGCGGGATAGATCCCGAAGAACAGTCCGATCGAGATCGACACGAGCAGCCCCACGATGATCGACCAGAGCGGCGTCGTCGTGGGGAGCCAGTCCATCGAGCGCACGAGCGCGGCGATCCCCAGTCCCAGCGCGACACCGATGATGCCGCCGATGCCCGCCAGCGTCATCGCCTCGGTGAGAAACTGCTGCACGATGTCGCGTCGCACCGCGCCGATGGCCTTGCGGATGCCGATCTCGCGCGTCCGCTCCGTCACCGACACGAGCATGATGTTCATCACCCCGACGCCGCCGACCAGCAGCGCGATGCTCGAGATGAAGATCATCGCCAGCGTGATCCCGCCGGTGATCGCCTTGAAGTTGGAGATCAGCTTGTCCGGCGTCATGATCCCGAAGTCGTTCGGCTTGTTGAACGGCACGCGCCGCCTCGTGCGCAGCACCTGCGTCCCTTCCTCGACGATCCGGTCCACCAACTCCGGCGTCCGCGGCACCGTGGCGATGTTCACGCCGCGGTCGCGCTTGATCCACGGAAACTGACTGTCGAACGTCGTGATCGGGATGTACACGTGCGAATCCACGGACTCGAACATCGACGCGCCCTGCTTTTCCATCACGCCGACGACGGCGTACTTGCGCCCGGAGAACGTCACCACCCGGCCGATCGGATCGCTGCGCGGGAAGAGCGTCTCCGCCACGCTCGATCCGAGGACCGTCACCGCGCCGGAGCGCCGCACGTCGCCCTCGACGATGAAGCGTCCCTCGCCGACGAAGTGATTGTTCGCGGTCGTATAGTCGCCGGTCACGCCGATGATCGTGTCCGCCGTCGCCGACTCGCTTCCGTAGATGATGTCCGGCGCGCCGCCATCGCCGCCCGACCACCAGTAGCGCTCCGGCGACACCGCGAGCATCGACGGGCATTGCTCCTTGAGCGCGATCGCGTCTTCGTAGGTGAGGTTCTTGCGCGTGCGCTGGTCCTCGTCGCTGTTCCCGCCCGGCCCGAACTGCGGATCGAATTTCTGGAACTGCACCAGCGTCGCGCCGAACGACTCGAAGTTCTTCTCGACGTTGTTGTTGAAGCCTTCGATGAGCGAGACCATCGCGATGACGGTCGTCACCCCGATGACGATGCCGAGGATCGTCAGCGCGCTGCGCAACTTGTGCGATGCGAGAGCGGTGGCGGCGAAGCGGATGTTCTCAGTCATAGTTGCGAGTTCCGAGTTCCGAGTTCCGAGGGACGCATCGCGAGAACTCTCTCGCAACTCGCAACCCGCAACTCCCTACTCATAACGCAATGCCTCTACCGGCGGCAGCCTCGCCGCGCGCATCGCGGGCATGAATCCCGCCGTGATTCCCGTGAAAGCTGCGATCGACAATCCAGCGAGGATCAGCTCCGGACGCACGAGCGTCGGCATCGGGCTGAGCGTCGAGATCAACCACGCGATCGCGATGCCGAGAAGCACGCCCAGCATCCCACCGCCGAGGGCGAGCAGCGTCGCCTCGGTGAGAAACTGCCGGCGGATGTCGCCGCGGGTCGCGCCCATCGCGCGGCGCACGCCGATCTCCCGCGTCCGCTCTACCACCGACACCAGCATGATGTTCGTGATCACGATCCCGCCGACCACCAGCGAGATCCCGGAGATCAGGATCATCAGCGAGAACAGTCCGGCCGAGATGCTCTTCCACACCATCTGCAGCGCCTCGGCCGTCACGTACGCGAACGGATCGTCGTCGCGGAAGGCCGTGTGCCGCCGTCCGCGCAGGATCACGCGCACGTCGTCCATCGAACGGTCCATCCCGGCGACGCCGCCGCGCGCGCGGATGAAGAGATTGAGGCCGCGTCGCGTGCCGAACTCCTTCTGCCAAGTCGACAGCGGCAGGTAGACGATGCTGTCCTGACTCTGACCGAGGACCGAGCCCTGCTTCACCAGGAGACCGATGACGACCACGCGGATGTTCCCCACGCGGATCGAGCGCCCGATGGGATCGAGCTTGCCGAACAGCTCCTCGCGGACATCCGAGCCGATCACCGCCATCAGCGTGGAATGCCGCTCCTCGGCGTCGGTGAAGAACCGTCCCGTATCGAGATCGAGGTTGTTGATCTCGGCCATGTTCGCGGTCGTGCCGCGGACCTGCACCTCGGCGAGGCGCTTCGGGCCGAACTTCACCGGCGCCTCCGCATCTTCGCCCGCGCCGACCGACTCGCAAGTCCGGCAGCGCTCGCGCACCATCTCGAAGTCATTCCAGTCGATCTTCTTCCGCTTCACCGCCTCCAGGAACTGCTCGCGGCTGGTGATGATCCCGAACTGTGAGACGACGTAGACGTCGGGGTTGAGGCTAAAGACCTTCTCGGAGATGTAGTTGTTCAGGCCGGAGATGATCGAGACGACCGTGATCACGGTCATGACGCCGATGATCACGCCGAGGAGCGTGAGAAAACTGCGCAGCTTGTGTGCGCGCAGTGCGTTGGACGCGATGCGGAGAGTCTCCACTAAGACTTCTCCTTGTCCTTATCCTTGTCCTTATCCTTGTCCTTGTCCTTGTCCTCGGACTTCTCTTCGCTGGCTCGAACTTTCGAATCCTCTTTCAGTTCCCGCAACGCGCGGAACGGGCCGGTGATGATCTCCTGTCCATCGCTGAGACCTTTCACGACCTCGATGTTCGCCTCGCCGGCGAGCCCGGTCGTGACAGGAGCGAACTTCGCCTTTCCGTCCTTGTGGAGGAACACACCCTCCTCGTCTTGTGCCTTGCCGGGTGCGCTGCCGGGCTTCTCGCGCAGCACGAGCGCCTGGATCGGGATGGCGATCGCCTTCGAGCGCGTGCCGGTGATGATGTCTGCGGACGAGGAGAAGCCGGGACGCACGCCTGCGGGCGGGTTGTCGAGCTGGATCTTCACTTCGAAATTCACGGCTTCCGTGCCCGTGCTCACGCCGGAGCGCGTCATCGGGCTCGACCCCACTTCGGTCACCACGCCCGAGAACGTCTTGTTCGGATAGGCGTCGATCGTGACCGACGCGCGCTGGCCCACTTTCACGGTCGGGATGTCGGTCTCGTCGACTTCCATGACCGCCTCGACGACGCTCATGTCGGCGATCGTCAGCAGCTTCGTGCCAGGGTTGTTCATCGTGCCGATGACGGCAACCTCGCCTTCCTCGACGGGGAGGGCGGTGATGATGCCTGCCATCGGCGCCGTCATGGTCGTCTTCGAGAGCGTGTCGCGCGCGGCGGCGAGGTTCGCCCGTGCCTGCTGAATGCGCTGCTCGATCGAGCTGACGTTCGCGCGCGCCGAATCGAGAGCGGATCGCGCGCGGTCGAGCTCGGCCTGCGGGATGATCTTCCCCTCGTAGTTGCTGCGCGCGCGATCGAAGCTGCTCTGCGCCTCGGCAAGCGTGGCGCGCGCGGCCTCGCGGTCGGAGAAGAACGCGCGCATCGACGCCGCAGCTCCTTCCGCGGACGCGGCGAGCTGCTTCTGGTCGATCTGCAGGAGGAAGTCGTTCTTCTTCACGACGTCGCCCTCGCGGATGGCGAGGTTGACGATCTGGCCCATCACGTTCGCGGAGAGATCGACTTTCCGCTTCGCGTCGATGCGCCCGTTCGCGGTGACTTTGCTCGTGAGGTCGCTCCGCTCGACCTTGCCGAAGGTGACTTGCGTCCCCTCTTTGCTCTGGGAACGGACGGACACCACGATGATTCCGGCGATCGCGAGGATGACGGCGACGGCGATGATGATCTTCGTTCTGCGCTTCATGCTGGGACGTTATACGGGAAGGAGCGTTGCGGGTTCTAGGAGTGCGGTGGCGCCGCACTCCTAGAACTTCGCCTTGACGGCGAACCAGGCGTCCCGCGCTTTCCAGAAACGGCTCTGCTTCATCGCCGCGATCTCGGCCTCGCGCTCCGCGCGCTGGTGAGCGGCGACCGCGAACTCGTGCCGCACCGACGCGAGCTCCTGCGACTGCACGGCGAGGCGCTGCTCGAGCTCGCGCACCTCCTCGCGTTGCGAGTAGCTGACGAGCGAGTCGAGCGTACCGAGGAAGAGGATGCGCTCTTCGCCTTCGCGGGTGAACGTGGAGACCGTGACGACCTCGTAGCGGAACGATCGGATGGCGCTGTGCGGGATCGTGAGATGCCAGCTCGAGTCGGTCGCGGTGTCGACGCCCACGAACGTCGCGACGTCGCGACGCGGCCCGAACTCGTCGGTGGTAGCCACCACGGCGTCGCCCAAACGTACATCCACGCGGTCCGCTTTCTCCGTGATGCCGGTTGCCCAGCCGCGCAGATACACACCCGCTTCCCGTATTTCCAACCGATCGACGAAGCCTGTCGGCACGCGGCGCTGGGTGGCGTTTTCGATCGGCGACGGGGAAATGACGTACACGTCCTGCCATTCCGCGAGCGCGCGCGGCATGCGGATGCACGCGAAGCCGACATCGATCGCGGCGACCTGCTCGCGCACGTAGCCTTCCGTGACCCACGTCGAGCCGTAGTCGTTCACGTCCAGCACGCGGCTCTCGCTGCGCGACTCGAAGCGGATCCCGCCCGCGAACGTCTCCGGCGCGAGCGAATCGTCGTGCACGGTGAAGACGAGCAGCCCCGCGGGCGTGAGGAGCGCCGCGAGACGCCGCAGCCACGCCGTGAACGTCGACGCTGGCAGGTGCGTGAAGAGCGACGCGACAAAGATCAGGTCATATTTGCCGGGCGCGACGAAGTTCTCCGGATTCGTCGTCGAGAGGATCGTCCGCACGCCGAACTGTTCGGCCTGGAACTCCATCCCGCCCTCGAGGATGTCCGAGACCGTGACCTCGTCCGCGAGATGCTCGTGCACGAGCAGGCGCGTGAGTCGACCGTAGCCGCTCGCGAAGTCGAGCATCGTTCCGATGTGACCCCGCCATGACGATATGTGTCTTACCAGCCGGAACTGTTCGAGCGCGTTCTGGAAGTAGCTGGCCAGCGCGCGATCGCGGTCGTGATCGAAGAGCTGGATCGTGAAGTCGAGCATGTCGTCCCGCTCGTCGATGGCGCGGTTCAGCTCCTCCCACCGCGGGACCCGCGTGCGGAGGAGTGTGTCGACCATGGGATGGGATTCGGCGGGTTGAAACGCGAGCGGCACGGGCGCGCATTGTAGTGCTGAGTGCTGGGTGCTGGGTGCTGAGAGGGCGGGCGTGACTCAGCACTCAGCACCCAGCACTCAGCACTTACAATCTCCCGCCATGCGATTTACGCTCGTCCTGACTCTCCTCCTCGCCATCACGACCAACGCCCAACCTGCGGTCGATCGGATTCTGCGCGACGTTCCTCTCATCGACGGCCACAACGACCTCCCCTGGCAGTACCGCGAGCGGGCGAAGAATCACCTCTCGCAGATCGACCTCCGCCAGGACCAGTCCAAGCTCGCGAAGCCGCTGCACACCGACATCCCACGCCTCAAAGCCGGCCGCCTCGGCGCGCAGTTCTGGTCCGTGTACGTCCCGGCGACGTTGAAAGGCGCGGACGCGGTGCAGGCCACGCTCGAGCAGATCGACGTCGTTCATCGCCTCGACGCCGCGTATCCCGACACGTTCGCGCTCGCCCTCACCGCGGACGACGTCGTGCGCATTCACAAGAGCGGACGCATCGCGTCGATGATCGGCGTCGAGGGCGGCCACTCGATCAACAACTCCCTCGCCGCACTGCGCATGCTCTTCCACGCGGGCGCGCGCTACATGACCCTGACCCATTCAGCCAACACCGACTGGGCCGATTCCGCGACCGCGGACCCGAAGCTCGACGGCCTCTCCGAGTTCGGCAAGGCCGTCGTCGGCGAGATGAACCGCCTCGGCATGCTCGTCGATCTCTCGCACGTCTCCCCCGCCACGATGCACGACGTGCTCGACGTCACCGCGGCGCCGGTGATCTTCTCGCATTCCTCCGCGCGCGCTCTCACGGGCCATCAGCGCAACGTGCCCGACGACGTCCTGCAGCGCCTGAAGGCCAACGGCGGCATCGTGATGGTCACGTTCGTCCCGTCGTTCGTCTCCGAGAAAGTGCGCGTCTGGGGCGCGAGTCGCGCGGCCGAGGAGGCGCGGCTGAAGGAGATGTTCGACGGCGAGCCGCAGAACGTGAAGGCTGGCCTCGAGACGTGGGAGAAAGCGAACCCGCGCCCGCGCGCGACGCTCAACGACGTCGCCGACCACGTCGAGCATGTGATCAAAATCGCCGGCGAAGACCACGTCGGCATCGGCGGCGATCTCGACGGCATCAGCACGACACCGGAGGGACTGGAGAGCGTCGCCGACTACCCGAAGCTCTTCGCCGAGCTCCTTCGCCGCGGACATTCAGAAGAACGGTTGAAGAAGCTCGCTGGATCGAACGCGCTGCGGGTGATGCGCGGAGCGGAAGCGACCGCGGCGAAACTGCACAAGGAGCGGGCGGCGGGCGATGCGCTGATCGAGGAGCTGGACCACCGTCTACCGCAGCCCTGAGCGAGCGATAGCGAGCCGAAGGGCCAAGTTCTATGAAAGCGATTGTCAAGGACGGTTCTCTCCCTCACTGATTGCTTTTTCGTCGTCCCCCTTGCAATCAGCCCATTCCGACCCGAAGAGGACGGCCGTGAATGCTTACGGGTGGGCGGTTCAGTCTTACG
>DASYGV010000187.1:0-4671 GCA_035999335.1 Thermoanaerobaculia bacterium | reverse complement strand
GACACGCTCGATGCGTCCGACCGGCGAGATCAGATGGAAGGGACGGCTCCTGTACATCAGCGAAGCCCTGATCGGCGAGCGCGTGGGACTGGTCGAGATCGACGACGGGATCTGGAGCATTTACTTCGCCACGATCGAGCTCGGTCGATACGACGAACGGACCCAAGAGATCTACTAATGACGATTCTCGAAGGGCTGCACCCCCTCCTCGATCCTCCCCCTCAAGGGGGAGGACGCCCCCACCCGGGGAGGACCAAGACGGTGTGTAAAGGAGGTTCCCGGTTTACTGTAAAGAAGGTTCCCGCTTGCGCACACGCTCTGGTAGGCCGGGCGGGCAGCGCTGCGGGCGTACCAGAGCGGCGACTCGCCGTCGCCGCACTCCTAGATTATTTCGACGCGGTCTTCACCGGTGGCGGAGGAGGCGCGATGATCGCTTCCGGAACTTCGTTCTTGATCGGCTTCAGCGTACGCAGGTAGGCGTAGATTGCGCCGAGGTCTTCGTCCGTTGCGTGGCGGTAATTGAACCAGGGCATCGGCGGGAGAATCGGGCGTCCGACGCCCCAATGCCTGCCGGTGCGGATGGTCTTGACGAACATCGCCTCGTCCCAGATGCCGATGCCGGTGAGACGTTCCGGCGTCAGGTTCCTCGCGTAACTCACGCCCCACGGTCCGGCGAAGGCGGTGTTCGTTGCGGCGCCGGCCCAGATCCACTTTCCGTCGGCCATCTTCGGCGGCTCGGGCATGACGAAGTCCTGGGGATGACCGGAAAGCGCGCGCGACATGTCCGGCTCCGGGCCGTTCGGTCCCAGCTTGAAAGGGGTGTGGCAGTCGTTGCAGCCGCCGATGGTGACGAGGTACTGACCACGTTTGATCTTCGTTTGCGCGGCCTGCTTGGCTTTGACTTCCTGCGCGGCTTTGGCCGAGGTCTTCGCGGCCGTCGCGGTGATCGTGCCGGCCAACGCCAGGCTGGCGATGGTGATGGTGACTACGGTGATGCGCTGACGGGTGTTCATTGCTTCCTCCAACGTTCGATCCGCAATGTGGGTCGCCGGAGGAGCGCGGGGTTGCTAAGTGTTTCTTATGTTCTTCGGAAAAGAAGTGAAAGGGAGGGCGCGCGGGTAGAAGAAACCTTAAACAGTTCCTAACTGCGTCGTTTCTTCTTCGCCTTCAACTTCGCGAGCGTCGTCTCATACGCTTGCACGATCACCGCGGCGATGGCCTTTTCGCTCAGCTTCTTGTCGAGGCGCATTCCGATCCAGCCTCCCACGCCGACGTACGGCGGGACGAAGAAGTGCGTGGTGTCCGACGCGACGAGATCGCGCTGCGCACCCTCGGGCGCGTTGCACCAGAGCGCGATGCGGCCGTCGCCGTGATGGTCGTTCGCGAACATGGCGAACAGGCGGCCGCCGACGCGGAACGTCGGCTCGCCCCAGGCGATTTTCTCTTCCGTGTCCGGCAGAGCGAGGCAGATCTTGCGGACGCGCGCGAGTGCGGTGTCTGCAGTTTTCATCGGAGAGACAAGCGTACCCTACGTTTGTTCACGAATGCGTAGAACGTCGGCAGCGCGAACAGCGTGAACAGCGTCGACGTCACCAGTCCTCCGATCATCACGATCGCGAGCGGGCGTTCGACTTCCGTCCCGTGCAGGCGCAGCACGAGCAGCGGCAGCAGTCCGAGGATGGCCGTGCATGCGGTCATGAGCTTCGGGCGTACACGTCCGATGCTCGCCTCGCGCAGCGCCGCGTCGAACGGCGCGCCCTCGGCCATCAGCCCCTTCACCTGCGCGATGAGCACGAGGCCGTTCTGCACCGCGATGCCGAAGAGGCCGATCAGTCCGACCAGCGACGACACGTTCCAGCTCTCGCCTGCGATCAGCAGCGCGACGATGCCGCCGACGAACGCGTCCGGCAACGTCGCGAGAATCACCAGCGCCTCGGCCGTAGAGCCGAGGGCGAGATAAAGGAGGAGGAACACCGCGAACACCGCGACTGCAATCGCGATGAGCAGCGAGCGCGTCGCGCGTTCCTGACTCTCCACGCGGCCGCCGACGTTCACGAAGTAGCCGGCCGGGAGCTTCAGTTCGCGCTCGAGACGCTCGCGAACTTCGCGCGCGGCGCCGCCGAGGTCGCGGCCTTCGACGCTCGCCTCGACGGCGATGCGCCGGCTGCCCGCTTCGCGGCGGATGGCGCCGGGGCCGAACGTCTTCGTGATCGTCGCGAGCTGATTGAGCGGAATGCGAGAGCCGTCGTGTCCGTCGATGAGCAGCGATCCGATCGCCTCCACGTCGTCGCGCGCATCGTCCTGGAGCCGCACGACGAGATCGTAGTTGCGCTGCCCGACCCAGATGCTCGACGCCACTTCGCCGACCATCCCGATGCGCACGGCGTCGATCACGTCGCCGGGAGTGAGACCGACGCGCGCGGTCGCGGCGCGATCGACTTCGATCCGGAGCTGCGGGAGGCCGGTCATCCGTTCGGCGCGGAGATCGGCGATGCCTTCGACGCGGCTCATGATCGTCTTCACCTGGTCGCCGAGAGTCGTCAAAGCGTCGAGATTCGGCCCGAAGACGCGCACCGACAGATCGGCGGGCGTGCCGCCGAGGCCCTCGTCGATGCGCATGCCGAGCGGCGTGGTGAAGAGGATCGAGACGCCGGGCACGTGCTCCGTCCGTTCGCGCATGTCGCGCTCGATCTCGTCGAGACTGCGCCGCCGATCCTTCTTCAGCACGACCAGCACGTCGGAGATCGTGTGCGGCATCGGGTCTTCCGTCCGCTCCGCGCGTCCGGTGCGCCGCACCACGTCCTCGACCTCGGGGACCGCGCGGAAGAGATCTTCGACGCGGTGATTGAGCCGGTCCACCTCGTCGAGCGACGCCTCCGGCGGGAGGATCGTTTGTACGAGGAACGCTCCTTCGTCGAGCTGCGGCATGAAGTCGCTGCCGACGGCGAACGCCAGCGCGAGCGCCGGGATCGTGATCGCCAGCGTTGCGACGCGCACGAGTCCCGCGTGGGCCATGCACCAGTCGAGCATCGGCGCGTAGCGCGCTTTGATCCGGCGGATGATCCAGACGTCTTCCGCTTTCCCTTCGCGCCGCGGTCGAAGGACGAGACCCGCGGCGAGGGGGACGAGCGTCAACGCAAGGACGAGTGAAGCCGCGACTGCTGCGATCACGGCGGCCGCGAGCGGCTCGTACATCCGCCCTTCGATCCCGGTCATCGCGAAGAGCGGAGCGAACACCGCGATGACGATGAGCGTGGCGAACGTGATCGGCCGCGCGACTTCGAGCGATGCCGCGAGCGCGGTCTGTTTGCGATCGGCTCCGCGGTGTTGCGTCAATCGATGCACGACGTTTTCCGTGACGATGATCGCGGCGTCGACGAGCAGGCCGACGGCGATCGCCAGTCCGCCGAGGGTCATCGTGTTCAGTCCGACGTTCGCCTCGTGCAGGAGCACGCCGGCCAGGCCGAGCGACAGCGGAATCGTGAACGTCACCACCATCGCCGCCCGGATGTCGCCGAGCAGCGCGAAGAGCACGAGGACGACGAAAAACGCGCCGAGCAACACCGCGCGTCCGACGCCGGAGAGCGACGACTGCACGAGCTCCGACTGGTCGTAGACGATGCGCAACTGCACGCCCTTCGGGAGACTCTTCTGCAGCTCGACGAACGCCTGCCGCACGCCGGCCGCGACCTTCACCGTGTCGGCGTCGAACTGTTTCGAGATGCGGCAGCTGACGACCTCGCCCTTCAATCGATGAGCGATGCCGCGCCGCACCGCCGGCGCTTCGCGGACGTCGGCGACGTCGCCCAGCAGAACCGGCGTCGTCGCGCGCACCGCGACGACCGTCGCGCGCAGATCGTCGATCGACCGCGCCATCCCGATCGCGCGCACGTTCCACTCCATCGGCCCCTGCACGACGAAGCCGCCGGACGCGTTCTTGTTCGCGCTCTCGACGGCGTGCATCACTTCGGCGAGCGTGATGCCGCGCGCCGACATGCGATTCGGATCGATCTGGACCTGAAACTGCCGCAGGTATCCACCGAGTCTTTCGACGGCCGCGACGCCCGGCACGGCGAGCAGCCGGTTCCGGACCTCGAACTCCGCGAGATCGCGCAGGCTCATCGCATCCATGACGCCGGCCTCCGCTTCGAGCGTGAACTCGAAGATCTCGTTCAGGCGGCCGGTGAGGCTCGACAGGAGCGGCGTGTCGGTGCCGGGCGGAAGGTCCGTCGACGCCTGCGCGACGCGCTCGGCGACGAGCTGCCGCGAGCGGTAGTAGTCGGCGTCCGGCTCGAACTCGATGGTCGTGCTGGCGACGCCGAGCTGCGAGCTGGATCGGATGCGCCGCACACCGGGCAGCCCGTTGAGCGCCGCTTCCATCGGAATGGCGATCGCGATCTCCAACTCCTCCGCGCCCATCGACGCGTTCTGCACGATGACGTTGAAGACGGGCGCGGAGAGGTCGGGAAAGACGTCGCGGCGCAGGTCGCGCAGCCACACCGCGCCGAGGATCGCGCCGGGGACGACGAGCAGCAGCGCGACGACCGGCTTCGCGAAGGAGCGCGTGACGATGCGGTCGATCATGATGGCCTCCGAACGGAGAAACGACGGGGGGCCTCCGGCGGGCCGGTGCGACCGGCAGCGCTTATTGCTGCGCTACGCCACGCTCTC
>DASYGV010000116.1:0-5691 GCA_035999335.1 Thermoanaerobaculia bacterium | reverse complement strand
AACAAATGGCAGACCGCTCCGGGCGCCGGTCCCTGGTCCGGATGGTCGTCGCTCGGCGGCGTCATCACCAGCGATCCCGCGACGGCACAGAACGCGGGCGGGCGGCTGGAGGTCTTCGCTCGCGGCACGGACAACGCGGTATGGCATAAGTGGCAGCCGGCGCCCAGCACTGGCCCATGGTCGGGCTGGTACTCGCTCGGCGGCGTCATCGCCAGCGGTGTCTTCCCCGGACGCAACGCCGACGGTCGCTTGGAAATCTTCGTGCGTGGCACGGACGGTGCGGTATGGAATCGTTGGCAAACCGCGGCGGACAACGGATGGAATTGATGAGGGACATCCAACACCTACAAGAGATTTTGCTGGAAGCGGTCGTCGGGGGACGGCCGCTTCCTGGCGGCGTCGCCGTCACGTACCCGGACGCTCCGTTTCTCCTACGCCAACCCGAGGTCTTCGTGGAAGACCGAAACCTCCATGGCTCGCTGTCCAAACGCGTGCGCGTCCTATCGGCGAACGCCATTCAGCGTGAAGCGCAATCGCGCGAAGTCGTCTATCTGCGATTCGAGCCGCCGGCCATCGGCGACGACGAAGTGACTCTGACGCTCCGCGGCATGATCACCTCGGCCGAGCGGACGGCGGCTTTGAGTACCGTTCAAGTGACGTTTCGCAGGGACGGCGGCGAGTGGCGAGCACCCGGCCCGCCGACATATTCGGCAGCGTGACGCTCACACGATCGAGACCATGTGTAACGCGGGATGCGCGTAGCGCTCGTCACCCTCGATCACCGCGCGTGGATCGATCTTCTGGCGCGTGAACAAACGCCACGCAACATCGCCGGTCAGCGTAACGGTCGTCGTCGCGGGGGCGGAGCCCGCGTACAACCGCCACCCGTCCTCCCGCGCGAGCGTCCATGCGGCATCATCGACGCGAAGCACGACGACGGTTCCTGACGGCGCATCGACATCGCGATACGTAAACGGTAGCGCGCGCACGAACGTGTCGATCACCGGCGCCAGATACCGTTCGTACAGCGGCGGACGTCCCGTCGCATCCCGGATCTGCTGCTGGTGATGCCACTTCTCCGTGAGCTCGCGCGCGACGTCGAACCACATCCGTGATTCGTCTTCTCCCGCCCAGCTCACGCTCCACTTCGCCGGCGCATTCGGATCGAGCGTGGTGAAGAACTCCGCCAGTTGTGCGCCGAAGCGCGCGTGCATGTCGATCAACATCGACGGGCTCAGCCGACGCGCGTAGGCCACGCCCTCGGCGTTGAGGTCGTTGACCAGCGCACCGAGCGACGTGAACTCGCGCGGCGGCGGCTCATGTCCGTCGCGATGCATCGACAGGCGCCGCAGGGTGGTGTCGAGCAGGTGAGCGGCGACGTCCTTCACCGTCCACGCGCCGGCGACCGTCGGCGCGTTCCATTCGTCGCCGGACAAGCCGCCCAAGAGCGCGACCAGTTCGTCGTTGAGCGGTGCGAAGAGATGTGCGGTCAGGATTGGTTGCAGCGGCTTCATATAAAGTGCGGCCTTCATGCGGCGCACGAAGATATTAGCGACGGTCGGGCCGGCGAGCAGCAGCGAAGAGATGATCCATCGGCTGCTCACCTCCGGGGTCGACGCGTTCCGGCTCAACTTTTCTCACGGCAAGCACGAAGAGCACACGCGCGTGATCGCCACGATCCGGGCCGTGGCGATGGAGCTCGGCCGCTACATCCCGATCGTCGGCGACATCCAAGGCCCCAAGCTGCGCATCGGCGAGGTCGAGGGCGTGCAGTACCTCGAGACCGGGCAGCCGTTCGTCATCACGACCGAGCCTCTCCTCGGAGACGCGAAAGGCGTCTCCACCCCGTTCACGCCGTTGCCGCGCGAGGTCCTCATCGGTCATCGCATCCTCATCAACGACGGACTCGTCGAGCTCGTCGTCACCGGCGTCGACGACACCCATGTCTCCACGCGCATCATTCACGGCGGTCCGATCTCGTCGAAAAAGGGGATGAACTTTCCCGACTCCGAGCTCACCATCCCCGCGATCACGGACAAGGACCGTATCGACGTGAAGTTCGCGGTCGAGCAGAAGCTCGACTACGTCGCGGCATCGTTCATCCGGCGCAAGAGCGACATCGTCGGGCTCCGCGAACTGCTGCACGAGCACGGCGGGGACGAGCTGCACGTGATCGCGAAGCTCGAGAAGCCGCAGGCGATCGACAACCTCGACGAGATCCTCGAAGTCAGCGACGGCGTGATGGTCGCGCGCGGCGACCTCGGAGTCGAGCTGCCGCCCGAGGTCGTCCCGATCATGCAGAAGAAGATTCTCGCGCGAGCGAGCCTGTCGGGAAGATTTGCGATCACCGCGACGCAGATGCTCGAATCGATGACGACGAACTCGCGTCCAACGCGCGCGGAAGCGTCGGATGTCGCCAACGCGATCTTCGACGGCTCGGATACGGTGATGCTCTCCGCGGAGACGGCGTCGGGGAAGTATCCGGTCGAAGCGGTGCAGATGATGGCGCGCATCATCTTCGCGGCCGAGGCGTCGCGGCACGTCGACGTGCCGTGGGAGCGCGAGCCTTTCCGCAAGATCTCCGAAGCGGACGAGTTCACGGACGCACTCGCGGGGGCGGCGAATTATGCGTCCGAGCAGCTCGACGCGAAGTATCTCGTCGTTTTCACGCAGACCGGCTTCGCCGCGCGGCTGATGTCGAAGTTCCGTCCGAAGATTCCGATCATCGCGCTCACGCCCTCGGTCTGGGTCGCGCGGCGAATGAATCTTATGTGGGGCGTGCAGCCGTTCGTGCTCAAAGAGGCAGGGGAGTTCCACGAGCAGATCGTCGATCGGGTGGACGACTTCCTGTTATCGAAGGACATCGTGCGCGTGGGCGACCGGCTCGTGATCCTGATGGGCTCGCCGATCTATCAGCGGTCGAAGACGAACCTCCTCCGCGTGCACCGGGTTATCGCGTAGGAGCTCTTGTCATCCTGAAGCCGCGCAGACGGCGAAGGACCTCCTGCGAATCGGGGGGTCCTTCGACCGCGCTGCGCCGGCTCAGGATGACAGAAGCTCCGAAACAAACCGTTACGCGGGTTGCATCGCGGCGATGAGGGTGTAACATCCGCATACGATTCCGCCCGGGAGATCCGTGATTTCTCCGGCGCCGGGAATGTGGGGTGGCCGGGGGCGGCGTTTCCAAGTGAGGTTTCGTATACCGAACGGAGGGGGTTTATGCGCCGGTTTCGAGCACTCGCCATAGCGGCCGCGATGATCATCGTCGCCGCACCGGCAAGATCCGATGCGCCGCTGCCAGCGGTGCTCGATGTCCTCGGAACCGTCAGCAACGCAGCCCGCCCTGTCGCCAACGCCCTCGTCATCGCACTCAATCTTCAGGACTTCCAGTCCGTTCAGACCTACACCGGGACCGACGGCAGCTTCAGCCTCCCGCAACTCCGCGGCGGCATCTACAAGATCATCGCCGTCAAGCAAGGCTTCCTCCCCTCGATCACCACCATCGTTCCGACGCGCGCCAGTCACCGCGTCGCGCTCAAGCTCGACAGTGAGAAAAAGGCGAAGCGGTCGCCGAGTCAGGAGATCTGGGAGCTGCGCGGCACGCTGCCCGCCGACGTCCTCCGCGATCTCGACGCGATGCTCGAGCCCGCCGAGGTCGCCACCTACGACGTTCCCCGTTTCCGCGGCGAGATGCTCTCGCTGACCGGCGTCACGAACACGGCGTCCAACCCCGCCTTCGCGCAGACTGCCCTCGGCGTCCAGGGTCGGCTTGGCGACTCATGGCAAGTCGGACTTCGTGGGAACCTGCGACGTTTCGAAGATCCCACCGACAACGTTCGCTTCGGCGACGCGCTCGCGGAGTCCAGCGTGATGTCGATGGAGCTTCGCAATTCGGGCGATCAGTCGTACCGCCTCGCGTCGACGCAGAGCTCATGGACGTACGCCGACGCGGCCGAGTCGGATCGCGAGGCCGACGTCCGCGCGCACAACTTCGAATGGCGCAACGGGCCGGCGCGCGTGCAGGTGCGGTATTTCGAGCAGGAGAACCTCTTCCGCGACGCGCCGATGGCGTCGAACCTCTTCGAAGTCGCCGGCACCATGCCGGTGATGCAGACCCGTCGCAACGACCTCGGCGTCGCGTTGCGCGTGAAGCAGGAGACCATCGCGGGCCAGGCCGACATCTTCCGCACCGCGGATCTCTCGGCGAACGGCACCGTTGCACTCGTGCCGTCGTTCGTCCTTCACTACGGCGTCGACAGCCGAATCGGGATGGAAGGGCAGCAGTGGGCGCCGCGCACGGGCGCGGAGTGGAAGCTCACCGAGAACACCTCGATCGTCGGTTCGGCGATGGTGAAAGTGCTCGACCGCGACACGAACACGGCCGTCGTCGCATTGCCGAGCATCGTCTACTGGTCCGAGGATGGACGGGCGCTGCCGCGGTACACGTATACGTTCGGCATCGTGACGGGCGCGGACGAGGCCAATCGATTCTCCGCCATCGCGACGGTCACTGAAGTCGACGAGGCGCTGCGGCTGATCTTCGCGGACGAGCAGAACCAGTTCTGGGACGGACTCGAAGTCGACGCGGGCGACGTCCGCCGCGACGTCCGTCTCGCGTATCGCAAGCAGTTCGGCAATGTGCTCGCCGTCGACGTCGCAACGACCGCCGGCACGGCATCGCAACGGGACCTCGCGCAGTCGCGCGAAAAGGTCTACGTCGCGGGCGACCTGCAGTCGACGTTCAATCCCACGCGCACGACCATCGCCGTGTCGTATCGCGACATCCAGCAGCCGGCCGAGCAGGGAGCGCAGGACTATCGCTCCGAGCGCATCAACGTGCGCATGGCGCAGTCGCTCTACCTTCCGATCGACATCAAGCTGCTGTTCGGCCTCGAGCTCGCGCGCGCGGAGAATTCGCCGTACCTGATCGACACGCTCATGTCGGACGGCCGCTCGAAGAAGTACATCGGCGGCCTCGCGGTCAACTTCTGAGGCGGCACGTTACGTTAGGAGCCTGCGCGGCAGAAGTCAGCCTCGGAGGGACCGCACGTGCCCAAGGCTAGGCCAAACAACGCTGCCGGCCGTGCCGGCCCGACGCCCTCCCAGATCGCCGCCGCCGCGGGCAAGACTCTGCCCGACGTCATCGCGCCGAACCTCGACGTCCTCTTCTGCGGCATCAATCCCGGTCTCTACACCGCGGCCGTGCAGCAACACTTCGGCCGCCCCGGCAATCGCTTTTGGCCGACGCTCCATCGCGCGGGATTCACGCCGCGGCTCTTCCATCCCTCGGAACAGCGCGACCTCCTGACGCTCGGCTACGGCATCACGAACGTCGTCGCCCGCGCAACCGCCGCTGCGGACGAGCTCACGCGCGAAGAGCTGATCGAAGGCGCGCGCATCCTCACGCGCAAGGTGAAGCGCCACAAGCCGCGGTACCTGGCCGTCGTCGGCATCGGCGCATACCGCACCGCGTTCGAGCGGCCGAAGGCGAAACTGGGATTGCAGGAGGAGAGGATCGGAGAGACGAAGGTGTGGGTGCTGCCGAATCCGTCGGGGCTGAACGCGAATTATCAGGCGGATGCGCTGGTGGAATTGTTCAAGGAGTTGCTTTTCAGTTTATCCCGCGCGTAGACGCGGGATCTCCGGTGCCCCCGCGCGGACCGATCGGACAAGCGGGGCGCGATCACGGCA
>DASYGV010000072.1:0-115671 GCA_035999335.1 Thermoanaerobaculia bacterium | reverse complement strand
CAGATACCAAAGCGGTGGCTCCCCACCGCTCCGCCGCCTCGCCACCGCACTCCTAGAAATTGTGATATTCACCCGCCGACGTACACGTACGTGGAGACACCATGACCATGACAGCTGAAGAACGCCAGGTCGATCTCGTCGACCGGCTGGTGGCGGAAGCTCGCCGCCGCGTTTCCCTTGACCAACGAGAGGATCAGGCCGAGAGCGTCGAGCACTTTGTGCGCCGCTACTTCGCCCACGTCGCCCCTGACGACGTGATCTACACGAGCTTCGAAACGCTCATCGGCGGCGCGCTGTCGCTGTGGGACCTCGGCGCGCAACGCACGCCTGGCACGCCCACGATCCGCCTCTTCAACCCCACGGTCGAGAAAAACGGCTGGGGTCTCGAGCACACGGTCATCGAGATCGTCAACGACGACATGCCCTTCCTCGTCGACTCCGTCAGCGCCGAGATCCAACGGCGCGACCGCAAGATCCATCTCCTTCTTCATCCGGTCATCCGCACCGTCCGCGACTCCAGCGGCAAGCGCATCGAGGTCACCGACACGCGGCACGCGCCGTCGGACGCAATCGTCGAGTCGTACATGCACGTCGAGATCGACCAGGAAACCGAGCCCTCCGAGCTCGAGTCCATCCAGGCGTCGATGGCAAACATCCTCCTTCAGGTGCGCCTCGCCGTGCGCGACTTTCGCACGATGCGCGCCCGCCTGCAGGAAGACGTGGCCGAGCTCGAGACCGCGAAGCTTCCCATGCCCGCTGAAGAAGTGGACGAAGCGAGGCAGTTCCTGCGCTGGCTCGACGACGGCAATTTCATCTTCCTCGGCCATCGGCGCTACGCGTTCAACACACGCGACGACAAGGACTACCTCGAGCCGATCACCGAGACCGGCCTCGGAATCCTCAGTCAAATCCGTCCCGAATCCGTCGAGCGGGCGAGCGCGGCTCTTTCGCCCGAGTTCAGCGCGTACGCCCGCAGGAAAGACCTGATCATCATCACCAAGGCGAACAGCCGCAGCGTCATTCATCGGCCGGTGCCGATGGATCGCATCGGCATCAAGCGCTACAACGACGCGGGCAACCTGATCTTCGAGGACCGCTTCCTCGGCCTCTTCACCTCCGCCGCGTACAACCGCAGCATCTTCGACATCCCGATGCTGCGCCTGAAGGCGAAGCGCACCCTCGACCGCGCCGGCCTCGACCCGCACTCGCACAATGGGAAGGCCCTCGTCGACATCCTCGAGACCTTCCCGCGCGACGAGTTCTTCCAGATCACCGACGCCGAGCTCTTCGACATCGCCCGCGGCATCCTTCTTCTGCAGGAGCGCCAGCGCGTCGCGTTGTTCACGCGCAAGGACGTCTTCGAGCGGTTCGTCGCCTGCTACATCTTCGTCCCGCGCGACCGCTACACGCCCGAGTTCAAGGAGCGCGCGAAAGCCGTCCTCGAAGAAGCGTTCAGCGGGCGTGACACGCAGGTCTACGATCGCGTTACCAGCTCCGCGCTGGCGCGCGGTCTCTTCATCGTCCGCACATCCGGAAAGATCCTCGAGGTCGACATCCGCCGGCTCGAAGCGCAGATCGGCGAGGTCGCGCGCACGTGGACCGATCGTCTCCTCGACGCACTGACGACCAAGCAGGGCGAAGAGGTCGGCATCGACCTCCACCACCGCTACAAACGCGCCTTTCCGATGGCGTACGCCGAGCGCTTCTCCGCGGACGCCGCGCTGTTCGACATCGGTAATGTCGAGCACGTCCTCGCGACTGGCGAGCTGGTCGTCGATCTCTACCGCCATCGCTCCGACCAGAGCCGGTTCCACTGCAAGATCATTCACACGGGCCCTCCGGTGCCGCTCTCCGAGATCATGCCGCGCCTCGAGAACATGGGCCTCAAGGTGCTGGCCGAGGTGCCGTACGAAGTGCAGCCGCTCGGCGCGACGGACCCGGTGCGCATCCGCGACTTCAGCCTCGACGGCGAAGGGATGCAGGACGACCTCGAGCCGGTCAAAGAGAAGTTTCAGGAAGCATTCATCCGCGTCTGGACGCGCCATGCCGAGAGCGACGGATTCAATCGCCTCGTCCTCGGCGCAGAGCTAGATTGGCACGAGGTCGTGGTGCTGCGCGCGTACGCGAAGTACCTCCGCCAGATCGGCGCGACATTCAGCGAGCAGCTGATCCAGCAGACTCTCGCGAAACACCCCGGGATCACGCGTTCGATCCTGCAGCTCTTCAAGAACTACTTCGATCCGTCGCTCGGCGTCGGCGACATGGGCCGCAAGGGCGCGGCGCTGGGAATCCGCTCGCAGATCGAGGACGCGCTGAACAGCGTCACCAACCCGGACGAAGACCGCATCCTTCGCCTCTACGTGAGCCTCATCGAGGCCACCTTGCGCACGAACTACTTCCAGCGCGACGCGGACGGGGAGCGCAAGCTCTACGTCTCCTTCAAGCTCGACTCGCACGCCGTTCCGGAGCTCCCGCTGCCGAGGCCGATGTTCGAGATCTTCGTGTACGCGCCGTGGATGGAAGGCATCCACCTGCGCGGCGGCAAAGTTGCGCGCGGCGGCATCCGCTGGTCCGACCGCCGCGAGGACTTCCGCACCGAGATCCTCGGCCTGATGAAGGCGCAGATGGTCAAGAACGTCGTCATCGTGCCCGTCGGCTCGAAGGGCGGCTTCGTCGTGAAGAAGCCGTCCGCCGATCGCGCGACGCTCCAGAAGGAAGGCATCGAGTCGTACAAAACGCTGCTGCGCGGCATGCTCGACATCACCGACAACCTCCGCGGCGACAGCGTCGTGCCGCCGCGGGACGTCGTACGCCGCGACGCCGACGATCCGTATCTCGTCGTCGCCGCCGACAAGGGCACGGCCACGTTCTCGGACATCGCGAACGGAATCTCCGCGGAGTACGGGCACTGGCTCGGCGACGCGTTCGCGTCAGGCGGATCTGCCGGCTACGACCACAAGGGGATGGGAATCACCGCGCGCGGAGGATGGGAAGCGGTCAAGCGCCATTTCCGCGAGCTCGGCGTCGACACGCAGAGCGAGGACTTCACGGTCGTCGGCGTCGGCGACATGTCCGGCGACGTCTTTGGCAACGCGATGCTGCTGTCGCCGCACATCCGCCTCCTGGCCGCGTTCAATCACTCGCACATCTTCGTCGACCCGAATCCCGACGCCGCGCGCAGTCACGGCGAGCGCAAGCGGATGTTCGACAACCGGCTGAACTGGAACGGCTACAACCCCGAGCTCCTCTCGCCGGGCGGCGCGGTGTTCGAGCGTAGCGCGAAGAGCATCACCATTTCGCCGATCGTGCAGGAGCTGTTCGAGCTGCCGAAAAAGACCATCACACCCGCGGAGCTGATGCGGGCCATCCTCCTCGGGAGCGCGGATCTGCTCTGGCTCGGCGGCATCGGCACGTACGTGAAGGCGGCGCACGAGGACCACGCCAGCGCGAAGGACCGCGCGAACGACGCGATCCGCGTGAACGGCGAGGAGTTGCGCGTGCGCGTAGTGGGCGAGGGAGCGAACCTCGGCTTCACTCAGCGCGGCCGCATCGAGTACGCGCTCGCGGGCGGCAAGATCAACACCGACGCCATCGACAACTCCGCCGGCGTCGACACCTCGGACCACGAGGTGAACATCAAGATCGCGCTGTACGACGCGCTCGACCGCAGCGAGCTCGCGAACCTCGAGGAGCGCAACGCCATCCTTGCGGAGATGACCGACGACGTCGCGGAGCTCGTACTGCGCGACAACTACGAGCAGACCGGAGCAGTCTCCGTCGTGAGCACCCTCGGCGAGTCGCTGCTCGACGTGCAGACGCGCTTCATGCGCGGACTCGAAAAGGCCGGCAAGCTCGATCGCTCGATCGAAGGCCTGCCCGACGACGAGACCATCGCCGAGCGCCACGCGCGCGGCAGCGGACTCACCCGTCCCGAGATCGCGGTGTTGCTCGCGTACGCGAAGCTGGTCCTGTACGAGGACCTGCTGAAGTCCGACCTGCCGGACGATCCGCAGCTCGTCGACGACCTCGTGCTCTACTTCCCCGAGCTCCTGCGCGGCCGCTTCCGCCCGGCCATCGATCGGCATCGCCTGCGCCGCGAGATCATCGCCACCGTCGTCACGAACACGATGATCAACCGCGTGCGGCCGACCTTCGCGTGGCAGATGTGCGACGACACGAACAAACCGTACAGCGACGTCGCGCGCGCGTTCATCATCATGCGCGACGCCTTCGACCTGCGCACGGTCTGGTCGGAGATCGAGGCGCTCGACAACAAACTGCCCGCGTCCGTGCAGCTCGACATGATGATCGGCGTCGCGCGCCTGCTCGAGCGCGCGATCCTCTGGCTGCTCCGCAGCGGCTACGAGAAGCTCGACCTCGCTGCCTACACGAACGAGTTCCGCCCGCGCATCGCCGCGATCCAGAACCACCTCACGCAGATCCTTCCCACATCGATGCTCGGCACGGTGCGCGTGCGCCAGGCCGAGCTGATGGAAGATGGGATCCCCGAGGAGCTGGCGCAGCGCGTGGCCAGCCTCGACGTGATGAGCTCCGCGATGGACATCATCCGCATCTCGCGTTCCGACGCGAGCCACGGCGTCGAAGACGTCGCGCGCGTTTACTTCGGCGTCGGCTCGCGCTTCGGTCTCGACCGTTTGCGCGCCGCGACGAACAGTGTCGCCGCGGAAACGCCATGGCAGAAATCGGCGCTGCAGTCGCTCGTCGAGGACCTGTTCAACTACCAGAGCGCGCTCGCCTCGCGCGTCATCGCCGAGACCAACGGCGCGGGAGATCCCGTCGATGCCTGGCTCGCCAAACGCCCGCGTGTCGTCGAGCGCGTCGATCAGACGATGCACGACTTCCGCGCGAGCACGACGGTGGATCTGGCGATGCTGACGGTGGCGAGCCGGCAGTTCAGAGTACTGGTGGAATCGTAGAAGTGGGGGTGGTGCTCACCAGCGCCACCTCCACCCACCCCGCCTCTCTGCACGCGCCGAGCACCGCCGCGACTTCGCCGTACTCCACGCGCTTGTCCGCGCGCACCGCGATCGGCCGCGTGGATGCCTTGGCGTGCAACCGCCGCAGCGTGGAGAGCACCTCATCGCGTCGCACGATCTGCGTGTCGAGGTAGACCGTCCCGTCTTCCTTCACCGTCACCGGGAACACGCGCGAGTCGACCGGATTCTTGACCGACGTCTCCGGAAGTTGCACGTCGACGCCGTTGACCATCGTCGGGATCGCGATCATGAAAATGATCAGCAGCACCAGGCAGACATCGACGAGGGGCGTGACGTTGATCTCCGAGTGCATCGAGGTTCGAGTCGCGCGCATGGGTGCCTCCTTTGTGGAGTTCGACACCGCCAGCGCGCGATCCGATACCGCGAGGCACTTCTCATCGCCCTCGAACAGTTCTGCGAGCGCGGAGCGATGATCGGCAACGATCGCGACGGCACACGGACCGGATTGTCGTTCCCGCGCGGAACGTCGTGACCATTTCGGACAACGTGGCCTTCGAAGCACGCGGTGCCGTTGGCGTGCCGCGGCGAAGCTCGGCGCGATTCCCATCGATGCAGGTCGCTTGAGATGTCGACGTCGTGCCGAAGCCATCTGCGACCGCGGATTTTGCGTGTTGCGTCCGTCATTACCGGTAGCGAACGGGCGCAACGCCGACGAAAGGAGTACGTCCATGAAAGGCCTGAAGGCAACCTTGTTCGTCCGTCTCGGTTTGGCGGCTTTCGCGAGCCTCCTCAGTGTTGCAGCAATCGCGGGGCAGGGCGGCGAGGGCATCGTCAGCGCGCCCCGTATCTTCAATAGGGCATTCCATCTGCCCGCCGGTACGAAGATCCAGTTCTCGACACACTCCCTCTCCAGCGGCTCGGATACGGTTATTCACGTGCAGAACCGCGACGATCCGAACGGAGGCTTCGTCGCGGGCAATGACAACTGCGCGACTGGTGTGCTCCACTCCTGCGTCACCGTGGCCGCTACGGGCACACCCCGAAATCTCGTCGTTCTCGTCCGCGCTGACAATTCCAGCCGAGGGGGAACTGCGACTCTACGCACGGTCATTGACGGCGGGATACCTTCCGACGAGGCCATCGACTTCGGGGTCGCCGTAATCGGGTTGGGCTCTCTCCTAGCAACCTCACACGTGTTCACTACGCGGCTCCTGGGAACTGGCGCTGCCTCTGACTCGATCCTCCTGCTCGTTTCCGGCGTTGATGGAGGCAATGCGATTGCGTTCGACGATGATGACGGTATCGAGAGGATGTCGTGGCTTCACAACGACGTGGCCTGTGCTGCGTGCAAGATCGTGGTGGGCAGCTACAGCACAGGCACCGCAGGTCAGGTCAAGGTTGTGTGGGACGAGGACATTCACACGTCTGATGCCGACGCAGATGGACTGGGGGCTGGCCTCGAGGCGGCGCTCGGATCGTCTTCGAGCACCGCTGACGCCGATGGCGACTCGTTACCCGACGGAAGAGACACGGATAAGGACGGCATCGACGATGGGCTAGAAGTGATTGGCGTCGACGCGAGCGGCGACAATCCAGCCGTGCTCTTCCCGACGTGGGGCGCCCGGCCCACGAGGCAGGATGTCTTCGTCGAGATGGATTGGACGTCTGGACACATGCCGACCCCGGCCTTCGCAAACGCCTTTACACACTTTCTGGCCCGCGACGATGCGAATCCGGAGATCGCGCTCCACCTGGATATAGGGGTGAACAATACCGCGGCCGTCGGGGACCCATCTCTCACGCGTTGGGGGAATTGGGGCGGTGCCACCTACAGGGACTCCCAGGACTTCTGCGACGGCTTCACTGCAGTACGAAAGGCCAATCACTTCCACCACGGCTCGCTCGGGGATGGCTTGCAGGGGAAGCCCGCGGACCCCTGCTTCAAGTGTAATGTTCATGCCGGTATCTGCGCCCAGGAGCTCGGACACAACTTCGGCACCGACCATGGCGGCCAGAGAGGGTCCGGCGTGGCAAACAACAAGGCGATCTACCCGAGCCCGATGAATTATCTCTACACATGGAACAGTAAGATCACGTTGTACTCGACGGGCAGTTTCATGGGTGTGCAGTTCAACCCAAACGCCATCGATGAGTACTGGTGGCGTCAAAGCAACACTACGTCCGACCTGTCGCTTCTCCAGGATATTGGCTACACAGTGAGCGGGAACGCGGTCGACTGGAACCGTGACGGACATTTCGCGCCGCTCACGAGAGCGCCGGTCAACCTCTCGGACATCGGTCGAGCGCGCGACAACGGGTTTGCCGCCGGAGGGCTCGGGTCAGGCGAAAATGGCCCAACCCTGACCTGGTATCAGACTGCAATGCCCACGTTCTACATGTTTACGAGACGGACTAGCGATGGAATCCCGTTGTACCGCACGACGACCGACGTAGAGAGTGCGTGCACGGCCAGCACCACCGATATTGTGCCGCCCTGTGCCACATGGACTCCGGCCGCGCCCGTGCCGATGGCCGTCGCCGCGAGCAAGGCGGCGGGGGCTGCCGACTTCAGGCAGGGGGGTGTTCAAAAGCTGATGATCGTCTATCCGAACATGGCGACGGCGCTCCAGTTCCAGATCCTGACTGGGTCGACCTGGTCAGCGCCCGCGGCCGTGGGGGGTACGGCAGATGGAGATCCGGCGGTTTTCTACGATTCCCGCGTCCGGCGGGTGGAGGTGTTCGCGCCGAGTGGTGGCAATCTGAAGCGGTGGTCGTACAGCCTGGCGACGTCGTCATGGGACGTCGTGGGGGTGGACCAGCAGTGGGCTGGCGGTGCAGTCATTACACCATGGTGCGGAATCGCTGTGACTCTTGGATGGAAGTACGGTCCGCCGTGGGAGTGGGAGCTCTTCGCGGCAATCCCCACGGGGAGCACAACGAAGGACCCATACGGCACCATCCAGTTTGCAAAGCGGAGTGCGACGGCCAACGAATGGACAAAGCTGAAGGGACCAGACATGGGGACCATCGCGCGCCCCGGACTCGCCTACGAGCCGTTCGACAAGGCGACCGACCTGTCGACCGGGCGGTTCTACATACTCGCAGTGGCCGGCAACCGCGTCCCCAAATGGTCCATGTCACAGGGCAACGACGAATCGCCGTCAGCTCCCTACCGTCGCGAGTACGTCTGGGAACCTCCGCGCAACTACTACAACGACTTCGACAAGGTGCAGGCCGGGTCCGGCGTGACGTTGTCGTGGACAAGAAATCGCGACAGCAACGTCCGCGGAGCGTTCGGCTCGACTGCGTGGAACAACATCTTTTTTCAGCCGTTGGCCGATGGCTTGGTGAACTTCAACTTCACCGATCAGAACGACTACGCGATAATGAAGAAGAACCTACGCTGTTCCTGGCTGCCGAGTCAGTGCTTCCGGTGCCTCGAGCTAAACGCGGACGGAACGTGCCTTACATGGGGACCGGGCACGAGCCCATGATCACGGCGAGGATAAAGTGCGAATGACGGGCCCCTCACCCGGCACTGCGCGCCACCCTGCTTATCGGCTCTCTACAGGAGACCATCGACTGGAGAGCATATGCGGGAAATCCACTCGTACCCGTTCGGAGGTGGGAGGAGCTCAGCTCCTGCCCCACTTGGGGGCCTATTCCTTCAGCTACTCTTCAAGCGCGCTGGCGAGCACGCGCGCGAAGGCCTCGGCCGGCGAGTGGCCTACGCGATACACCTCGTCGGGGAGCTGGTACCTGAAGATCACGCGCCCGTTTTTCGACACCGTCGCGAACGCGGCGCGGCGTTTCAGCGCGCGCGCGCGGCGCTCGTATCTGCCGTCGAAGCGGATCACCACGTCCGCGTGCGCCGCGAACTGGATGCCCGGGAACTCCTCGCGCAATGCGCGCGTGAGCTCCGCCGTCATTCCGCCGGCGCGAAGCGCGACCGCGTTCGTGCCGCGCAGTCCGCGCCGCAGCGAGGTGAGAGCGCGCTCGTTTGCGTCGTCGTCGCCGCCGCCGTCGACATACGTCGGCGCGCCCATCATCTCGTTCGGGTCGGCTTCGTCCTCGCTCGCCGGCGTCTCGTCGTCGGTTTTTTCGGCGGCGGGCGGCGTCTCCTTCGGCTTCTCCACGACTTCGACTTTCGGTTTGGGCGGTGCAGTCGTGGTCGTGACGGGAGGCGGCGTGACCGTCTGCGTTTGCTCGACGATCACAGGCGGCGGCGCGGTCGTCGTCGTGATCGGCTCGCCCGTTCCCGAAGTCACCGTCACCGAAGCCTCGGCGACCTTCGCGGGCGCGGTCGTCGTCGGCTGCGTCGTGGTCGTCGCCGTGTCCGTGACCGGCGTGTCGGTCTTGCTCTTTCCGAACGGCCACAGCACGTACACGCCCACGGCCGTCGCCGCGAAGAGCAGCACCACGACTCCGACCACGATCAGCGGCAGGATCGAGCCCTGCTTCGGCGGCTGTGAAACGAACTGTTGCTGAGGTAGCGGCGTGAGCAGTGTCGGCGGCGCTTGAGCAGGTGTCTGCGACGCATTCGTAATGACGGTGGAGCGATGGAGCGTGTCGACGGTCTTGCGCCCCAGCCTCATCGTTTCGTCGCCGTCGAGCGGCATGGCCATCGTGGCCATGTCTCGCGGGTTCGGCAGGGTCTTCTCGATCTCCTCGAGCGCGAGCGCGAACTCGCGCGCGCTGGAGTAGCGCTGGTTGCGGTCGCGCGCGAGCGCCTTTTCGATCACGGTCTGCAGCGCGGAGCTTCCGGGCAGGTCGACCGGCAGCTCGATGCTCTTCATCGGTGCCTGGCTCGCGTGGAGGATGAAGTATTCGTGCGGCGACTTTGCCTCGTACGGCGGACGTCCCGTGAGCAGCTCGACCAGGACCATCGCTGTCGCGTACACGTCCGCGCGCGCGTCGATCTTCTCGTTCTCGGGCATGAACCCGAGTTGCTCCGGCGCGGCGTAGCGCAGCTTCCCGACGAAGATGCCCGTCCGCGTCTGCGAGACCTCGGAGTCCTCGACCTTCGCCACGCCGAGGTCGATGATCTTCACGCTCTCGTCCTCGCGTGTGATCATCAGGTTCTCGGGGCTGATGTCGCGGTGGATGATTCCGGCGCGATGGATGGCCTCGAGTCCCTGCAGGGTCTGGATCACCAGCCGCACGGCCTCGCGCGGCGGGAGCGTGCCTCGCGCGCGGAGCTTCTGCGCGAGGTTCTCGCCCTCGATGTACTCCCAGACCATGTAATGCGCGCCGCCGTCGAGCGTGGAGAAGTCGTGGAGCGTGGCGACGTTCGGGTGCTGGACTTTGGTCGCCGCGCGGGCCTCGCGGAGAAAGCGATCGCGCGCGTCGGTGTTGCCGGAGATTTGCGGGTGGACGACTTTGATCACGCGGGAGCTGCCGAGGTGCGTGTGCTTCGCGAGGTAAACCTCGCCCATGCCGCCCGCACCCAGCCGCTGCACGATCTCGTATCGATTGTCGAGGATCTCGCCGGGATTCATTGGGCGCTAGTTTATCGCGAGAGGGCGTGAAGCCCGACTTTCGCGCACGAAACGCGTGACGGTCTCGTAGTAGCGGTCCGCTTCGAACAACGGAATCTCGCAGTGGCCCGCGTGCGAGGTGAGCATTTCTTTCGGCACACGCAGGCCGTCGAAGAGTTTCTTGCCGAGGGCGTAGGGGATGACCTCGTCGCGCTGACCGTGCATGACCAGGACCGGGGCGCCGGCGTCATTGAGCCACGCGGTCGTGCGCATGGCGAACGGCGCCGTCCAGCCAAGTGGGAGGGGTCTGTAGATCGCGTTCCCGAGCTCTCGCAGCGAAGGGAAGGAGTTCTCGAGGATGACTGCGCGGACGTTCTTGCGTTCTTTTGCGACGTACGCAGCGTATGGTCCCCCGATCGATTCGCCGTAGAGGACGATCTCGGCGGTGCTGCTCTTCTTCACGAAGTCGTACGCGGCCAGCGAGTCCTGAAAGATCCGCTCCTCGGATGTGCGTCCGTCGCTTCTGCCGAAGCCGCGGTAGTCAAAGATGAAAACGGAGATCCCGCGCTTCGCGAGCTCGGCGCACATCTCCGCCCGATCGGTGAGGTTTCCGGCGTTGCCATGGAACCAGATCATGACCGGCGCATCGCCGGCGTTCGAGCGGAACCACCATGCATGCAGGCGCACGCCGTCGTCGGAGGTGAAGAAATGTTCGGTGGGCGTGACCATCCAGGCGTTCACATCCCACCGGCCCGTCGGATACTTGTCCGGAAAGAACATCCCTGTCCGCCGTAGGAACTGCGCGAACGCGAGGATCGCGACCGCGAGGACGAGGATGAAGATGAGGACGCGAGCCATGACGATGTCGTCGAGAGTCTACGTGGTCTACGAGGTTACGGCCACGCCTGATCCCGAGATCCGCGCGGCGTACGAGAGCTACATGCGCGAAACGCACATTCGCGACGTTCTGGAGACCGGATGCTTCATCGCGGCACGATTCGCAACCGCCGCGTCCGGACAATGTCGAACATCCTACATCGCATCGCAGCAGGAGCATCTCGACCGTTACCTCGATCAGCATGCGCAACGGCTGCGGGCCGACTTCACCGCACATTTTCCGGCTGGCGTCGGGCTGACTCGCGACGTCTGGAATGTCGTCGAAGAGTGGCAGATGTGACGGTGTCCGAGGAATCGGAGCGGTTGCGTCGCTGCTGGAACGCCAATGCTTCCGCGTGGTTGCTGGCCGGCTAAGAAACTTCCCGGAAATATGTGTCCTAAGCTCTGTCATCCTGAGCCGCGTAGACGGCGAAGGACCCCCTGCGGTTTGCGCCCGCGCATCAATCAGGGGGGTCCTTCGCCGTGCTTCGCCGGCTCAGGATGACAGCGAGAGCCCCGCCCGGCTACGCCGTCAACTTCTCCCAGTCCCCTTCCGGTGCGTCCGTGGCGAGGCCGAGGCCGCCGTCGGATCCGATGAACACCGGATCCTTCATGCAGCGCACCTTCCCGCCGCCGACCGTGCGCAGCGCGGTCTCCATCGCCTCGGGCAGGCCGCGGATGAGGCCTCCGCCGCCGGAGAGGATGATGTTGTTCCGCACGCGCTCCTGGAACTCCGGCTCGACTCGCGACAACAGGTCGAGCATGGTCTCGAGGATCGGCGGGAGCAGACTTTCGCAGGCGGCCTTCATCTCCGCCGTGATGTCGATGTCCGTCGGTACGCCCTTCACCGGCGCCTTCATCACGACTTTCTCGCGCGAATGGCCGACAAAGCTGTGCTTTTCTTTCCAGTCGCGCACCATGAACACCGTCACGTTCGCGGCCGGATAACGCTCCTGCACGAGCTTGAGCAGTTGCGTGTCGACGGAATCGCCCGCGACCGTCAGCGTGCGCTGGTCTTCTTCCGTCGGATAGCGGCCCTTCATCACGCAGAAGTCGGTCGTGCCCGCGCCGATGTCGATGATCATCGTGTGCAGCAGCGCGTCCAGTCCGTACGCGACGGCGAACGGCTCCGACACGATCAACAGGCTGTCGACGATGCCCTTCATCGCATTGCGCAGGTACTGCTTGTTCGTGCGCAGCGCCGCCGCCGGGACGCCGACGACCGCGCGCACGTTCGCGGCGTCGATCTTCCCGTTCACGCCGACGAGTCGCAGCAGATGCCGCAGCAGCTCGCGCACCGCCTCGACGTCCTTCTCCGAGCCTTCCTTCAGCAGACCGCGCTCGAGCGGCCGGTGCAGATCGAGCATGGTCCGGTTTGCGACGGCCTCGTGTCCGATCAGGACGTCGCGCTTGAGGACTTTCTTCGCGACCATGTCCAGCGGCCATCCGACGAAGCTCTCGACGACGAACCGCTCGCCGTTCGATGCCGAGATGGCGCTGCGGGACGTGCCGAGATCGATCCCGACGTGGAGGACCTCATCCATGGTTCTCGCTCCCTTTCTTCGCATAGCCGCGGATGCCGAGGAACAGCGCGTCCGCGATCTTCTGGCGGTACTCCGGGCGGCGCAGCATGGCCGCCTCTTTTTCGTTCGAGATGCAGCCCACTTCCGCGAGCACGGCGGGCATTTCCGTGGCCACGAGGACGAGGAACGGCGCGCGCTTGACGCCCCAGTTCTCCAGCCCCGCATCGCTCTTGCGCAACGTCGTGAAGAGGTGCTTCTGCACGGCTTTCGCGAGCTCGTGCGATTCGTCGCGGCGCGCGTCGGCGTAAACGCCGTCGAGCAGCGCGCGCATGTCGGCGATCGAGTAGCCCGACACGCGATTCTCCGCAGCGGCGAGCTGCGTCAGCTTCGGATCGTTCGTGGCGCCGAGGAAGTACGTCTCGATGCCCCGCGCCTCGGTGTGCTTGGTCAGCGCGTTGACGTGGATGGAGAGGAAGATGTCGCTGCGCGATTCGTTCGCGAGCCGCGCGCGCTCTCGGAGCGCGATCGTACGGTCGGCGTCTCGCGTGGCGATGACTTCGAAGCCATCCAGCTCGAGCAGCGTCTGCAGACGCCGTCCGATGTCGAGCGTGATTTCTTTCTCGAGCAACTCCGACGCTGTGGCGCCGGGGTCCGTTCCGCCGTGACCGGCGTCGAGGACGACGCGCCGCACCGCGAGCGGGAACGCCGTCGCCGTGACGCGCTCGGTTTCCGGCGTGGCGTCGGCGGCGTGCAGCACCGGAAGCGCAGCTGCCGCAGCTGGGGCGATTTTCGTCGCCTGCGCAGGTGGAGGCGGCGTGGTCGTCATCATGTACGTCGACCCGGCGACCGTCAGCGGGATGAGGAGGAACGGCGCGCGGCGCAGCCACAACCGCAGCCACCGGTTGCCCGGACGGATGGCGCGCGGAGGCAGACCTCGAATCGTATCGAGGTTCTCCGTCACCGCCTCCTGAAGCACGCGGCGTTTGACCTGATTGATGTTGGCCGCTCGCATACCCGTCGCACCCGTCACATACTTGGACCGTTCATTCTACCCATAGAATTCGCGGCTCAGGAGGATCTGCATGTCGGACAACAAGATCTACAAGCTCGTCGAGATCGTCGGGACCTCGGAGGAATCGTTCGCGAAGGCGGTCTCCGCGGGGGTCGAGCGTGCCAGCGAAACGCTCCGCAACCTCGACTGGTTCGAGGTCACCGAGCTCCGCGGCCGCGTCTCGAAAGGGAAGGTCTCGCAGTACCAGGTGAAGATGAAGGTGGGATTCCGGCTGGATTAGCTCCTACAAATCCACCGCCGCCGGCTCCGGGATCTCCTTCAGCAACTCCGCCCCCTCGGATCGCGCGACGTACGTTGCGATCGTGAGGTCGCCGGTCACGTTGAGGACCGTGCGGCACATGTCGAGGATGCGGTCGACGCCGAGGATGATCGCGATCAGCGCCGGATTCACGCCGATCTGCGCGAGCACGACGATGATGAACGGGATCGAGCCCGACGGGACGCCGGCCGTCCCGATGCCGCCCAGGATGGCCAGGTAGACCACCATCAACTGCTGGCCGATCGACAGATCCACACCCGCGAGCTGCGCGAGGAACAGCACCGTCACGCCCTCGTAGAGCGCGGTGCCGTTCTGATTCGCGGTCGCGCCGACGGTGAGCACGAACGAGTTGATGTCGCGCGGAACGCCGAGGTTTTCCTCGGACACCCGCAGAGCGGTTGGGAGCGTCGCGTTCGACGACGACGTCGAGAACGCCGTGATCATCACCGTCTTGATGCGCCGGAAGAAGTCCAGGGGATTGATGCGCGACAGCAGCCACACCGACAGCGAATAGACGCCGAACATGTGCAGCGCCAGGCCTAGGAGCACCGTGGCGACGAACCATCCCAGGCTGACCAGCAGGCCGAACCCGAACCGCGACGTCATCGTGAACAGCATGCAGAACACCGCGTATGGCGCGAGCCGCATCACGATCTGAATGCCCGCCTGCACCGCGGCGAAGACTGCTTCAAGGACGGAGATTAGCGGTGCCGCCGCCAGCAGGGGGACCATCGTCAGGCAGATCCCGAGGAAGAGCGCGAAGAACATCAGCCCGAGCATGTCCGGCGTCTCGCGGCCGACCGAGTAGAAGACGTTCGTCGGGACGACGGTCTTCACCGCTTTGAGGAGCGGCGTGTCGGTGGACTTTGCGCTGCTGACGGCGGTCTCGACGCGCTCCGTGGCGTCCTTGCCGTACTGCTCCTGGAGGAGTGCGCTGACTCCCGGATCGATGCGCTTGCCGGGCTTGATCGTATTCGCCAGCGTGAGTCCGATGACGACGCTGATGGCCGAAACGATCAGCGTGTAAATCAGCGACTTCACGCCGATCCGGCCGATGCGGCGCAGATCGCCAAGTCCGGCCACGCCGACGACGAGGCTGGAGAAGACCAGCGGCACGACGAGGAGCAGCAGCAGGCGGATCCAGAGCTGTCCGATCGGGTTCGTGATGTGCTCGGTGACGAAGGCCAGGTTCACGTCCTTCGCGCCGACGAGGCTGTTCAGCGTTCCACCGACGATCGCGCCCGCAACCAGACCGATCAGGATCTTCGTGTGAAGAGGGACCCGCCGTACGGACTCTGCCATGGCGCGGCAGGGTAGCATTAGTCCATGCGTACATTCACTGTCGTCGTGTGCTCCCTGGTCCTGCTTTCCTGTCACTACGATTTCCCGCTCACCGCGGAGCCGACGCGCGCGGCGGACGCGCGGCTGGCGGGAACGTGGACGCTGGTCGAGCCGGAACAGGGCGAGAAAATGGACATCCGGCTGTACGACGACCGGCACTACGTCGTCGCGTACAACGGCGAGATCTATCGCGCGTTCCATTCGGACCTCGCGGGGATGCCGCTGATGTCCGTGCAGAGCCTCAACGATCCCGAGCGCAAGTACGTCGTTCTCGAATGGAAGCTTTCCGAGGATGGGAAACGTCTGACGATCCGCGTGGTCAGTCCAGATGTCGTCCCCGAGGGAACTCCCGATCGCGACGCGCTCGTGAAGCTCATCGAGAGCAATCGCGAGAACCCGAAGTTGTTTGGGGAACCGGGCGTGTACGTGAAGTAGTGGAACGCCGGCGACCCGCCGGCTGGCCGGGCGGCGTCCTCGCCGCCCCGCAGAACGCAGGCGCGGGACGTCTGCGGGCCAGCCGGCGAGGACGCCAGCGTTCCATTACAGCCGACGCGCTTTCAGCAGAGTTTCACCGTTGCGATCCACTCGGTACGCACTCACCTTCGGGCGCGACGCCGCAATATCCGCGAGCGACGTTCCCTCGAACAACACGCCCACGCCGTCATCCGCCGCATAGCCCGGCGGCAGGACGCCCGAGCCGATCGCGCTCGTGAAGCCCGGACGCCGCTCGGCTTCGCCGTCGTAGTGCGGACAGAAGCTGCCGGGCAGAAATCCGAGGCCGCCGTGCAGCGGCTGGAGGTCCGGCCCGAACGAATCCGTCAGTCCTGCCTCGAACCAACAGATCGCGCCCGCGCTCGGACCGCACAACACCGTACCCGACTCCCACGCCTCGCGCAGCAGTTTGTCCACGCCGTGCGCGCGCCACACCGCGAGCATGTTTGCGGTATTGCCGCCGCCGACATAGATCACATCGTGCGACAACACGACCTCGCGCAAGTCGGAGTGCCGGCGATTGAAGAGCGGCAGATGCGAGGCTTCGCAATCGTGTTTCCGGAACGCTTTGTAGAACCGCCGGAGCGGCCAATCCGAATCGCCGCTCGCAGTGGGCACGAACAGCACGCGCGGACGCCGTCGCCTTGCCAGCGAGAGGATCCAACGATCCAGCCACGGGTTACGGGGCTCCATGAGAAACCCGCCGCCGCCCATGGCCGCGATCCGCGGAACGATCACTCCGCGATCTCGTCCCGCTCCGACGGAAGCTGCGGCGTGCTCGACGCGAACGACTCGCGGATGTCCGTCGTGGTCATGTAATGCAGCCGCGCGTTCTGTTGATAGCGCGCCGCCTCGGCGACGAGCCCGTTCAGCACGCGTGTGTGCCTTCGCTCGTGCGTCCAGCGCTTGATCTCCGGGAAGAAGAATCCCGTCGCGACGAAGCTGACCGCGAAGATTGCCTCGAAAGTTCGGATAAACGGGACGAACAACAGGAGCGAGGCGAGCAACAGTCCGCCGAGCGCGAACGCGATCCTTGCGAGCGGATCGCCGCCGCGCCATACGCCGAACTTCGCGTGCTCGAGCGCGTTCATCTCCCGCGCCGCGGCGATGTACTGCGGCATCGCCGTCTTCAGCACTTCCGCTTCCAGCGATTGCCAATAGGCGGGCGAGCCGCCGAACTCGTCGTACGCGGCCTTGATCTTCGCCAGCTTCGCGCGAGCGGTGGCGAGCAACTGTTCGTCGAGATCCTCGTCGTCGAAGCCGCGCCGGCGGTGCTCGCACTCCTCCAGCACGACGAAGACGACGCTCCCGAAGTCGTACTCCGGTCCTGCGATATTGAGCATGAATTCCTTCGTTTGTGCTGAGTGCTGGGTGCTGAGTGCTGAGTCCCGCCCTTCCCCCGACTCAGCACCCAGCACTCAGCACTCAGCACCCGTTCACTGCTGCGGCGGCTCCGCCTGTTGCTGCTGTTGAATCGTGCGCAGGACGCCGAGTTGCTGGAGCAGCTTGTTCCCGTCGATGATCACGTTCCCGTCCGGCAACCTCGGGATTTGGCGGATCTCCTTCTTCTGGAGCGCTTCGATCAACTGCAGACTCACATACGCGTCACCCGCGCTGCCATTGAGCGCCGCCCGTTCTTTTCGGATCCCCTCGGCCACAGCACTCTTTTCCGCGATCACCGCCTGGGCCTCCTGCTCGCGGCGCACGAGATAGGCGTCCGCCGCGCGTTTGGCCTGCTCGAGCTCGCCCTGTGCGCGCGTCAGTTGTTCCGTCAGCTCGGCGATTTTCTGCTGCAGGTTGGCCTGGTTCGCCTCCAGCGTCGCGAGAATCTGCGCTTCGAGCTTCTCGGCCTGCTTTTCCGCCTCTTTGCGTTGGTTGATGAGCGTCTGGTAATCGGGCTTGAACGAGAAATCGCCGAGGATCACCTGTTCGACAATGATGCCGTAGGGAGCGAGGTGCCCGGCGAGGATGCGCGTGGCATCGTTGGCCGCGCGGAAGCGGAGGTCGGGGTTGTAGTACTCCTCGGAATCGAGGCGATTGAGAACGTCGCGCACGTAGGCGCGCGCTTGAGGCCGCACCAGCCGCTCTCTCAGCGACTTCGTCGACGACGCGGAGAATTGCCAGATCTGCGGCGCCTTCGACGGGTCGATCCGCCAGCGGACGGTGACGTCCGTCTCGATGTCATTTCCGTCCTTCGTCTTGAAGCGGAGGTCGTCTTTTTCCCCGCGATCGGCCGCCACTTTCGCGGACATGATCAGGCTCTGCGTCGAGACGTCGAACTTCGTCCAGTCATTGACGATCGGCATGAAGAAATACGTCGCGCCGGGCTGCATGATTTCCATGCCTCGCGTGACTTTGCTGAACCGCACGCCGACTTCCGTGGCCTCGGTCGTATGGGGAGTGCAGGCGGACAGCGCCAGCAGCATCGCGACGGCAAGCACGAGTGCTTTCATGGCTATTGTCCTCCCAGCTTTCCGAGGTCCGTCGGATCGCTGCTGATGTAGATCGGACCCTTGATGCTGTTCAGCAGGGCCAGACCTTTGCGCAGTTTCAGCAGCTTCTCCGATCCGGGGCCCTCCATCGACCGGTTGATCATCTCCGAGCCCTCGGCCTCGGCCTTGCGGACGAGGAGATCGGCCTCGGCGTGGCGCGACCGCTCATAGAGCTCGCGCTGCGCATTGATGCCGGTGATCTGCGCCTGATATTCGGCGGTCTTGAGATTGATGAGGTTCTGTCCCTGGGCGACGGTCTGTTTGAGCCGCGTCTCGACTTCCGCCTGTTTGGTCAGCTCGCGGTTCGTCAGCACGGACTGATCCTGAATCTTCTTCTGCTCCGTCAGCGACTGAAACGTGTCGGGATAGTCGTACTGGCGGATGAGCACGTCGGCGAGCTGGATTCCGTTCTCTTTGAACTTGGCGGAGAGCTCGTCGCGCAGATGGCGTGCTTTGACCAGACGCTGATCGCCATAGAACTCCTCCGCGCGAAGCTCGCCGAGGTGCTGTTTGACGACGGGATCGGTGAGGCGGATGACGACGTTGTCCTCGAATCCCCGTCCAAATCCGAATCGCGAAACGACCTTGAACGGATCGGCAACGCGATACATCACCGTCACGTCGACGGCGACCGGATAGCCGTCGACGGTCGGCACGTTGATCGCGCCGACAGTGCGATGGTCCGGACTCTTCTCGGCCGGATTGTTCGTGAAATCGATGATCTGGATGTCGCGCGGAAACGTACGGATCGTCTCGTAGCCGCGGACCTGCCGCCGATATCCCGCCCCCACCAGCGACTTCTGAAGACCCTTGCTGGGACCGAACGAGATCTGCCGGAGACCGATCTGGTCGGGCGAGACGTACGTGATGAGGCAGCCGCGCACGAACAGCAGCGGCGAGAGGAGCAGGAGCACCTTGAACAAGAACCCGACGATCCGTCCACCCCGGAACGAGAACGACGGTACTTTGACAGGAAACCGCGCTTTGAACTTCGGCGGCACCGCTGAGGTTTCGAACATGAGTCCCTTCTTCGCTGGATCCGACAGCTGAGTTGTTTCGAGTGCTCTCGATTCTACTCGTCTTGCGCTAGAATTCCGGCCTTCGTACCCGCCCGCGCACCCTCGGAAGACCCGCCAGGTGCAGGGACAAGCAACCAAACAGGAGCAACCTCAGTGACTGCAACTCTCGAAATGACCCATCAGTTTGACCGCGCGATCGCCGCCGGCAGGGAGCCGTACAAGGTCCGCGATCTCGCCATGGCCACCCTCGGACGCAACGAGATCCGTCTGGCCGAGCACGAGATGCCCGGCCTCATGGCCGTGCGCGAGAAGTACGGCAAAGACAAACCTCTCCAGGGCGCTCGCGTCATGGGCTCCCTGCACATGACCGTGCAGACGGCCGTGCTGATCGAGACCCTGCACATCCTCGGCGCCGACGTGCGCTGGGTGAGCTGCAACATCTTCTCGACGCAGGACCACGCGGCCGCGGCCGTCGTCGTGGGCCGTCCGGAAACGGGCGGCACGATCGAGAATCCGCGCGGCATCCCCGTGTTCGCGTGGAAGGGCGAGACGCTCGAGGAGTACTGGTGGTGTACGTCCGAGGCGCTCATGTGGCCGGACGGCAACGGACCGACGCTCATGGTCGACGACGGCGGCGACGCGACGCTCCTCGTGCACAAAGGCGTCGAGTGCGAGGGCGTCAATCGCGTCCCCGACTTCAATCCCTCCGACGAACCGGAAGAGTGGGGAGTGATCCTCGATCTTCTCCGTCGAGAGATTGCCCGCGATCCGCAGCGTTGGACTCGCGTCGCGAAGGACATCCGCGGCGTTTCCGAAGAGACGACCACCGGCGTTCATCGCCTCTATCAGATGCAGGAGGCCGGCGCGCTGTTGTTCCCCGCGATCAACGTCAATGACTCGGTCACCAAGTCGAAATTCGACAACATTTACGGCTGCCGGCACTCCGTCATTGACGGTCTCAATCGCGCCACGGACGTCATGATCGCCGGCAAGCTTGCGGTGGTCTGTGGATTCGGCGAAGTGGGCAAGGGCTGCGCGCAGGCGCTGCGCGGACAGGGCGCGCGCGTCGTCGTCACGGAGATCGATCCGATCTGCGCGTTGCAGGCCGCAATGGAGGGCTACGAGATCCGTACGCTGGAAAGCGTGGTCGAGAAGGCCGACATTTTCGTGACCGCCACCGGCAACAAGGACATCCTTACCGCGGACCACATGTCGCGCATGAAGCACAACGCGATCGTCAGCAATATCGGTCATTTCGATAACGAGATCGACATCGCGGGCCTCAAGAAGTTCCCGGGCGTGAAGCGGATCAACATCAAGCCGCAATACGACGAATGGGCCTTCGCCGACGGCCATTCCGTGCTGGTCCTCGCCGAGGGACGTTTGATGAACCTCGGTTGCGCGACGGGACATCCGTCATTCGTGATGTCGGCATCGTTTACCAACCAGGTCCTTGCACAGCTCGCGCTCTGGCAAAACAAGGGCGAATACGAGAAGCAGGTGTATGTCCTGCCGAAGAAACTCGACGAGGAAGTGGCCCGTCTGCACCTTGCGCATCTCGGTGTCGAGCTGACGGTCCTGACCGACGATCAGGCGAAATACCTCGGCGTCCCCGCAGAAGGACCCTACAAGTCGGATCACTACCGTTATTGACGTCCGGCGTTATAGAACTGTTCAAACCGAAGCGGGCGAGCCTCGTATGGCTTGCCCGCTTTTGCTTTTATGTTGACATGGTTGTAATGTTGCACAAGACTTTGTGCGTCGTTGAGGAGGACAAGATATGGCTAGACCAAGGCGTCAACCACAAGGGTCACTTTCCCCGGGGCAAGCACAATATGTGCTGGAGCGTTTGATCAAAGACCGCCGCGTGTCCGCGAGCGATCTCAATGGGTATGTATCGGAAATGGGTCGTGAAATCAGCGAGCTCGAGCAGCGTCTGGCGCGTCTGCGCGAAGCGGCTGGTCCTGCTGCCGCCGCGAGCACTGCCGCGGCGCCCGCTCGCCGCGGACGGAAGCCGGGACGTCCGCCCGGCCGTCCGCCGGGACGCCCGCCCGGCCGTCCAGGTCGTCCGCCGGGACGTCCGCCCGGACGCCCACCTGGACGCCCGCCCGCTTCTGCGGTTGCAGTAGCCGGCGCCAAACCGGGTCGTAAGCGCGGACGCAAGGCTCGTACTGCCATCACCGCCGAGCAGCTCGCGTCGCGTCAGCTCCAGGGCCGTTATCTCGCGCTCGTACGGCGCTTCACGCCGAACAAGCGCGCTCAGTACGCCAAGATTGCCAAGGAGAAGGGACGCGAGGCGGCCATCAGGGAAATGCAGGACGCCGTGAAGTAACTCTACCGGTTCTCGAAACGCAAAGGGCGCACCTCGGTGCGCCCTTTTCATTTGCGTCTATTGTGGCGTGATCAGCGTGACGAGCTGCGTGTCGTTGTTCGTCGCACTGGCGAAGGCCCAGTAGCGGCTTCCCCCCATCTTCGGCCTGATTTCGATCCGCAAGGACTCGGGCCAGACTCGCCGGAGTTGCAGCAGTGCGGTCACGTCGAATTCCACGTAAGCGGCTTCGTCGCGGAACGGCGCGGCCCTCGGCGTGACCGCGTTCAACGTCACGGCATAGATTGCATCCGACACGCCTTCACCAGCCGGATACAACAGCACCGAATAGAGCGCATCCGAATGCGTCACGTCGTAGATGCGCAGCAGCACGCGGAAGTTCTGATTCAGGAACGGCACGTTGAACAGTTGCGAGTTGCGGGTAAGCAGCTCGCTCTCGCGAATGACCGGCAGATCGGTGCCGCCGTTGAGCGCGTTGCGCGAGGTGTCGGCCACGCGAAGGCTCATCGATACGTCTTTCGCGCCGTCCTTCGAGACGTACAGGATCTGGCTGAGGTTCGTTTCGTATTCCGCGAAGAACTGCGTCGGGTTGTGCAGCGAGTGGCCGGCCGCAAGTGTGAGCGTATTGGGAAACACCGGCGGACACGGCGTGGCGGATGGGCAGACGAGCGGTGCGATGGCGACGTGTCCCGCGCCGCCATTGTGAATCCAGAAGTCGCTGCGCCATTGCGCCCCGTGCGCGCCGGGAAGGACGCCCTGGAAGTAGATCGGCAGTAATACGCGCTCGTAGGAGCTCTCCGGCCCTTCGACGAACGTGAATCCATCCTCCAAAACGACCGGGTCGCGGCCTGGGATGACAAAGGTGAGGTCGACGACTCCGACGTCATGCGCCGGCGTGACGACGGTCAACTCGCGATCCGATTTCTCCGTTGCGTCGACGGCGATGTCCCCGAAGATCACGACCGGCGGACAGGGGAGCAGGCAAACCACCGGAACGTCGAGATTCTTGCCGGTGATGACCACAGTCGTGCCGCCTTCCGACGGACCGCTGTCGGGAACGATCGATTGAATGACCGGCGCCTGAGCGAACGCGCCTGTCGCGGCAAGAGTCGTGAAAAGCAGCATGAGTGCGAACGGGAAGCGCGTCATGACAGCAGAATACATCGTGCGGATATTTTTTATTGTGACCTTTATGTTTCTCGCCTGCGAGCCCTCGCCGCCGCCTCCTCCCGTACCGTCCGAATCGACCGCGCCTCCGCCTGCCGCGCCTCCGCCTGCCGCGCCTTCGCCGTCGGCGCCCATCGAGCGCAACATCCACATCGATTCCGTGGAGGTGGCGAATCCGATCGTCGTTGCCGGCCGCGCGCGCACGTTCGAGAACAACGTCGTCCTGCGCGTACGCGACGCCCGCGGGGCGTTGATCGCGGAGACGTTCACAACCAGCACGGGCGAGATGGGCCATCACAATCCGTATCGCGGCACGATCTGGGTGACGCGTGATCCCGGCGACCGCGTCACGGTCGAGGCGCTCGAGTACTCGGCGAAAGACGGCTCGGAACAGGCGCTCGTCTCCGTGACGCGTCCGTTTGCGGTCAAGACAATCGACGCGCAGCTCCATTTCCCCGATGCGAACTGCACACGCGTCACGCCGATCGTCCGCCGTATTCCGAAGAGCGTGTCGTACGCGCGCCTGTTGCTGGAAGCGCTCATCGCCGGTCCGCTCGATTCGGAGCGCGGCGCCGTCGCCGCGTTTCCGGAGGGCTCGCGCGTCGAATCCGTGAACCTTCGCGATGGCGTGCTGACAGTCGATTTCAACGACCGCCTCCGGAACGTCGGCGGCGCCTGCCGCGCACGGATGATCCGCGAGTCCGTGACGATGATGCTGCAAGCGCTGCCTTCCGTGAGAAAGGTGGTGATTACCGCGGGCGGGAGTGAGGATTTGGCGTTACAACCTTGACGCTTGGCCCGATACACTCGCGCGATGCGCAAGCTCGTCTTCGTTCTCCTGCTGACGGCGTTGCCGCTCTGCGCGGATACGACCGTCACGCTCCTTCATTTCTCCGACTATCACTCTCACGCGTTGCCGTTCTATACCGACGAAGGGGAGCGGGGCGGGATCGCGCGCGCGATCGGATACCTGCGCGCGCAGAAGCGCGCGGGCGCGCTGGTGTTCAGCGGCGGCGACACGATCAACAAGGGCGCGCCTGCGTGGTCGGACAAGTATCAGTGCGCGGAGTGGCCGTGGCTGAACGGCGTCGTCGACGCGATGGCGTTCGGCAATCACGATGCCGACTACGGATGGGACGTGTTCGAGCGCTGCCGTGAAAGAGTGCGCTATCCGATCCTGAGTGCCAACACGTTCCGTGTGAATTCCAACGGCTTTCGCGGTACGGCCGTGTTCACGGTGCGCGGCGTACGCATCGGCGTGTTTGCTGTTGCGGGCGATGATTTCCCGAAGCTCGTAAAAGTGCCGGGCCTCACATTTACGGACGCCGTCACCGCAGCGAGAGAAGCCGTGCGCGTGCTGCGCGAGGAACAGCACGTCGATGCCGTGGTCATGATCGGACATCAGGAGGACGACGCGGACTACGCGATGGCGAAAGCCGTGCCGGGCATCAATCTCATCTTCGGCTCCCACAGCCATCTGAAACGCGACCTCGTGCAGATTCCCGGCACGTCCACGACGTTCATTTCGCCGTCGCAATACCTCACGTACATCAGTCGGGTGGAACTGACGATCGCGGACGGCCGCGTGAAGAGCGTGCGCGGCGGGCTGATCCCCGTCGACGCCTCACTCCCCGTCGATGGCCCTGTCGAGAAGCGCGTGGAAAAGCGTGTCGAAAAAATGCAGCGCGAGCTCGAGCGCGATCCGCAGTATCGCGATCTGTTCAAAGTCGTCGGCCACTTCGACGCGCCGCTGTCGACCGAAGCGGTCGCGCGCCGCACGATCGACGTCATGCGCGACGTCGCGAAGGCCGATGTGGCGATCTCCACGAAAAGCAGCTTTCGCAGCCCACTGCCCGCGGGCCCTCTGACGATGGAGCTCTTGCGCGGCGCGATGCCGTATGAAAACGAGATCGTGACCTGCGCGATGCCCGGCGCACAGTTGCAGCGGGTGCTGGACGCCGCGGGACCCGACTCGTATGTGTCCGCGATCGGCACAATCGATCCGTCACAAACTTACCGCGTTGCCACAACGGATTTTGTCGCGAACGTCGCCTACAAGGACGTGTTTGCGTGCGACAAGACGAAAACAGGTCTTCACGTCCGCGAAGAGTTCTTCAGGAGTGTGGCGAGGTAGGGCCGCGCCCTACTTCACAACCAGCCTTTGTCCCGCGCGATGCGCGCGGCTTCGACACGATTCGCCGCACCGAGTTTGCTGATCGCTTCGGACAGGTAATTGCGCACCGTTCCTTCGGACAGGTGCAGCGTCGAAGCGATGTCCGCGCTACTCTGTCCTTCCCCAGCCATGCGCAGGACCTGACGCTCGCGATCGGTGAGGGGATCGGGCTCGCTCCACGCTTCTGCGGCGAGCTCGGGGTCCACGACGCGGCCGCCGGCCTTCACCCGACGCACGGCATTCGCCAGGTGCTCGGCCGGAGAATCCTTCAGCAAATATCCCGACGCGCCGGCTTCGAGGGCGCGTCGCAGATAGCCGCCGCGCGCGAACGTCGTCAGGATGATCACGCGCGTCGGCAGCTTCTCCTGCTTGAGCGCGCTCGCGAGCTCGAGTCCCGTGCGCCGCGGCATCTCGATGTCCGTGAGCAGCACGTCCGGCCTCGACTCGCGGCACATTGCGAGCGCCTCCTCGCCATCCTGCGCGCGGCCGACGACGTCGAAGTCGCCTTCGATCTCCAACAGCGCGGCCAGTGCGCCGAGGACCATCGCCTGGTCTTCCGCAATGACGACGCGGATCACGCCGTACGCTCCTGCGCGCGCGCGACCGTCAGCGGCAGCGTCACCGTGAGCGTCGTGCCGTGACGGCCGTCGCGGGTGAGCGAGCCGCCGAGGACTTCCACGCGTTCTCGCATGCCGGAGAGTCCGCTGCCGAACGGCTGATCCCCGCCGCGGCCGTCGTCCGTGATGCGCATCGTGCACGAGCCCTCCGAAACGTGGAGGGACATCTTGCAGCGCCGCGCGCCCGAGTGGCGGACGATGTTCGTCACCGCCTCGCGCAGTGCGAGACAGAGCACGGCCTCGTGCGCGGGCGGCAGCTGCGTGCCCGAATGCACGTCGCACTCGAACGTCACGCCCGTCGTCGCGAGCGCGCTGCGCGCGTGCTGGATCTCCGGCGTGAAGCCGCCGGCGCGATAGCCCGTCACCGCCGATCGCACCTCGGCGAGCGCCTCGCGCGCGATCCTCTCCACGTCACGGATCTCCTCGCGTGCGCGCTCCGGATCGCGTTCCGCGAGCTTTGTTGCCAGCTCCGACTTCAGGATCACCAGCGACAGCGTGTGTCCGAGGAGATCGTGCAGATCGCGCGCGATGCGTTCACGCTCCGCGACCTTTGCGAGATGCTCGATCTCATCTTGGGCGAGTCGCAGACGCGCGTTGGCGCGGTTCACCTGCGCGAAATGAATGTTCAGCGCGCCGATGAGGATCGTGAAGGCCAACGGCCAGATGGCGTTGAACCAGGCGATATTGAGGAACCACGCCTCCAGCACGACAATGGCCGCGATGGCGCCGACGACCTGAAATGCGCGCCGCGTCGGCACGCCGTGGCCGAGCATGCCGGCGCCAAAGATGAAGAACGCCCCGGCCGCAGGGGTGATGGGCCACAGTGCGATGCCCAGTGCGACGGTTGCGCCGGCGAGCAGATACGTCTCGCGGCCGCGTACCCAGTAGTTGCGGAAGTACATCGCGAGAAACAGCAGCGTCGTCAGGCCGAAGAAGAGCCAACCGCGCGCGTTCGCATACCGGTCGAGGTACAGAGGCGTCAGCGCGAACGGGACGATGTAGACCGTCCACGCCCACGGCGTCCATCCGAGGTCGGTGTCGTGCGGGATCAGGCGTGGCATTGTTGAGAGTCCAGTTTAGCCTTAGACGACAGGCGTGCCGAAGGCTTGGCCAACCAGCGCTGCCGGCCGAGCCGGCTAGCCGTACAACTTTCCTTCGTCGCGCCGATAGCCGAGATACGCGATCGCTCCGAACAACAGCGTGGCCACGATCATCGCTCCGACATTCAGCGCGATCGGTTCGCCGCGCGACGCGCCGATCGTGCGCAACGCGAGCTGCGAGAAGTGATACGGCGGGAGCCAAAGCGCGATCTCCTGAATGGGTTTCGGGAGGAACGCGATCGGCAACCAGAGGCCGGAGAGAAATGCCATCGGCAGATAGATCAGATTGACGATCGGCGCCGCCGAGTTCGGTCCCGCCAGAAATCCGAGGGCGAGGCCGAACGCGCAGAAGGTGATCGAGCCGAGGACGAGCACGCCGAACAGCTTGGCCATCGTGGTCAACGGCATCACGACATCGCCGACCGTCGTTCCAACGATGAACAGCATCGTCACGATGATCGCGCTGAAGATCATGGCCATGGCCAGCTTCGACACGAAGTACGCCGCGATCGGCATCGGCGTCGTGCGCTTCTGTTCCAGCCAACCCTGTCCGCGCTCGACCGCGACGGAGACGCCGAAGCCGAACAACGCCGCGCCGATGACGCCGAACGTGCCGTACGTGGCGACGAGATACGTGGCCATGTTCACCGACCCGGTCTGTTTCGCGCCGAACATCACGCCGAAGAAGAGGTAGAAGAGGACGGGAAAGAGGAGCGTCGGCAGCGAGTACGCCGGGAGGCGCAGCGCTTTGAGGAATTCGTATTTGATCTCGAGAAGATAGGTGCGCATGGTTTCTCCAAAGAGCTACGCGATCATTTCGACGAAGGCATCTTCGAGCGTCGCCGAGTCGCCCTTGATCTCCTGCGGCGTCCCCTCGGCCACGACGTTGCCGTGATGAAGCACGACCACGCGATCCGCGAGCGCCTCCGCCTCGGCGAGGTAGTGGGTCGTGAGGAGCACCGACTTCCCGCCGGCGATGAACGCGCGGATCTGCTTCCAGAGCGCGCGGCGCGCCTCGACGTCGAGGCCGACCGTCGGCTCGTCCAGAATCAGGAGATCCGGATTGCCGCAGATCGCCAGCGCGAACAGCACGCGCTTCTGCTGGCCGCCCGACAGCTCGCCGAACTTGCGGCGCTCCAGCCCCTGCAACCCCGCCGCGGCGATGACCTCGTCCATCGGCATCGGGTTCGGGTAGTAGCTCGAGAAGAGGTGGATGTGCTCGCGCACGCGGAGCGTCTCCGGCACGCGCGCGCTCTGCAGCACCGCGCCGATGCGCGTGCGAGTCCGCGCGTCGCGAGGGTCGCCGCCGAAGACGCGCACCTCGCCCGAGGTGGGCTTCGCGAGTCCGAGGAGGAGGCGGACGGCCGTGGTCTTGCCGGCGCCGTTCGCGCCGAGCAGCGCGAGCAGCTCGCCCTGACGAATGGTGAGGTCGAGACCTTTCAGCGCCTCGACCATGCCGTACTGTTTCTGAACCGAGGTGAATTGTGCAGCGATCATGACGTGCAGGATGCGCCCAAACGCGCCTGGGCGGCACTGCGTGGTGTCAGCACGTGCAGGTGACGAATGTCAGGGGAGTCGTCGCGTCGTCGAGTCGACAAGTCGTCGAGGGTCTCAGAGGCTCACAGTCTCAGAGTCTCATAGAGCTGCATTCGTGACGCTTCTCTCTATGAGACTCTGAGACTATGCGCCTGTGAGACTCCTCGGCGACTCGACGACTTGACTCCTTGACGACTCCCTCGCCCGTCACATCCACGCCCGCTCCCTCGTCTCCTTGACCGTGTGACGTTCCTTGATAGGATGCCGCCCGAATGCGCTGGCGACTCGAGGTGATCTCCGAATGAAGTGGTTGGCGACTCTCTACCGTTCCGCGATCGGCAAAAAAGCGGTCATGGCCGTGACCGGACTGATCCTTTTCGGATGGATCTTTCTGCACATGGTCGGGAACCTGAAGCTGTACCTCGGGCCCGAGCATCTCAACGAATACGCCGAGTGGCTGCGCACGATGTTCAGCCCGGCCGTCCCCGAGGGTGCGTTGCTCTGGCTCTCGCGCATCGTGCTCCTTGTCGCGGTCCTCTTCCACATCCACTCCGCGTATGCGCTGACGATCATGAACCGCGAGGCGCGGCCGATCGATTACAACGGCCGCGAGTACGTGAAAGGCACCTACGCCGCGCGGACGATGCGTTGGGGCGGCGTGATCCTCCTGCTCTTCGTCATCTACCACCTCCTGCATCTCACAACCGGACAGGCCCACCACAACTTCGTCCCCGGTGACGTCTACCACAACGTCGTTAGCGGCTTTCGGATCTGGTGGATCGCCGCGGTCTACATCCTGGCCAACGTCGCCCTCGGCCTGCACCTCTACCACGGCCTGTGGAGCATGTTTTCCTCGCTCGGCGTGACGCACAAACGCTTCGAGCCGTGGAGGCGCGGCTTCGCGAGCGTGTTCGCCGTGATGATCACGGTCGGCAACCTCTCCTTCCCGCTGAGCGTGCTCCTCGGAATCGTCAGGTGAACGGAATGCAACTCGACAGCAAGATTCCTCCCGGACCGCTGGCTGAAAAGTGGTCCTACGCAAAATCGCATTACAAGCTGGTGAACCCGGCCAACAAGCGCAAATACGAGATCATCGTCGTCGGCGCGGGTCTCGCGGGCGCCTCGGCGGCCGCGACGCTCGGAGAGCTTGGCTACAACGTCAAGTGCTTCGTCTACCACGACTCCCCGCGGCGCGCGCATTCGATCGCCGCGCAGGGCGGCATCAACGCGGCGAAGAACTACCGCAACGACGGAGACAGCGTCTACCGCCTCTTCTACGACACGATCAAGGGCGGCGACTACCGCGCACGCGAAGGGAACGTCCATCGCCTCGCCGAGCTATCGGTGAACATCATCGACCAGGCCGTCGCGCAGGGCGTGCCGCTCGCGCGCGAGTACGGCGGCGCGCTCGAGAATCGCTCGTTCGGCGGCGTGCAGGTCTCGCGCACGTTCTACGCGCGCGGACAGACCGGCCAGCAGTTGCTCCTCGGCGCGTTCCAGGCGCTCGAGCGGCAGATTGCGCTCGGCACCGTCAAACAGTTCAACCGCTACGAGATGCTCGACCTGGTCGTCGTCGACGGCCACGCGAAAGGCATCATCACCCGCAACATGACCACCGGAAAGATCGAGGCCCACGCGGCCGACGCGGTGGTCCTCGGCACGGGCGGGTATGTCAATGTTTTCTACCTCTCGACCAATGCGAAGGCGTCGAACGCGACGGCGATCTGGCGCGCGCACAAGCGCGGCGCGACGTTCGCGAATCCCTGCTACACGCAGATCCATCCGACTTGCATCCCGCAGAGCGGTGACTACCAGTCGAAGCTCACGCTGATGTCGGAGTCGCTCCGCAACGACGGCCGCATTTGGGTGCCGAAGGCCGAGGGCGACAAGCGCGGCGCGCGTGAGATCCCCGAGGGAGAGCGCGATTACTACCTCGAGCGCAAGTACCCGAGCTTCGGCAACCTCGCACCGCGCGACATCGCCTCGCGCGCCGCGAAGGAAGTGTGCGACGAACGGCGCGGCATCGGTCCCTCGGGACGCGGCGTCTATCTCGATTTCGCCGACGCGATCAAACGCCTCGGACGTCCACTGATCGAGGAGCGCTACGGCAACCTCTTCGAGATGTATCACGACATCACCGCCGAGGATCCGTACGAGGCGCCGATGCGCATCTATCCGGCGCCTCACTATTCGATGGGCGGGCTGTGGGTCGACTACAACCTGATGTCGAACGTGCCGGGGCTTTATGTGATCGGCGAGGCGAATTTCTCCGATCACGGCGCGAACCGCCTCGGCGCCAGCGCGTTGATGCAGGGGCTCGCGGACGGCTACTTCGTCCTGCCGGTCACGATCGGCGATTACCTCGCGACGCAGTTCGGCAAGAAGGTGGACGCGAAGCACGCGGCGTTCCCGGATGTGGAGCGCGACGTGCGCCAGCGCGTCGCGAAGCTCGTCGATGCGAAGGGAACGCGCAGCGTCGACTCGTACCACAAAGAGCTCGGCACGATCATGTGGGATTACTGCGGCATGGCTCGCTCGGCCGAGGGGCTGAAGAAGGCGCTCGGGCTGATCCGCGAGTTGCGCGAGCAGTACTGGCGCGACGTGCGCGTCACCGGCGCGAACGAGGAGCCGAACCAGGCGCTGGAGAAAGCCGGCCGCGTCGCCGACTTCTTCGAGCTCGCGGAGCTGATGTGCATCGACGCGCTGCACCGCGAGGAGTCCGCGGGTGGCCACTTCCGCGTCGAGTATCAATCGCCGGAAGGGGAGGCGGAGCGCAACGACAACGAGTTCCTCTACGTCGCGGCCTGGGAGCACAAGGGCGAAGGGAACGAGCCGGTGCTGCACAAGGAGCCGCTGGTGTACGAGGAAGTGAAGCTGGCCACGAGGTCCTACAAATGAATCTGACACTCCATGTGTGGCGGCAGAAGTCGCGCGACTCCGAAGGCCGCCTGGTCGAGTACAAGGCCGAGAACATCTCGCCGGATGCGTCGTTCCTGGAGATGCTCGACGTCGTCAACGAGCGCCTGACCGAGAAGGGCGAGGAGCCGATTCACTTCGAGCACGACTGCCGCGAGGGCATCTGCGGCTCATGCGGCATGATGATCAACGGTGTCGCGCACGGGCCGCTAGGCGGAACGGCGACGTGTCAGTTGCACATGCGCCACTTCAGCGACGGCGCGACGGTGTTCATCGAGCCGTGGCGCGCGCGGGCGTTTCCGGTGATCAAGGACCTGATCGTCGACCGCGCGCCGCTCGACAAGATCATCCAGGCCGGCGGCTATATCTCGGTGAACACGGGAAGCGCGGTCGAAGCGAACACGCTCCCGATTCCCAAGCCGGTGCAGGAGCTGTCGATGGACGCCGCGGAGTGCATCCAGTGCGGCGCGTGTGTCGCGCAATGCCCGAACGGCGCCGCACAACTCTTCACCGCCGCGAAGGTCTCGCACCTCGGCCTGCTCCCGCAGGGCCAGCCCGAGCGCTACGAGCGCGTGGTGAAGATGGTGGAAGTGATGGAGAGCTACTTCGGCTCGTGCACGCTCTTCCGCGAATGCGAGGCGGTGTGCCCGAAGGAGATCTCGGTGAGCTTCATCGCGAGGATGAACCGCGATTACCTCGCGGCGAAGTTCAAGTCGCGGTAGCCCACAATTTTTTTCGCGGGGTTGTCGATTTTGCGCTCCCTCCGCGTCAAGGAAGCGGAAGGAGAAAGAACCATGAAATACATCCTCATGATTTACGGCGATGAGACCCGGTGGGAGTCGATGTCCCCTGAGGACCAGCGGAAGATGTACGAAGCGCACGGCGCGTACGGTGAAGCCATGGAGAAGGCCGGCGTGATGCGCGGCGGATACGAGCTGAAGCCGACCGCCACCGCGACGACGCTCCGCTTCACCGACGGCAAAGCCACGACCCTCGACGGTCCGTTTGCCGAGACGAAGGAACAGCTCGGCGGCTATTACGTGATCGAGGTCGACAACCTCGAGCAGGCGCTCGAATGGGCCGCGAAGTTGCCGGGGATGGACAGCGGAGCGGTCGAAGTGCGTCCGCTCGGCATGGGCGGCTGATCCGCGGACTCATGTGGCTCACGCGCATCGTCGAAGACGTCGTCCGCAACGACGGTGCGCGTGTGCTCGCGGGACTGATCCGGCTCGCCGGTGATTTCGACGTCGCCGAGGATGCGCTGCAGGAGGCGTATGCGCGCGCTCTCGTGGCGTGGTCGCGCGATGGGATTCCGGACAAGCCCGCGGCGTGGCTGAACACGGTGTCGCGTCGCATCGTCCTCGACCGCTTGCGCCGCGATCGGCGGTCGGCCGAGCTGCCGGAGGAACTGCCGCTTCCGCCGGAAGAGATTGCGATCGAAGACGAATCGGGCATCGACGACGATCGGCTGCGATTGCTGTTCACGTGTTGCCATCCGGCGTTGTCACCCGAGGCGCGTCGCGGATTGGCATTGCGAACCCTTGGTGGACTGAGCACTCGCGAGATCGCACGAGCGTTCGTCGAGCCCGAACCGACGACCGCGCAGCGCCTCGTGCGCGCGAAGAAAAAGATCCGCGAGGCGCGGATCCCGTACGAAGTGCCGTCGCACGAGAAACTCCCCGAGCGCGTGGCGACCGTGCTCTCGGTGCTCTACCTGATCTTCAACGAAGGCTATGCATCGACGGACGCTCCGTCGCTGCTGAGGCTCGACCTCGTGGCCGAAGCCATCCGCCTCGCGCGTCTGACGGTCGAGTTGCTTCCGCGGGAGGCGGAGGCGAAGGGATTGCTCGCGCTCATCCTGCTCACCGATTCGCGCCGAGCCGCGCGAGTCGCGAGCGATGGCGCGATGGTGCCGCTCGAAGAGCAGGATCGTTCGCTCTGGAATCGCGCGCAGATCGACGAAGGCGTGCGCATGATCGACGGAGTGCTCGCGCTGCGCACGCCTGGCCCGTATCAGATCCAGGCCGCGATCGCCGCGCTGCACGCGCAAGCCGCGGCGCCCGCGGAGACGGACTGGCGGCAGATCGCGGCGCTATACGAGACTCTGTTGCGCTGGACTCCGACGCCGGTCGTCGAGCTCAACGCGGCGGTCGCGGACGGCATGGCCACGAGTCCCGAGCGCGCTCTCGAACGGATCGCGCGCATCGAGGCGGGCGGTGCGCTTTCGCGGTATCACCTCCTCCCCGCGTCGAAGGCCGACTTGCTGCGGCGTCTCGGCCGATACGAGGAGGCCGCGGCGTCGTATCGCGACGCGCTCGCGCTGGCGACGAATCCGGCGGAGCGGCTGTATCTCGAGCGGCGCTTGCAAAGTTTATCCCGCGCGTAGACGCGGGATCTCTCCGTGCATCAGCAGCGTACGTGCCACAGGCAGCGTCGGTGCACCGAGAGATCCCGCGTCTACGCGCGGGATAAACTCATGACCGATCATCCGATCGCCCTCCTCCGAAACCCACGCAAACCCAACCACATCAACCCGACCGTCAACGCGATCAGCGCGCCGAGGATGGCGGGGAGCGGCATGTGGTCCACGCCAGGCGTCAGCGCCGCGCGCATCCCTTCCGAGATGTAGACCAGCGGATTGATCAGCACGGCGTACTTCAACACTGGGAAGTGATCGAGGCCGCGCCACGGGTAATACGCGCAGCCGAACATGATCATCGGCGCGAAGATGACCTGCATCATCAACGAGATGTGCTGCGGCTGGAGCGCCGTGCCGAGGAACAGGCCGAACGCGGAGAAGACGGCGCCGCCGAGGATCACTATCAGGAACAGCAGCGGAAGGTTCTGCAGCGTCAGACCGGGCACGGGTCCCATCAGCAGGCGCGCCGCCGGCAGCACGAACACCACCGCGATCGCGCCCTGCACGATTCCGGAGAACACCTTCTGAATCGCGATCAACTCGATCGGCACCGGCGCGAGCAGTCGATCCTCGATCTCCTTGGTCATGCCGAAGTCGGCGATGAGCGGCATCGTCACCGACCAGATCGAGGCCATCGTCAGACAGAGCGCGGCGATGCCCGGCAGCATCGTCGTGTTATAGCCGCGCGGGATCATCCCCATGCGCGGAAGCAGCAGGCCGAACACGATCACGAACAGCACCGGCTGCATCATCGTGCGGATGATGATCCCGGCGATCTCGCGCTTCGCGACGACGGCGTCGCGCAGGAGCAGCGCACCGAAAACACGAGCGTTCACGCGAGCTTCCTCCCGGTCAGGGAAATGAACAGCGTCTCGAGACTCGGACGCGCGATCTGGATGTCGCGCACCGCGTAGCCACGCGACTCGGCGAACGCGAACAGCGCGGGGATCGCCGCGGCCGCGCTCGGCGCATACGCGCGCAACACCGTTCCGCGCGATTCGGTGCGCGTCACGCCGGCGATCTCCGGTGCGTCCGCGGCGAGCTCGCGGTCGAACGTCACCTCGACGATCGTCTCGCCTGGCGCCTGCGCGCGCAACGCGGCCGGCGTGTCGCACGCGAGCAGTTTCCCGCGGTCGACGATGGCCACGCGGTCGCACAGTTGATCCGCTTCTTCCATGTAGTGCGTCGTCATCACGACCGTGCGCCCCTGCGTGTGGAGGTCGCGGAGGATTTCCCGCAGGCCGAGGCGCGCCTGCGGATCGAGGCCGACGGTCGGCTCATCGAGGAAGAGCACCCGCGGTTCGTGCGTGAGCGCGCGGGCGATCATCATCCGCTGCTGCTGCCCGCCGGAGAGCTCGTCGACTTTCGCATCGCGCTTGTCGGCGATGCCGAGGCGCTCGAGCAACGCATCCGCGCGGTGCGAGGCCTCGGCGCGCGGGATGCCGAAGTACGTGGCGTGGAAAACGAGATTCTCCCGCACGGTGAGACCGCGGTCGGGATTCGGCCGCTGGGGCACGACGCCGATCCGCGCCCGTGCCGCGACGCTTTCACTCGTGACGTCGCACCCTGCCACGTGCGCCGTGCCGGCTGTCGCTTTCACGCGCGTCGTCAGCACGCCGATCGTGGTCGTTTTCCCCGCGCCATTCGGCCCGAGGAGGCCGAACATTTCGCCCTCGGCGACGTCGAGGTCGAGACCGTCCAGCGCCACGACACTTCCGTAAATCTTTCGAAGCCCGCGAATCTGAATCATGGCCCGCGAATATACAGCGGCGTACCATTCCCTCCGTGCGCATCCTCATCGTCGAGGACGAGCGCTCGCTTCGCGAGGCGCTCGTCGACCTCCTCACCAGGCGCGGTTTCCTCGTCGAGACCGCGGCCGACGGCCTCACCGGCGCCGAGCGTGGCGTCGAGAGCGACATCGACCTCGTGCTTCTCGACCTCGCGTTGCCGCGCCTCGACGGCGTCGAAGTCTGCCGACGCCTGCGCATGGCGCGTCCTGCGTTACCGATCCTGATCCTCACGGCGCGCGGATCGGAGGAGGAGCGGGTCAAAGGACTGAGCGCCGGCGCGGACGACTATCTGACCAAGCCGTTCGGCACGAACGAGCTCATCGCGCGCATCGACGCGTTGCGCCGGCGTGCCTCGATCGCGCCCGCCGACGCCGAGCGCGTCGAGATCGACGGCTGTCTCCTCGACCTCGGACGCTGCGAGGCGCGTCGCAACGGCACGGCGATCGCGCTCACGCCTCGCGAGGTTGGCATCCTCCGCTGGCTGCATCGCCACCGCACGCGCGCCGTGTCGCGCGCGGAGTTGCTGCAGACGGTGTGGGGAGCCAGTGATGAAATTGAGACCCGCACCGTCGACATGACCATCGCCAACCTTCGCCAGAAGATCGAGCGCGAGCCTGCCGAGCCGCGCATCGTCGTCACGGTGAAAGGCACCGGCTACGCGTGGGGAAGCAAATGAAAATGCGCGTGCCGCTCGCGGCGCTCGTCCTCCTCCTCGGCGTCGGCGGACTGCTCGCAGCGTGGTACGTGTCGTCGCGACGCGCGCTCGATGCCGAGGTGCGGTTGCAGTCGCAGATGGCCACGCGCGCGACGCTCGAGAACGAGCGCACCGTCGCCGACCGCCTCGCGCGTCGTCTCGAAGAACTTCGCACGAGCGAATCGCAGCGGCCGTACTTTCACTACCAGAACCTCTACCACGATCCGAAAGGCGCGTCGCAGGGGCTCTCCGTCGTGCCGTCGCCGCTTGCGAACGGTTCCGAGAATCCACTCGTGACGGCGCACTTTCAGATCGACGCGAACGGCCGCGTGTCCCTGCCGACGCTGAACGAAGAGCTGCGCGAACTGAACGCGCCCGACGCTCCCGATCAGCGAGCGATCCGCGACACGCTGACCTCGTCCGCGCCGACAATCCGCGAGTCCGTTGCCTCCCTCGTTGCCGTCCTCGATCGCGAGGCCGAGGTCGAGCGTGCGATGAACGCGCGGATCGCCGAGCTCGAAACCAGCCTTGCCGAGGCGCGGCAGCGCGAGGCTCGGCTCGAGGCAGCGCGGGCCGCCGATGCACGCGGGGTCGAAGCGCGCCTGGCCGAGGCGCGCGTCGCCGCGCAGCGCAACCTCGCCGGCCAGCAGTCCTCCGTGCAGCTCATGGACCCGCAGGTGTTCGACCAGAACGCGCGGTCGAACACGGTGTATCAACAGCTCAAGCAGAGAGTGGCGCCCGCGCCCGTGCCCGTGGAGCCGAGGCCCGCGCCGCCGGTGGAAATCCGGACGACGCCGCTCGAATGGCGCACCCTCACCATTGCGGGCAAGCCGACGCTCGTCGCGTTGCGAGCCGTGCACACGCCCGAGGGTCCGCTCGTGCAGGGACTGCTCACGCCCGTCGTCGACGGCAACACGATCGAAGGCGCGGTCGTGCATCGTGCGCCCGCGGGAACGTCGATCGAAGGCACGGGCTGGCGCGCGCAGTTTTCGGGTCCCGCGGCGACGCAGCAGGACGCAGAGCGCGAGCGTTTCATGCGCACGTTCACGGCCGTCGCCGGCGTGCTGCTCCTGGTCGTGATGGGCGTGATCTGGACGCTCTCGCGGGTCGAGCGCCTCGCCACCGATCGCGCGCGATTTGCCGCGACGGCCGCGCACGAATTGCGCACGCCGCTCGCTTCGCTGCGCGTCTACAGCGATCTGATCGCCGAGGAGGTGGACTCGGAGAAACGCGAGCGATATGCGCGCGAGATCGCCGGACAGACCGAGCGCCTCGGACGCGTCGTCGCGAACGTGCTCGAGGTCACGCGCCTCGAGCGCGGCACGTTCGCGCTCGCGCCGCGGCCGGGCGAGATCGGCCGCGCGGTCGCGGACTGCATCGCACGGCTCGAGCCGCAGATGCAGGCGGCGCAGTGCCCGATCGATCTGCGGGTCGCGCCCGACTTGCCGGAGATCGCATTCGATCCCGACGCCCTCCATCACGTCGTCGACAACCTCGTCGACAACGCGGAGAAGTTCTCGCGCGACGTCCCCGACCGCAGCATTTCTGTCGATGTGGCGCCCGACGAAGGCGGCGTGCGGATCACGGTCAGCGATCGCGGCCCCGGCGTGCCGGAAGCGCTGTTCGTCGACGCGAAACCGTTCCGTCGCGGCACGACCGCGATGGCACCGTCCGGCCTCGGCCTCGGACTCTTCCTCGTCGACCGCATCGTGCGCGGCCACGGAGGCGCGATCCGTAGCTCGCCGCGCGACGGCGGCGGCGCGAGCGTGAGTGTCTTCCTGCCGGCTTTTTACAGACCTTAGACGGACAGCCCGCGCAGCGCGACGCACACTGAGTGCATGAGAATCGCACTCGTTCTTGCCTCTCTCTTTTCCATCTCGATGTTCGCCGGTGACGTGGAAGGATTGCGTCGCGGCGGCCAGTCCTCGGTCGACATGTTGCACGCGAAATCGAACGGCGCGCCCGATGCGCTCCTCGATCGCGTCTGCGCGCAGAAGGACTGCCACACCTCGCGGCTCTTCTGGTACACGGATCTCGGCGAAGCGCAGAACGCCGCGCGCGCACTCGGCCGTCCGATCCTCTCGCTGTACCTCCTGGGCCGGCTCGACGAGGAGTTGAGCTGCGCGAACAGCCGCTTCTTCCGGGTGATGCTCTACTCCGATCCGGAGATCGCGTCGATCCTCCGCGAGCGTTATGTGCTGCACTGGCATTCCGTGCGGCCGGTGCCGCGTGTGACGATCGATATGGGCGACGGCCGGAAGATCCAGCAGACGATCACCGGCAACAGCGTGCATTACCTGCTCGGCGAAAACGGCGAAGTCCTCGACGCGTTGCCGGGATTGCATTCGCCGCGAGCGTTCCGCGCGCAGCTCGAAGAGTGGTTGACGCTCGATCCGGCGCAGCTCCGCGAGTATCACGCGTTGCGTGCAAAAGCAGCACTCGACCGCGGCCTTTCGTTGGGCTTTGTGCAGATCAAGCAGCGCGTTCCGCGGAACCCGACGGCGCAGGAGGTGGTGAGGCAAGCGGCGAGCAAAGCTCGCACGGAACGACCCTTGCTCACGCAGCTCACGATCGGTCTGCGTCCGCCGGCCGAGGAATCGATGCCGGTCAGCGACGACGTCACGTTCAGCGCAGAGTCGCTGGCGTTGATGCGCAGAAAGCAGCCGCTCACGGACGAGCTGATGGAGAGCCTCCGCCGCAGCGTCGCCACCGACACGGTCTTCAACGACGTCGAGCTGCACCGCCACATCCACCAGTGGTTCGCGGCAGGGGAGGTGGAGGATCTCGCGTCGCTGAACGAGCGTGTGTACGCGGAGCTGTTTCTCACGCCGAGCGACGATCCGTGGCTGGGGTTGAATCCCGAGTCGGTCTTCACCGCGATCGGGGAGTGAAGTAGCACCGGCCGCTGGCCGGCCGGTCCTCCGGCAGCTCGCCGGAGCGCCGGCCAGCGGCCGGTGGACCTCCGGCCAGCGGCCGGCGCGCCACACCTACACCTTCCCGGCTAACTCGTTCGCCAGCTTTGCGTGTTCCCGCAAGATCGGCAGCGTCCTTCCCGCCCATCCCTTGAGATCCGCGTCCGTCGCCGAGGTGGAAGCCTTCTCGAACTCGGCGACGTCCTTGGCGTGGTCCGCCACCATGTGCTGCATGTAGGCCTTGTCGAACTCCGCGCCGCTGAGCGTCGCGAGGTGATCGACAGCGGCTTCGTGCTCGCCTGTGAGCTCGGTCGCCAGCGCGACACCTTTTGCGGTTGCCAGCTGCGCGAGCTCTGCGTTCGCCTTCGAGTGATCGGTGACCACCCGTTGCGCAAACGACCGCACGGCCGGACTCGACGCGTTTTGCAGCGCGAGATTGCCGGCCTGCACCTCGTACAGTCCGCCCATGCCCGCCTTCACGACGAACTCCTTGTCCGCCGGCGTCATCGCGCTGAGCGTGCCGCCGCTCTCGCCGGTCGTCGTCGCCGATGCGGTCGACGTCTCCTGCACCGACTGCGCGGTGCCGGTCGTTTCGGTCTCCGGCAGCCCGCTCCGGTTTTCCGCCTGGCACGCGGCGAGCAGAATCAGCGCGACCGCGCTGGCCGTCACTTTGAGCATGTTTGACACTCCTTTCACGAGGCTGCCGTGCAGAAGGAGTGCCGGTGAGCGCTATGATGCGCGCGGTCCAAGGGAGAGATTTGACGATTCTGGAGACGTTGTGCGGCGATGCGGCGCGAGCTTTGCGCGTGCCGGTGGCGTGGATCGGCTTCGTGTCGGCGGGCGGCGAACAGATCGTCGCCGCGAGCGGCTCGAAGGCGACGCACGTCCCATCCGCATCGTCGTTTGCATCGCGCATCAAAGACGTGAGCGAGATGGTCGTCGTGAGCGACACGACTGCCGATCCACGCTTCGCGGAGCATCCGCTCGTCGTCGGACCTCCGCACGTACGGTTCTACGCTGCTGCATCACTCGGGAATGGCGGAACGCTGTCGATCCTCGACCGCGAGCCGCGCACGCTCAACGCCGAACAGCTCGCGCTCTTTCTCGCCCTCGCACGCCACGCGTCGCGCGAGATCCAACGGCACGATGAGCTCTCCGAGGCCGACGAGCGGTTTCGTGAATTCTTCGAGCAGACCACCGATCTCGTGCTCAGTCTCGCCCCCGACGGCACGGTCCTCCACGCAAACGAGGCCGCGAACACGCTCCTCGGCATCTCCCGCGGCGCGTCGCTCGTGCAGGCCGCGGAGCCGGAGCGTCGCGAAGAACTGCGCCGCGTGTTCGGACACGTGTTCGAGAGCGCGAGCGCCGAGCGCATGGAGACCGTGTTCGTCACCGCGTCCGGCAGCCGCGTCACGCTCGAAGGATGGCTGCGCCCGAAGGTCCTCGACGGGAAGGCCGTGCTCGCGCGCGTGATCTTCCGCGACGTCACCGACCGCAAGCAATTCGAGGCCGAGCTGGGCAACGCGCGCGACGCCGCGCTCGAAGCCGCGCGCGTGAAGACGCAGTTTCTCACGAACGTGAGCCATGAGATCCGCACGCCGATGAACGGCATCGTCGGCATGCTCGACCTGGTCATGGCCACGCCGCTGAACTTGGAGCAGCAGGACTACGCGCATCAGGCGCGCGCCAGCGCCGAGCAACTCCTGTCGATCGTCAACAACATCCTCTACGTCTCGAACCTCGAGGCCGGGACGCTCTCCGCGGCGCTGGTCGACTTCGATCTCTACCGCGCGATGCAGCGCATCGTCGAGGTGATGAAGGTCGCCGCGCTCGGCAAAGATCTCGACGTCGGCCTCATCGTCGATCCGAGCCTTCCACCGGTCTTCCGCGGCAATCTCTCGAAACTGCGGCAGGTGGTCACGAACCTGCTCGAGAACGCGGTCAAGTTCACCGAGCGCGGCTCGATCGTGCTGAGCCTGGGACTGCAGACGGAAACGGAGACCCATCGGGTCGTGCGCTTCGACGTGCGCGACACCGGCATCGGCATCGCGGACGAAGACCGTCTGCTGCTCTTCGAGCGCTTCACGCAGCTGGACGCCGACTCCACGCGCCGCTTCGCCGGCGTCGGCCTCGGGCTGTCGACCGCGCGGCATCTCGTCGAGACGATGGGCGGTCTGATCGAAGTCGAGAGCGCACCCGGCGAGGGCTCGACGTTCTGGTTCACCGTGCCGTTTCCGAAGCTCGCGCGCGACCGGCGCCCGATCGTCTCATCGGACCTGGACTTGAAAGGGAAGCGCGTGCTGCTCGTCGATCACCAGCCGACGAGCCGCAAGGTCGTGCTGCACTACCTCGTCGGGACGTGGGAGATGCGCGTCGACGTGGCAACCGACGGGGCTGACGCGCTGGCGGCGGTGCGTGCCGAGGCGGGGGGCGATCCGTATCGGCTGGTGATCTTCGATCGGATGGACGATCTGGATCCGCTCGGGTTTGCGCGAGAGATCCGGCGCGACGCCCCGATCGCGGGGACGAGTCTCGTTTACCTGATCGTGAACGACCTCGTCGATGAAGGCACGATGCGCGACGCGGGCATCAACGCGTACACGGCGAAGCCGGTCGGCCAGCGCGAGCTGTTCGACGCGATCGCCATCGCCATGGCGCACGAGGCGATCCCGCTGCCGCGCCCGGCGCCGCCGCTCTCGAGCACGCAGCCGACGCGCATCGTCACGCCCGACCAGCGGCAGAGCATCCGCGTTCTCCTGGTCGAGGACAACTTCCTGAACATGAAGTTGACGATGAGCCAGTTGCAGAAGCTCGGCTACCAGGCCGACTCCGTCGCGAACGGAAAGGAAGCGTTGGAGGCGCTGAGCACGACCGACTACGAAGTGGTGCTGATGGACTGCCAGATGCCTGTGATGGACGGCTACCAGGCCACGCTCGAGATCCGCCGCCGCGAGGCCGAGACCGGCCGCCGCCACCGCATCATCGCGATGACCGCGAACGCGCTGGAAGGCGATCGCGAGAAGTGTTTGGCGGCGGGGATGGACGACTATCTGGCGAAGCCGACGCGCCATGAGGAGTTGGAGCGGGCGTTAGCGCGGTATTTCGTTTCTTAACGCCTCTGCCAGGCGTTCGTACTCCTCGAACACGTTGTACACCGCCGCGCTTGCGCGCAGCAGCCGCTTCGGCGGTGCGGGCCACGGCATGATCGGGACTTCGATTCGGTAGTCGAAGAGCAGCTTGTCCTGCAACTCGTCCTGCGATCCGTCGGGGAGCGGGACGGCGGCCATCGCGCCGAGCATTTCGTCGGGTGCGGGTTTGTCGATCTGCAGTGTTTCGCACAACAAGTCGCGCGCCTTGAGTGCGAGCTCGCGATTGCGGCGGGCGACTTCGATCCAGCCGCCGGGCAGGAGCGAGCCGACGAAGCGGAGCGAATCGGGAACGCAAAGCCACGGCGACGGATCGAAGGTACCGATCCAGTCGAACTCGAGGTGGAAGCGGCTGCGGTCGCGCCGCGGCGAATTTGCGCCGTGGCTGATGATCGCCGGACGCACACCGGCGCGGCGGTTCTCGCGCACGTATAGAAATCCTGCGCCTTTCGGCGCGCAGACCCACTTGTGCAGGTTGCCGGCGTAGTACGCGGCGCCGGTCGCGCGCACGTCGAGCGGGAGGAAGCCGGGCGCGTGCGCGCCGTCGATGAGGGTGTCGATCCCGCGCTGCGCGAGCTCGCGCACGATGTGCTCGACGGGAAAGATCAGCGCCGTCTGGCTGATCACGTGATCGATCAGCAGAAGCCGCGTGCGGTCGGTGACTTTCTCCAGCACGCGTTCCACCACCACGTCCGCCGACGCAATCGGGAACGGGACGTCGACGACGACGATCTTCGCTCCGTTCACCGCGGCGACGTAGTCGAGCGTGTTGCGGCTTGCGTTGTACTCCTGCGTCGTCACCAGCAGCTCGTCGAACTTGTCGAGGTCGAGCGAGCGGAGGACGGCGTTCACGCCCGCCGTCGCGTTCTGCACGAACGCGAGACCCTCGGCATCCGCGCCGATGAACTCCGCGAGAGCGTTGCGCGCGTCGTCGAGCAGCGGCTCGAGCTCGCGCACGAAGAAGCGCACCGGCTCGCGCTCCATCTGCGCGCGATATTCGTTCTGCTTCTCCAGCACCACGCGCGGTGTCGCGCCGAAGGCGCCGTGGTTGAGGTAGGTGATGTTCGGGTCGAGCGCCCAGTGATGCTTCATTGGAGTCGCAGCGTGCCTTCCTTGAATACCTCTTCGTTCGTCAGCAGGGAGACGACGATATAGCCCTCGGCGTCGAAGTCGAAGAAGTATCCCGGCTGGACCACGACGCCCCGGTCGAGCAGCGCGATTGCGAGCTCGTCATCGCTCATCACGCGCGGAACGCGGATTACCGCGGACCATCCACCTTCGACCGGGAGCACCTGCGCGGACGCGTTCACGTTCGCGCGCAGCGTCGCGAGGTTCGCGCGCGTGCGTTGCGAGATCGCCTCGCGAATCCGCGGCGCGATGCGCAGCAGGTCCGGAAGCGCGACCTGCACCGGCGTCGCGACGGAGAGAAAGTTGTCGGCGATCAGCTCTAGCGCATCGAGCGCCTCTTGTTTGCCCGGACCGCTGACGCGGATCCAGCCGAGCTTGAAGTGCGGTAGCCCCGCGGACTTCGACAGTCCGCCGAGGGTAAACGTCAGGACGTCGTCGCGGACGAAAGTCGTGCCGGTGCCTTCGAGCGGGTAGTCGAGAAACACCTCGTCGGAGATGATCGGGATGCCGTGAGACGCGAGCGCATCCTGTTCGCGCGGAGTCACGAACGAGCCGGTCGGATTGTTTGGGTTCACCACCACGATCGCGCGCGTGTGCGGATCCACCGGCACGTCGTGGATCTCCCAGCGGCGATGAAACTCCATCGCGAACGTGCGCAGCTCCACGAGCTCGAGCGACGCGAGATGCTCGAGCAGCGGATACGACGGCGTGGCGGTGAGGATCGTGTCGCCGGGATCTGTAAGGAGCTTGAAGAGGAACGAATACGCCTCGCTCGTGGACGCGGTGAGGAGCAAATCGTCCGGATCGCAACGCAGTTCGTTAGCGAGTGCCTCGCGCGCCGAGCGCATTCCGCGCGGATCGGGATCGTACGAAGCGCGCGCCCCTCGCGCGAGCGCCTCCGCCAGTTCTTCCCCGGGGTAGGGGAGCCCTGCGCGAGTGGGATTCGTCTCCGTGAGATCGAGCAGATCGCCGCGCCTGCGGCGCTCGAGCGTCAGTTCGTTGAGGGGGGCGGACCAGCGCGCGCGCTTTGAGAACACGACGCGATGTTACTCGCCGCCGCTTCGATGTCCGCGCGCTCGTTCTTGCGGTTTTCCGGTACGCCGTTGATCGCCTTGCTGAACGTCGCCTTCGCCTCCTCGCACAGACCGCGCGCCGCGAGGATGCGCGCGAGCGTGTCGAGGCGAGTCCACGAATCAGGCGCCTTCGTCGCCGCGGCCTTGCGCGCGAGCGGCTCCGCTTCGTCGACACGCTTCTGCTCGTACAGCAGCCAGGCGAGGTTGTTCAGCGTGTCCGCGGAGTCGGGCTGAATCTCCAGCGCCTTGCGGAACGCCTCCTCCGCCGCGGCTGGGCGTCCGAGGTGCATTTCGGCGTTGCCGAGGTTCGTCCAGGCGAGGAGCGACTTCGGGTTTTGCGCGAGGATCTCGCGGTAGCTCTGCGCTGCCAGCGCGTACTTCCCTTCCTCCTCGAGTTGCACCGCGACGCGCAGCGCCTTCGCGTGTGGATCGGCGGGACGGATCACCACCGTCGCATACTTCGTCGGCTTCCACGCCGGCTCGATGCGCTCGAGTCGCGCCCATCGCGACTTCCCGTCGCCGAACTGCGTGCGGTAAAGGTTCTTCTCCGGATCGTGGCCGTCGATGACGATGTAGTGGAAGAAGTCGTAGCTCTTTCCCGGCGCCTGGATCACCTGCAGCATGAGGATTACCGGACGCCCGGCGCGCACCTCGGCGTCCACGAGTCCGGCATCGCCGGTGACGATGTTCGCGTCGAAGCCGCGCTCGCGCGCCGCCAGCACGAGGTCGATCGACATCACTCCGCCGCGCGTCTTCGGAAGCTTCGCGTCCCACTCCGCCATCGAGATCGGATCGCCGTGGTGCTGGAGCACGGACGACAGCGCGCCCGCGCCGCACGACTTGATGTCCCACTTCTGCATCGGGACGTTCCCGACGACATTTACGGACGCCGAGGGCGCGTGCGAGCGCGGCGTCCAGTAGACGCAGGAGGAGAGGAGGAGCGCGGCGAGCGCAGAAACGAGAACAGGGCGAGCGCGGAGCGCCCGCCCTGGTTTCCCCGAAGCCGTTCGAGCGCCGGGAATCTGCATCAGGCCAGCGCGACCACCAGGATCAGCGCGGCCAGCGCGCCGATGCCGATCCAGATCCACTCCTGCCGGGTGAGTCCGGCCGGCTGGAGCTGCTCCAGATTCTGCGCGAGCTGGTGCAGGTCCTGCGACGACATCGCCGCCAGGCGCTGATTCACCTCCTCGGACGTGAAACCGTTGGCCGTCAGCACGGCCGCGACCTGCTCGTTCGCCGCGACATCGCGGATGATCGTCAGGTCGGCTTCACGCGAGTCGAGGCTCTGGTTCGCCGCCGTCTTCGACGGTACCGGACCAGCGAATGCGGGGATGGCCGCAAGGGTCACGAGAAGAACAACCAAGAAGAAGACTGGTCTCGAAAAACGATTGGACACGACTACCTCCTTTTTCTAATCCCGGCGCCCCGGACGGCCACGCGCCGTCCGATGGCTTCGATGGCGGTACCCGAGCACGTAGCGTGCCCAAGGAGCGGTTGGCGGTTGGCAGTTGGCGGTTGGCGGGAGACCGCCGCCCCTCCACGTTCCCCCGCCAACCGTCAACCGCCAACCGGCTCCCGTTATACTCGCCGCTTCCATGATCCGCTTCGAAGACATCCTCGACAAAGTGGAGTCCTACAAACCGGACTTCGACGAGGAACTGCTTCAGAAGGCCTACATCTTCTCCGCGCGCGAGCATCGCGATCAGATGCGCAGCTCGGGCGAGCCGTACCTGATTCATCCGCTCAACGTCGCCTACATTCTCGCCGACATGCGGCTCGACGAGACCTCCATCGCCGTCGGCCTGTTGCATGACGTCATCGAGGACACGCTCACCACGAAAGAGACCCTGACGGAGCTGTTCGGCGATCAGGTTGCGGAGCTCGTCGACGGCGTGACCAAGATCTCGCGCTACGCCTACGTCTCGAAGGAAGAGCAGCAGGCCGAGACGTTCCGGAAGATGCTCCTGGCGATGGTGTCGGACCTCCGCGTCGTGCTGGTCAAGCTCGCGGACCGCCTCCACAACATGCGCACGCTGCAGTTCCTCCCGGAGGAGAAACGCCTCGCCGTGGCGAAGGAAACGATGGAGATCTACGCGCCCATCGCCAACCGCCTCGGCATGGGACAGGTCAAGTCCGAGCTGGAGGACCTCTCCTTCCGTTTCCTCCACGCGCGCGAATCGGAAGATCTGCACAAGGCCGTCGACGAGAAGATGGCCGTGTCCGGCGACGTCGTCGCACGCATCAAGGCCACGCTGACGCAGAAGCTCGACGAGAACGAGATCGAGGGCGACGTCTACGGCCGCGTGAAGTCGATGTACTCGATCTGGTCGAAGCTGCGCCGGCAGGACATCGACATCGGCCAGCTCTACGATTACCTCGCCTTCCGCATCATCACCCCCAGCGTCAAAGACTGCTACGCGGCCCTCGGCATCATTCACCAGATGTGGCGTCCCGTCCCCGGACGGATCAAGGACTACATCGCCATGCCGAAGCCGAACTTCTACCAGTCGCTGCACACGACCGTCGTGGCGGAGAAAGGCCAGCCGTTCGAGGTGCAGATCCGCACGCGCGAGATGGACCTCATCGCCGAGCAGGGCATCGCGGCGCACTGGAAATACAAGGAAGGGCGCGTCGGCGCGCATCCCGACGACCAGAACTTCCTCTGGCTGCGGCAGGTCGTCGAGTGGCAGCACGAGATCAAAGACCCGCGCGTCTTTCTCAACTCGCTCAAGATCGATCTCTATCCCGACGAGGTCTACACCTTCACGCCGAAGGGGGACGTGTTCGCGTTCCCGCGCGGCGCGACGCCGCTCGACTTCGCGTTCCGCATCCACACCGACGTCGGCAGCCACTGCGTCGGCGCGCGCGTGAACGGCAAGCTCGTGCCGTTGCGCACGCATCTGAAGAACGGCGACATCGTGGAGATCGTCACCAGCTCCACGCAGTCGCCGAGCCGCGAGTGGCTCAACATGGTCGCGACCTCGCGCGCGAAGCACAAGATCCGGCACTGGCTGAACACGGAGCAGAAGCACCGGTCCATCGAACTGGGACGGAAACTGCTCGAGCGCGAGGCCAAACGCTACAAGGTGCAGTGGCGCAAGCTGATCGCGGAGAACGCGCTCGACGGCGTGCTGTCCGAGCACAGCCTTCCTCGCCTCGACGATCTCTACGCCGACGTCGGCTACGGCAAGATCGCCGCGCGCTCGATCGTCGAGCGCTTCGCGACCGACGAGCAGAAGGAAAAGGGACCAGCGACGGAGCAGCCGGGCGTCATCCAGCAGGCGGTCCGCAAGATCTTCCCGTTCTCGTCCTCGGCGACGATCAAGGTCAAGGGCTACGACGATCTGCTGACCTACCTCGCCAAGTGCTGCAACCCGCTGCCGGGCGAGCCGATCATCGGCTACGTGACGCGCGGCAAGGGCGTGGCCGTGCACAGCGCGAACTGTCCGAACGTGAAGAACCTGATGTTCAACCCCGACCGCGAGATCGGCGTCGAGTGGGCCGACCAGCGCCAGTCGCAGTTCCAGGTCGAGCTCGAGATCATCATGGAAGACCGCCAGGGCATCCTCGCCCGCGTGATCTCGACGATCGCGAATCTGAAGACCAACATCCGCCAGATGGAAACGCGCACCGGCGAAGGCAAAGCGACCGTGGAGATGGTCCTCGAGATCGCGGACCTCAAGCACCTGGAGAAGGTGTCGCGGTCTCTGAGCAGTGTCGACGGCGTGCTGCGCGTCGATCGCAAATACAACATCCGCCACGCGACGGCGTGACCGGACCGCCGACGTCCTCGCCGGCTGTCGCGAAGGCGTCCCTCGATGCCCGGAGTTCAGAAGCAAGTCGCTTCCGCGAAGGGATCGATCCCTCGGCGCAAGGAATGCGGTTCTGAGCGTGAGAGCTGCATTGCTGGGGCGAAGCAATCGATGACTCGGCGCGAGGAATGCGGCTCTGAGCGTGAGAGCCGCATTGCTGGGGCGAAGCAATCGATGACTCGGCGCGAGGGATGCGGCTCTGAGCGTGAGAGCCGCATTGCTCGGGGGAAGCGATCGATGACTCGGCGCGAGGGATGCGCTCTGAGCGTCAGAGCAGCGTTGCGCCGGGGCGACTTTAGGTGCAAAGCCCCTCTCCGCTGCTCGGCGGCGCAACAACATCGCGCTCTGTGACCTGCGGCCACTCCTGTAAACGCTACTTGTTCACGAGGATCGTGATTCGCCCGTCCATCGGGTCCAATACGGGGCTCTTCGCCGCAACACCGTACGTCGTCACATATACGATCTTCTTGGTTTTCGTGTCATACACGCTTGTGAAGATCATGCTCGTCGCGTCGCCACCCGGACCGCCGGCCTGCACATTACCCATGAAGAACAGAATGTTGAATTTGAAGGTCAACGTGTACGACCCGGCACCTGTACGCGTGACCTTGAGATCGTTCGCCGCGAGGTCCGTACTGAGGATCTTGCCGTTCGTCCCGTCGATGACAGCGAACCGCAACGCACCCTGAGCGACTGGAGCCAGAAAGCTGATGCAAACGGCGACCGCGAGACACGCTGCGAAACGTTTCATGATCCTTACTCCTTTCGAGGTGTGAGGGACCTGTGCACGCTTTTCTCATCTCCTGACGTCGACGGCGTGATCTTGAGCCTCACTCCTCCCGCGCCAACCGCGACTCGATCCGCCGGTCCGGCACGAGCCACATCAGCGCGACGAACGCGTAGATCCCGTCGGCGATCAGTGGATTCACGAACGCCAGCAGAATCGCGGCGAGGTAGAGCACCGGCGAGATCTTTCCTTTGAGATCGCCTCCGACCGCCTGCGCGAGTTTCGAGTGCGGGCCTTCCTGCCGGATGATCAAGGTCTGCAGGATGTAGTAGGCGATCGCAGCGGCGAGCAGCACGATGCCGTAGATTGCGGTCGGCAGCGACGTGAAGTGATTCTCTCCCATCCAACTCGTCGCGAAGGGCACGAGCGAAAGCCAGAACAGCAGGTGCAGGTTCGCCCACAGCACGCCGCCGCTCACACGTTGCGTCGCGTGGAACATGTGATGGTGGTTTGTCCAGTAGATGCCGAGAAAGACGAAGCTCATGAGGTACAGCAACAGCGTGAAGATCGACGGTTCGATCGTTTCCCACGCGGTGCCGTGCGGCACTTTGAGCTCCAGCACCATGATCGTGATCAGGATCGCGATCACGCCGTCGCTGAAAGCTTCCAATCGAGTCGTGCTCATGCGCTCCGCTTTATTCTAGCCGCATGCGCATTGCCGTCATCGGCGCCGGCGTCTCCGGCCTCACGTGCGGCGTGGTTCTCGCGGACGCCGGCCACACCGTGACGATCTACGCGAAGGACGTCGAGGATACGACCTCGCACGCGGCCGCGGCGATCTGGTATCCGTATCACGTCGCCGGCGCGGCGCTCGACGCGTGGGCGAACGAAACGCGCGAGGTCCTCGAGCGTCTCTGCAGCGAGCCGGCCGCCGGAGTGTCGCTGATCGACTTCGAAGTGATCGGGGAGGGCGTGATGCGCGTGCCGCTGATGGACACGACGCGCTACCTGCCGTACCTCCGTTCACGATTCCAAGGGACGATCGTGCGGCGCGAGGTCCATGCGTTCGATGAGTTGACCGAGGATCTGATCGTGAACTGCGCCGGCTTCGGCGCGCGCGCGTTGTGCGGCGATGAGCTGCTCGTTCCCGGGTACGGCGTGGCGGTGATCGTCGATCGCTTTCCGCTCGAGCGAGCCATCGCGGATCCGGCCGAGCCGCTGATGTACGTGATCCCCCGCACTGATGACTGCGTCCTCGGCGGCTACGACGCGGACGTTCCTCCGACCGATGCGGACATCGCGTCGATCGTCGCGCGCTGCCGCGCGGTGGTGCCGGAGATCCGTGGCGAGATCCGCGGCGTGCGCCACGGAATCCGTCCTGTGCGTCCGTACGTGCGGCTCGAGCGCGAGGGACGCGTGATCCACAACTACGGTCACGGCGGTGCGGGCTTCACGCTGGCGTGGGGATGTGCGCGCGCGGTTCTGAAGATGACGTAGGGCGCGCCTGTGTTCGGCGGGGCGGCGAGGACGCCGCCTGGCCAGCCGCCGAGGACGGCAGCGTTCCTTCGAAGGGCTACGACCGCCGCTTCCACGTCGACTCATCACGCGCCTGGTGTACGACACCAACGATCAGCACCGATGATGGCTCGACGACATAGAAGATCGAGTACGGAAATCGCTGAAGCAAATTGCGGCGGAAGTTCCTGTACACGAGCGGATACATTTCGGGATGCTCGAGAATGGACGAGTAAGCGGCATCGAGCTCGAGTCCGAATCGCGCTGGGAGTGAAGGCGAGCGATCGCGGAACCATGCGACCGCTTCGGCTATGTCCGCCCGAGCCTCACGCGAAACGATGAGTTTTCGCGTCACTTCGGACCGAACAACTCCTCGCGGATCTCTTCCCACGGTCGTGCCGACGAAGGATCGGCGTAATACGCGGCCAGGCGGCGATCGAGCTCCTCGCGCACAGCGTCGCTGACGGGGATGGCTTCCGGAACTTCCACCAGACTGTCCCAGATTGCTTCGACAAGTTGTAGACGCTCGTCCGCGGGCAATTCCAGGAGCTGAGAGAGATCTTTCACGATGGGGAATTGTAACGTCATCCCTTCCAGCACGCCGCGGTTACATCCACGCGGTGAAGGCGCCCCCGGCGGTGCCGAGGAGAAGTCCGACCGCGATCTCCGCGGGCGTGTGGCGTTCGAGTCTCCAGCGCGACCATGCGAGGGCCGCGAGAAGCGGGAGTGTGAAGAAAAGCGACGATGGGTAGAGCCTTGCCACGATGACCAGGCAGAACGCGCCGAACATCATGTGCATCGAGATCTTGAGAAATCGGTTGCCGATCAGGCCTGCTACGAAGAGGAAGGCGATGGCGAGGAACGAGCGCAGGAATCCCGAGGATGCGCCGAGCCGCCAGACCACGATCGCGGCGAGCGCGAGGAGGGGAATCGCCGCGAGGTAGAGGCCGGGGCGTTGCTCGCGCCGCGAGACGTCGAAGTCGCTCCAGTCGCCGCGGCGGGTCCTGCGGATGAGGATGAAGGCGAGGGGGAGAATGAGGGTCGCCGCGATGGCCGCGGTCCAGCGCCAGTTGCGCGTGGCGAGGGCGACGGTGAGGGGAGCCACGACGAACGGATGCAGCACCGCGGAGAGGATCCGCGCGATGCGCAAGTCGTTCATTTGCAGAATCGTAGGGCAGGCCGAAGCCCGCCCTACGTTGCTATCGCGCGGCCTTCTTGATCGATCCGGAACGGATGCAGCGGGTGCAGACCTGCATGCGCTTGACGGCCGAGCCGACCATCACGCGGACGCTCTGCAGATTCGGCATCCAGCGACGGCTGGACACGTTGTGGGCGTGGCTGACCCGGTTTCCGAACACGGGTGCCTTCCCGCAGACTTCGCACATCTTCGCCATTGTCTTGACTCCCTCGAAATAGAAAGGCGTGGATTCTAACATCTGCCCGATTCCGCGCAACCCGTTACGGCGGAGAACGCCGCGCAAAGCCGCGAAATCGAACCACTTATCCAAATCCTGTAGAGTTGACACCAAAAATTAAACGTTGTAATTTCGCTTCACCTTTCTTCACATCCCCGGTGCCTGTGAGAAGTGAGTGAGACGGAGTGGGGTGAGCGGTGTTCTTCTCAAAGAGCAAAAATGTCGTTGGCCTGGATATCGGCTCTTCCGCGATCAAACTGGTTGAGCTGAAGGACAAGAAGGGCGGAAACTACGCGCTCGTCAAGCTCGGGACGGAGCGTCTGTCTCCCGAGGCCATCGTCGACGGTTCCATCATGGACTCTTCCATGGTGGTCGAGACGATCCAGCGGCTGAACACGGACCAAACCGTCAAGAATTCCAACTACGCGACCTCCCTTTCCGGCCACTCCGTCATCATCAAGAAGATCACCCTCCCGGCCATGTCGCCCGAGGAGCTGGCCGAGTCGATCCAGTGGGAAGCTGAGCAGTACATCCCCTTCGACATCAACGACGTGAATCTCGACTACGTCCCTCTCACCACGCCCGGTTCCGGCGACAACATCGACGTGATCCTGGTGGCGGTGAAGAAGGAAAAGATCAACGACTACACCTCGGTGATCAGCCAGACCGGCAAGTTGCCCGTGCTGGTGGACGTCGACGCATTCGCGCTCCAGAACTGCTACGAGGTGAACTACGAGGTCGAGGACGGTCGTGTGCTCGCCCTCGTCAACGTCGGAGCTTCGGTCACGAACGTGAACGTGCTCTCGGGCGCGACGTCGATGTTCTGGCGCGACATCACGTTCGGCGGCAACCAGTACACGGACGCGATCCAGCGCGAGCTCAGCCTCTCGTTCGAGCAGGCCGAGGAGCTCAAGCGCGGCAAGCCGGTCGCGGACTACACCATCCAGCAGGTCATCCCGATCCTCAACTCCGTGTCCGAGGATTTCGCGGGCGAGCTGCGGAAGACCCTCGACTTCTTCACCGCGACTTCGGGCGCCGAGCGCGTCGACGAGATCGTTCTCGCCGGCGGAGGCTCGGGCGTGCTGAACCTCGACGCGATCCTGCGCGACAAGTTCGGCATCCCCGTGTCGATCATGGACCCCTTCCGGAAAGTCAACGTCGACGAGAGCCAATTCAACCCTGAGGAACTCGCGGAGATTGCGCCGAGCATGGCGATCGCAGTCGGACTCGCCATCAGGAAGTTGGGGGACGCTTGATCAAGATCAATCTGGTGCGGGAAGGGCGGGCGGTTCGCGGAGCGGGTGCCGCTCCGGCGGCGGTGACGGCTGCCGCGGCGGGCCCAGGTGCGTCCAACATCAACAACGTCATCATCCTCGCGATGCTGGTGCTCGGCGTCCTCGCCGCGCTGGGTTACTGGTTCTTCACGAAGCGCACGCTCGATGAGCGGGAGGCCACCGTCGAGCAGCGCACGCTGGAGGCGAAGAAGCTCGAGGCGATCATCAAGGAAGTCGAGGACTACCAGAGGCGCAAGGACAGCCTTCAGCAGCGCATCGACCTGATCAACGAGCTCAAGCAGAACCAGAAGGGGCCGGTGCGGATCATGGATCAGATCAGCCGCGACCTCCCCGATCTGGTCTGGCTGGACCGCATGGATATCTCCGGCGGCCGCATCTCGCTTTCGGGCCGCGGTCTCAATCCGAACGCGATCGCGCTGTTCGTCGAGAATGTGAAGAAGGATCCGTACTTCGAAGAGCCGCAGTTGGGGACGATGGCGCAGGTTTCGAGCGCGCCCGTCGTCTATTCATTCGATATGACCTTTGCCTTTACGTACGCGCCGAAGGGCGTGGAAAGTACGGCGGCGGCGACGACGACCGCCACCACGACGCAGTAGCGAAGGATCTAGGCAGGAGAAGTCGATGGCGTTGACTCTGGACGACAAACCGTGGTGGGTGGGGCTGATCGTCGGGATCATCCTGGCCGTCGGCATTCTCTACGCGGTCGAGTCCTTCCTGGTGAAAGACATCAAGCAGGACATCGCGAAAGCCGACGGGCAGATCGTGGAGCTCGACCGCAAGATCCAGCAGGGACGCGCCGCCGAGCAAAAGCTTCCGCAGTTCCGCGAGGAAGTGAAGCGCCTGGAGCTCGAGCTCGAGAAGCTCCGCCGGATCCTGCCTTCGACGCGCAACACCGAGGAGATCATCAAGAAGATCAAGTCGCTCGTGGACCAGGGCGAGTTCACGCTGCATCGACTCTCGTTCCCGCCGCTCGGCGCGCCGTCGGCCGATCCGTACGTCGAGTGGCCGATCGCGGTCTCGGTGGACGGCCGCTATCACGACCTGGCGATCCTCTTCAATCGTCTCGGTAACTTCTCGAGAATCATGAACGTGGAGAACATCAACATCACCGCCCTCGGAACGCAGGAGACGAAGACGGTCGCGTCGCAGTTCACCGCGAAGACGTTCGTGTATGTCGAGCCTGCGTCGACGGAAGCAAAACCGGGTGGGAACTAGGAGAGCGATGATGAAGATCCGCAACTTCGGCATCTCGCTCATGATCGTCATCGCAGCCGTGGCCACGGTAGTCGCGCAGACTCCGAGCACGACCACCACGTCCACCGCGACCGACGCTACGTCGACCGCGACGGACGTGCAGCGGACACTCGAAGAAATTCTCGAAGAGCCGACGACGACGGACACCTATCGCTACGATCCGCAAGGACGGCGCGATCCGTTCCGGTCCCTCATCGGACCGACACCGAAGCTCGAGCCGGGGCAGCGTCCGGCCGGCGTGCCCGGGTTCCTCATCGACGAGATGAAGCTTCAGGGCATTTTCAAAACGCGCGCGGGACTGACGGCGATGATCAACGGTCCCGACAACAAGGGTTACACCATCAAGGTCGGCGACAAGGTCCTCGACGGTGAGGTGGTCCGCATTACCCCGACGTCCGTGGTGTTCCGGCAGGAAGTCAACGATCCGACTCGCATCGAACGGTATCGCGAGGTCGTAAAGGATCTGTCGCCGACCGGCGCGAGGAAGTAGGAGGCGGCGCAGGTCATTGGGCTGCGAGTGGAGGGCGAGATGGTGAAGGTGGGAAGTATGAGTAGAGCCAAGCGAATCCTGCTGATCGGCGGCGTGCTCCTGGTGTGCGTCGGCACGGCTGACGCCCGTTTGTGGCGGTCGCGCAAAGCCGAAAAGCCGGCTGCCACGGCGGCCGTCCCCGGTGCGGTCGTTCTGAGCGCGGTCGAAGTCGACGGGTCGCGGGTCGTCCTCCGGACCAGCGGCGCACCGGCGTACACCTCTTACAGCCCTTCGCCCGGAGTGTTCGTCATCGACCTGACCGGCACCAGCCGCGATGCGGCCGCCGTCGTCCCGTCCACACTGCCTCCCGCCGTGGCTTCGATCTCCGCGGATGAAGTCGTGGAGATGGGCACGCGTCTCACGCGTGTCACCTTCCGCTTCTCCGACACGATCATTCCCGAGACCGCCGCTTCCGAGAATTCCGTCGTCGTCACCGTTCCGGCGAGCTCCATTCCCATCGAGAATGTGGCCTCGACCGTCGATGTCCTTCCGGCCGTCGTTCCCCTCGCTCAGACCGAGTCGCAGCCCGAGCCCGCGATCATCGAAACGCCCGCGCCGATCGCGGAAGCAGAGATCGTGGAAGAGCCGATCGCCGTGGCCGAGGAAGCCGTTCTTCCCCGCGCACGTGCGGTCAAGCGCATCGGCGCGACGAAGGCCAACGGCGAAGTCGAAGTCCGCATCTCCGCGGATGGAGAGCTGAAGTACAAAGCATTCCGGCTCGACGATCCGGCACGCCTCGTCATCGATCTCGATGGCGTGAAGAACGCGGCCGTGAAGAGCAACGTCGACGTCGATGACGACCTCGTGAAGCGCGTGCGCGTGGCGCAGTTCCAGCCGACCGTCGCGCGCGTGGTCGTCGATCTCGCGCACAAGACCGAATGGCAGATCCAACCCGCGGGCGACACGCTGCGGGTCACCTTCCCCGCGACCGCAACCGACATCGTCGAAACTCCTGCGCCGATGACGCCCGCTCCTGTTCCGGTGAAAATCGCCGCGGTCGAGCCGGCGCCCGCGCCGCAGCCTCCGGCGCCGCAGCCGGCGCAGGCCGCTCCCGTGAGGAAGCCGATCGTCATCGAAGAAGTCCCGGCGAGCGTGCCGACGATCGCGGAGAACGCGAGCACCTGGAAGATGCCGGAGCCGGCCCCGTCGAAGCCAGCATGGAATCCGCCGCAAGCGTCAAGAGGCGCGCGCAAGGTCATCAACGCGCCGGCAGATCAGGAGCCGCCGGTCCGCCCGACGGACGACGTCTTCGCGACTCCGCAGCCAGCGACGCAGCCGCAGACGCTTTCCGGTCCGCGCACGCTCAGCGGCGGACCGCGCGTGTTCAACGGCGAGCCTCTCTCTCTGAACCTGAAGGACGCGGACATCAAAGACGTGGTCCGTACGTTCGCCGAACTGACGGGTCTCAACATCGCCGTCGATCCGGGCGTCACCGGATCGGTGACGGTCGACTTCGTCGACGTTCCGTGGGACCAGGCGCTCGACCTGATCCTGCGGCAGAACAACCTCACGTATGTCCTCGAAGGCAACGTGATGCGCATCGGTTTCCTCGACCGCCTTGCGGCCGAGGTGCAGGCGGCGCGCGCACTTGCGGAGGCGGAGCGGTTGAACGTTCCGCTGACGACGCTGAGCTTCAAGCTCTCGTACGCACGCGCGAACGACGTGGCGTCCCTGCTGAGAGGCATCGCCTCGGCGCGTGCACAGATCATCGTCGACGCGCGCACGAACCAACTCGTGGTCTCCGAAGTGCCTGTGTACATGCAGACGATGCAGAACCTCATCGCCACGATCGACATCCCGACGCGGCAGGTGATGATCGAGGCGCGCATCGTGGAGAGCGCGCGCACGTTTGCGCAGGAGTGGGGCATCGACTGGGACTTCGGCGGGACGCTCGATCCTGCGCTCGGTACGGGCACGGGACTGGTGTTTCCGAATCGCGTGGGCTTCCGAGGCGGTCCGTTCACCTTTGGCGGCGCTGCGGCTCCGATCCTCACGCTGAACTTCCTCGACGTTCTCGGCGTGTTCGATCTCGACGTCACGCTGCGCGCCGCGGAAACGGCGGGCTACATCAAAGTCATCTCGGCACCGCGCGTGACCACTCAGGACAACACGCCCGCGGAAATCCAGAGCGGTTTCCAGATCCCGTATCAGACGCGCATCAACTTCACGACCACCGTCACCTATCTCGATGCCACGCTGCGGCTTTCGGTGACTCCGCAGATCACCGAGGCGGGCACGGTGATCATGGAAATCGCAGTGCAGAAGAACGAGCCGGCAACGGGTCTCGCGTTCGAAGGCGCGGCCGGAACGCCGCTCACGACGCGGCAGGCGCGCACGCGTCTGATGGTCCGCGACGGCGGAACGGCGGTCATCGCGGGGATTTTCACGACTCGCGACAGCCGCGGCCAGAGCCGCGTTCCGATTCTGCATAACATTCCGATCCTCGGAGAACTGTTCAAGACTCACAACGTCGACACCACACACGACGAGTTGCTCATCTTCATCACCCCGCGCATCGTGAGAGGATGATCCAGGGAGGGCGTATGGGAGCTATCAAAACGACGTTCAAATTTGCGCTGCTCGCGTTGGCGGCCGCGGTTTTCGGCTGCAGCGGCGAGCTATACAACAGCGCCGCTCCGGTAGAACTGGTCGTCACGAACACGCAGAATATTCAGATCCTGGAGCTGAATCCGACCATCGCCGCAGCCGATCCGGACTGTCAGGAGACGATCGGGACGATCAACCTGCAAGTATTTCCCAAGCGCTCCGACGTAAGTGGCAACGCCGCGCAGGTGCGGGTGACACGCTATCGTGTCTCGTATCAGCGAACCGACGGCGGAAGGCTCGTGCCCGCGTCGTTCGTCCGCTCGATGGATACGCTCATCGGGGTTGGTGAAAGCGGCGACCTCGATGAGTTCCTGGTGGTCGAGCCGGACGCGGTTGTCCAGGCGCCGTTCGCGGCATTGCTGCCCCAGAACGGCGGGCGCGATCCGGACACGGGCCGGCCTATTGTGAAAATGGACGTGATCATGGAGTTCTTCGGCGAAACGCTGGGCGGCTCGAACGTATACGACGCCACGCGCTTCCCGCTGGACTTCTGCTACGGCTGTGGAGGGTGCACCTAGGCGCTAGCCGGCTTTCGGGAGCGTAACGGTTGCTGGATGGGGGTTCGACCATGAAAAGGTTCAGAGAGCGGAAATCGTGGATCGTGGCGATAGCGGTCCTTCTTCTGATCGCCGCGTGTAAAGGGGAGTCTCCGACTGCTCCGCCTCCCGGCGGCGGTAACCCGTTACCTCCGCCGACTGGGGTGAACGTGGTCGTGACGGTCTCGAACGCGACTCCGCTCGTCGACTCGTCGGTCACGGTCACGGCGACCGTGACGAACAACGGTCAACCGGTTCCCAACGGCACCGCGGTGGAGTTTTCCACCAGCGCCGGGACTCTCGACGGCGGCGGCACCGCGATCCTCAAGACCACGAACGGCGGTGTGGCCACGGTGACGCTGACTTCCGGTTCGCCGGGACTCGTTCGCGTGACCGTGGTGGTGAACAACATCACCCGCACGACGGACGTGAACTTCTCGTCGCGCCCGGTCACTCCACCTCCTCCCAACACCACGCCGTCGATCACCTCGGTCAGTCCGACGGTCGGACGTCCGCAGGGCGGCGACGTCCTCCGCATCACCGGCACAAACTTCAACGCGCCCGTGCGCGTGCTGTTCAACACCGGCGGCGCGACGGCAATCGAAGCTTCCGTGCAGGCGGTCACGGCAACGTCCATCGATGTGGTGACGCCGCCGGTCAACCTCGGCGCGGGACAGCAGCTCATCGCCGACATCATCGTGTTGACGCTGGCCGGCTCGGCCGGGGAGCAGCGTGTCGAAGCCTCGGACGCATTCACATTCCGCAACGTGGTGCTCACGCCGCGGATCTCGACGATCTCGCCGAATTCCGGTCCGGTGACGGGCGGCACGCGCGTGACGATCTTCGGCGACGGCTTCCAGGAGCCGGTGCAGGTTCTGTTCAACACTGCCGAGGCCAGGGTCCTCAACGTGGAGTTCGACCGCATCAATATCGAGACGCCCGCGGGACGCGATACGAACCCGGACGGCACGGGCCCGCTGGTAGGACCGGTCGCCGTCCTCGTTCGCAACATCAACTCGCAGACTCAAGCCACGATGGCGGCGGGTTTCCACTACAAGGCGGGTATCCAGATCACCGCGGTGTCTCCCTTGGAAGGGCCAGCGGCCGGTGGAACTCGGGTGACGATCGACGGAAACGGATTCGTCTCCCCCTTGGTGGTCTTGATCGGCGGGGTCGAAGCTCAGCAGATCAGCGTCACCGGTACGCAACTCGTCGTGCTCACGTCCAACGTGTACCTGACGGATTGCGCGGACATCAGTGGACCGGTCGAGGTGACGAACGTCGTCAACGGCGATAGTGCGGAAGGCCCGACTTTCATCTTCCGCGTTCCTCAGCCGACGATCATCGCCGTATCGCCTTCGATCGTTCCGCCGGGCGGCTCGATCACGGTCACCGTCGCCAATGCACAACCCGGCATCAATCGTTTCGAGCTCCGGGGACTGGAGGCCGACGATAACGAAGACGCCGACATCAAGACCGTCTTCCCGACCGGCGTAACGTTCAATCCGGATGGTTCGGCGACGTTCACGATCACGATCCCGACGAACTTCCGATTCGAGCGTGGATCGTGTTTCGTCGCCGGTCAAAGTGGCGAGCGGCTGCTCGATCTCTCCGTCGACGTGACCTACTTGAACATCCAGAGCGGTTGCACGGACACGGCCGAGGATGTGTTCGAAGTGGACGTCGACAACGGCTGCGTGCCGCTGCCGAGTCCTGAGCTCACGCAGACGGCCCCGGTGCCGCCCAGCTGTGCGATCGTTCCCGCCACGCCTGTCGGGTCCAGCAATACGACCTCGATCACGTTCTCGAACAGCGGCAATGCGGCTCTCATCATCACGCCGAATGCGCCGACTGGACCGAACGCGAGCGAGTTCGTGCTCACTCCGCCGACCCAAACGATTCCTCCGAGTGCGTCGGGGAGCTTCACAGTCACGTTTGCACCGGCCGGTGTCGGTATCCGCACGGCGAACGTGACATTCGTGACCAACGACAGCGACGAACAAAATGTGACTGTGTGCATGCAGGGGACTGGAACCCCCTGAGTTTTTTGCCCAACGATTCAGACGAACCGCCCCCTCGTGGGGCGGTTCGCGTCTGGTGCAGTTAGAATCAGGTCCGCGAATGGCGCAACCGGCGACGAATGCAAAGATCGAAGAGCTGCGGTTCCGGCTGAAGACGGACCCGAGGAGCCGGCTCTTCTATCAACTCGCCGAAGAGCTGCGCAAAGCCGGCCAGTTCGCGGAGTCCGAGCAGTTGCTGCGCTCCGGCATCGAGGTCTATCCCGCGTATCTCGCCGCCTGGGTGAGCCTGGGCCGCGTGCTGCGCGAGCAGAAGAACGACAGCGGTGCCGTCGAAGCGCTGAACAAGGCGATGCAGCTCGACCCCGGAAACGTCGTCGCCGCGCGCCTGCTCGCCGACTCCTACCGCAGCCTCGGCGACAACGTGGAAGCGATCAAGAAGTACAAGCTGGTCCACGCGCTCATGCCCGGCGACGAGGACCTGAAGAACCTCATCGAGCAGCTCGATCGAGAGCTGCATCCGGAAGTTCCTTCCGAACCGCCGGCACCGCCGCCGGCTGAGCTGGCGGCGTCCTCGCCGCCGGCGTTCCTGGAAGAGTCTCCGTTCGACAAGACCATTCCCCCGTTCGAGGAAGCGATGTCGACGGGCGACGCTGAGCCGATGCTCGCCGCTCATGACGAGAGTCCTTTCGAGGAGCCCGCCGAAGGCGCGACCGTCGCCGCGTTCGAGATCGAGCAGCCGAGCGGCATCCACATCGCGGCCGCGCCGCTCGCGGCAGAGGTTCCCGCTCCACCGGCACCGCTCGAAGACGAAGCCGATGTTTTCGCGCCCGTCGTCGCCGAACCGACTCCGCCGGCGGAGGACCTCGCCAACACGCAGACGATGGCGGACCTCTACCAGCGCCAGGGCCTGGTGAACGACGCGCAACACATCTACGAGAACATCCTCGCGCGCGAGCCGGAGAACGCGGAAGTGCGCGCGAAGCTCGACGCGCTCACCCCACGCGTGAACCCGAAGATCGAGCGCCTCGAGCGGTGGCTCACGAAGGTCGCCGGGAAAGAGGTGGGGCGTGTTTAGAGACGTGCTGTTGGGACTTCGCGACCGCATCGACGGCGCGGTCGCGGCGAGTCTCATCGGTCTCGACGGAATCGCCGTCGAAACCATCGGAAGCCGCGACGTCCCGCTCGACGTCCTTGGCGCCGAGTTCGGAACGTTCATCAAATCGATCCGCCATGCGAACACGGAGCTCGACACCGGCGAGGTATTGCAGTTCTCGCTGGTGACGGAGAAGTTCGTCACGTTTCTCTCCGAGGTCACGCCCGAGTACTACATCCTCCTCGTGCTGAAGCCGGACGGGAACTACGGCCGCGCGCGGTTCGAGCTGTCCAAAGCGAAGTATCTGCTCCGCGACGAGTTGATCTGAGAGAGGTAGAGATTTTGAAATTTCAAGAGATCCTGGAGCTGATCGACAAGATCGCCGAGCGCGGCATCGCCTCGGTCGAGATCGAGCAGTCGGGCACGAAGGTGAGGATCGAGGGGAAATCCTCGCAGCCGCGGGTGATCCATGTCGGCGAGGTAATGGGTGAGAGCGCACCGCAGCGATTGGCGCTGCCCGCCGCTCCGAGCAAGGCCGAGGAGGCTCTGAAGGCGGACGCCGATAGCGAAGCCGGACTGCACATCATCACCTCGCCGATCGTCGGCACGTTCTACCGCTCGCCGAGCCCCGAATCCGGGCCGTTCATCAACGTCGGCGACCGCATCTCCAAAGGCAAGGTCCTCTGCATCATCGAAGCGATGAAGCTGATGAACGAGATCGAATCGGACGTCGACGGCGTCATCGCGCGCATCTATCCTGGGAACGGCCAGCCCGTGGAGTACGGCGAGAAGCTGTTCGCGGTCAAGGCGCAGTCCTGAGCGAAGCGAAGGATCATCCGCGCATGTTCTCGAAGATCCTGATCGCCAATCGCGGCGAAATCGCTTTGCGCGTCATCGCCGCGTGCAAGGAAATGGGGCTGAAGACCGTGGCCGTCCATTCCGAGGCGGACCGCGACTCGCTCCATGTCCGCTACGCCGACGACGACGTCTGCATCGGTCCGGCTGCTTCCAAGCAGAGCTACCTCTCGATCTCGAGCATCATCGCCGCGGCGGAGATCACCGGCGCGGATGCCATCCATCCGGGCTACGGCTTCCTTTCCGAGAACCCGCACTTCGCGGAGATCGTCGGCGAGTGCCGCATGACGTTCATCGGACCGTCCCCCGAGGCGATCCGGCTCATGGGCGACAAAGCCCGCGCCCGCGAAACGGCCAAGAAGGCCGGCGTGCCGATCATCCCCGGCAGCGAAGGCGCGGTGAAAAGCCCGGAGGAAGCGCTCGACGTCGCGAAGACCATCGGATTTCCGGTGATCCTGAAAGCCGCGGCCGGCGGCGGCGGGCGCGGCATGCGCATCTGCTGGGAAGAGGACGACCTGCAGACGCAGTTCGAGACCGCGCGCAATGAAGCGGAGCGCGCGTTCGGCGTGCCTGACGTCTATCTCGAGAAGTACCTCGAGCGCCCGCGCCACATCGAGATTCAGGTCTTCGGCGACACGCACGGCCGCATCGTCGCCCTCGGCGAGCGCGAATGTTCGATCCAGCGCCGTCATCAGAAGCTGATCGAAGAGTCGCCTTCACCCGCCTTGAACGACGATCTGCGTCGACGGATGTCCGAGGCCGCGGTGAAGCTCTGCCAGGCCGTGAACTACGTCAACGCCGGTACGATCGAGTTCCTCTTCCAGGATGGCGAGTTCTATTTCATGGAAATGAACACCCGCATCCAGGTCGAGCACCCGGTGACCGAAGAAGTCACCGGCATCGATCTGGTGAAGGAACAGATCCGTGTAGCCGCGGGCGAGCCGCTGTCGGTGCCCATGGGCGACTTCCGCCTGCGCGGCCACGCGATGGAATTCCGCGTGAACGCGGAGGATCCGGTCACCTTCGCGCCCAATCCGGGAAAGATCCGCGAGCTGCACCTCCCCGGCGGTCCGGGCGTGCGCGTCGACACGCACATCTACCGCGACTACCACGTGCCCCCGCACTACGACTCGCTGCTCGCGAAGCTCATCGTGCGCGGCAAGGACCGCATGGAGACGATCGCCCGCGCCCGCCGCGCCCTCGAGCAGTTCGTGGTCGAGGGCGTGAAAACGACCATTCCCCTCCACCGGGCCATCCTCCTCAACGAGCAGTTCATTCGAGGCGACATCTCCACGCGCTTCATGGACAAGTTCAGCCTGTAGTACCCTCAATCCGCTTCAGCCATGAAAATCTACCTGGTGGGCTTCATGGGCTCCGGCAAAACGACCATCGGCCGGGAGCTGGCTCTACGCATCGACGCGCCGTTTTTCGATCTCGACGAGCTGATCGGGTCGGCGGAGAAGCTGTCGATCCGGGAGATGTTCGCGCAGAAAGGCGAGCCGTACTTCCGCAAGCGCGAGCGCGATCTGCTCCGTTCGACGCGCCACCTGGAGTCCGCGGTGATCGCGACCGGCGGCGGGACGTTCACCTTCGACGAGAACATCCAGTTCATCCAGTCCGAGGGACTGAGTGTGTATCTCTCCGCGCCGTACACGCTGTTGCGCTCGCGGATCGGAGTGAAGGACGATCGTCCGTTGTTCCGCGACGACGTCTCCACGCACGAGCTGTACGCCAATCGCATCCGTTACTACCGCATGTCCGACCTGACCATCGACGTCCGCGAGGAAGAGACGCCGTCGGAGATCGTGGAGCGGCTCGTGCTCGAGCTGCCGAAGAACGTGCTCGACGCCACGCGCCGCTCGTCGTGGTCGGGGAGGCGCGCGTGAGAGCGCTGGTCGTCAGCGATCTCCACGCGAACGCCGAGGCGCTGCGCGCGGTGATGAAGCGCATGAACCGCAAGAAGTACGAGGTGGTGGTCTGCCTCGGCGATTTCGTCGGCTACGGTGCGCAACCGAATCACGTGCTCGACACGATGCGGACGATGAAGGGCCGCAAGGTGTACATCCGCGGCAATCACGATCGCGTGGCCTCGGGACTCGACGACGCGAACGGTTTCAATCAGGCCGCGAAAGCCGCGGCGCTCTGGACTCGCGACCATCTCAGCGCGCCGAACCGGCGCTTCCTGCGGGATCTCACCGTCGGTCCGGTCATGCACCACGGCGTGATGCTCTGCCACGGCTCGCCGTACGACGAGGACGAGTACGTGTTCAACGTGCATCACGCGGCGCAGATCCTCGCGCTGTTCGACGCTCCGATCATCCTCTACGGCCACACCCACCTGCCGGCGGTCTTCTCGATCGACGCCGAACAGAACGTACGCGGCTTCGCGGTGCGCGAAGAGGCGACGGTGAAGCTCGATCCGAAGCAGCGGTATCTGATCAACCCCGGCTCGGTCGGCCAGCCGCGCGACCGCAATCCCGCCGCCGCTTGCCTGATTCTCGACACGGACAAGCGCACCGTGCAGTTCCTGCGCGTCGATTACGACGTGGAGAAGACGCAGGCGTCGATTCTGAAGGCGGGACTCCCGTCGATCCTCGCGAACCGATTGCAGTTCGGAACGTAAGGGGAGCGGGCTTCCAGCCCGCTCAAATGCGCGTGCTGGAAGCCCGCGCCCCCAATTCAGGACGCGCGCTCCCCTCGCGAGGACACAGCGACATCGATCTCAGCGGCTAACTCAAACAAAACAAACGCGGAATACTCATCAGTCGCGTGGCATGTCGACCGCAACCGGAGCTGTCCGGATTGCAGGAGAGTTCCATGAAAAAAGCGGTTCAGCTCACCCTTCTCACCTTCGCGCTCGCGATCCCCGTGCTTGCCGACGAGGACGACCGCGACCGCCACCAGTCGTATCTCTCGTACGACGATGGCGGCACCGTCGTTCGCTCCGGCGAAGACGGACGCGAGATCGAAGCGCATCGCAACCTTCCCATCTACCCGGGCGATGAAGTCGTGACGGCCCGCCGTGGCCGCGCCGAGGTTCGCCTCTCGGACGGCAACATCATCGGCATCGACCGCGCCTCGGCGCTGCAATTTCGCTCGATCCTCGACGCGTACGACGGCGAAGGCAACGAGACCGTCGTCGAGCTGAAGTACGGCAAGGTCGCCGTGCATCGCACCGACATCGGACGCGATCACGTCCGCCTCGACACGAACAACGCGAGCTACCTCGCCGAGAACGAAGCGGTGTACTCCGTCGAGACCGACTCGCGCGGCCGCGATCGCGTGACCGTGTTCGACGGCTCGCTCGAAGTGCGCACACCGCGGCGTTCGACGCGCCTTCGCGAAGGCGAGAGCGCAAACGTCGACGACAACGGCGTCTACGATCTCCTCGGCGATCAGCGCGCGTCGTCGGATGATTTCGAGCGCTGGTTCCTCTCGCGCGCCGAGCGCTTCGGCTCGTACAACAGCAAATACATGGATCGCCGCCTCTCGTACTGGCAGGACGATCTCGACGATCACGGCCGCTGGGTCTTCGCGACCGGCATCGGCTGGTCGTGGCGTCCGTACGTCGCTGTCGGCTGGCGTCCGTACCACAACGGCTACTGGTACAACCGCGGCGGATGCCTCACCTGGGTCTCGTACGATCCTTGGGGCTGGGGCACGTATCACTACGGCCGCTGGGCCTTCGATCCTGGCTACGGATGGGTGTGGGTGCCGGGCTACGGCTACTCGCCCGCGTGGGTTTACTGGATGTACGGGTCGGGCTACGTCGGCTGGGCGCCCGCCGGTTGGTGGGATTGCTATCGCCCGTACTACAACTGGGCGTACAACCCGTATCGTCACTACGGTCATCGTTTTGGCTTCGGCTTCTACGGCCGCGTGCGCGTGAACGATCTCGACCTTCGTCCGTGGACGTTCGTCGACTCGCGAGGCATCATTTCGAACCGCATCGACCGCGCCGCGCTCACGGCGGACGCCGTCAAGCAGCGCCTCGGACGCAGTCGCGACGGATTCGCGACCGTCGGCGGCGGCCCTTCGCGCTTCACGCGTGAAGAGTGGAACGATCCGGCCGAGGCGGTTCGCCGCCGCGGGATCGATGGCCGCCATACGGGTGCCGAGACCGGCGCTGGCGCCGCTGCCGCGCCCGACATGACGCCGTTCTTCCGTCGCGATGGCGAGGTCGGCAGCGCCGTTCGCGATCGCATCATCCGCTCCCGGTCGGGCTCCGGCACCACGCAAGCCAGCGGTTCGCCGTCGCGCAACATCGGCGGCGGGTCGGGCTCGGTCGCACCGATCGGCACCGGAAGCGTGGCTCCCATCGGACGCGGGAGCGTCGCGCCGATTGCCCCTGGAACAGGTTCCGAACGGAGAGGCGACACCAACTCCGGCCGCGTAGGCCGCGGTGGTACGCCTCCTTCGAGCTCGCAGCCGGCGGACACCGGTCCCTCCTCCGGGTCCGTCGGCCGCGGCACGAGCCGTGGCCGTGACACGGAGACGCCGAGCGAGAGCGAGACGCCGCGCTCGTCCGGTCCGAGCTGGCGCGACCGCGCACGCGAGCGCGACACGCAAGCCACACCGCCGTCGTCTTCGCCGCGCGACAACGACTCCACGTGGCGGCGGATCCCTGATCAGAATACTGGTGATCGCGCCCCCAGCGGCGGTAGCAGCTCGTCGAGCGGCAGCAGCACATCGAGCGGCTCCAGCGACGTTCCGCGACGCGTGATCGACGGCGTCGGCGGCGCGCGCATTCGTCCGCGGGATAGCGGCGACAGCACGTCGAGCCGAGGCTCGTCGAGCAGCGGATCGCGCGAGCGTTCCGCCAGCACCGGTTCGCGCGATCGCTCGTCCGGCAACAGCGGCTCGAGCGCGCGCAGCTCGGACGGCGGCGGAAGCAGCTCCGGGTCGTCGGGCTCCTCGGGCTCCTCGGCGCGCTCCGGTAGCAGCGACAGCGGAAAATCGTCTTCGAGCGGAAGCTCCAACAAGTCCAGTGGCAGCAGCAGTCGAGGCGAGAGCGGCGGCAAAGTCAAACGCGACTGAATGAAAGCGCCGGCGAAAGCCGGCGCTTTCGTTTTAAAGGTTAGAATCCGCCCCGAATGTCGCTCACGCTGTTCTTCGCCCTCTATTGTCTGGAGGCGGGGTTGTTCTTCACAGTCGTTCCATGGACGCGGATCTGGACGATGAACTCGCTGCTGCACAGCAGCGCGGCCCTCGGATTGTGGGCCGACAACCCCTTCACCCGCGGGTTCATCTCCGGCATCGGCGTGCTCCATCTCATCTTCGGCGTGCGTGAGCTCGTGCGGCTCTCTCGCGCGCGCAGGAGCAGCGTCCCATGAACCGCGGCGCACGTCTGCTCTGGCCGCTCTTCTTCGCGGCCATCCTTGGCGTGCTGCTCTGGGCGGTGCGAGGTAACCCGGGCGTGATCGAGCGCGCGGAGCTCGACCCCAAATCACTCGTTGCCATCACGCGTTTCCTGATCTACATCGCCCTGGCGTTTTTCGTCGTGCGTGCGATCGACACGGTCGTCTTCGACCTCTTCTCGCGCCGCCGGAACGTGAACGCGCCGGTGCTTCTCCGCGAGATCGTTTCGATCATCCTCTTCCTGATCCTCATCGCCTGGGCGGCATCGTTCATCTTCGACACGAAGGTCACCGCCTTCCTCGCCGGCGGCACCGTCCTCGCCGCGGTTCTCGGACTCGCGCTGCAGGAGACGCTCGGCAACCTCTTCGCCGGCATCGCTCTCCATCTCGAGGACAGCTTCGAAGTCGGGGACGTCATCCACTCTGGCGACTACATCGGCGTCGTCGAGGCCGTGCGCTGGCGCGGCACGAGGTTGCGCACGTTCACGAACAGCGTCGTCATCGTGCCGAACTCCGTGCTCGCCCGCGCAAACCTGGAGATCTTCCCGCGCAACAATCTCAACGCCCGCGTGCTCCAGATCGGCATCGATTACAACGTGCCGCCGGCGACGGCGCTGAGCGTGCTCACGCAGGCGGCGTCGAACGTCGACGGCGTGGCGAACATGGCCCCCGCGTTTGCGCGTGTCGGCAACTTCGGCGACTCGTCGGTGGTGTACGAGATCAAGTACCACATGACCGATTACTCGCAGCGCGACCGCATCGACGCGGACATCCGCAAGGCGGTCTGGTACGCGTTGCGCCGCAACGAGATCCCGATCCCGTTCCCGATCCGCACGCATGTGAAGTACGAACCGCCGGCCGCGCGCCTTCAACCGCATTCGACGGAAATCGTCGGGCGACTCACGCGCATCGACGTCCTCTCGCCGCTGCCGCCGGACGCGCTGGAAGCGATCGCCGCGGCCACGAGCGTTCACACGTTCGCGAAGGGGGAGACCATCCTGCGCCACGGAACGGCCGGCAATTCGATGTTCGTCGTCCACGACGGCACGGTGTCGGTCCGCGTCAGCGACGAAGAGGTCGCGCGCCTCGGCGAAGGGGACGTCTTCGGTGAAATGGCGCTGCTCACCGGCGAGAACCGCGCCGCGGACGTCGTCGCGCTGTCCGAGGTCATCGTCATCGAGATCGCGAAGGACGCCCTGCAGCCCGTGCTGCACGATCATCCTGAGTTCGCGGCCGCGATCTCGTCGAAGGTCATGCAGCGGCGCGACAGCCTCGACTCGCTGCGCGAGGCATCGAACGACGAGGCGGAGCAGACTGTGCTCTCACGCATCCGCTCTTGGTTCAGCCTATGAAACGCCTCCTCATCGTCGAGGACAAGGAGTCGCTCGCGAACATGCTGCGCGAGGCCGCTGAGGCCGACGGCTTCGAGCCCGACGTCGCGTCGTCCGGCACGGCCGCCATCCGCTGGCTCGCCGAAGGGCGGCGGTATGCCGCGGTGCTCACCGATCTGCGCATGCCCGGCGCGGACGGCATCGCGGTTCTTCGTCAGGCGAAGGAGAGCGATCCCGATCTCCCGGTGATCGTGATGACCGCGTTCGGGACGATCGAGAGCGCGGTCGAGGCGATGAAGCTCGGCGCATTCGACTTCATCCAGAAGCCGATCGACGTCGATCATCTGTCGCTGCTCCTGCGCCGGTGCCGCGAGCATCGCGAGCTGCGGTACGAGAACCTGCTGCTGAAGGAAGAGTTCCAGAAGCTCCATCGCCTGCCCGCGATCATCGGCGAGTCGCCGCGGATCGTGGAAGTCTCGCAGGCGATCCAGCGCGTCGCTCCGACGGATTCGACCGTGCTGCTCCTCGGCGAGTCCGGCACGGGGAAGGAGCTCTTCGCGCGCGCGATTCATCAACTGTCGCCGCGCCGCGACCGCGCGTTCGTGGCCATCAACTGCGCGGCGATTCCGTTGACGCTCATCGAGAACGAGCTGTTCGGACACGAGAAAGGCGCATTCACCGGCGCCTCGGCGCGTCAGCTCGGGAAGTTCGAGCTGGCCGATAACGGCACGATCTTCCTCGACGAGATCGGCGAGCTCGATCTCGGCGTGCAGGGGAAGATCCTACGCGTGCTGCAGGAACGCCGCTTCGAGCGCATTGGCGGGACAGCGCCCATCGACGTCGACGTGCGCATCATCTGCGCGACGAACCGCGACCTCGACGAGAACGTCCGCCGCGGCGCGTTCCGCGACGATCTCTTCTTCCGCATCAACGTCTTCCCCGTGACCGTCCCGCCGCTGCGGGCGCGCCGCGAGGACGTCGACGCGCTGGTGGATTTCTTCCTGCAGCGCTTCGCGCGCGAGCTGCCGCGTCCGGGCCTGAAGATCAGCGATCCGGCGCGCGCGCTGCTTCGCGCGTACGACTGGCCGGGGAACATTCGCGAGTTGCAGAACGCGATCGAGCGCGCGGCGATCCTCTGCGACCGCAACCTGATCGAGCCGCGCGATCTCAACCTCAGCTCGACCGACGACGCGGCGCGCGACGCGCTCGATCTCTCGGGAACGCTGGAGGAAGCATCCGCGCGCGCTGCGAAGCTCGTGGAGCGTCTCAAAATCACCGACGCGCTCCGCCGCACCGCCTCCCGCAACGAGGCCGCAGACGCCCTCGGCGTCTCGGTTCGCGCGTTGAACGCGAAGATCAAGGAGCTGGAGATCGAATGAGCGACTACCCGACCTCGCGCGACGTCGTGGCGTTTCTGAACCAGCGTTTCGAGGCGCGTGGACTGCCGTACCGCATCCAGCACATCGCCGTGCTGCCGTACATGAATCCGATGTGGCTGGCGAACTGGGACGTGCCGCAGCTCGCGGACGCTCCCGAGTGGGAGATCATCGAGGAAGAGCTGCGCGAGGCGCGCTGGCAGTACCCGCAAGTGCTCGAAGACTTCTAACTCACTTTCTCATCACAATCACCGCGACTCCCGCGAGCAACGCCATCAGCGCGAGCAGCCCTACCTCATCCAGCGCAGGTATCGTCTCTCCGACGATCGCCTGTCCGGTCCACGTCCCCTGCGAGCCCGTAGCGCCGAATGTCGTCAGCGACATCGGCGAGCAGGGCGACACTCCCGCCAGACCGCTCCCCGCGAGGTCCGCTCCCTCGGGGAAGACAGGATTGCCCGAGGAGTCGATCGACTGCTGGGGACTGCCGGTCGTGTAGGGCGACTGTCGCAGCGTGATCTCCCACTGCGTGATGTTCCCCGCGCCATCGGTTGCGACGCGGAACAAACAGAGAAACGAGTTTGCGAGCGTGCGCGTCTGGACGCCGTCGGTGAACGTCAACGACGTGAGCGCGGTCGTGATGTCGGTGAGCGGCATGAACGCGGGCAACGGATTATCGGTGGTGATGGTGCCGGTCACGCGTCCGCCTATCGCGTACGGCGGGAGCGCGCTCGTGAACGGATCACCCGTGTAGGCGTAGACGGTCGGCTGTGTGGGCAGGGGATTGGTGTCCGTCCACGTTCCCTGCGATCCCGTGCTCGCCGACGGATTGAGGATCACGACTCCGCATGGATCGGCGTTCGCCGGTCCGGTGCCCACGAGGTCGTTTCCTTCGGGAGGCGTCGGTAGCCCGCTGGAGTCGATCGAGTGCTGTGGATTTCCGGTCGTGTACGGCGACTCGCGGAGGGTGATCTGCCAGCGCGTGATGTTCCCGGCGCCATCGGTCGCGACGCGCACGCTGCACAGGAACGAGTTCGCCAGCGTGCGTGTCGCGACGCCGTCATTGAAGGAGATGGACGTGAGCGCGCCGGTGATGTCCGTGAACGGCAGGAACGGCGGCAGCGGGTTCGCCGTGGTCATCGTCCCGGTCAGCTGGCCGCCGACGGCGTAGGGCGCGGTCGCGGTGGTGTAGGGATCGCCGGTGTAGGTGTACGTCGTCGGCTGCGTGCCGAGGGGATTGTTGTCGGTCCACGTTCCCTGCGTCGAAGACGACGCGCTCGTGGTCAACACGATCGGATCGCACGGACCCGCGCCCGCGTTACCGGTGCCCACGAGGTCGTTCCCTTGGATGACGCCCGCCTGTCCGGTCGAGTCGATGCTCTGTTGCGGATTCCCTGTCGTGTAAGGGAACTCGCGCAACGTGATTTGCCACTCGGTGATGTTGCCGGCGCCGTCGGTCGCAACTTGGAAGGTGCAGACGACCGAGTTGGCGAGCGTGCGTGTCTGCACGTCGTCGTTGAACGACAGCGACGCGATCGCGGGCGTGATATCGGTGAGCGGCAGGAACGGCGGCAGCGGATTCGCGGTCGTGATCGTGCCGGCGAGATTTCCTCCGATGACGTACGGCGGAATCGCACTCGTGTACGGATCGCCCGTGTACGTGTACGTCGTCGGCTGCGTGGGCTGGTTGAACGTGTCCGTCCATGAGCCCTGCGAGCCGGAACCGCCGCTCGTCGTGAGTGCGATCGGATCGCATGGACCCGCGCCCGCGGGGCCGGTGCCGGCGAGGTCATTGCCCTCGATCAGGCCCGGCGCGCCGCTGGAGTCGATCGAGTGCTGAGGACTGAGCGGCGTGTACGGCGACTCGCGCAAGAGGATCTGCCACTGCGTGATGTTGCCCACGCCGTCGGTCGCGACTTGGAACGTACAGACGAAGGAGGTCGCGAGCGTTCGCGTGGCGACGCCGTCGCTGAACGAGAGGCTCTGCAGCGACGGACGGATGTCCGTGAGCGGGAGGAACGCCGGCAGCGGACTGGCCGTCGTGAACGTGCCGGTGACCTGTCCGCCGAGGACGTACGGCGCGGTCGCGGCGGTGTACGGATCGCCGGTGTATGTGTAGGTGGTGGTCTGCGCCGCCGCGGGAATCGCCAGAAAGATCAGAATGACCACGCCCAGCACGCTACTCCGCATCACATGTCCTCCGGCCGCAAAATGAAGGCCGTCATTCTATAGCGGCGAGGTCGTCAGAACTCAACGCCCAGCAATCCCGCCACGAAATGCGCAATGCGCGTCTGTGAAAACTCGCCGAGCGAGCCGCGCGGGACGCCGAAGCCGCTCGCGAAAAAGATCGTGTGCAACTCGCGATGTGTGTTCAGCGCGCCGTGATGTCCGTACGAATCGGGCTCGCTTTCGAGCGGTGCCTGTGCCGAGGAAGAGAGCCCGATCGGAGGAAACGACACCGCGACGACCTCGCCGCTGTTGCGATGCGAGTCGGCGGATTTCTTCTCGATCGACTCGAACAGCCCGGTGCTCGTCAGCATCGAGATCAGCGCGTAGCTGTCGTCGTCCGCGCCTGCAGAGCGATAGAAGTGCGCGACGTGATTCGCGGTGAACACGCGCCAGCGCGGCGCGAAGCCGTGCTGCGCGAGCAATACGCCGAGGCGCACTTCGCGCGCGATCGGCACGAGCCCGTGGTCGCCGGTGACGATGAACGCGTCGCGATTGCCGTCGAGTTTCGAGCCGACCGCCGCGGCGGCGCGATCCGCGGCAACGAACGCGCGCCGGATGACCGCGTCGTCGTAGCCCAGGAAGTTGTGCATGGCCTGGTCGATGACCGGCTGATAGGCGAGAAGGAGATCGAACTCCATCCGCTGCACAGTGAGCGCCTGCGCGCGCATCAGGAAGTCGGCGAGCCGCTCGATCTGCTCCGCGAACGTCGCGGCGTCGATCTCGGCGCGCTCGTCGGGCGCGCCGGGCCAGAAGCCCACCTCGTTGTCGAGCATCGTGCGGAAGGTCTCCGGATATGCGTTCGTGCGGGAGATGGCGCCCCAGTAGAGCGTCACGTCCAGCGCCTTCGCGTCGAGGATCTTCGACCACGACCCGTGGCTCTGCTTCGTCACCGCGAACCAGCCGCGGTCGAACGGGAGCTCGCGATCGTCGCTCTCGATGACGTACGCGTCGTAGTTCTCGACTCGGTCGTTCGTGGTGTCGAGCGCGACGACGTCGACGTCCGAACGGAGCTCGCGCGAGACGCGCCACTCGACGCGCGCGCGCATGACCGGGCTGAACGACGCGCGACGCTGCGGAGGCGCGGTCCACCCCGGCGGCATCCACTCGCGCCGGAAGTCCTTCTTCGTCAGCTTTACGACGCGCCCCTCGGTGAGTGAGCTGGTCCAGACGAGTCCGAAGTCCGCGGTGCGCCGCGACGTGCGTGCGTCGATCGTGGGAAATGGCACCGCGCCGACGCGCTTTCCCTGACGCCGTGCAGCTTCGACGAGCGTCTCGACGCCGATGTCCGCGTTGATCCCGCGCGCGACCTGATCGGCTGGCGTGCCTGGAAGATGAAACCAGTTCGAGACGATGCCGTGTTTCTGCGGATCGACGCCGGTGAGGATCGACACGTGCGTCGTCGAAGTGAGCGTCGGATTCACGGGAATCACGCGCGCCGTCGCGGCCGTGCGCGCGAGGTGATCGAAGGTCGGAAGACCGCTCTGCCGCGCGAGCGCATCCGCGCCGAGGCCGTCGAACGACATCAACACGACGCGCTGCGGTGTGCCGGTCGCGACGAGTTGCGCAGCAATCGGCGTGACCCGCGGCCCGGCCGTGGGCGCACAGGCGGATAGCAGGAGGAGAAGAAAGGGGAGGGAGCGCCGGATCATGCGTTACTTTTCGAGGCTCTTCAGGATCTTCTCGCGATACTCCTTCGCCTTCCGCAACGTCTCGGCCTCGTTCACCGTCAGAACCTCGCCGCGGCGCATCAGGATTCTGCCGTCACAGATCGTTGTCACGACGGAATTACCCGAGGCAGCGTAGACGATCGCCGATTCGACGGAGTAGACCGGCTGCACTTTGATCTGCTCGAGGTCGATGATGGCGATGTCCGCGCGCTTTCCGCGCTCGAGCGTGCCGATCTTGTCGGCGAGGCCGAGCACCTGCGCGCCGCCGATCGTCGCGAGGCGCAGCACCTCGCGCGCGCTGATCGCCTTCGGATCGTTGCGCATCACCTTCTGCAGACGCGCGGCGCTCGCCATCTCCTCGACCATGTCGAGGTTGTTGTTCGATCCCGCGGGGCCGTCGGTGCCGAGACCGACTTCCATGCCTGCTTTGATCATGTCGACGATGGGTGCGACGCCCGAGGCAAGCATCTGATTCGACTCCGGACAGTGCGCGACGCCTGTCTTCTTCGCCGCGAAGATGCGCAGCTCGTCCGCGGTGAGATGCACGCCGTGCGCGGCCACGACGTCGTCGCCGAGGAAGCCGATGGAGTCGAGGTAGGCACCCGGCGTCATGCCGTTCTGTTTCTCCGCGACCTGCTGCAGTTCGTTCTTCGTTTCGGAGACGTGGATGAGGATCGGCAGACCGAGCTCCGTCGCCAGCGCGCGGACTTGCTTCAGGTGATCGGTGGAGAGGGTATACGGCGCGTGCGGCGCGAGCGCGGGCGTGATGAGTCGATCGCCCTTCCACTGCTTCGCGTAGTTGCGCATGTACGCGACCGCGGCGTCCCAGGTCTTGTTGTCCGGCGCGGGGAAGTCGATGAACGTGTTGGCGAGGACGCCGCGCAGACCGGCGGCTTTCGCTTCGCGCGCGATGTCGGCCTCGAAGTAGTACATGTCCGCGAAGGTCGTCGTGCCCGAACGGATCATTTCCGCCGCGGCCAGCCGCGTCCCCCACTTCACGAACTCGCGATCGACGTTCTTCGCCTCGGCCGGGAAGATGAAGTTGGTGAGCCAGTCCATGAGCTCGCGGTCGTCAGCGATGCCGCGGAAGAGGACCATCGGCGCGTGCGTGTGCGCGTTGACGAATCCCGGCACGACCGCCATCCCGCCCGCCCGGATGGTCTGTTTCGCGTTGTAGTTGCCGTCGATCTCGCTCGACGGCCCGACGGCGATGATCTCGCCGTCGCGGATGACGACCGATCCCCGCTCGATGTTCGGGCCCGCCATCGTGACGACGGTGCCGCCGCTGATGAGGAGGTCGGCTTTTTCCACCGCAAGTGCGGGGAACGCGAGGAGCAGGACGAGTGCGAGTCGCTTCATGGCGGGGAACTATAACGTGGAGCGCCGGCGTCCTCGCGGGCTGTCGTGGCGGCGTCCCGCGCCGCCACCCTGGGTGGGTGCATGGGCTGCCAATTATTCGCGAGTGCCGGCGGCGAGGACGCCGCCTGCTCAGCCGGCGGGACGCCGGCGTTCCAGCTCCTCCTCCACATCCCCCCACCCGATCCCCTCGTCCACCATCAACACCGACAGGTGAAACACGAGGTCCGCGATCTCGCTGATCGTCCGTTTGCGGTCCTCGCCTTTCGCGGCGATCACGACTTCCGTGGCTTCTTCGCCGATCTTCTTCAGGATCTTGTCCCGGCCTTGGTTGAACAGGTACGCCGAGTACGAGCCCTCGGGGCGCTCGACGTGGCGGGAGCGGAGGACGTTCATCAAACGCTCCATTGGCAGGGGCGGGACGTCGCGAAAACACGAGTCCGCGCCCGTGTGGCAGGCGGGCCCGTTCGGCTCGACGCTCACGACGAGCGCGTCGCCGTCGCAGTCCTCGGCGATGTGCACGACGCGCTGCGTGTTCCCGCTGGTCGCGCCTTTGTGCCAGAGCTCCTGGCGGCTGCGGCTCCAGAACCAGGTCTGGCCGGTCTCGCGCGTCTTCGCGAGCGACTCTTCGTTCATGTACGCGAGCGTGAGCACCGCGCCCGTGCGCGCGTCGCGGACGATTGTCGGAATGAGGTTCATCGCACCGGAATCCCTTCTGCCTCGAGGTGGCGTTTGACGTCGCGCACGCTGAGCACGCGGTCGTGAAAGAGCGACGCGGCGAGCACCGCGCGTGCGCCGCCCGCTTCGATGGCGTCCCGAAAGTCTTCGACCCGGCCCGCGCCGCCGGACGCGATGACGCCGATCTTCACCACGCTCGTCACGGCGCGAAGCAGCTCGAGGTCGAAGCCGCTGTTGGTCCCGTCGCGATCGACGGACGTGAGGAGGATCTCACCCGCGCCGAGCTCCTCGGCGCGTCGGCACCACTCGACGGCGTCGACATCGGTCCGTTCTTTTCCGCCGCGCACAGTGGCGAATCCGCCCTGCGAATCGCACGAGAGCACCACCGCCTGCACGCCGAATTCTTTCGCGCACTCGCGGATGAGCTCCGGCCTTCGCAGCGCCGCGGTGTTGATCGCGACGCGGTCAGCGCCGGCGCGCAGCATCGCGCGAAAATCATCGAGCGTGCGCACACCGCCGCCGACGGTGAGCGGGATGAAGATCGCGTCCGCAACCCGTCGAATGGTCTCGCGGTCCGTACCGCCGTCGATATCGAGGATCACGAGCTCGTCGGCGCCTTCGGCCTCGTAGCGCACCGCACATTCGACGGGATCCCCGGCGTCGCGGATGTTCTCGAACGACACGCCCTTCACCACACGTCCGCCTCGCACGTCGAGGCAGGGGATGACCCGCTCGGGGATCGTGTTCGAAGTCGGCACGTCGGAGAGTCGGATGCGTCCTTCCAGCAATGCCTTCCCGATGACGCAGCCGCTGACGTTGCCAAGGCGCGCGAGGGAGACGATGTCGCTCGCGGTCGAGACGCCGCCTGACGCGATCAGCTTCACGCGCGTCATCGTGCGCAGCTCGCGATAGAGCGAAAACGAAGGACCGCGCAGCGCGCCGTCCTTCGAGATGTCGGTGACGAGCACCTCGGCGATGTCCAGCGATTCGATGCGCGAGAAGACGTCCTCGATCGACGCGGAGGACATGTGCTCCCACCCGTCGACGCGCACCACGCCGTCGCGCACGTCGACGGCGGGAACGATGCGCTCCGCGCCGAACGTGTCGACGAGCGCCACGAGCAGGGACGGCGCGTTAGCCGCGATCGTGCCGACGACGAGCCGTTCCGCGCCGCAGTCGAGCCACCGACGAGCGTCGTCGAGCGAGCGGATGCCGCCGCCGACTTGCACGACGAGGTCGCGCCGCGCGAGCCGCCGCACGATCTCCGTCTCGATCGGACGTCCTTCGCGCGACGCGGCGAGGTCGACGACGTGCAGGCGCGCGCCGCGCGGCACATCGAGCGTGTCGAGCACAGCCTCCGGCTCTCCGTAGAACTTCGGCGTCGCGAAGTCGCCGTGCGTCAGACGGACGACGCGACCGTCCAGCAGATCGATCGACGGGATCAGTTGCATGCGACGAAGTTCCTCAGCACGCGTAGTCCCGCGGTCGACGATTTCTCGGGATGGAATTGCACGCCGAACACGCGCTCGCGTTGCACGGCCGCGGTGAACGAGCCGTTGTAGTCGGCGGACGCGATCTCGCTCTCGACGCCGCGCGCCGCGTACGAGTTCACGAAGTAGAACGCCTCGGACTCCACGCCGTCGAAGAGCGGCCCGCGCGCACGCACGCGGTTCCAGCCGATCTGCGGGACCGGCAGCGCGCCTTCGAACTTGCGCACGTCGCCGCGAATCATTCCGAGGCCGCGCGTCACGCCCATCTCGTCGGAGCTGTCGAAGAGGAGTTGATGTCCGACGCAGATGCCGAGGAGATACGCGCCGTTCGCGACGGCTTCGCGCAGGGCAGCGTCGATGCGCGTCTCGACGAGCCATTGCATCGCCGCGGCGAACGATCCGACACCGGGGAGGACGATTCTCTTCTGTTGCGCGATGCTCGAAGCGTCACGTGTAACGTCGAGCGTCACGCCGGTCTCGCGCAAGGCGCGGGCGATGTTCGCGACATTGGCGACGGGAGAATCGATGAGAATCAAATGACACCCTTCGTACTCGGTACGTCCGCCCCAACCACTTCCTTCGCGGCCCGCAGCGCCACCGCGAACGCCTTGAAGATTGCCTCCGCGGCGTGATGACCGTTGCGTCCGCGGATGAGATCGACGTGGATGTTGCACGCGCACTTGTTCGCGAACGACTTGAAGAACTCCTCCACGAGCACGAACGGAAAATCCTTGTGGATGAGCAGCATCTCGCGGTCGATCGGCGCTTCGAAGACGAGGTAGGGCCGGCCGGAGAAGTCGATGACCACGCGTGCGAGCGCTTCGTCGAGCGGCACGTACGCAGAGCCGAAGCGGCGGATGCCGCGCTTGTCGCCGAGCGCGTTCGCGAAGGCTTCGCCGAGGGTGAGGCCGGTGTCTTCGACCGTGTGGTGGTAGTCGATGAACGTGTCTCCGGTGGCAATCACGTCGAGGTCGACCTGCCCGTGGCGCGCGATCACGTCGAGCATGTGCGAGAGGAAGCCGACCGGCGTGTCGATCTTCGCGCGGCCGGTGCCGTCGAGATCGACGGTGACAGCGACGGAGGTCTCCTTCGTTGCGCGTGTGACGGTGGACGTTCTCATGCAAGGGCCTCCAGAAAGCGGTCGTTCTCCTCGCGCGTGCCGATCGAGACGCGCAGGAAGGTTGCGTACTTGCGGATGAGCAGGCCGCGCTCGAGGAAATCCTCGAACTTCACGCGTGAGCGGAAGGCGATGAAGTTCGCGGAGCTGGGGAAGACCGTGACTTCGGGGATCGCGCGCATGGCTGCGAGCACGCGCTCGCGCTCGGCGATCGTGCGCGCGACGGTTGCGTCGCGGATGTCGCGGCGCTCGAGCGCGAGCTCGGCGATCGCCTCGCTGACGATGTTCAGCGAGTACGGCAGTTTCACCTTGCGGACCTCACGGCACGTCGTGGCAGTCGATGCGAGCCAGCCGACGCGCAACGCGGCGAGGCCCCACGCTTTCGAAAAGGTCGAGAACGTGACGAGGTTGTCGTGCAGCGGCGGGAGCTCGTCCTCCGCGAAGTCGCCGTACGCGCGGTCGAACAGCACCGTTGCGCCGGTGGCGAGGAGTTGCGTGATGCCGTCCTTCGGCAGCACGCCGCCGGTGGGATTGTTCGGCGAGCAGACGATCGCCACGGCGTTGCGCAGCGACGTGAGCGTGCTGATCATCTCTTCGAGCGGCAGAAGGCCGGTCGTCGGATCGAGGTCGATCGGCACGGGAAGTCCGCCGGCGATCGTGACGAGTTTTTCGTACAGCGCGAACGTCGGCCGCGCGAAGACGACCGGCGTGCCGGGACCGACGAATGCACCGATCGCGGCGGCCAATAGTTCATTGGATCCGTTGCCGACGAGGATGTTCTCCGGCTCGAAGCCGTACGCCTTGGCGAGCGCGGTGCGCAGCGTGGTCGATTCGAAGTCGGGATAGCGATTCCACGGGCGGTTCGCGATGCGCGCGAGCGCCTCGGCCTTCAGCGGAAAGTCGAACGGCGATTCGTTCTGATTGAGCTTGACCGCGGCTTCGCGCAACTCGAGCGTGTAGGCGGTCATCGCGGCGACGGCGGCGCGGGCGGTCATCGGGTGCCTCCCACGATGGGGGAGCGGGCTTCCAGCCCGCTCACGCGCGGGCTGGAAGCCCGCGCCCCCACGGACTCTGCGTGCATTGGCAATCCCTCGAAGTTAGCGATGCGCTGGGCGTAAGGGCCGATCTCCGCGAGCGTCTCTTCCGTCAGCGTGATGACGTTCGTGCGTTTCACGAAGTCGTAGACGCCGAGCGGGGAGAAGAAGCGCGCGCTGCCGGCCGTGGGGAGAACGTGATTCGAGCCGACGACGTAATCGCCTGCTGCGGGCGGCGAGAGCGGGCCGCAGTAGATCGCGCCGGCGTTCTGCGCTTTCTCCGCGATTCGCTCCGCGTCGCGAGCGTGAATCGAAAGGTGTTCGGGTGCGATGCGGTCGGTGATCGCGACCGCTTCGTCGATCGAGTCCGCGACGAGCGTCAGCGTCGCGTTCACGTTCAGCGGCTTCCCAACGCAGATGCAGATCACCGCGGAGTCGGGGCCGTGTTCCTGTTGCGCGTCGAGGTCCGCCTGCACGAAGTCCACATTCGCCGTGTCGTCGGCGATCACGACCAGCTCCGTGGGGCCCGCGGTCATGTCGATGCCGACCTCGCCGACGAGCCGCGCTTTCGCGGCAGTCACGTACGAGTTGCCCGGGCCGGCGATCTTGTCGACGCGCTCGAGCGACTCCGTGCCGAGGGCCAGCGCGGCGATGCCGGCGGCGCCGCCGCATTGGTAGATCTCGCGGATGCCGAGGCGGTTGCAGACGTAGTGCAGCTCGTCCGTCGCCGCCGCGGATGGCGTGGTTGCCACCACGATCTCCTGCACGCCCGCGATGCGCGCCGGGACCGCGCACATGATCAGCGTCGAGACGTACACCGCGCGGCCGCCGGGGACGTACACGCCGATGCGGCGCAACGGACGCACGCGATGCACGACGTCTCCCCAACGATACGACGCCGGGAGCTGTTGGAGGTGGAACGCTTCGACGCGGTCGATGGCGGTGTCGAGCGCGAGCGCGAGCTCGGGATCGATCGTGACCGCGCGCGGCGCGATCCGGATCGGCGACACCTTCACACGATCGAAACGCTCGATCTGCTCGGCGACGTACGCGTCGCCGCCCGCGCGTACGCCGGCGATCATCTCGTCGGCGACGCGGAAGGCGTTTTCGTTCGCGCTTCGGCGACGCGCTTCCAGCTCGCGCAGCGCGGCGGCGGCTTCAGGCGACGATGCTTTCAACCAGTTCATTCTTCGCTTCCTCGATGCGCGCGATCAGCTCGCGCATTTCCTGATTTCGCGTTCGGTAGACGTTCTTCGCGACGATGAGCCGCGGCGTGATCTCGGCGACGAAGTCCTGCAGCTCGAGCTTGTGCACGCGCACCGTCTCGCCGCTCTCGACGAGATCGATCACGTGCGAGGTGAGACTGAGCACGGCCGCGAGCTCGACCGAGCCGCCGAGGGGGATCACTTCGGAGCGCAACGCCCGGGCGTCGAGATACTGGCGCGCGATGCGCGGGTACTTCGTCGCGATGCGCGACGCGTCGGAGAGCCGCGGTGCGTTCGGCGCGCCGATGAGCATCATCCGACAGCGGCCGTACGGCAGCTCGACGGCTTGATACGCGGTGCACTCGTGCTCGAGGATTTGATCGAGTCCGGCGATGCCCGCGTCGGCCGCGCCGTGCTCGACGTAGACAGGGACGTCGCAGTCCTTGACGAAGATCCACTCGATGCCGCCACGCGAGAAGACGAGCTTGCGCGTGCGGAGATCCACGGCGGTGGGCACGTCGAAGCCCGCCGCGGCGAACGTCGTGAGGACCGGTTGCTGCAATCTGCCTTTGGGAATCGCGATGCGCATGGATTAGTCCTCGAGGTCATCCACAGTGAACGTGAATCCGATCGCCGGCGCGTTCGCGCCGAACTTGCCGTACAGCGAGTCGTACCGTCCGCCCTGCGCGATCGGGGTGCGGCGGTCGTCGCCGTAGACCCAGAAACGCACGCCGGTGTAGTAGCCGCGGGCGCCTTCTTCGTCGTGTCGGACGAACTTGGGATCGTCGATCTCCGGCCCGTCGGTGTAGACGACGAGCGGTTCCTTGCTGAACGCGGACGCGATCGTCGCGGCGAGCCGCAGCATCTCGAGGTCCGCCGTCACCGAGCCATCGCCGACCAGCTCCGCGCCGATCTGGAACAGCTCGCGGTTCGATCCGAGGCGCGTGGCTTCGCAGCGGATGACGTCGCCGCGGTAGAAAACGCGCAGCGGTAGATTGCCGTTCAGCGAGGGAGCCAACGCGCGCGCCACCATCGGCGTGAAGTCCGAGCGGATGGCCACGAGCTCACCGTCGCGGTCGGTAAAGCGATAGCTCTGTTTCGCAGCCCCGCGCGCCATCACCTCGGCGTACGGCTCGGCGAAGTCGATGATCGGAAGGACGACTTCCGCGAAGCCCGCGTCTTCGAGCAGCGACACGAAGCGCGCCTCGATGCGTCTCCGCCGCGCCGTCTCTTCGATCAGCAGCGGTCTTGCTCCGGTTGGATATCTGAATTTCGTTGCCATAAAGCCGAAAACCTCTTGCCTGGTGTTCCAGGAAGAGGTTTTCGACTTACGCGCCAGGGCCGTTGCTTTTCGTCGGGGCGCCCCTTCCTGTTCGGAGGGGCACACGCCGATGCACCCCTACCGTCTGTGGTGGTGGTGATGATGGCGATGCGCGCGATTCGTATTCACTGCGAGGGAGTGTAGCATCCGCGACCATGACTGTCGACGAACAACTGGAGTACCTCGCCAAAGGCGCGGTCGACCTCATCGAGAAGGCCGATCTGAAAGCGAAGATCGAGCGCGGCAAGCCGCTGACGATCAAGGTCGGGTTCGATCCCACCGCCCCCGACATCCACCTCGGCCACACCGTCGTGATCCGCAAGATGCGCCATTTTCAGCAGCTCGGCCACCGCGTCATTTTTCTCATCGGCGACTTCACCGGCATGATCGGCGACCCGACGGGGAAGAAGGCCACGCGCCCCGCATTGACGCGCGAAGAAATCGAAGCGAACGCGGAAACGTATCGCCGGCAGGTGTTCAAGATTCTCGACCCGCAGACGACGGAAGTTCGCTTCAACTCCGAGTGGCTCGGGCAACTCGGCGCGGAGGGGATGGTCAAGCTCGCCGCCAAGTACACGCTCGCGCGCATCCTCGAGCGCGACGACTTCGACAAGCGCTTCAAGGCAGGGCAGCCGATTGCTCTTCACGAGCTGCTCTACCCGCTCGCGCAGGGATACGACTCCGTCGCGTTGAAGTGCGACGTCGAGATGGGCGGGACCGATCAGCTATTCAACCTCCTCGTCGGCCGCAATCTCATGCGCGAGTACAAGCTCGAGCCGCAAGTCGTGCTCACGATGCCGCTGCTCGAAGGCCTCGACGGCGTCGAGAAGATGTCGAAGTCCCTCGGCAACTACATCGGCATCGACGAGGAGCCGGGACAGATCTTCGGCAAAGTGATGTCGATTTCCGACGCGCTGATGTGGAAGTACTACGTCCTCTGCACCGACCTCACGCCGGCGCAGATCGAGGAGCTGAAGCAAGCGGCGCATCCGATGGACGCGAAACGTGCGCTCGCGAAGCACATCATCCGCGACTTCCACAGCACGGACGCCGCCGAAGCCGCGGAAGCGGAGTTCCGCCGCGTGTTCAGCGAAGGGCAGACGCCGGATGAGATCCCCGATGTGTCGCTGCCCGCGAGCGACGAGCCGCAGCTGCTGATGAAGGTGATCACACTTGCTGGTCTGGCGGAATCCAACAAGGACGCGCAGAGATTGATCGCGCAGGGCGGCGTGCTCGTGGATGACGTGAAGGTAGAAACGACGCGGCACGCGCTCGAGGCGCGTGCCGGTCATTCGTATCTGTTGAAGGTGGGGAAGAGACGGTTCGCGAAGGTGACGTTTACTTGAACTTGACGGGGATCGTCACGAGCGTGGACGCGTTGCCCACGCTGATCTTCACCACGATCTCGCCGGTAGTGTTCTTCTTGTCGCCCGCGGCGATGACGCGCATGGTGCCCTGCGCGTCGAGCAGGTCAGCCGTCGCCGGCGAGGAGACGATCTCGTACGTCACCGCCTCGCCGAACTCACCCTCGGCCACGACTCGGAAGTACGCCGGGAACAACGAGGTCTGAATGTCGATCGGAGCGTCGAGCACGCCGTCGTCGTTCGCGTCGGCCACGTCGACCGTACCGTTCTCGTCGAGGTCGACGCCGGTGAAGTTGATGATGATGTCGTCGCGCGTGCGGACGCCCGGTACGAAGGTCGGGTCGCCCGTTGCGTTGACGATGCTGCCGAAGAAGATGGCCTTGCCGCTGGTCACGCGGGCATAGACCGTGTCGTTGTCCGCGGGCGTGGTGCCGAGGAACGTCTCGCTGCCGCTGCCGTACTGCACGTGCTGGCCGGCGAGGTACGTCGCGTTCTTCGTCGTCGCGACTGTGCCGTTGGCACGCACGACTTCCCAGGTCACGTTCGTGGCGTCGATCGCGTAAAGGCCGAAGTTGAAACGGTTCGACGCTGCGGTCGACGGGCCGTTGAGCGCGGCGAGGTCGCCGGGGCGAACCGCATTCAGGACGTCAACGGACGGGATGTCCTGACCAAACTCACCCTCGGCCGAGGTGTTGAACGTGCGCGAGGTGATGGCGATCGAGCGCGCGTCGCGGTCGGCGATCTCGAGCACGATTGCGCCCGAGCCGCTGGTCACGCCGAAGAGCGTGCGGGCGACGTCGGCATGCGAGACGGTCTGACGGGCCTGCAGCGTGAGCTCGGCCGGTCCGAGGACGCTCGTGCCCTGGTGGAACGTCGCGCTGAAGGTGGCCGCGCGCGGGGCGGCGTTGTGGATGGTCAGCTCGCTCTGCCACTGGCTGCCGTTGGCGCCGGGGCCCGTTCCCGCGGCGGGAACGACGAGGGTTGCCGCGCTGCCGACGACCGGCAGTAGAACCATTGCTGTGATGGAGATGAGATTGCGTAACTTCATGATGCCTCCTGGTTTTTGTGTACGACCGTGTTGTCGGCGGGAGATACGGAGGCACGAGAATATGCGTCTATAACAATTTTTGATAAATAGTGCTGAAAAAGAAAACGCGCACACGCGTGGCATGTGCGCGGGAAGGAGGGTTCACGCCGACGCGGTGGTCTGCGTCGTTGCAGCCATAGATACGCGTCACATCGAAAAACCGTCTATTTGTTAGGATGCGCGCCGCCATGCCCATCCCTCTGCTCGACCTCAAACAGCAATACGCCGCGATCAAAGAAGAAGCGCTCCGCGTCACCGCCGAGGTGTACGAGTCGCAGATGTTCATCCTCGGCAAGCGCGTGGACGACTTCGAGCGCGATTTCGCCGCCTACTGCCACACGAAACACGCCATCGGCGTCTCGTCCGGCACCGACGCGCTGCTCGAGGCGCTGATGGTCCTCGGCATCGGGCCGGGCGACGAGGTGATCGTCCCCGCGTACTCGTTTTTCGCGACAGCGGGCGTCGTCTCGCGCCTCGGCGCTGTGCCGGTGTTCGTCGACATCGATCTCACCGACTACAACCTCGATCCGCGCCTGATCGAGGAACGCATCACGCCGCGCACGAAGGCAATCATGCCGGTGCATCTCTACGGACAGTGCGCGCCGATGGACGAGATCCTGGCGATCGCGTCGAAGCACGATCTTGCCGTCGTCGAGGATGCGGCCCAGGCCGTCGGCAGCGATTATCAGGACCGCCGCGCGGGCACGATGGGTACGATGGGCGCGTTTTCGTTCTTCCCGTCGAAGAACCTCGGCGCATTCGGCGACGCCGGCGCGATCACGACGAACGACGACGAGCTGGCGAAGAAGCTGATCGACTTCCGCGTGCATGGCATGCGGCCGAAGTACTTCCACCACTACGTCGGCGGCAACTTCCGCATCGATGCGCTGCAGGCCGCGATGCTGCACATCAAGCTCCCGCACCTCGAGGCGTGGCACGAGGGAAGGCGCCGCAACGCGGAGCTGTACCGCAAGTACTTCGCGGATGCGGGGACGGGAGAGCGAGTCGTGTTGCCGGAGGAGCTTCCGGGACGCCGCCACATCTACAACCAGTACGTCGTTCGCTTCCCCGAGGGGGCGGAGGCGCGCGACCGGGTGATGAATCATCTGAAGAGCGTGCAGATCGGTTGCGAGGTCTATTACCCGCTGACCCTCCCCCAGCAGGCTTGCTTCGCGGACGTGCCGGGCGCGAAGGAGAGCTTCCTGAATTCCGAGGCCGCCGCGCAGCAGACGCTCGCGATTCCGGTGTTCCCGGAGCTGAAGGAGGAGCAGGTCGCGGAGGTTGTGCGGGAGATCGTGCGTGGGCTGGCGTGACGTAGATGATCCCTCTTCGCCAGACCCACCCGTCCGCCACCCGGCCCGTCGTCAATCGGACGCTGGTCGCGGCGAACGTCGTCGTCTTCATGGCCCAGCTGTTCATGGGTCCGATGACCGAGCGGATCATCCAGACCTTCGGCTTCGTGCCCGCGCGTCTGCTCGATCCCGTGGCGTACGGTTACTCGGCGTGGGAAGTTGCGATCACGCTCGTCTCATCGCTCTTCCTGCACGGCGGGTTCGTGCACCTGTTCGGCAATCTGATCTACCTCTGGGTCTTCGGCGGCGCAGTCGAGGATGACCTCGGGCACGTGAAGTTTCTCTTCTTCTTCCTCGCGTGCGGCGCAGCGGGAAGCCTCACGCACACAGTGCTCTTTCCTGGGTCGACCGTCCCGTCGATCGGCGCGTCGGGCAGCATCGCCGGACTCCTGGGCGCGTTCCTCGTGCTGCGGCCGAAGGCGCGCGTCGTCACGCTCTTTCCGCTCGTCGTGTACTGGGCGATGGCCGAGATCCCGGCGTTGCTCTTCCTGCCGGTCTGGTTCGGGATGCAGTTCTTCAGCGGCTTTCTCTCCCTGCAGGCCGCGCGTGGAACGCAGGAAGTGGCCGGCGTCGCGTGGTGGGCGCACGTGGGAGGGTTTCTCTTCGGGATGGTCGTGGCTACGATCTGGCGTACGTTGCAGAAGCGCTCGTAAACGGGAGCCGCTACAATGCGCGCCCGATGCGCAAAGGAATCATTCTCGCGGGCGGCTCGGGCACACGGCTTTACCCGATCACGTCCGTCGTCTCCAAACAGCTCCTCCCGATCTACGACAAGCCGATGGTGTACTACCCGCTGACGACGCTGATGCTCGCCGGCATTCGCGAGTTCCTGGTCATTACCACGCCGCAGGACCAGGGTCTGTTCAGGAACCTCCTCCGCGACGGCAGCCAGTGGGGGATCCGCATCGACTATGCGGTGCAGGAGTCTCCGCGCGGTCTGGCCGATGCGTTCATCGTCGGACGCGACTTCGTCGGCGACGACCCCAGCTGTCTGATCCTCGGCGACAACATCTTCTACGGCCACGGCCTCACCGAGACCCTGCAGCGAGCCGCGGCCCGCGAGAAAGGGGCGACGGTGTTCGCGTACCGCGTGCACGACCCCGAGCGCTACGGCGTCGTCGAGATCGCGTCCGACGGCCGCGCCCTGTCGATCGAAGAGAAACCGAAAGAGCCGAAGTCCAACTTCGCGGTCACGGGACTCTACTTCTATGACCGCGAGGTCGTGGAGATCGCTGCGGACCTTCCGCCTTCAAAGCGGGGAGAGCTCGAGATCACGGACGTGAACCGCATCTACCTCGAGCGCGAGAGTCTGCACGTCGAGCAACTCGGGCGCGGATACGCGTGGTTCGACACCGGTACGCAGGAGTCGCTCCTCGGCGCGTCCAACTTCGTCGGTGCAGTGGAGTTGCGGCAGGGGCTGAAGATCGCGTGCCCGGAGGAGGTCGCGTACCACATGGGCGCGATCGACGCGGCGCAGGTGCGCGAGCTCGCGCGTCCCCTGCGAAACAGCACGTATGGCCGCTACCTGCTCAGCGTCGCCGACGGAGACTGAGGCGACGAGCTTGCCGGCGTAATGCGTCAGGCGGCGTCGGGCGCAGTCTGCGCCGCGGCGTCTTCATCGTTCTTCTCGCCACGCACCCTGCTGTGGACGAGACACAGGAGAACGGTGGTCACGAGCGCGATGAGCCCGACCAGCACACCGATGAGGAGTAGCCGAGAGGGTAAGACGCCGCGCTCCATCCGCGTTCGCGGCGTGCCGGTGACAAGCAGCTCCGTCGATGAATTCAGGTTGCGCGAGACGATCTTGTGGAGCTCGTGCACCTTGACCGCGAGTTGTCGGACCTCTTCCCGCGTGGTGGCGATCTCGCGGGCGATCTCCTCGGCGTTGGTCCCGTTGGGGGCGCCGTCTCCGCTGCCTCGCACGGTCTCGAGCACCGCCCGGTCGTAGTCGACCGCCTGCTGCGCCGGCACGATCGACAGGGTCGCGTTCTGATACTCCTCCGCCAACTCCTGGCGGAAGTCGCTGTCGGCGGAGCGGTTGGTGAGCTGAATCAGGCGATCGATGAACGACTCGCTGATTTGCGTCGTAACCGATTCGGTGCCTTCCTGTGCGGACTTCGAGGGTGTGGCGGTCGTATCCCTGGCCGCGGCGAGCTCGCCCTGCAGTTGCTCGCTCATGTACAGCGCCAGCGTCCTTTGTGCCGCGTCTGCCGTGCTTTTGCGCGCCTGCACGACCCTTTCATCGTAGGCGAGCTGCGTCGACACGAAGCGGAGAGTCTCCGCCCGATCGTCGAGACGGGAGGCAGCGATCCGATCGACCAGCGGGTCGAGCCGGTAACGGATCGCATCGTCGAGCCGGACGGCGATGTCGTTCAGCGATAAACCGTCCGAGGATCGCATCAGCTCCGCATTCGGCAGCATTCGGATCTGTACGACGTTCTCGAGGAGCCGCATGACCTTGCTCCGCAGGACGATCGTGGTGACGATCGGATTCGCGCTGGGTGCCGTGTTGGGCGCCACGATGGAAGGCGCCAGCACGGAGATGCGGTACTCGAGCACGTGTTGGTCGTTCGACGCGTAGTCGGCCCAGTTCTTCAGGATGTCGTGCAGGACCTTCTTGGCCAGGACATCGGGCACGGAGTCCCGCCGCTGCCGCGCGTAGTTGATGGAGAACTGATTCTTGCTCAGACTCCCCGCTTTCAGCTCGTAGTCGCGCTGAATGCGCTCGCGATCGATCGACGTGATGCGCGAATCCGCAAGCCGGGCCTGATACTCCCGCGCCAGCGCTTCCCGCGCCTCGTTGGATTCGACGACGAAGACGGAGCTGATGAAATCGGCGGGCCGCGTGAATCGATCGAGATTGTTCTCTTTGTACGCCCTGAGCAGAACCGGCGTGGAGATGATGTCGGCCGAAGAGAACTTCGCACCGTTCGGATACTGCCCCTTCTCGGCGCCGGTGAACTCGAGCCGGAAATTCAGCGATGTCAGACGAATGGCCGGGGCCATGAGGTAGATCGCCACGGCGAGGATGAGGTAGCCCACCATCACGACCAGTAACGAGAGCGCGATGACCGATCGGTATGCGCCGATGGTCCGTACGACGTGAGTGACGGTGAGGGGCGAGGGCGGCGGTTCCTCGAGACTGTAGTCGGGCGGGTTGTTGTCGTATCTGGTGTCCAAAGCCGCGTAAGCATCGCAGCGAGATCAGGAGGAGTCAAGGTCTCCCCGCCGCGCGGAATAATCATGCTGGACGCGTGGTACAAGGGCGAGCGATGCCGCTGCTGCCGAGAGCGCTGGAAATGTACCCGGAAGACGTGTTTGCACTCGCATTCGAAACGTCTCCCTGGTATGTCGCGCACGTGCGCAGCAGGCACGAGAAGGCGTTGGCCCGCTACCTCGCGGAGAAGCGGATTCCGTTTTACCTGCCGCAGATCCCGAAGAGGACCGCGCGTCGCGGGCGATCGTCAGGCGATCGCGTTTCGTACATCCCGCTGTTTGCCGGGTATGTCTTTTTCCGAGGAGGCCGCGCGAGCTGTGCCGTGGCTTTGCGGTCGGATGTGATCGCCAACCTCATCGAGGTGCAGGATCAGCAGTTGCTCGGCGATCAACTGCAGCAGGTCCGTCGGTTACAGGAAGCGGGAGCGTCCTTCGTGGTTCAGGACGATCTGGCGCCGGGCGATCCCGTTCGAATCGCCAGCGGACCGTTCGCCGGATACACAGGCGTGGTGATTCGCCATGGCCGTGCCGAGCGGCTCGTGATCGAGGTGTCGTTCCTGAGGAAACGCGCCGCCGTGGAGTTCGATCCCGCCGCTCTCAGGCGAGCTCGAGCCTGACCGCGGCGAACGTTTGCGTCGTTCCTTGGACCTGTGCTTGAATGCACACCGTTCAACGAATGAACGCAGGGTCTTCACCTCCCGTCAGCGACGAGATCAGGTACCGCCTGCTCAAGTATCTCGCCGATCACCCGCACGCCAGCCAGCGCGAGCTGGCCCGCGAGCTCGGGATCAGTCTCGGCAAGGTGAATTACTGTCTGCGTGCGCTCGTCGAAAAGGGTTGGGTGAAGCTGCGGAACTTCACGAACAGCGACCACAAGTCCGTGTACACCTACGTTCTCACCCCTCGCGGAGTGAACGAGAAAGTAAACGCGACCGTGGCGTTCCTTCGCCGGAAGGTCGCCGAGTACGATGACGTCGCCAAGCAGATTGACGCCCTGAGGGAGGAACTGAGGGCGTATGAGAACCTCGCTGCCGATGCTGCCGCAGTCCCTGCGCGATCCACGCGGCGAAGTGATTGATCATGGCCGGCCGTTCCGACCACCGTCTCCCGTCGGTGTGGACACCGAAAGGGGCGGAGCCCGCGCGGCGGATGGCGTTTGACGTGTCGTACGATCCTTCGCTCGATGCGCGCGGACGAGCAGTCAGAATTCCCAGCGAGGTAGTCAAGTGAATCGGAGAAAGAGAGCGCTCATCACCGGAATCACCGGCCAGGATGGTTCCTACCTGGCCGACCTTCTGCTCGAAAAGGACTACGAGGTGCACGGCATCATTCGCCGCTCGTCGTCCTTCAACACCCAGCGCATCGACGCGCTGTATCAGGATCCTCACGAGCGTGACGTGCGGCTGTTCCTGCATTACGGCGATTTGAACGACGCCTCGTCGCTGAACCGCATTCTCCGGCTCGTCGACCCGGACGAGATCTACAACCTGGGCGCGCAGAGCCACGTGAAGGTGTCTTTCGATACGCCCGAGTACACCGGCGACGTGACCGGCCTCGGCGCGACGCGACTGCTCGAAGCGGTCCGGGAGCTGAAAATCCGCCCCCGTATTTACCAGGCCTCCTCGTCGGAGATGTTTGGCAAAGTGGCGGAGACGCCGCAGAACGAGCGAACGCCGTTCTACCCTCGCAGTCCTTACGGCGTAGCCAAGGTCTACGCATTCTGGATGACCGTGAATTACCGCGAGGCGTACGGCCTTTATGCCGTCAACGGCATCCTCTTCAATCACGAGTCCCCCCGCCGCGGCGAGACTTTCGTGTCGCGCAAGATCACGCGCGCGATCGGACGGATCCGGCATGGCCTGCAGGAGCGCCTTTACCTCGGCAACCTCGACGCGAAGCGCGACTGGGGCTACGCCAAAGACTACGTCGAAGCGATGTGGCTGATGCTTCAGCAGAGCGAGCCGGACGACTACGTCATCGCCACGGGGCAAACGCATACGGTACGCGAGTTCTGCGAGCTGGCGTTTCGTCGCGCCGGAATCGACGTCGAGTGGCGGGGGAGCGGACTCGACGAGCAGGGTTACGACTCCGCCAGCGGCAAGATCGTCGTCGAGGTCGACCCGCGCTATCTGCGTCCAACGGAAGTGGATCTGTTGCTCGGTGACCCGGCGAAGGCCGCGTCCAGGCTCGGCTGGAAGCCGAGCACGACATTCAAAGAGCTCGTCGACATGATGGCGGATGCCGACATGCGTCTGGCCGCCGACGAGGCCTACCTGCACGCCAAAGACGTGAGCATCGCAGCGTCCTGATGGAATCTGACGCCAGAATCTTCGTTGGGGGCCATCGCGGCCTGGTCGGCTCCGCAATCGTGCGGAAGCTGCTTCGGGAGGGATTCCGAAACATCGTCACCCGCACGCGCGACGAGCTCGATCTGCGCGATCAGCGGGCCGTGCACGACTTCTTCGCTTCGGAGGACATCCATTATGTTTTTCTGGCCGCGGCGCGCGTCGGCGGGATCTACGCCAACGCGACGCAGCGCGTGGATTTCCTCTACGACAACACCCTCGTCGCCATGAACGCCATCCACGCCGCCGCGGAACACGGCGTGGCCAAACTGCTTTACCTCGGCAGCTCGTGCATCTACCCGAAGTTCGCGCCGCAGCCGATCCCGGAGACGGCCCTGCTCACGGGTGAGCTCGAGCCGACCAACGAGGCCTACGCCATCGCAAAGATCGCTGGCCTGAAGTTGTGCGAGTACTACGCGCGCGACAGCGGGAAACGCTTCATCTCGGCCATGCCCACCAACCTCTACGGACCGAATGACAACTTCGATCCCCTCAACTCCCACGTCGTACCCGGCCTCATGCGCCGCTTCTACGAAGGGATCCGCGCCGGGGCCGAGGAAGTGGTGGTGTGGGGAAGCGGCAGGCCACGCCGCGAGCTCCTCCACGTCGATGATCTTGCCGACGCGCTTTTCCTCCTCATGCAGGAGTACGAACAGCCGGACTTCGTGAACATCGGCTCCGGAGAAGATCGCGAGATCCGAGAGCTGGCTGAGATCATCGGTGCTGCGGTGGGTTTTTCCGGCCGCATCGTTTACGACGGTTCCAAACCCGACGGTACTCCGCGCAAGCTCCTCGACGTCTCACGGATGCGTGCGCTGGGATGGCAGGCCCGGATTCCGCTCGAAGAGGGCCTGCGCTCTACGTATGCATGGGCGCTGGAGAACCGGACTTTCGAGTGATCTCAAAGCCATTCTCTGAAACCGGAAATCAATCATGAAAGTCGTAATTCTGGCCGGCGGCCTTGGGAGCCGTCTCAGTGAAGAAACGATCGTCCGGCCGAAACCGATGGTCGAACTGGGCGGGAAGCCCATTCTGTGGCACATCATGAAGATCTACTCCCATTACGGGCTGAACGACTTCGTGATCTGCCTTGGCTACAAGGGATACGTGATCAAGGAGTATTTCGCCAACTACTTCCTGCACATGTCCGATATCACCTTCGACCTCCGCAACAACGAGGTGAAGATCCATCACAACACCTCGGAGCCGTGGACCGTGACGCTCGTGGACACGGGTTCCGACACAGCGACCGGTGGACGCCTGCGCCGCGTGCGACGGTTTCTGGACGACGAGACGTTCTGCGCCACGTATGGCGACGGCGTCGGCAGCGTCAACGTCGCCGAGCTATTGCAGTTCCATCGCGAACAACGGACGCTGGCCACGCTCACCGCGGTGCAGCCGCCGGGCCGATTCGGCGTGATCGACTTCTCCGAGGAGAAGATCAGTGGATTTCAGGAAAAGCCTCCGGGGGATGGAAGCTGGATCAACGGCGGATTCTTCGTCCTCGAGCCGTCCGCCCTCGACTACGTGGCCGACGACCAAACGGCATGGGAGCGCAAGCCGCTCGAAGCGCTTGCGGCCAAGGGTCAGCTTTCGGCATTCAAGCATTCAGGGTTCTGGCATCCAATGGATACGTTGCGCGACAAGGTGCTGCTCGATCAGCTCTGGTCCTCCGGCAATGCGCCCTGGAAGGTGTGGGATTGAATCGGTCGTTCTGGAGCACCCGACGGGTGCTCATCACGGGGAACAGCGGGTTCAAAGGGAGTTGGCTGTCGCTGTGGCTCGCCGACTGCGGCGCGACGGTGACGGGGTACGCGCTCGCTCCTCCCACCAACCCCAGTCTCTTCGAGGCCGCTGACGTCGGTGGCGTGACGAAGGCCATTCATGGAGATGTGCGCGACCTGGAGCGCCTGAGGCGAGTGATCGCCGAGGAAGCTCCGGACGTGATCGTGCACATGGCGGCGCAGTCCATCGTCCGCGAGTCGTACGCCGATCCGGTGACGACGTATGCCACGAATGTGCTGGGGACTGTGCACGTGCTGGAAGCAGCGCGCCACTCCACGGCCCGCGCAGTCGTCGTGGTGACGAGCGACAAGTGCTACGACAACAAAGAGTGGGTCCGGCCGTATCGCGAAAACGATCCCCTCGGCGGACGAGATCCATACTCCAGCAGCAAGGCGTGCGCGGAGCTGGTGACGTCCGCGTATCGCAGTTCCTTCTTCAGCGATGGCCCGGCCGTCGCGTCCGTGCGCGCCGGAAACGTGATCGGTGGCGGGGACTGGGCGACGGACCGGCTGATCCCGGATCTGGTCCGATCCTTTGGCCGCGGTGACGCTGCCGTGATCCGCAATCCGGCATCCATTCGCCCGTGGCAGCACGTCCTCGAGCCTCTGAACGGATACCTGATGCTGGCCGAGAGGCTCTTCGACGACCGCAATGCCGCTGACGCGTGGAACTTCGGTCCGGCCGACACGGACATCCGTCCCGTGGCGTGGATCGCTGACAGGATCGTTGAGCTCTGGGGCGGCGATGCAACGTGGAAGCAGGACTCCGCGGTCCACCCTCATGAAGCACGCACGCTGACGCTGGACAGCACGCGTGCGCGGCAGCTCGGCTGGGCGCCCCGACTGTCGTTGCAGGACGCGCTGCAGTGGATCGTCGAATGGCACCGCGAATTCTCCGCCGGCCAGGTCGGCGCACAGGAGCTCACGCTTCGGCAGATCGCCCGGTATGAGGCTCTAGTGGAGTGCATTTGACGCGTGAAAATGGAGCTGTATGGTCGGAAGACTGCTGAAAACGATTGTTTTTCGTCTTGGCCGAATCCGTCCGGGCACCGTCCGGGAGCTGAAGGCGAATTCCGCCCTGGGATCGATTTCGAAACTCGTTCATCGCACCGGCTCCCGACGCGATCGCGACATTTCGGAACAGGAGTATTCGCAGGCCGCCGGCTACACGATTGCGAAAATTCACACGCATGACGTCGAACAGTACTCATGGATTGACGGTGAACTGCGCCGGGTCACGGTCAAAACGGCAGCGAAAGCTCACTATCGCGAAAGAAACAGGCTCCTCTCGGATCTTTCTTTCGAAACCGTTCTCGAGGTTGGCGCCGGCGAGCTGACATCGCTGTATGACCTCAGCGAGGCATTTGGCCCCAACAAGCAGTACTTCGGATTGGACATCACTCTGAACCGCCTTCTGCATGGCCGGTCGTTCGTGCGGTCCCGGGGAGCGTCCATGACCGTTTGTCAGGCGGACGGTTCCCGGCTCCCGTTCCCCGACAACTCCTTCGATCTCGTTTACACATCGCACAGCCTGGAGCAGATGCCCACCATCTTTAGCGATGCGATCCGAGAGATGATCCGTGTCAGCCGCCGACACGTGGTGATGTTCGAACCGGCCTACGAGGGCGTCTCGTTATTGCAAAAGCTCCACATACGCGGCTTGGACTATGCCCGCACAATCGAGCCTTTTCTGCGAACGCTCGAAGGCGTGCGCGTGCATCCGCCTTATCTTCTACAGAACACGATCAATCCGTTCAATCGCAGTACGATGTTCCGCCTGGAAAAACCGGAACAGGGAGCAACGGGAGATCGCCGCTTCATCTGCCCGGTTTCCCGCGGGGAGCTCCAGCAGTTGGCGGACGGGTACTATTCCGCCGATTCGAGGCTGTTTTACCCGATCATCCGCGGAATTCCGGTGCTCTACCGAAAGTATGCGCAATTGATCAGCCCGGAGATCGTCAGCGCGGAATGACGGTCAGTGCGATGAACCGCTCCTGCCGTTTCTGCAACCGCGACCTCACGCACGAGCTCGTGGATCTCGGTGTCTCTCCTCTGTCGAATACCTATCTGCGCTCCGAGGATCTCGTCCGGATGGAGCCGTTCTATCCGCTCGTGCCGTATGTCTGTGACCGCTGCTTTCTGGTTCAACTGCCGGCGGTCGAGACCCCCGAGCGGATCTTCAGAGACTATGCCTATTTCTCCTCGTATTCGGACACATGGCTCGCTCACGCGCGCGACTACTGTGCGGCCATGACCGCGCGATTCGGCCTGGGCAGCCGTTCGCTGGTCGTGGAAATCGCCAGCAATGACGGCTATCTGCTGCAGAACTTCGTGGCCGCGGGCATCCCGTCGCTGGGCGTGGAGCCGGCTGCGAACGTGGCTCGCGTTGCACGAGAAAAAGGCATCGATACGGAGATCGCCTTCTTCGGACGCGAGACCGCCGCGCGGCTCGCGCGTGAACGGCGCCAGGCCGATCTCCTGCTCGGGAACAACGTTCTGGCGCACGTGCCGGATCTCGCCGACTTCGTGTCGGGCCTGGAGATCCTCCTGGCTCCAGACGGCGTGGTGACGATGGAGTTCCCGCACCTGTTGGAGCTGGTTCTTCACAATCAGTTCGACACGATCTATCACGAGCACTTCTCTTACTTCTCGTTGCTCACCGTCCGGCAGATCTTCGATGCGCACGGCCTGCAGATTTTCGACGTCGACCGGCTGCCGACGCACGGCGGCTCGCTGCGGATCTACGCGGCCCATACCGGGCGGCAGGAGATCGACGAACGAGTCCATGCGCTGGAGGCCGAAGAGCGTACGCGCGGCCTCGATCGCCTCGAGACTTACCAGCGATTCGGCGAGCAGGTGCGCCAGACCAAGCGGGCATTACTCGACTTCCTGATCCGGGCGAAAGAGGAAGGAAAGCGCGTGGTTGCCTACGGCGCGCCCGCCAAAGGGAACACGCTGCTGAACTACTGCGGCATCCGCACGGACTTCATCGACTATACGGTCGATCGCAGTCCACACAAGCAGGGCCTGTTTCTCCCGGGTACACGCATTCCCATCCATGCTCCGGAGCGCATTCGTGAAACGAGACCCGATTACGTGCTCATTCTTCCGTGGAATCTGCGCGAGGAGATCGTCGAACAGATGCGCGACGTTCGCGAGTGGGGCGGCCGATTCGTCATCCCCATCCCGCGCGTGGAGGTCGTCCACTGAAGTTCACCGAGTTGACCATCGGCGGCGTGTTTGTGATCGATGTGGAGCCGCATCCGGATGAGCGTGGGTTCTTCGCGCGGATCTCGTGTAATGACGAATTCAGCGCGCATGGGCTCGATCCTCGAGTCGTGCAATCCAGTATCTCGTACAACAGCAAGCAGGGAACGCTTCGCGGGATGCACTATCAGGCCGCGCCATACGAGGAGACGAAGTTCATTCGCTGCACTGCCGGCGCAGTTTACGACGTGGTGGTCGACTTGCGGCGCTCGTCGGAAACCTATCGTCGATGGACGGCGGTCGAACTGGCTGCCTCGAACCGGCGGACGCTTTATGTTCCCCGCGGCGTCGCGCATGGATTCATCACTCTGACCGATGACGCCGAAGTGCTCTATCAGATGGGAGTGGCCTACGTCGCCGACGCGGCGCGCGGAGTTCGTTGGGACGATGCGGCGTTCGGGATCGAGTGGCCGATGGAGCCACGCGTCATTTCAGACCGCGACCGCGCATTTGCACCGTGGGAGCCATGATCTGACCTTCACTGTCCTCGGCCAGGGCTTCATTGGCTCGCACCTCCTTTCGTTCCTGCGGCAGCAGGGATACGACTGCATCGCGCCGTCGCGCGCGGAGCTCGATCAATTGCGGGGCAGGCACCTCGGGCATGTCATCTATTGCATCGGCGTCACGGCGGACTTCCGATCGCGGCCGCTCGATACCGTGCGCGCGCACGTTTGCAGGTTGCTGGAGATCTTGGGAAGTACGGATTTCGACTCGCTGCTCTATCTGTCGTCGACGCGCGTCTACGGCTCGGTGTCCGAGGGACGAGAGACGGAAAACGCGTTTCGTATTGACCCTGCGTCCTCGAGCGATCTCTACAATCTTTCGAAACTGATGGGCGAGTCCCTGTGCCTCTCTGTGGAAAGGCAGAGTGTGCGCGTGGCACGCCTGTCCAACGTATATGGCGCTGACTGGACGTCGGACAATTTTCTCAGTTCGGTCATCCGCTCGGCGGTGGATCACGGTTCGGTCGTGTTTCGAAGTGCGCCCGATTCGGCTAAAGACTACATTGCCGTCGAGGATGCCGTGCGGCTGCTCACCGGCATCAGCCTCCGCGGAGGCGAACGTCTCTACAACATCGCCTCCGGCAAACCGGTCACGAACGCGCAACTCGCCGAGAAGCTGCAAGGCTGGGGCAGTGAAGTGGCATTCGATGACGGCGCGCCGCTGGTCACGTTCCCGATCATCGATACCACCCGCGTGCGTGAGGAGTTTGCATTCACTCCTCGCAGCGTCCTCGACGATCTTCCAGGCTTGCTCGCGCAATACCGGGACTGGAGTGCGAATGATTCACATCGATCTTGAACAGGGAACCGTGACGCTGGACGGACGGGATGGGGACGCCACGTTATCCCTCGCGACGGACGCGGGTTTTCATGCCGTCTCGCGCGCATGGTTGCGCGCGGGATGGGATGCCAAATACGTCTACAGCTTCACCTGGATGGGAAGGCCGGTCATTCAGCTTCCGGAAGACATGGTCCGCATCCAGGAAGTGATTTTCAGAGTGCAGCCGGACGTGATCATCGAGACGGGAGTCGCACACGGCGGTTCGCTCGTGTTTTATGCGAGCCTGTGCAAGGCCATGGAGCGCGGGCGTGTCATCGGGATCGACGTCGAGATCCGGCCACCCAACCGCCGGGCGATCGAGGAGCATCCACTGTTTCCGTACATTACGCTGGTGGAGGGGAGCTCCACCGACCCCGAAATCGTGGCGCACGTGGCGTCTCTGATCCAGCCAGGCGAGCGGGTGCTGGTGCTGCTCGACTCCAACCACAGCCGCGCGCACGTTCTCGACGAGCTCCATGCCTATGCCCCGATGGTGACCATCGGCTCGTATGTAGTGGCCACCGACGGGATCATGGAGCTGGTCGCCGGCGGCCCGAGGACGCAGCCTGACTGGAGCTGGAACAACCCAGGACGCGCGGCGGAGGACTTCGTGCGCACGGACGCACGCTTCGTCATCGAGGAGCCGCCGTTCGCGTTCAACGAGGGCTCGATCACCAACCGGGTGACCTACTGGCCCGGCGCCTTTGTGAAGCGGACCGCCTGATGGAGCCCCTGGTCACGATCGGAGTCCCGGTCTACAACGGCGGCGAGCCGCTGCGGCGGGCATTGGATGCGATTCTGGCGCAGGAGTATCCCAACCTGGAGATCATCATTTCGGACAACGCCTCGACCGATCAATCGCCTGCGATCATTCGCGAGTTCATGACCCGCCGGGAAGGCACGCGCATGGTTCGTCAGAAGCAGAACATCGGCGCGTCGGGGAATTTCGAGTTCCTGATGCGCGAGGCGCGTGGCAAGTATTTCTTCTGGGCCTCTTGCGACGACTACTGGCATCCGCAGTTCGTGTCCAGAAACGTGGCCCTGCTGGAAGGCGCGCCGGAGGCTGGTCTTGCAATGACGGGCGTGGACCGGATCTACGACGACCTCACCCCTCTGGACTCGATCCGATTCTCCGGTGCACTCGATCCCTCGCGCTCGTCACACTGGGCTGCGGCGATGAATTGCGCCTCCGGTGTGCCGTACCACCTGGGTGTCTATGGTCTCTGGCGCCTCGATTTCATGCGCCGCGTGTTTCGCGGCTATCCCCTGTTTTTCGCGTCGGACCGGCTGTTCATCTGCGGTGTAGCGCTGGCCACGCGCTTCGCATACGTTGACGATCCGTTGTACGTTCGGACAGTGCATCGGGTCTCGACCGCCGCTCGCTACTCGACGGAGGATCTCGGCGTCACGTACGGCAATCCGTTGCGGCACTTGAAGTCGGCGCTCATCGCTCCGTTCTATCTTGTGAAGTTCCCGGCAATTCCGCCGGTACGTCGCCTGCTCGCTCCCGTCGTGGCCCTCCGTTTCTCGATGCTCATGCTCCGCGTCATGGTGCACAACGTGTGGCCGCGCCTGCGAAGGTTGGTTCCGCGCTCGCTGCGGACGGCGGCGAAACGGGCACTGCGCTGGTCTCGATCGTGATCTCCCGCATCAAGTCCCTCGCCGCGCGGTCGCCCCTTGCGCGGAACACCGTCGCTAACGCGCTCGGGCAGCTCGCGGCGCCTCTCCTGGCACTGGCGCTGGTGCCGTTCTATCTCGCTACGCTGGGCCTGGAGGGCTACGGCCTGCTGGTCTTCTTCGCCACCATGAGCGCTGCTCTGATGGTCTTTTCCAGCGGCATCGGCTGGGCGCTGCAGCGCGAGATCGCCCACCGCAACACCTCGCCGGAGGAACGGGAAACTCTGCCGGCGCTGGTCAGGACGTTCGAGGTGCTGTACTGGGCCGCAGCGGTTCTCGTGGCGCTGGCGATTTTCGTTTTTGCTCCGGTCATTGCCGAGCGCTGGCTCCAGACGACCCTGCCCGCGGATGACGCTGTCGTGGCTCTGAGAACGGCGGGTCTGCGGATCGGCCTCGCGTTTCCCATGGCCATCTATCACGTCGTGCTGTTGGCTCTGCAGCGGCAGGTCCGGCTCAATTCGATCCTCTCGATTGCAGCCGTCTTCAGCGCGGCCGCCTGTGCCGTGGCCGTGGCGACGACCCGATCCGTGGTTGGCTTTGCCGTTGCGGACACGCTGATGGCTCTTGTTACCGTGGTCGCTCTGTCCCGGATTGCGCGTCTACCGTCGGCCACGGCGCGTTTCAGGCGCGCGGAGTTGTCGAGACTGTGGCGGATGTCCCTTTCCCTGGTGTGGATCCACGGTGTAGGGGTGGTGATCAAGCAGCTCGACCGCATCATCATGAGCAAGCTGCTGCCGCTGGCCAGTCTCGGCGTCTATTCAGCGGGCACCGCCGGGGGACGTATTCTCCCGATGGTGTACGGACCCTTCTCCGCCGCGGTTTACCCGCAGACGTGTGCCATCGCCCGGCAGGGCGACGACGATCGATTCGCCGCCCACGTCATGCGGAACGCCGCCGTATTTTTCGTCCTGGGTCTGGGCGCGGCACTCCCTCTTGCTTTCTTTGCCGGCGACTTGCTGCTGGCGTGGACCCGCAATACCAGCATCGCCTCGGGTGGCGCGCGCGCGATGGCGGTGTTCGTGGCCGGCAGTCTCTGCACCGCCGCGACGACCGTGCTCCAGCTGAGCCAGACCGCGAAGGGGATCACCGGACCGGCCGTGCGCGTGAACACGATGGCCATCCTCTGGTTCCCGCTGGTGTTGTGGTGGCTCGTCGGACGATTCGGCATTGTCGGCGCGGCGTGGGCGTGGCTCCTCTACGGCGCGACCAGTTGGTCGTACTATCTTCTGACCACTCCCACGCTCGCGCGGACGGGGGCTCGCGCGACGTATCTCCGCACGCATCTTGCCATTGTGGCGGCGACGATTCCCGTCGCCGCGGCCATGCGCTGGCTGTCGATGGAATTCTTCGAGCAGAGCCTGTGGCTGCGTGTGGCTTGTGCGATCGCTACCGGAGCACTCGTGCTCGGCGCGGGCGCCCTGACGGCATTCGGCCGTCATCTCGGACCAGGCATCGACCTTTTTCGTCAATCTATGCGAGGAGCATCGGACCCATGAGAGAACTGGTCATCGACGGCATGCACATCAGCGACGAAAGCGATTGCTACGTCATCGCCGAGATCGGGCACAACCATCAGGGAAACCTGGAGACGGCCAAGGAGCTGTTCCGGGCGGCAAAGGAAGCAGGCGCGAACGCGGCCAAGCTGCAGAAGCGGAACAACCGCCTGCTCTTCACTCGTGAGATGTACAACAAGCCGTATGAGAACGAGAACAGCTACGGCGCCACGTACGGAGAGCACCGCGAGTTCCTCGAGCTCGGGCGCGAGCAGTACCTCGAGCTGCAGCGCTACGCGAGGGAGATCGGCATTGCCTTCTTCGCCACCGCGTTCGACTTCTCGAGCGCCGACTTTCTGGCCGAGCTCGACGTGCCCGCCTTCAAGATGGCGTCGGGTGATCTCACGAACATCCCTCTTCTCCAGCATGTCGCGCGCATGGGGAAGCCGATGATTGTCAGCACGGGTGGAGGGACGTTAGCCGACGTGCGGCGCGCCTATGAAGCGATCGTGCCGCTCAATCGCCAGCTCTGCATTCTCCAATGCACTGCCGGTTATCCTCCGGCCTGGGAGGAGCTGAACCTGAATGTCATCTCCACGTTTCGCGAAGAGTTTCCGGACGTGGTCGTCGGCTTCTCGTCACATGACAGTGGCATCGCCATGGCCGTGGCCGGATACGTTCTGGGCGCCCGCGTTATCGAGAAGCACTTCACTCTCAATCGGGCCATGAAGGGCACCGATCATGCCTTCTCCCTCGAGCCCACCGGATTGCGCAAGATGGTGCGGGATCTCAAGCGCACCCGCATCGCTCTCGGCGACGGCGTCAAGGCGACGTACCCGAGCGAGAGAGCGCCGCTGATGAAGATGGCCAAGAAGCTCGTGGCGGCGCGCGAAGTGCCGGCAGGGCATCGCCTCACCCTTGCCGACGTCGCGATCAAATCGCCCAGCGATGGTCTCCCCCCGTATGAGCTCGAGTCCGTCGTCGGTCGACTGACGCGCATCGCGCTTTCCGAGGACGAGAACATCTCCATGGACAAGTTGGAGGCATAGTGGCGGCCGTTGCAGCGAGGAGAATGGATGCCTGATATCCCCGATCTCAGCGGTGAGCAGATCGCTGAGGCGCTGAGTGTGGCCGGGCGCTCCGACGAATTGCGCGCGGCGATTTTCGAGGCGCTCCGCCGCGAGCAGGCGAAAGCGAACGAACCGGCGCGATTCAAGAACGAGGTCCGCTGGCCGATCGTTTCGGGATTGCTTTCTGGAACGAAGGATCACGAGGTACGTCTCGCGAACGGTCTCGTGTTCAAGGTCTCCGCCGACAGCCGGATCGAGCGCGCGTTGTTGCTCTCCGACGATGCGCACCCCGACCACGTTTGGGAGCCGCAGACCACGAAGCTTCTCGTGGCCCTGGGCCGCATCATGAAAAACATCGTCGTCGGAGGCGCCTACATCGGCGACCAGGCGCTGCTCATCGCGAAAGCCATCGTCGATGACGGAGGTGACGGTCTCGTGCACGCGTTCGAGCCCATGAGCGTTCCCTGCGAGAAACTGCGACGCAACATCGAGGCAAACAGGCTTTCGAACGTCATTCCCCACCAGCTCGCACTCTGGAGCAGCAGTCGCAAGCGTGTACGGGTGGACGGGCCGCTCGCGCTTGCATCCTCGCAGTTGGTCGACGATGCGGCCGTGGATGCGATCGAAACGATCACCATCGACGATTACGTCGCCGAACGGCGCCTACCCTCGATCGGTTTGATCATGCTCGACCTCGAGGGCGGCGAAGAAGAAGCTCTACAAGGTGCGTCACGAGTGCTTGGCGGTCCACAACCCCCGGAGGTGGTATTCGAGATTCACCGTTCGTTCGTGGATTGGAGCGCCGGCCTTCCGCAAACGTCCATCGTTCGGCGATTTCTCGACCTCGGTTACGAGGTCTTCGCCATTCGCGATTTTCATGACAATCGCTCGATGGCCAGCTTCCCGATCGAGCTCGTTCCGGCGGATTCCGTGTACCTCGAGGGTCCGCCCCACGGATTCAACATGCTCGCCACGCGCCGCTTTTCGGAGATCGAGCGCAGGATGGATTTCCGCGTCGTGAAAGGTGTCAGTCCCAAACTCCTTCTCGAAAAAGATCCGCGCCTACACCATCCATTGAACACGTCGTGGCGGGATCCGGAGGCATAGTGCCGGCAGTTTCCCTGACAGACACCGCGCTGGCCGAGATCGTCGGCAGGATCCGCCTCATCGCCTTCGACTTCGACGGCGTGTTCACCGACAACGCCGTCTACGTCTTCGAGGACGGGCGCGAAGCGGTGCGCTGCGTCCGCAGTGACGGCATCGGCTTGCGAAAGCTCGATCGCCTGGGGATTCAGTCCGTGATCATTTCCACGGAGTCCAACCCGGTCGTCGCAGCCCGCAGCCGGAAGCTGAACATCCGCTGCATCCAGAACTGCGAGGACAAGCGTGCGGCGCTCGACGCCGTGCGGTCGGAAATGAACCTCGACCTCGATCGGATCGCCTTCGTCGGCAATGACGTCAACGACGAGCCTTGCCTCGCTTGCGTGGCCTTGCCGATCGTCGTTCAGGACGCGCATCCCGACGTTGTGAAGTACGCGCAGTACGTGACGTCGGCGCGCGGCGGGTACGGTGCCGTTCGCGAGATCTGCGACCTTTTCGAGCGCTTGTTGAACAAGGGGATGAGCAAGGAGACTACGGCGTGAGCGCGGAAGACCTCTTCGACGTCGCGGGCCGGGTCATTGTCGTCACCGGCGGTCTGGGGCAGCTCGGCCGCCAGTTCGCGGCAGCGCTTGCGCAGCGAGGCGCGAACGTCGCGCTCTTCGACCTCGCGGCTCCGGCCGACCCGCTTGCGGGCTTCGATCCGCCGCTGCGCGAGCGACTGCTCTACGCACAGGTCGATGTCACGGACCGCCAGTCCATCGCCCTCGGACTCGAGCAGGTGATCGGCCGTTGGGGAGTGCCGTTTGGTCTGATCAACAACGCCGCTCTCGATTCGCCCCCCGATGCGCCGGTGGAGGAAAACGGCCCGTTCGAAAGCTATCCCGAAAGCTCGTGGGATCGGATCATGGACGTCAACGTCAAGGGCGTGTTCCTCTGCTGTCAGGTCGTGGGCGCACGGATGGCGGACGAAGGACGCGGCTCGATCGTCAACGTCTCGTCGATCTACGGAGTGGTCTCGCCGGATCAGCGCATCTACAGCTACCGGAGCAGCGACGGCGCGCCGTTCATCAAGCCAATCGCGTACTCCGCGTCCAAGTCGGCGCTGCTCAACATGACGCGCTACCTGGCGACCTATTGGGGCGCGCGCGGCGTGCGCGTGAACACGGTCACGTTCGCCGGGGTGTCCAACCAGCAGGACGAGCAGTTCCTGTCGGGGTATCTTCCGCGCGTGCCGCTGGGCAGGATGGCGCGCGCCGCCGAGTACAACGGCGCCGTCGTTTTTCTGATGTCCGATGCCGCGGCCTACATGACAGGATCGAACATGATCATCGACGGAGGCTGGACGGCATGGTGAGCGACCTCTTTCCGGCTTCGCTGCCGAACTGGATAGGCGGCGAGCAGGTGCAGGCGCTCGCGGGAGAGACGTTCGCCAAAGTCAGCCCGCATGATGGCCGCTTGCTCGCGCGAGTGGCGCGGTCGCGCGCCGAAGACGTTTCCGCGGCGATCGCCGCGGCGAAGAGCGCGTACGAGACCTGGTCGATTCTTCCTCCGGTGCAGCGCGGCGACATTCTCTTCAGCATTGCATCGGCACTCCGCGCGCGGCGGGAGGATGTGGCGCGCGTCGTTGCCATCGAGACCGGCAAATCGCTGGCGAATGCACTCGGTGAAACGGACGGGGCCATCGCACTGGCCCTGTTCATGGCCGGCGAAGGTCAGCGTCTTTACGGCCGCACGACCACCAGTGGCACTCCGAACAAGTACGCCATGACCGTCCGGCAGCCATTGGGCGTGGCCGGACTGATCATCGCCGCGAACACGCCCATTGCCAACGCCGCCTGGAAAGTCTTTCCTGCGCTCGTGTGCGGAAATGCGGCCGTGCTCAAAGCAGCGGAAGACACGCCGGCTACTGCCTGGATTTTTGCGCGCATTGCCGGCGAGGCGGGCCTGCCGCCCGGTGTTCTCAACGTTGTCAACGGCCTCGGCGAGGAGGCCGGCGCGCCGCTCGTCGCGCATCCCGACGTGGCGGTGATCAGCTTCACCGGATCGACGGCCGTTGGCCGCGAGATCGCAGTCGTGGCCGGACGGCGCCTGGCGCGCGTGTCTCTGGAGCTCGGCGGAAAGAACCCGTTCATCGTCTGCGACGACGCCGATCTAGCGCAGGCTGTGAAATGGGCGCTGCTCTCCGCGTTCAGCAACGCCGGGCAGCGTTGTGCATCCGGCAGCCGCATCATCGTCTTCGACGCGGTGTACGAACGTTTCCGCGACCTCCTCGTCGAGCGCGCGTCCAGACTCCGTGTCGGGCCCGCCGATGACGACGATTTCGGGCCGGTCATCAACGAAGAGCAGCTCTCGTGGATGCTCGCGGCCGTCGACGCGGTTTTGGCGCGTGGTGCAACGGTCTTGTGCGGAGGCAAGCGTCTGATGGATCCCGATCGCGCCGCCGGTTTCTACATGGCTCCTACGCTGATCGAGAACGTGACCGGCAGCGACGAGATCTCGCACACGGAGCTCTTCGGTCCGATCAGTTGTTTGTATCGCGTGCGCGATTTCGACGAGGCCTTGGCGCTGGCCAATGACTCACCGTACGGTCTGACTGCATGCATTCACACCGCGAGTGTGCACCGGGCGCTCGAGTTTACGCGCCGGATCCAGTCCGGAGTGGCGATGGTGAACGCCGGCACCTTCGGCAGCGAGCCCCACATGCCGTTCGGAGGCGTCAAGCAGTCCGGAAACGGCTCGCGCGAGCCGGGCACCGAGGCGCTGGACATCTACTCCAACCTCAAAGACGTCTACATGAGCGTGTTTCCGGACAGCCTATGACGCGACGGTCGGTGGTGGGACTCATCCCGGCGCGTTCCGGATCGAAGCGCGTCGCAGGCAAGAACATTCGTCCGCTCGCAGGCCACCCGGTGATCGCCTATTCGATCGCGGCCGCGCGCGCCAGCGGCATTTTCGACGACGTGATCGTCTCCACCGATTCGGAGGAGTACGCCGCGATCGCTTTGCATTACGGCGCGAGCGTGCCCTTCCTGCGGCCGGCCGACTTCGCTGGAGACGTTTCGCCCGACATCGAATGGGTGGAGTACACGCTATCGCGCTTGCGGGGCGACGGTCGGGAGTTCGACTGCTTCTCCATCCTTCGACCCACCAGCCCGTTTCGTCTCCCGGAGACGATCCGGCGTGCCTGGATGCAGTTCAGCGGCGCGGAAGGCGTCGACTCGATCCGTGCCGTCGAGCCGTGTAAGCAGCACCCCGGCAAAATGTGGGTCGTCCGCGGCGAGCGCATGGTCCCGCTGCTGCCCCTCACGCCGCGCGAGCAGCCGTGGCACAGCTCGCAGGTTCAGGCGTTACCCCAGGTGTACGTGCAGAATGCCAGCCTGGAGATTGCGCATACGCGCGTGGTGTTCGAAGGCCGCACCATCGCCGGGGACGCGCTGATACCGTTCCTGACTGCCGGGTTCGAAGGGTTTGATGTGAATCATCCGGATGACTGGCGGCTGGCCGAGGAGCTCGTACAGACCGGTCAGGCCGTCCTGCCGCGGGTCACTCAGCCGCCCTACATCATCTGACGAGACATGTTGAAGCTACAGCTCATCCCGTTTTCCGAGTTCGAGAGAATCCGCCAGGCGCCGATGCATGCGGACGAGCGCCTGTCGCTGATCGCGAACATGTGCCGCGCAAACACCATCATGGCCGTGAAGCGCGCCGGCTCCGGTCACCTCGGCTCCAGCTTCAGTGCGATGGACATCGTGACGTTTCTCTATCACGAAGAGATGAACACGTTGCGGGTCGGCATCGACTCGCCCGCGCGCGATGTCTACTTCTCCTCCAAGGGTCATGACGTCCCGGGTCTCTATGCACTCCTGTTCTCGCTGGGCGTGATCAGTCGCGACCGGCTGCTGCGGTTGCGGCGCTTCGGCGGGCTCGATGGACATCCCGACCTGAAGATTCCCGGGATCGAAGCGAACTCCGGTTCGCTGGGCATGGGAATCTCCAAGGGGAGGGGCATCGCCTGGGCCAAGCGCTTCCGCGGCACCGGCGGAAACGTCTACGTCATGACGGGGGACGGGGAGCTGCAGGAAGGGCAGAACTACGAAGCCCTGACGAACGGCGTGCAGCAGCGCGTCGGAAACCTGATGGTGATCGTCGATCACAACAAAGTGCAGTCGGACAAACTCGTGGCCGAGATCTCCGACATCGGCGACATCGTCCGGAAGTTCGAGACGTTTGGCTGGTCTGTGGAGCGATGCGACGGTCACGACTTCTCCGCCATCCGTGCCGCGCTCACGCGGTTCCGCGCGATCACCGACCGCCCCAAGGCGCTCGTCGCAGATACGATCAAAGGCCGCGGAGTGTCGTTCATGGAGCATCCCGTGGCATTGAAGAAGGGAAGTGGTCTTTACGCGTGGCACGCGGGTGCGCCGGACGATGCTTCCTATCAGCGCGCGTTCGCAGAGCTCATCGCTAAGGTCGAGCAGCAGATCTCCGCGGCCGGCTTGCCGCGGCTCGCGCTGGAAGACGTCGAGCCGCTGGAGACGGCGGCCCGAGTGGCCTCGTCCGATCAGAGTGATTCGCTCGAGGGGGAGCAGATCAGTCAGGCGCTGACGACGCCCGTTACCGACGAATACGTGTCCCGCGCTTACGGAGCTGCGTTGCTCGAGATCATGCGCCGGCGCCCGGACGTGGTGGTGCTGGACGCCGACCTTTCGGCAGACTGCAAGATCCGCGAGATCGAGGATGAGCTTCCGGAGCGGTTCATCGAGAACGGCATCGCCGAGCAGGACATGGTCTCGATGGCCGGTGGACTGGCCCGTCACGGCTTGTTGCCGGTAGTCCACTCGTTCGCGAGTTTTCTCACCGCCCGAGCGAACGAACAGATCTACAACAACGCGACCGAAGGCTCGAAGATCATCTACGCCTGTCATTACGCCGGACTGATTCCGGCCGGTCCGGGCAAGTCGCATCAGAGTATTCGCGACGTCTCGCTGCTCGCGGCGCTCCCCAACATGGTGGTCATCGAGCCGTGCAACGCGGAAGAGGCGAAGATGGCCACCGAGTACGCGGTCGATGTTGCCACCGAAAGCTGCGCGATCCGCCTCATCATCGGCCCCTCGCCTCGTCGGATCGGGTTGCCTTCTGGTTATCGCTTCACTCTCGGCCGCGGGGTCGAGCTGCGGCCAGGGAGCGATGCTCTCCTCTTCGCCTACGGGCCGGTGATGCTGCACGAAGCACTCGTCGCCAGCGAGATTCTGGCTGGTGCAGGCGTGGGTGTGCGCGTCGTGAACATGCCCTGGCTGAATCGCGTCGATCGCGACTGGCTGGCGGACCTGGTGAACCCCTTCGACACGCTTTTCGTCATCGAAGATCACGCTCCCGTCGGCGCGCTCGGCACGCACCTCCTCTCGGCGTTGACGGAGCTGAGGTTGATCGGCGAACGGACACTCCGCACGATGGCGGTTCAGGGATTCCCAGCCTGCGGAACGCCTCAGGAGGCGCTCGCGCAGCACGGCCTCAACGGCGCGAGCATCGCAGCGACGGTGCGTTCCGGATTGCCGGTCGCAACCCGCCCGGTGTCGCGGTGAATCCTCGAATGAAATCGAAGCTCAAGAAGATTGCGAAACAGATTCTCCCCAAGGGCCTCCGACGGCGGCTGAGCGTCGCATTGGGTCGCCATCCGCATCCCGACTGGTCCGCGATCTTGCGGAAGGATCGGCGCCGCTGGCGGGAAGCGAGGCGCGCCGCGCAGAACGGTCCGATGATCCTCATCGCGACGACTGTGGGTGGAAACTTTCCAGCGACGCATGTGGAGAGCGCCTTGGCGATCGCGCTGACGCTGCGCGGCGCGAACGTGCACATCCTCCTTTGCGACCGCCGTCTTCCGGCGTGTCAGCAGGCGCACATCAGACAGTTTCCCGAGCCGGGGGAGTTCGCCGCGCATGGGCCGGCGTCGCTATGCGACGCCTGCTACGAGCCCGCCGCGGTAATGTACGAATCCCTCGGCCTGAAGGTGCACGTGCTGTCGGATCTGGTGCAGCCTTCCGAAGTCGCCGAAGCGGCTTCGCTGGCAGCGTCGGTGCCCGTGGACGAGATTCCGGACATGAAGATGGGGAACGTGCTCGTCGGCGAGCACGCGCTCGCGGGCACGCTGCGCTTTTTCGCGCGCGGCGATCTCGCCGGCGAGCCAACGGGTGAAGTCACGCTGCGGAGATATGTCGACGCGGCGATCGTCACCACTCATGCAATACGACGACTCATCGAGCGCGAACACTTCGACGCGGCCTGCTTCCACCACGGCATCTATGTGCCTCAGGGTCTCATTGGCGAGGTCGCACGCGAGCGCGGCGTGCGCGTGGTGAACTGGAATCCGGCGTACCGCAAACAGTGCTTCATCTTCAGTCATGGAGATACCTACCACCACACCCTCCTCGACGAGCCGACCGAGAACTGGACCGGTCTCGATCTGAGCAGCGAGATGAGCGATCAGATCGGCGACTATCTCGTCAGCCGCTGGAGTGGATCGCGCGACTGGATCTGGTTCCACGAGAAGCCACAGAACGAGCTCGACAGGATTGCGGGCGAGACCGGGATCGACTTCTCGAAGCCGGTGATCGGCCTGCTGACCAACGTGGTCTGGGACGCACAACTGCACTACCGCGCGAATGCGTTCCCGAACATGCTCGAATGGATCTTCGAGTCCATCCGATACTTTGCGCAACGGCCGGATCTGCAGCTCGCGATTCGTGTGCATCCGGCCGAGATCCGCGGAACCATCCCCTCCAGACAGCGCGTCGTCGACGAGATTGCCGCCGAGTTTCCCCGGCTCCCGCCGAACGTCTTCGTGATTCCGCCGGAGAGCCACGTCAGCACCTATGCATTGATGGCCCAATGCGACTCAGCAGTGATCTACGGGACGAAAACCGGTGTGGAGCTGACCAGCATGGGCATCCCGGTCATCGTTGCGGGTGAAGCGTGGATTCGCAACAAAGGGTTGACCACCGACGTCACATCCCGCGACCAGTACCGCGAGACGCTGAGCCGCCTGCCGTTCGGAACGCGTCTGGACGAACGCACCGTCGAGCAGGCGCGCAAGTACGCGTATCATTTCTTTTTCCGGCGGATGATCCCCATCAGTTTCATGGAGCCTACAGGCGAGTGGCCACCTTACCGGGCCGCCATCGAGTCGCTGGATCAACTCGAGCGCGGTAGCGATCCTGGGCTGGACGTGATCTGCGAGGGGATTCTGACCGGCCGGGAATTCATCTTCCCCGCAGAAATATTGGGTGTGAGCGGCTCAACCGTCACTCCACCGCACCGCTGATCGAATGCGCGTCGTCATCAATGCACGAATGCCTTCCGGTGCCGCCGGGGGAGTAGAGCAGGTCGTCATCGGCCTCGCTTCCGGGCTTGCGGAGGTAGCGCAGCCGGGAGAGGAGTACCTCTTCCTGACCACTCGCGGAGAGGATTCCTGGCTCCAGCCGTATGTACGCGGGGCGTGCCGCATCGTGCACGGAAGCAACGACGCGCGTGACCATATTCGAAGGCTGCTGAAACGGATTCCAGGGGCGATGCATCTGCACGGCGTATTGCGCCGCCGGCAGCGGCGTGTGGCGGCGCTCCCTCTGCGGACTTCGGACGGGACCGCGGAGCGTCTGCAGGCAGACGTGGTGCACTTCCCGTCTCAAGGCGGCTTCGTCACCTCGATCCCGTCGATCTATCACCCCTGGGACCTCCAGCACGTGCACCATCCGGAGTTCTTCACCGCGCAGCAATTGCTCAGCCGCGATCTCTGGTATCGCACCTACTGTTCCCAAGCGACGATCGTCTCGGTGGCGACGGAGTGGGGCAAGAGGGACCTCGTCGAACATCTCGAGGTGGACGCTCCCAAAATCGAAGTCATTCCAGTGGCCCCGGTCTTGACCGCCTACACTTCGCCGACGGCTGCGGACGTCGCGGCGGCACGGGCGCGGTTCGATCTGCCGGAACAGTTTGCGTACTATCCAGCGCAGACTTGGCCGCACAAGAATCATCTCGCCATCATTCGCGCTCTTGCGCTCCTCCGTTCGCGTGGCGTGATTCGGCAGGTTGTATTCTCAGGCTCGGAGACGCCATACGCGCGGGAGATCCGCGCCGAGGCGGTCCGCCTCGGCGTGCAGAACCAGGTGCGGCTCTTGGGGTTCGTGTCGCCTCTGACGGTGCAGTGTCTCTACGCACTGGCGACGTGTCTGATCTTTCCGAGCCGATTCGAGGGCTGGGGCATGCCGATCTCCGAGGCGTTCCTGGCCGGTGTTCCCGTAGCGTCGTCGAACGCATCGTGTTTACCCGAGACCGCGGCCGGAGCGGCGCTGCTGTTCGATCCGGACGACATCGAGGGCATCGCCGGAACGATCGAGACACTTTTCACCGACGAAGCACTCCGACGTGAGCTCGTTCACAGGGGACGCGAGGTCGTGCAGCGTCTGAGCTGGCGCAGTACGGCAAGTCGGTTCCGCGAGCTGTACCTGAGAATCGCGCGTAATTCGGATGGCGCCCCGATGTCCGATGGACGTTCATACGACCAAACACCTCCCGATGACGACGACCGCCCGAGCAGCGCGAGCCCGGCCGCGTCGGTCACGCGGAACATGGTGGCGAATTACTTCGGTCAGGGGTGGCGCGCCCTGATGATTCTGGCGTTCGTTCCCATCTACATCCGCTACCTGGGGATCGAGGCGTACGGCCTCATCGGCATCTTCACGGTCCTGCAATCGTGGATGAACCTGCTGGACATGGGAATGAGGCCGGCGCTCACGCGGGAGATGGCGCGCTTCACCGCAGGAGGCATCGACGTCCAGAACATACGCGATCTCCTGCGGACCGTGGAGAGCCTCGCGCTCTTGCTCGCGACCGGAGCGGGGGTGGTCATCTGGAGCCTCTCGGGATGGCTCGCCACGAACTGGCTGAACGTACAGGACCTCGACGTGAGCGTGGTGGGCAGGGCCGTTGCCATCATGGGAGTGGTGGCAGCGCTGCGATTCCTGGAGACGATCTACGTCGGCAGTGTCATCGGACTACAGCGTCAGGTTCTGGAGAACACCGTTTCCAGCATCATGGCCACACTCCGCGGGGTCGGCGCGGTCGCCGTTCTGGCGTGGGTCTCGCCGACCATCACCGCGTTCTTCGTGTGGCAGGGACTGATCTCGCTGCTGACGGTCGTGGTCTACAGTCTGATCACGCATCGCGTGCTGCCGCGGCCTCCGCGGGCTGCGCGGTTCTCTCTCGGCGCCTTGCAGGGGATCTGGCGGTTTGCCGCGGGCATGATCGTCATCACTCTCCTGGGTCTTTTACTGACGCAGGTAGACAAAATGTTGCTGTCCCGACTGCTCCCGCTCCGGGAATTCGGCTATTACGCATTGGCCGGCACTGCGACGGGCGCGCTCTATATGCTCACCTTGCCGATCAGCACCGCGTTCTACCCTCGGTTCGTCGAGCTCGCGACCCAGCAGGACCCGGCATCGCTCCGGATCAGCTATCACCAGGCTGCGCAGTTGACGACGGTCATCGTCGGGACCGCGGGCGCGATCCTGATTCTCTTTGCGCGGCGCATTCTTCTGGTTTGGACCGGCGACTCGGCGCTGACCGAGAATGTCGCTCCGATTCTGACCGTACTCGCCGGCGGCGCGATGCTCAATTGCTTCATGTGGATTCCGTATTACCTGCAACTCGCGCACGGATGGACGCGGCTGACGGTGAACGTAAATACAGTTGCGGTGGCGTTGCTCGTTCCGACGATTCTCGTTCTCGTACCCCGCTACGGTGCCTTCAGCGCCGCGTCGGCCTGGCTCGTGTTGAACGCCGGGTACGTGGCTTTCCTCATCGGGTTGATGCATCGCCGCCTCCTGACGACCGAGAAGGCTCGCTGGTACCGCGACGACGTCGCGATCCCGCTGGTTCTTGCGTTCGCGGCGGCGGGGTTGTGTCGCGTTCTTCTCTCCGAGCAGCCGTCGCGCATTGGCGGGATGTTGGCGCTCGCCGGCACCGGCGCGATCACGCTTTTCGCGGCCGCATCGGCTGCACCGACGGTGCGCGGAGTGCTGTTGCGCCGTTTACGGGGATGGGGACGGGCGTGAGTTCGGCGATGTGTCCGTCTCGACGCTGGTGACGCGTCGCGAAGCCCTCTTCTATTCAGAAGAGGAGTGGTAATCGAAGGAGCGGAGACGCCCGGTTCGTATTCGCCGGATCACATAATTGGGCAGGTTCCTGAACCTCCAGCGGTGAAAGGCCAAACGATCGAGGATCGAAGCTCGTCCAGCGCGCGCGTAGAGCGTGCGCTTCTCGTCTTCGAACAACTGGAAGAAACGTGCAGTCTGCTGTTTCGCGTGGAGGCGGAAGCAGGCGACCGGACCCGGCACGTGAAAGAATCGCGCTCCGCCCAGAATGGCCCGAAGATAGAAATCCGCATCCGCGCCGAACCGGTAACGGGTATCGAACCCGCCCAATCGGCGAAACAGCGCTGCTGAGAACACCGCGCTTGGCTGGCAGAAGCCGAAGACCTGTACGCGGAACAAACGCAGGAGCTCCGACGGTCGCGCCGCCGCAAACGAAAAGAGATAGCGACCCGCATCATCGATGTAGTCGGCATCGCCATAAACCACGTCGCAATCCGCCTCCTGACCGATGGAGGCAAGGCGTGGCAGGAGGCCTGGATGGACGAGGTCATCGGAATTGACGTAGCAGAGCCATGGTGCGGTCGAAGCGTCGAGACCCAGGTTGATGGCTTCGTACATGTTTCCGGGCGGAGCGTAGAGATGAGAGACGCTCCATCGGTCGCAGATCCTTAGGGTGTCGTCCGTCGAACCGCTATCGACGACGAGAACCTCGACCGATGGTCCCTGGTGCATCAGCGAATCGAGTGTGAAATCGAGAGTCGTTCCGCTGTTGAGCGTCGGGACCACGCAACGAATCAGCGGCTGCTGTTGTGAAGTCATCGGATCACGCGATGAGGCTTGTAAGCATTTCTGAAAGTTCGTTCCACGTGCGAGCGAATGGTGGCGCGGGATCAGCGGCAGGCCCGCTCACCGGGAGTATCCGGTCCGTAAAGTATGCTCGAATCTGTCTGCTGAGATCCTCCGGCCCACATGGATCGAAATAGGCCGCGTTGGCATAGCCGGCGAGTACCTCGTGTGCGTAGGGGAGGTCCGCCGCGAAGATCGGCTTTCCGGTCGTACGAAATTCCGACAAAGGAAGCCCCCATGTCTCCAGGACAGAAGGGAACACGAGGCAGTGTGACTCCCGATAGAGCTGCTGCAGCGCCTCGGCGGACAGGAACCCCGTAAAGTGGACCGATGGGATGTCCGCTGCCAAGGCCCGAATCTGACGAGCGTACCGATTCTCGTCGCCTCGAAATGTGAGGTACAGAGAGATCGGTAGTTCGGGCAGACTGCGCATCACTGCGACAAGGAGTCCTATGTTCTTGAAGCTCCGGGGGAAGGCGGGGTACACCAGCCGAAGCGCCGGACCCTTGTCGTGACGTGGCGGAGTGGCATCGGAAGAGAGTGGATCGTGCACCGGGTGCGCAACGATCGTCGTCGTTGGCGGTCGCCGGAACCTGCGGTGGAACTCTTTTCGGAGCCAGTCCTGCTGGACGATGACATACCGAGTACTCGCAAGATTGATTCGATACAAGAAAGAATAAAAGCTTCGGAAGAGCTCGAAGCGCGGATCGGAAAACCACGTTCTCCGTCCGCGAAAAAATGGTGCTGGGTTGTGACAGTAGGTGACCTGGATGCGGGCGCGTACTCTCGGCGTAATATCGTGAAGCGAAACCCAGAGATCGATCTCGCGGCGTCGCGACCAGAAATGAAAATAGACATATTCATAATACAGACGGAACAGCCAGGAGGATCGTGAGCGGGGTTTCTCGATGAAGGTGAGATTAGGATGTGCAAACTCGTCGAACAGCCCACGGGAATGGCAGAAAACAATGACGCGCATCTCTCCGGACGTGAACGATCGGGTGCATGACAGCGCTCGCAGGAAATTGCGGGCCACGGTCAACGGTCCTGCCACGTAGAAATTGATGCAGGAAACGACGACGGTCTTCATTCCGTCGCTCCCGCGAGCATGCCGAAGATCTGCAACTGCTCTTCCGATAGACAAAAATCCATTCGACGTCAGCTCCTGAATTGATTCTATCGCGTGGATCGCGCCGCCTGTCATCCCGAGCGTGAGTCGAGGGACCTGGGCGGGCGGGGCGCCAACGCGCCTCGTGCCCCACCCGCCCAGGTCCC
>DASYGV010000028.1:0-46293 GCA_035999335.1 Thermoanaerobaculia bacterium | reverse complement strand
AGAACCGGCGGGGGCGGCCATAAGCCGCCCCCGCCTCGCAACAAACCGTAGCAGTTCACTCAGCCGAATTGAAAGTTGATTAGTTCGCCGGGAACGAATTGCGGTCGACGCCGCCACCAACGTTGCCGGCGGTATTCGAGTACGTTCGCGTCGTTCCGGTTTGCGTATCGGTCACCGTGACGGTATAGCCGACATCGGTCATGCCGCCGTAGTAGATGTCGAACCGCGGCGCGAACGGACGCGTGTCCTGTACGCGAACGACCACCTCGACCGCCTGCGCACTGCTGAACCCGAAGAGCGCCACGTCCGGATTGATGCCGGCCTGCGAGCTCAGACGTGCCGCGAGGAAGGTGCCCGGCTGATTCGGCGGATTCGAGAACGGATTCACATAGTCGATCTTCACGCGGAAGCGATTGCTGAGGAGACAGACCGTCGTAGAATTCGGTGTGCAGGGACCGACACCCCCTTGCGTCGTGCCCGTGGCTTCGTTCGAGTACGCGGAGTCACCGCCGGCGCCACGCGCCTTGATGCGGAAGGTGGCCGAGGTGCTGGGCTGGAAGTCAGTGACGTTAACGGCCGTCGTGTTCGCGTTCAGCGGAGGATTGAGCGCGACGAAGTTCACGCCGACCTTCTGCTCGACGACGAAGTCCGTCTCGTTGTTCGAATTGTCGTTCCACGTCAGCCGGATCACCGAGGTCGATGTGCCGGTGGCCGCTAGATTCGAGGGTGCAGTGGGTATCGCACCGCCGGAACCGGTCACCGTCAGCGTGTAATTCGAGCCGCCTTCGTACGCGGACACACCGATGTAGTACGTGCCCGCGGCAAGAGAAGCCGTGGTGAACGACTCGGTCGTGACACCCGTGTTCGACGAGTTCCCGATGCCGGCCAGTGGGGGGATCGATCCGGTTTCCCGGAACCCGACGACGTCGAGATCGGCGCTGGCGGTGGTGAACGTCATCGTGACCGTGAGCGGCCCGGCCGCACCGGTCGTCACTTCAAAGACGTCGTGCACTCTTCCGTCGGGGACAGAACCGCCGTAGTCGACTGTGATGTCAAAGGCATCGCCAAAGTTCGCGGTCCCCGTGCAGGGCGTCGCGAGCGGCAGGACGTCTGCCAGATCGGTCGTTTCGTTCGGCTCGACCTCGTTGCACCCTCCTCCGCCGCCGGCGTTCGTGGACAAGCGGTTCAGCGATTTCGCGTTTCGCTTCTCCAGCTCGGAGGTGACGGAGGCGGTGAACGAGCGGATCAGCCCTGTGGCCGTTCTCGCTTCGGTCGTACGCCCATAGCGGATACCGACGAGGTCACCCGGCAGCGGCGCCGGCTCTTCCTCGGCCGGGAAGCTGTCCGTGCCGCCGGAGGTGATGAGCCGGTCCGGCGCGCCGAGCGCGCTCGTGGGGAACGACGTGCGATCGACGCCGCCTCCGACATTTCCGGCGGTGTTGCTGTACTGGCGTGTCGTTCCGGTCTGCGTATCGGTTACGGTGACGGTGTAACCGACGTCGGTCATGCCGCCGTAGTACACGTCGAAGCGCGGCGCAAACGGACGCGTGTCCTGGAGTCGAACGACCACTTCGACCGCCTGTGCGCTGCTGAATCCGAACAGCCCGGTGTCGGGGTTCTGCACGCCTGAGAGCAAACGCGCGGCGCGGAACGTGCCCGGCTGGTTGGGCGGATTCGAGAACGGGTTCACGTAATCGATCTTCACGCGGAAGCGGTTGTTGAGCAGGCAAACCGTCGTGTCGTTCGCCGTGCACGAGCCCGGATTCTGGCTCGTCGTCCCCGTCGCCTCATTCGAATATCCGGAATTGCCGTTGGCATTGCGAGCACGCACTCGGAACGTCGCGCTCTGGCCGGCGGTGAAGCCCCCCACGGGGATCTGCGTCGTGTTCGCGGCCAGCGGAGGATTGAGCGCGACGAAGTTCGCGCCGACCTTCTGCTCGACGACGAAGTCCGTCTCGTTGTTCGAATTGTCCGTCCAGTTCAGACGAATTTGCGACGTCGAAATGCCCGTCGCGGTCAGATTCGTCGGCGCGGCGGGAACACCCGAACCGGGGCTGACGATGTTGTAGCCCATCATGCCGAATGCCTGAAGGTCGGCGTTGGTGATCTCGCTGCGGAAACCTTTCGAGATCGTCGGATCCATCACGCCGATTCGGCTTCCGCTCAGCGCGTCGTCTTTCCAGTGACTGGCCTGCTGTTCATCGCCGTTGGTGCCATCAGGACGGCCCGTCGACATGGCAAGCGTACTGGTACCGGTGAAGTAAACCTGTTCGCCACCGGAAGACTGAATGCGGTTGGCCGACCCGAACGTACCGAGGGTGATGCCGGGGCGGAACCGGAAGAGGTCGAAGACGCTCGGGGCGTTGATGGCCGAGCCGAGCTCCTGCGAGCCGACCCGCGAAACGAAGCCGAGCATGTGGCCGATCTCGTGGACGACCACACCCTCGAAGTCGGTCTGGCCGGCCGAGATGCCGTTGGAGGGATCGAAGTCATACGGGAAGGCCGAGTTGAAGCCGATCGACGGAGCGCTCTCGCTCTCCGGCGGGTTCGCGTCGAGCGCCCCGATCGCGCGGAAAAGCATGGAAGGGCTTGCCATCCCCGTCGTCACACCGAGATCCGTCGGGATGTTTGCGGTCGGCAGCGCGTTGTAGACGGCAATCTCGTTCGCGTTGTGTCCGCGCACCGCCATCAGACCGCGAACCTCTCCGTAAATGCCCGTCCCGCCACCGCGGTAATCGGATTGCGCCGAGGCGATGACGTTCTCCTCGAACGCCTCGCCGAAGCGCGTCGTGCCGAAGTCGACGTCCACGTAGACGTTGATCTGGTCGGCGATCCGGGACTCCCAAATATCGGCCGCACGCTCGAACGCGGCCTTTGCCGCCGGGTTCCCGTCGAGCTGCGCGGTTCCGCGGAGAATGATGTTCAGGCCCGCGCTGGCGTTCGTTCGCACGCGGCCCGACCCTTCTCCGAAGACCTTCACCGGCACCCGGTGCGGCGCGTTGATGCGCAACGCCTCGACTCGGCTGGCGTCGTAGCAAACCGTGTTTCCGTTCACGTTCCGGACGACGAACGCGCCGTGATCGTGAATCGGAGTGTGAAGAGACTGGCGCACGGCCTCGGCATTGACGAGGTCGCCGGCGCCGGCGATGAACGAGAACGACAACAGCAAGCTACCGAGAACGAAGCGGACGGATCTCATGGGCCTCCCCAGGTAAATGGAACCGGACGATTTGGGACTGTGTAAATGGAGAACGACTATCCTACGCCGATATTTCGGGAGGTGGGAGGGTCGCACCGCGCCGCTTACGTCCCGCTTACAATCCGCGCCGCATGAACGATCTCGAAATCGCCCGTTACGCCGCGCGCCGCGGCGCCGCGGTCCTCCTGAAATACTGGGAAACCCTCGGCAAAGACGACGCGGACCTCAAGGCGCGCAATGACTGGGTTTCCGCAGCCGACCGCGAGAGTGAGCAGGCCATCGTCGCCGCCATCCGCGAGCATCGCCCCGACGACGCCTTCCTCGGCGAGGAAAGCGGCATGACGGCGGGCGCGGCCGCGAACCGCGTCTGGATCATCGACCCGCTCGACGGGACATCGAACTACCTCCAGCACTTTCCGATCTGGTGCATCTCCATCGCCCTGCGCGAGAACGGCGAGACCGTGGCGGCGATGATCTACGAGCCGCTGCGCGAGCTCTTCTTCACCGCAACGCGCGGCGGCGGCGCGTTCCGCAACGGCGAATCGATGCACGTCTCGACGCAAGAACGCGTCGAGGGGTCGTTCCTCGCGACCGGCTTTCCGTTCCGCGCGCAGGAGTACGTCGAGCGCTACGTCGCGATCTTCACGGACGTGATCCGCGTCTCGAAAGGCGTGCGCCGCGCGGGCTCCGCCGCGCTCGACCTCGCGTACACCGCCGCGGGCGTGTTCGACGGCTTCTTCGAGATGCACCTCGCGCCGTGGGACGTCGCCGCCGGCGCGCTGCTCATCACTGAAGCCGGCGGTATCGTCACCGACTTCTCCGGCGGCCAGCGCTGGCTCGAACGCGGCAACATCGTCGGAGCGTCGCCGAAGGTGCACGAAGAACTGATCGAAGTCATTGCGAGGCATGTGTCCGAGGACGAGCTCGATCACCGGAAGGAAGCCCGCGTTTGAGTTGCGATGCGTAAGCTTCAGCGAAGCTTCTACCTCCACGACACCGTCACGGTCGCGCGCACACTCCTCGGCTGCGTGTTGTGGCGGCGGCTCGACGACGGCCAGTTGCTCGCGGCGCGGATCGTCGAGACCGAGGCCTACCTCGGTGCGAATGACATGGCGTCGCATGCGCGGCGCGGGCTGCGCTCGGAGCGCAACGCATCGATGTATCTCGAAGGCGGACACGCGTACGTCTACTTCACCTACGGCATGCACTGGTGCTTCAACGTCGTGACGCAGGAACAGGACACCGCCGAGGCGGTGCTGCTGCGCGGGGCGGAGCCGTTGCGCGGCATCGACTCGATGCGCGAGCGGAGGCCGAAGGCGAAGAAAGAGTGGGAGCTGATGAACGGGCCGGGCAAGATCTGCATGGCCATGGACATCGACCGCAGACTCGACGGCGAAAGCCTGCGCGGCGACGCGCTCTGGATCGCACCGCGCGACATCGAGATCGACGACATCGCCGTGAGCCCGCGCATCGGTATCGACAACTCCGGCGACGCCGCGGCGTGGCCGCTCCGCTTTTTCATTCGCGGCAACCGCAACGTTTCTGCTTATCGGAATGTCTGATCACTACCGGACGCTCGCCGCGCGCGCAGAATTCGCGCACAAGATCGAGCGCTCGGAGTTTCTCGGCATCGCATTCCCGATCGCGAGCGACGACGAGTTCTTCGCGGAGCTCAAGCGCGTGCAGAAGAAGCACTTCGACGCCACGCATCACTGCTGGGCGTTTCGTCTGTTCGCTGAGTCGCGCTCGCGCAGCTCCGATGCGGGCGAGCCATCGGGCACCGCGGGAAAGCCGATCCTCGCGGCGATCGAAGGTGCGTCAGTGCACGACGTCGGCGTGATCGTCGTGCGCTGGTACGGCGGGATCAAGCTTGGTACTGGCGGACTCTCGCGTGCGTACCGCGACACCGCGGCCGAGACTCTGCGCAACGCGATGCTGCTCGATCGTTACGTGTACGAGCGCGTGCACGTCATCGTGCCCTTCGACGCGATCAGCAACGTCTATCGACTGGTCGATCCGCCGAACGTCGTGCTGGCGGAGCAGCGCTACGGCGAAGAAAACGAGTTCGTGTTCGAGGTACGCGCGTCACTCGCGAGCGCGTTTCGCGCGAGATTGGTCGAGCTGCGTTTGGGGGAACCTCCTACTCCTCGGTGACCGTCGTCTTCGCGATGCGGTCGCCCGTCCGCGGCTTGCCGAGAAGCACCATCACCACTTCGATCAGGTTCCAGCCCGGAACGATGAGCGGAACGTTGCGAACGAACGAGCGGAGATAGCCGCAGCCTTCTCCGCGCGGGGTCACGAGGCGCAGGCCCAGGAGGTGCTTTCCGATGGAGCGTCCGCGGAAGCCGTCACGGAAGAGCATGGCCAACACGAGAACGGCCAGCGCGCCCCACCAGACGAGTTGGATGCCCCTCGGCGTCGCGGCCCAGGTCATCGCGTAGCTGACGATCGAGGCCGGAAGGACCAGGAGAATGGAGATGGAAAGGGCGTCGACCAGGAAAGCGGCGATCCGGAGGAGCTTCGTCTGGGAGCTGTCGGTCACTGAAACCTCTCGGGGCGATTCTCGTACAACCCGCTTGCAGGTGTCCCATGAACAGGCTTAGCACCAGACTTTATTTACCCGCTCTTGCACTGACGGCAATCGTCGTCTCGACCGGCTGCGACCATATCGAGCGCCGCGTCGGGAACGAATCCCGCGCGACGATCACGCGCAACTGGCCCGCGGCCGGGATCGAGCAGGTAAAGGTGTTCGAGGTCGACGGCAGCATCACCGTCGAAGCGGTGCCGGGCACCGAGATCTCTCTCCTTGCGACCGCGAAGGGTGATCTCGACGTCAAGAAGGGCCAGGAAAACGACGGCCTGTTCAAGACTGAGATCGTCGGCGACACGCTGCGCATCGGCCGCAAGACCGAAAAGCGCAAGGGTTGGAGATTCGGATTCCACTGGGGACTCGACGACGTCCGCATCGACTACGTCCTGAAAGTGCCCGCGACCGTGGCGCTGGACGTGAGCACGGTCAACGGCCGCATCGCGACGCGCGGCACGGAAGGGGAGACCGAGGCGTCGACGGTGAACGGATCGATCGACATCGAGACCGCCGGCACGCACGAGCTGCAGGCGACGACGGTGAACGGACGCGTGAAGGCGAAATTCACCCGCTCTTTCCAGGGCGCGCGCTTCAAGACCGTGAACGGCGGCGTGGAAGCGACGCTGCCGCAGAGCGCGTCGTTCTCCGTGAACCTCTCCCAGGTCAACGGCGACTTCGAAGCGTCGTTCCCGCTGAGCATCCACTCGAACCCCGGCAGCCGCCGCGTGTCGGGTGAGGTGAACGGTGGAGAGCACGAGTTGAAGATCGTGACGGTGAACGGCGACGTCGAGCTGGCGCGGCTGAACGGCACGCATTAGCATCGCGGCGTGACGCGGCGACTTCTTCCTTTCGCACTTTTCGCCGCCTTCACTCTTGCCGCGTTCGGCGCCATCCGCAGCTACGACTTTTTCTGGCAGCTCGCGACGGGACGCTGGATCGTCGAGCATCGCGCGCTGCCGCTCACGGACCCGTTCACGCTCGCGAGCGAGAAGAGCGAGTGGATCGACGGCGAGTGGTTGTACGAGGTCGTTCTTTACGGCGCACACTCGTTGGTCGGACTGAAAGGACTTTCGTGGCTGCGCGGTCTGCTCGCTGCAGCGATTTTCACGATCGCGTTCGTGGCGTCGCGTCGCGAGTCGGAGATGCCGAGCGCATTGCTGGTGAGCGTGATCGCGTTCGCCGGCGCGCTGCAGGTGCTCGATCTGAGGCCCTCGGGCGTCGCGGCGTTGATGGTGGTGTTGATGCTGGCGACGCGCACGTTGTGGGTGCGCGTGTTGTTGACGGTTGTGTGGATGAACGTGCATCCGTCGGCGTTGCTCGCGCCAATCGTGGCCGGCGGCGGGATGCCGCCGGGTGAGCCGGCGAGGACGCGCGCGGTCCAGTTTCTTGCGTGTGCGTTGGCGCTGCTGGTGAATCCCTTCGGCTGGAAAGGCATCGCCGCGCCGATCGAGCTGACGGCGTTCGTTCGGAGCGGGACGTTCGTCAACACGGAGTGGTTGCCGAGCCCTCCGCTGCTTTTTCCGATTCTGTACGTCGCGATCGTGGTCGCTATCGTGTCGTTCGCGATGGAGCCGCGGCGCGACTGGTGGCGCATCGCGCTGCTGGCGATGTTCGCGATTCTCGCGGTGCGGCACGTGCGCAATCAGCCGCTGTTCTTCGCCGCGTTTGCGATGCTGGTGCGCCTGCCGCGGTTGCGTCCCGCGCTCGCATACGCCGCGTCGGCGATCGCGATCCTCATCGTCGCAGTCACCACCGATCATCGCCTCGGCGTGCCTCCGGAGCGTTTCCCCATCGCGGCGGTTGCGCGTCTGCAGGCGACGGGACTGCGCGGGAACATCTACAACCCCGATCAGTTCGGTGGGTTTCTGATCTGGTCGTTCTATCCGGAGCGGCGGGTGTTGACCGATGGCCGTAACGAGCTCTATCGCACGTTCATCCCCGAGTGGCAACAGGCGCTCGGGGACGGGCGCAAATGGAATGCGCTGTTGCGCAAATACGAGATCGATATCGCCGTCGAGGAGTATCGTCCGCCGCTGCGCGTCACCGACGTATCGACGGGCAAGATTTCGGAGATGCCCGCGCACCTCGCGTATTGGCCGAGCGACAAGTGGGTGATGATTGCGAGGGATGATGCGGCGATGGTGTTTGTGCGCCGCGAAGCGCTCAGTTCACCAGTTCGCGAGGATCGGTGAAGCGCAGCTCTTCGTTCGGCCAGCGCTGTTGCAGCACGCGATCGAAGTGCGGCTGCACGATGCGCTCGTAACGCTCTTCGAAGCCGGGGAACAACTCGAGGATGGCCTTGCGCGCGCAATCGACGAGGCAGCGCGCCTCCCGATGCGACACCGTGCGGTCGCTGCTGATGAGGTTCAGCGTGAGCTCGACGATCATGCGAACACGACGGAGCCGACGACGCTCGAAGAACGCGGAGTTGGTCTCCGTCTGCGATTCGTGTTCGAATTTTGGCATCGTGTTCACCCGCCGCAAACCGGGGTGCAGGGGCGGGCATTCCAGCTAAACGGTTGGCGGTTGGTGGTTGGCGGTTGGCGGAAGAACGAGCAGATTTACCGTACAGTCATTCGGTTTCTACCGCCAACCGCCAACCGTCAACCGCCAACGTTTCAGGCGTGCTCGCGGTCGCCTTCGGACCAGATCTCGTCGGCTACGACGGGGTCGATGAGCGAGCCGTAGTAGCGCACCGCGTTGCGCGCCACCGCGATCACCGCCGCGTAGTTCAATGCGCCGCCGGAGATGACGCCGACGAACGGGATGACTTTCGCGAGGCGATCGCGCAGGACGCGCGTGCCGATCTTCTCGGCGATGAGACCGCCCGACACCGTTGCCGATCCGAGGAACGCGGCGATGCCATGTTTGCCGACGCCGACGCCCGATGCGTAAGCGAGACACGCCAGCGCTTCGCCGAAGCGCTCGCGCGAGGAAGGCTCGTGTCCGTAGATCGTGGCGATGCCGAGGATCAGGCGGAATTGCTGGTAGACGAGATAGGCGACGTCGGCGCTGAGCGTGCCGAGTGCGGCGAAGCCGAGCGGCAGACCGGTCAACGCGCCGGCTGCGGCACAGCGGATCGCGGTGCGGCGCGTGAGCACGCGTGCGTGCTCCTCCGGAGCGTAGTCAGGCGCGCTCTCGCGGAGCTCTTCCACTTCCTTCCGCAGCTTGTCCGTGTCGATCTCCTCGAACATCGATCGGAAGATCTCCTCGAGCACGGTGTCCGCGCGTTTCTTGAAGTCTCTCGCTTTCGACATGGTGCGCTCGACGATTGTAGGAGTGACTTGCCGAGGAATTGGGAGTGCCGTGGCAAAGTCCATGTGAACTATTCGGCCGCCTTCGTTTCGCTTTTGGATTCAGTCTTCGCTTCGGATTTCGCTTCGGATTTCGTTTCGCTCTTCGTGTCGCCCTTCGATTCGCCCTTCGATTCGCTCTTTGAGTCGGACGACGACTGCTTTGAACTGGCGCTCGGGTAGTCGGTCTTGTAGAACCCCGATCCCTTGAACTGAATGGCGGGGGAGGAGATGAGTTTCTTCATCTCGCCGCCGCACTGCGGACAATGGGCGAGCGGGGCTTCGGAGATCCGCTGGATGATCTCTTGGCGCTCCTTGCACTGGCTGCACTGATACTCGTAGATGGGCATGTCTCTCTCGATTCTTTCAACAGGGCGCGGGCGAGGCCGATTTCAAGAACTGAGCCTTCCCAGCTTCGCGCTCGAGTTTTCTTCTGCGGCAAAAACCTTCCCGTCGCGGAAGTAGACGCCGGCTACGGCGCCGCCGCGCGTGCGGTAGTACCAGGCCTCGAACGTCGCCCCGGGTCGCTTGTTTTTCGCGGACCATCCGGGCATCGGCTTGCCGAGGAGCGCGGCGACTTCGCGCTGGCTCATGCCTTTCTCGAGCGCGAGCAGCTTGTCGCGCGAGATCGCGAGACGCTCGACCGCGGTGGCGAGTCCGCGTGCGGCGTGCTCGTTCGTCGCATCATGCTCGAGCACCGCGCGATAGAAACGGATGGCGTCCTGATGCCGGCCCATCGCCGCGAGGTCATCCGCGAATTCGAGCTGCAGGCGCTGCCATACCTCACGCGCGCGTCCGTGATCGGGATGCTTCTGGACGAACGCGCGGACCGAGTCGGCGTAGACCTGCTTGTGCTCCGGCTTCGCGTCGGGAGAGGCGGCGGCGCGTTTGTGCTGGAGCACATCGCGCCATTCGGCTTGATGATCAGCCGGCGCGTTGCGGTCCGCGCAGGCGGCGAAAACGATCAGCAACAGAGCCGGGAGGCGGCACGACCGCATTTGACGACACGGTAGCACGAAGCCGATAATCGCGGGTCGTTGGGCGTTTCGCTCAACTCACACGAGGTGGAGAGTTTATGGCCGTGAAGGGTGAGGAAGTCGCGGGCGCGATCGACGCACAGGTCCGCGAATCGATCGAGAGAATGGTCGGCGAGATCCGCTCGTCTGTCGAGGACGTGAGGATCGCCGTTGACTCGCAGCTCAAGGCCGCCCTCCAAAGCGTGCAGGCCGACGTCAACTCCGTCTCGTTCCTCCCGCAGATCCGCAAGTCGATCGCCGAGCTCGAGGAGTCGATCGAGGCCGCCGCGCCGACTCCGGTAGCCGCCACCGCGGCGCCGGGAGGCGCGGGCGCGGCGCGCGTGAAAAGCGCCGTGCAGCAGATCGAGCGCGGGAAGTCGCAGGTCGACATCCTGAACGCGCTGCTCGAGCAGTGTCTCGAGTTCGGCACGCGCGCGGCGCTGCTCATCCTTCGCGGCGAGACATTCAGCGGCTGGAAAGGCGCGGGCTTCACCGCGTCCGGCGGCAACGACGAGATGATCAAGCGCTTCAACGCCGCGCCCGGTCTGATTCCCGAGCTCGACCGCGTGCTGCGCAACGAGCAAGTCGTCGAATGGGACGGCGCCAATCTCGCCTCGCGCCTCGGCGTCGGCAACTCGGTCCACGCGATCCTGGTACCGATGGTGATCAAGGACAAGGTCGCGGCGGCGGTGTTCGTCGACGCGGTCGAGGACGCGGTCGGGAAGTTCGACGCCGACGCGGTCCAACTGCTGGTCTTCTCGACGGGCCTGCTCGTCGACACGCTCGCGATTCGCAAGAAGATCCCCTCGCCGAGCCTCAACACGGGAACCGGCGTGGACACCAACAGCGGCGTACCGTCCGTTGCGGCTGCGGCACCACAGGTGCCCACACCAGAGCCCGCACCGCCGCCTCCACCGCCCCCGCCTCTACCCCCTGCCCCTGCTCCCGCACCGGAACCGACGGTCCCACTGCGCGCGGATGCCGGCACGGTCGCGATCAACGCGAACCAGATCCGCGATCTGATGGCGGCGCAGCGGCCGAGCTTCAACGTTCCGGCCGCCGAGGACTTCGCTTCGGGCTCGGCTGCGGGCACGGTGAAGGTTCCGGCGACGCCCGCGACACCGCCACCACCGGCTGATGAGCGTCCCTCGACGCAGTACATTCCGCCCGCGAATCTCTCGCGCGGCGGCGCTGCCGGTCCGCAGAATGACGACGCGAAGAAACACGATGAAGCCCGTCGATTCGCGCGCCTGCTCGTCTCCGAGATCAAGCTCTACAACGAGACGAAGGTCGATCAGGGGCGAAAGAACAACGACCTCTACGAGCGGCTGAAGGAAGACATCGACCGCAGCCGACAGATGTACGACGAGCGCATCGCGGACGAAGTGCGCAAAGTGTCGAACTATTTTTACGACGAGCTGGTCCGCATCCTGGCCGACGGCCGTGCGGAGGCACTGGGCTTGTAATGTAACGGCCCGTGCTGCAAAAAGTCCGGCGCCGCCGGGTTGCGATCCTTGTCGTCTCCATCCTCCTCCTTTTCGGCGGCGCGGCCGCTCTGCTCTACAAGCGACGCGCCGAGCGCGCCGCCGGAGCTCCCGAGCTCGACGTTTCCGCGAAAGAAGAGGCCCCGCGCGATCTGCAGAAGCTGCGCGAGCCCTACACCGCGGGCGTCGACGCCCTCGGACGCGATGAAGGCGCGGAGGCGGTCAAACATCTTTCGTCGTTCGATTTCGGCGCACGCCCGGTCGAAGAGTATCGGCTGTATTACCTCGCCAACGCCCATCAGCTCGAGGGCAACAACGACGCGGCGCGGGTGACGCTCGCGCGTTTGTGGCGGCGCAAGCCGAAGATGACGTACGCGAACGACGCCGCCTTCAATCTCGCGTCGTTGTACGAGAGCGCGGGCGATCTCGCGAACAGCGCCGAGGTGTACGCGGGGATCGCCGGGCGCGCGGATGCGCAGAACCTGGAGGCGACCGCGCGCTGGCGCGCGGCGACGGCGCGTCTTCAGGCGGGTGACGTTTCCGGCGCGCTTTACGACGCACGCCTGCTGTTCATTCAAGCTCCCGCAACAAATGAGGCGAAGGCAGCGAGCGCGCTCGTTCGCGCATTGACCGGCATCCCCGACACCGAACCGCTGCCGCTCACGCATTCCGAGCGTCTCGATCGCGCGATGGCTCTGATGGCCGGAGGCAAGCAACAGGACGCGATCACCGAGCTCACCGCCATCCAGATCAGCGCTCCGAGTCTGAAGATGGCGGCGCAACTGCAGCACGGCATCGCTCTGCATCAACTGAAGCAATACGACGCGTCGAACAAAGTCCTCGAGCCGCTGACGCCCGGTCCGTACAAGTACGCCATCCCCGCGCTGCGTTACGCGGCGAAGAACTACGCGACCATCGCCGCGTCGATCAATCCGGACGTGTTCAAGACCGTCAAGGAACGAAAGAAAGCCGGCACGGTCAAGCAGCGCGTCGGCAAAGGGAAGAAGCGGCGCACGGTGACCAGGCCGAAATACCAGACCGTGTTCCGGAAGGTGAAGCTCGTCGATCTCGCGAAGAAGAAAAAGAAGGACGAAAACGAGCGTCTCGCGAGCGAGCGGTTGAAGGACCTGATGCAGCTTCCGATCGACGACGCTCTGCGCATCGAGACGCTGAACGCGCTGATCGCCCGCGCGGCGGCGAAGAATCAGGGCGAGTACCTGCAGGAGATCGTGCCGCAGCTCATCGAGCTCGAGCCCGCGGCCGATCCGGCGCTGCAGTACTTCTGGGACAGGGGATGGGCCGCGTACGCACGCGGCGATCTCGGCACGGCGAAGCCGCTCTTCCGCTTCATCGCCGATACGTACCCGCATCCGAACGTGCGCCGGCAGTCGGAGTATTGGTACGCGCGCTGCGTCGATCGGCAGGGACAGAAGGAAGAGGCGCGTGCGCTCTATCAGAAGCTCGCCTCCGCGCCGTACGAGGATCTCTACGCGCAACACGCCATCGCGCGCGGCGCGAAGCGGACGGAAAAACGCGGCAATCCGCTGAAACGCGAGGGACCGGACTGGCGAGAGCTGGCGGAGAAGGAGATGCCTGACGAGCTCGAGCTGGCGTACGAGTTGACCGCGCTCTCGTCGATGCGCGAAGCGTTTCTCGAGGTGCGCCGGAACATGCGCCGCGAGAACAACCGCTTCGCGCACGCGATCCTCGCCGACCTCTACCACGCCAGCGGCAACGATCTGCTGATGTACGGGTCGCTGCGCAAGGCCTGGCCGCAACTCGCGACCGTCGAGCAGGACACCGCGCCGCTGTACTTCATGAAGATGTACTACCCAATCCGCTACAGCGACGAGATCGAAGAGCACGCGAAGGAGCGCGGGCTCGATCCGAACCTCGTGCGCGGACTGATCCTGCAGGAAAGCTATTACAACCCGAAGGCGAAATCGCGCGTCGGTGCGACGGGGTTGATGCAGCTCATGCCTCCGACCGCGACGGAGCACGCGAAACGACTACGCATCCCGTTCGCCGTTTCCCGGCTCGAGAATCCGAAGGTGAACGTGCAACTCGGCACGTATCACCTTCGGATGCTGATCAACCTCTTCCAGGGAAACGTGTACCTCGCCGTCGCCGCGTACAACGCGGGTCAGGGCAACGTCGCGAAATGGCGCCGCGCCTCGCGCGGAAAGCCGATCGACGAGCTCCTCGAATCGATCCCGTTCCCGGAAACGCGGAACTACGTGAAGCGCGTGACGATGCTCAGGAGCACGTACGCGCGGATCGCGGGGTGATTGTCCTCGGCTCCCGACCTTACGGAACGTTAGGCGCATCGGCGTAAACTGTCGACATGCCAGCGTTACAAGTGAAAATGGTGGCGACCTTCAATGAGGCGCCACTATTCCATGGGTTTCTGCCGTCCGAAACGGATCCGCTCCGGTTCAGAATTGACACCGCCATGGTGGCAGTGGTGTTCAGTAGCGACATTCCACCTGCAAACGTTGGCGTGCGCGACATAGGAAGCAAGTCTCTGAATATCCACGTGGAAGACAACGTCGAACCAGCGTTGGCCCATTCGATCTTCGGCCATGAACGTGGCGGTATCGTGGAGGTATGGGGACGCGCATTTCTCCTTCGGGTAGAGGACTTTCTAGGCCGCTTAGTCGACTATTTTCGAAACGTGCAGGGTCAATACTGGCTCGACAGGCCACGGTTGGATCACGCCTTCCCGGATTATGCATTGCGCTGGCTCCAGGCTCGGGTGTCGACGATACACGGCGAGCGCGAGTTGCAGATCGAAAGTGCGGTGTATCTGGGAGGTACCCTTCGCATTCGTGCCGGTGGTGTGCCGTCAATCGACAGAGAATTCCTCGAGCAGTTCGTGTCCGAGGGCCGTCGATCCTCAGCATGGGAAGAATTCGATGCTAACGCACAGAACGAAGTCGAGGCGCGGAGCTATCGAACCGCCGTCGTGGAAAGTGTAACGGCGCTAGAAGCGGCGATTAAACGCCTTTATCCACGAATATTGTTTGCGCGACTTGGTACGAACACTATCTCCGACCGTGACATCGACAAGCTGGTCGAGAACGCGGGGTTACGCACTATGGCTGCTGTGTTTCTTAAGTTACAGTTGCTGCAAATGGGATGGGACCAAGCTCGCATTGAGAGTTTACTTTCTGCAATTGCACTAAGAAACGATCTCGTTCATGGAGGACGTCGCTCGGTTGACGAGCGGACAGCGACGGCTCTTGTAAAGCTCATCCATGAGGCGATAGTCGTCTTGAAATCGGGCGCCTAATGCCATGCATGCACGAACTTGATCCAGACATGCGTAACCGATATGGCCGAGCAACGGTCGACATGCACCAAGGCGGTGGCTCCGATGAACGGCTTCCGCCTACGGTTCTTCTCTCTCATATCAGGGGGCGGCTACTGCCGATGGAGTTACCGTTGAGCTCGGCACGTCCTGTGCAAGGCGTTTGAGCACGGAGGACACATGATCTCTCTTATCGCCTCGCAGCTTCGAGAGCCCACTCAAGAAATCGTCGATGATCTCGTGACCAAGCCCAGAGTTCAGAATGTGGCTAAAGTCGTGGGGCCGACATTCGCAGGCGCCATGGCCGGGATGAGCGGAGTTCCAGGTGCTGGTCCTGTCGTACAGATTGGCGCGCAGACATGGGCGAACACACACTCAGAGAGTTTTGTGCACTTCGTCGTGTCTGTTGTAGTCATCACCGGTATCTTGCTTGCGTCATTACTATTTCCGCCGCTCTTGTTGGTGCTTCTGTTCGCTTCCGGTATTCGTAAAGCCTACGGGCTCGTGCACAACCAGCTCAAGTAAGAGGTTCGCGAGCGCGTTCAGCAGCGTCGGGTGGTGTCTGTGACGCTTTGCATGTTGGCTGGGTCGCCGGTCGCGCCGAGGAGGGGAAGGCAGGATGCGAGCGACCCATGACGGTTGCGCGCCACTTCCCCAACCCTGACGAGGACATCAAGCCATCGCTGCAGGGCCGCCACCTTCGAAATGCGCGGCGAGAACCACCGCTACGACCCGGCGACGATGTTCGAAGCGGTTGGCCGTTTGCCGCAGCACTCCAAATCTGGCTCGCGGCGCGGCGGCGGGTGGTATCGTTTCGGTGGCATGAGACCGGCCGATACGTCACCTGACGCCTTTGCGTATCAGATCAACCGGTACCGAGAGCTCGGTCCGGCTGGTCGTTCTCGAATTGCCGCCGAGCTCAGTGATGTACTTCGCCAGACGTCACTGGCGTCGATCCGGCGAAGTCACCCCGAATACTCAGAAGCCGACGTCCGCCGCACTTTCCTGACTGTCGTGTACCGCATCGACGTTGAGAAATGAGTGTCTCCCGAGTATTCGAAAAGCTGCGCGACGCGCTCGAAGCAGCCGGGATTCCGTATTTCGTCACCGGATCGTTCGTGAGCTCCACGCATGGCATCCCGCGATCGACGAACGACATCGACATCCTCATCGCACCCACGCGTGACCAGCTCAGTGAGCTCATGGACCGGTTGGCGGATCCGGAGTACTACTCGGATCGGGAAGATGCTTTGACGCGCTGCAGCGTCGTTCGCAGTTCAACGTAATCGACAATGCGACGCTGTGGAAAGTCGATTTCATCGTCAGCAAAGACTCGCCATTTGACCGCTCACGGTTTGCACGGCGACGCATCACTGAGATTGCTGGTGTAAATGTATACGCCGCTACTCCGGAGGACGTCGTCATCGCGAAGCTCGCGTGGGCGAAACTCGGAGAATCGGAGCGTCAGATCAACGATGCGGCCGGTGTCATTCGCATGCAAGGCGCCGCCCTTGATGTGCCGTACATTCAGTCATGGGTTGATACGCTCGAACTGAGCGAACAGTGGCGTTCAGCTCAAGAGCGGGCGGGCTGATTCATCCTCAGCCCACCCACCCACGGGGGAGGCGGGCTGAAGCACCGCCCTACATTTTCGTTACGTTTTCCATTTGATGGTGCAGCCGAAGGCGCGTGTATCCGCGGTCATCACGTCGCGACCGTTGAGCAGCGCGCCCAGGGCGTCCGACAAGCCGGTCGTCTTCCGCTCCGCGGGTTTCGCGGAATCATCGACGTATCCGCGATAGCGCACCACGCCTTGTCCGTCCACCACGTACACGTGCGGCGTCACGCGCGCACCGTAGGCCTTCGCGATCTTGCTGTCGCCGTCCTTGAGGTACGGGAAGGAATACTCCTTCGCCTCCGCCCGCGCCTTCATGTTCGCCAGCGTCTCCTCGGAGAACTTCGCGTCGTCGTTCGGGTTCACCGCGTAGAACTTCACACCCTGCTGCGAGAACTTGTTCGCGAGCTCGATGATGCGCGGCTCGAACGCCTTCGCAAACGGGCACTGATTACACGTGAAGACGACGACCTTGATTCTGCCGTCGTCCGGCTTCATGGCCACGGTCGCACCGTCCACCGCGTTGACCAGCGAGAAAGCAGGCGCCTGTGCGCCCACCGCGAGCTGTTCCTGCGCGCAGGCCATGCCCGCGATCAGCATCAGCGCAATCAATCCAAGTTTCCTCATCGCATCCTCCTCAAGATGTCGCGCAGCCGCGCGATCGTTGCTTCGCGTTCGAGGCGCCCCTGATGGCGCCAAAGCTCTTTGCCTTTGCGGTCGTAGATGATCGTGAGCGGGATCTCGCCGTCGAAGTCGAGGTGCTCGCCCAGCGCGTCGGGATAACCGGTGTAGTAGACGTTCGGGAAGGCGATCCGTTGCTTGTCGAGGAACGACGCCACCTTCGCCTGCTTCGTGTCCGGGATCATGTCGTCGAGGGACACCCCCGCGATCGCGAGCTCGTCGCCGAACGCCTCGTCGATCGCGCGCAGGTCCGGCATCTCGGCGACGCACGGGATGCACCACGTCGCCCAAACGTTCAGCAGTCGGACTTTCGCTTTCGCGGGAAACGCCTTCGCGATGTCCGTCGGCACCTTCGTCGGCCGCAGATCGGCGGCGACAAGGGGTAGCGCGAGCAGCGCGCTAAGGGATAAAGCCGCGAATCGTGCGTACTTTCGCATCGGGGCGATCCACCTTCACTTCCACGGTCCGGTAGTCCGTATCGGTTTTTGAGCTCTCGGTCTGATAGCTGATCAGGTACTGAGAGCGGAGGTCCTGTTCGAGCTTCTTGTACGTCTCGCCGAGGTCTTCGACTTTGCGGACGAAATACGCCACGCCGCCCGTCTCCGCCGCGAGCGCCTTCATCTTTCCGTCGCCGCCGAGGGAGAAGCCGACGCCGATGAAGTACAGCGGGACGCGCGAGGCGCGCGCGTACGTGAGCATCTCCTCGTAGGCCATGCGAGAGGTCGTGTCCTCGCCGTCGGTGATGACGATCAGCGCCTTGCGGCCCTGCATGTTGCGGAAGCGATAGAGGCCGGTGATGATCGCGTCGTAGAGCGAGGTGCCGCCCGCCGGCTCGGGGATCCCGTTGACCTGCGCCTCGAGCGTGGCGATCTCCGACACGAACGGCGTGTTGCGTGCGGGATCGCCCGCGAACGGCGCGATGAAGGCGCGGTCGTTCTTCTTGATGATGCGCTTGAAGAACTCGATGGCCGCCGCCTTCGCGCCCTCCATCCGCTTCTCCATGCTGCCGGAGTGATCGAGGAGCACACCGACGGAGATCGGCAGGTTCGCCGCGAAATTGAAGCTCGCGATCTTCTGGCGCTTCCCGTTCTCGAAGACCGAGAAGTTCTTCTCCTCCAGGTTCCCGATCGGATTGCCGCCCGTGTCGCTCACCGACACCGGCAGCTCGACGAGGTTCACCTCGATCTGCTCGATGAAGCGGTCGCCGCTGAGGAACAGCAGGTCCGCGGCCTCGTATCCCGTCTCGTCGATGACCGACGCGCGCACGAACTCCTGTCCCGCGAGCCGCGCCGTCGGCAGATCGAACGCGTAGGGCGGGCCGTTCCACTCGTACAACTTCTTCGCGCCCGCGTAGAGAATCACGCTGCGAATGTTCGTACCCTTCGGGTTCTGCACGCTGAGCTTGAAGTGCGAGATGCCGTCGGGGGTTTCCGTGCGCGTGATCTTCACCTCCAGCGGAGTGTCGCGCTCATTGACGATGAACGCGTCGGCGTCGACGTAGCGTCCCTGTTTGTCGAAGCCGATGGCGCGCACTTCCACGCGCTTCGGCAGCTTGCCGAGGTCGAGCTCGACGCTGTACGGCGGCGCGTTGCGTGCGATGACCTTCTTTCCCTCGACCCAGAACTCGACGCGGACCACGGGAGGGAGGACGTCGACGTTGACCCTGAACAGGTTCGGCGCGACGTCGCGCTGCGGCGAGCGGATGCGCACCGCGCCGACGGTCTCCGGTACGACGCCTTCCGCAAAGGCGGCCTCCGCGCCGTCCGCCGCAGTTGCAACGTACGGCTTCCCGGTTTTCGTCACAGGGAACGACGCCGCGGTCTTCACGAGCAGCAGCGGCGGCCCGCCTTCTTCGTACGCCTGAATGAGCCGCACTTCGACGTCGGCCGTGCCCTCGCCGAACGTCTGCACCGAAGTGACCTTCCGCGGCCGCTCCTCGGGGATCACATAGCGGAAGTTGCGGATGACGACGCCGTCCTGCATGAACGAGCCCTGCAGCGCGAGCTGCGCGTCGGGGTGCGCGTCGATCGGCGTCACGAACGTGAACGTGACCCGCGCGACGACACCCGCGTCGCTGTCCCCGACGGGCTCCAGCGAAATCGTGAGACGCTCGTCCGGCTCCTGCGCGGCCGCGGAGAGGGTAAAGGCAAACAGCAGAAGCAGCGCCCCGGAGAGCTTTCGCATGGCGTGGAGAACGAGGATACGGGCGGAGCATTCCGGGGCACGTTGCAAAACGACAACGACTCGATACCGTATATGAACAGATGAACCCCCAGGACTTCCTCGCCGCATGCAAAGCAAGGGGCACGTCCGCCCTCGCCTCCGCGGGTATCGGCGCAGTCACCTCAGGCTTCTACGCCGTGGCCGATTGGCCGAACGGATCTCCGGCCGCGACGATCACCATCGGCGCGATCATCGGGCTCTTCGTCTACGCGTTCATCGCCCTCTTCGAGGCCTTGGTTGGCCGGTTCATCGATCGCCTCGGCCCCATCTCGCGTGTATTCGGCCACGCGCTTCTGTTCGTCATCGCCGGCGTGATCGGCGGCGTTCTCGGGCTCTATTTCGCGGTGAACCTCTACGGCCACTCGATGACGCTCGAGGACCTGTTCCGAGGCCGCATGAAGATGTTCGCGATGATGGCCGGCGTGACGGCGCTGGTCGCGGCATTCGGCTTTCGCGCATTCGACCTGCTGCGAGCGCGCCTCGCGGGGACCATCGAGCAGCTCAAAGAACGCGAGTGGGCGGAGAAGGAGCTCGAGCTGGCGCGCGCGATCCAGAAACGCCTCCTTCCGCCGCCGCGCGTGGAGGGCGACGGGTTCACCATCGAAGCGCGCAATCTCCCCGCGCACCTCGTGGCCGGCGACTTCTACGACATCGTGCCGCTGGATGACGGCTCGGTCGTGATCGTCGTGGCGGACGTGGCGGGCAAAGGGATCGGCGCGAGTCTGATCATGGCGTCGGTCAAGGCCGTGCTACCGTTCGTCGCGCGCGAAGGAGCGCAGCGGGCGATGTCGATGCTCAACGCGAAGCTCGTGCAGGAGCTCGGACGCCGCGAGTTCGTCGCGCTCGTGTACGCGCGCTTCATTCCGTCGGACGGATCGCTCGAAGTGCTGAACGCCGGATTCCCCGAACCGTACATCGTGAGCTCGGACGGTGTCCGCGCGCTGGAGACCACGGGCGAGCGCCTGCCGCTCGGTCTCCGCGCCGATGTCTCGTACGAGCCGCTGACGGCGAACCTCGGGCACGGCGAGCGGCTCGTGTTCGTCTCGGATGGCATCCCCGAGGCGCCGGTGAACGGCGAGCCGCTCGGGTACGACCGTATGGTGGAAGTGCTGCTGCGGACAACCGGCATCGACGCGTTTCTCGATGAAGTGCGCCACATTGGCGGCGCGCTCGAAGACGACTGGACCGTGGTGATGGTGGAGCGGCGTTGAGGGTCGCGGCGATCACGGGCTTCTCGGGTGCGGGAAAAACCACGCTGATCACACAACTCATCGCGCGCTACGTCGCCGAAGGATTGCGCGTCGGCGCGATCAAACATACGCATCATCACCTCAACGAAGAGAATCGCGGCGACACGGCGCGCATGCGTGCGGCAGGCGCGGAGCCGGTGATTCTCGCGGGGCCGGGCGAGGCTGTGATCTTTCGCGCATCAGGGACGTCTCGCGTCCACTACGAGGGCCCGCGCGATCTGCTGGAACAGTTCGACCACGACGTCGTACTGGTGGAAGGATTCAAGGAGCTCGGCGACTGGCCGAAGGTCTCGATCAGCGACGAGGCGCGACCCACCGTCGACGAGCTGGCCGCGAATCTCGATAGAATCTGGCGCTCATGACCGCCAGCCTTCGTTATCGGGCTGTGCTGTTCGATCTCGATGGCACGCTCGTCGACTCCTACGCGGCGCTGACTGATGCAGTGAATCACGCCCGGCGCGCCGAAGGTCTGCACGACCTGAGCTCCGCACGGATCCGGACGATCGTCGGCGACGGCGTGGAGAAGCTCCTGCAGCGCGCGTTCGAGCGCGCGGACATCCCGCGCAGCACTGTCGACGTCTTCGAATCGCGCTACGACGAAGTCTGCTGCCGGGAGTCGAAGGTCCTCGCCGACGTCGAGGCGACGCTCGCGCATCTCGCCTCCCTCGGCGTGGAGATGGCGGTCTGCACGAACAAGCCGACGGTGTTCTCGAAGAAGATCCTCGACTTTCTCGAGCTCTCGCGTTACTTCCGCGCGATCGTCGGGCCCGACGTCGCCGGCGCGCGCAAACCGGAAGCGCGGCATCTGCTGGTGACGCTCGAGTCGGTGCGCTGCACTGCCGAGGAGACGCTGTTCGTCGGAGACATGCCGATCGACGTGCGCGCCGCGCGCAACAGCGGCATCGACATCGCCGTCGTGGCGTCCGGCTCGTCGACGCGCGAACAGCTCGCGGCCGCGGAGCCGGATCATTTTCTGGAGCGGTTCTCGGACCTGATCAAGATCGTGGAGCGCGCGGCGGCGTGAAGGGTATATCTGTCATCCTGAGCCGCGCAGACGGCGAAGGACCCCCCTCCGGATGCACGACGAGCGCTCGAATCAGGGGGTCCTTCGCTGTCTGCGCAGCTCAGGATGACAGTGAGATGAAATACCGCTTCGTTTTCTTCGACGTCGACTCCACGCTCGTCACCATCGAAGGGATCGACGTCCTCGCGGGCGGCAACCCGGAGATCGTGCGGCTCACCGACGCGGCGATGAACGGCGTGATCCCGCTCGATCAGGTGTACGCGAAGCGTCTCGAGATCATTCGCCCGACGCGCGCGGACATCGATGCGCTCGGCCGTCGCTACACCGAGTCGCTCGTCGACGGCGCGGAGGAGACGATCGCCGCGCTGCAAGCCGCAGGCGTCGACGTGCATCTCGTCACTGCGGGCATCGCGCAGGCGATCGCTCCGCTCGCGGAGAAGCTGAACATCGCGCCGCGCGCTGTGCACGCGGTGGCGTTGCAGTTCGACGACGCCGGCAACTACGTCGACTTCGACCGCCGCTCGCTGCTCGCGCGTCCCGGCGGCAAGGAGCTCGTCGTGCGCGCGATCCTCGCTCGCGCGAAGGGCAAGGCCGCGTTCGTCGGCGACGGCGTGAGCGATCTCGAGACGAAACCGGCCGTCGACCTCTTCATCGGCTTCGGCGGCGTCGCCGCTCGCGAGCGCGTCCGTGAAGGAGCAGACGTCTTCGTGAAGGAATCGACGTTGCGGGCCGTGCTACCTTACCTCCTGGAGCCATGACTGAACAGGCGAAGTACTTCGTCCCCGGCCCCACCTGGGTGCGTCCTGAGATTCTGCAGGAGATGACGCGGCCGATGATCGGCCACCGGAGCAGCGAGTTCAAGGAGCTGTTCCGGCGCATCAATCTCGACCTCAAGGAGCTCTTCGTCACGTCCCAATCGACGTTCGTGATGACCTGCTCCGGCACGGGCGTGATGCAGGCCGCGCTCGAGAACTGCGTGAAACGGCGCGTCCTCGTCACGACTTGCGGCGCGTTCTCCGAGCGCTGGTACAACATCGCCGAGTCCCTCGGATACGAGGTCGATCGCCTCGACGCCGGCTGGGGCCACGCGATCGATCCCGAAAATCTCGCCGACCATCTCGCGCGCCATCACCGCGCGCACTACGACGCGGTCACGATCACGCACAACGAGACGTCGACCGGCGTGACGAACGACGTCCCGGCGCTGACCGCGGTGATCCGCGAGGAAGCGCCGGACGCGCTGGTGCTCGTCGACGCGGTGTCGTCGCTCGCCGGGATCCCGGTGGAGTTCGACCGCTGGGGCGTGGACGTTTGCCTCGCCAGCGTGCAGAAGTGCATCGCGCTGCCGCCGGGCATCACCGTCGTCGCCGTGTCGAATCAGGCGCTCGCCCGCGCGAAGAAGCATCCGTATCGCGGCACGTACTTCGACTTCGTCGCGTACAAAGAGCAGGCGGACAACGACAGCGTGCCATCGACGCCGTCGGTTCCGCATTTCTACGCGCTCGCCGCACAGCTCGAGCACATCCTCCGCGGCGAAGGCCTCGAAGCGCGTTTCGAGCGCCATCGCCGCATGCGCGATCTCACGCACGAGCGCACCGCGCGCTTCGCGAAGCTCGCCGCCAACCCCGAGCACGCATCGCCGACCGTCACCGCCGTTTCCCCCGTCCTCCCACCCGAGACCATCCGCGCCGAGATGAAAAAGCGCGGCTACACCCTCGGCGGCGGCTACGGGATCTGGAAGGAAACGACGTTCCGCATCGGCCACATGGGAGACATTTCGATCGCGGACCTCGAGGCGATGCTGGACGCGCTGGCGGAAGTGACGAGAGCTTAGCCAGTCACTTGTTCGACGCGTGCATGTGCACGATGCGCCAGCCGCGCGCGTCGCGCCGCCAGATGAACGTCCGCCGCGACACCGCGCTCGGGTTGTGTACGTTGAACGTGATCACCGCGATGTCGCCGCTCTGCTGCACGCGTAGCTCTTCAGGCACGATGTTCGTCGTCTTCGTCGAGCCGGCGAAGTACTGATGAAAGATCGCTGCGATCGCTTCGCGGCCGTCCACGCGCTCCGCCTTCGCGACCGGGAAGAACGCGGTGGCGTCTTCAGCAAACGCAGCGACGACGCGTGCTTCATCGAGCGCGTTGAGCGCGTCCATCCAATCGCGCATCGCGCCGGCCGCGTCGCCGTGACGCGAACTTGCGCAGCCGAACGCGAGCAGAAGAAGAGCAACAACGACTGCGATGCGTCTCATGGGCGCGCGATTGTAGTATTCGCGCCATGTTCCGCGTCCTCATCACCGACACGCTCGCCGACTCCGGCCTCGACATCGTCCGCGCCGCGAAGGACGTCGAGCTCGACTACCGTCCCGGTCTCAAAGACGCCGCGCTCCTCGCCGCGGTCGCGGAATCCGACGCGCTGATTACGCGAAGCGGAACGTCAGTGACGCCGGAGCTCGTGAACGCCGGCTCGCGACTGCGCGTCATCGGCCGGGCGGGGGTGGGTCTCGACAACGTCGACGTCGACGCGTGCACGGAGCGCGGCATCCTCGTCATCAACGCGCCCACCGCGAACATCATGTCCGCCACCGAGCACACGATGGCCATGCTGCTCGCGCTCTGCCGCAACATCCCCGAGGCGCATGCGAGCGTGAAGCGCGGCGAGTGGACGCGCTCGAAGTTCATGGGCATCGAGCTCGACGGCAAGACCCTCGGCGTCATCGGTCTGGGGCGCATCGGCTCGCGCGTCGCGGCACGCGCGCGCGGCTTCAACATGCGCGTCCTCGCGTACGACCCGTACATCGCGGACTCGGTGTTCGAGCGTTTCAACGCGCAGCGCGTCACGCTCGACGAGCTCCTCGCGCAGTCCGACGTCATCACCGTGCACACGCCGATGACCGACGAGACGCGCGGCATGATCGGCGCCGCCGAGATCGCGAAGATGAAGAACGGCGCCATCGTCCTCAACATCGCCCGCGGCGGGATCTACGACGAGAGCGCTCTCGCGGAAGGCCTGAACAGCGGCAAGATCGGCGGCGCCGCGATCGACGTGTACGTCGACGAGCCGCCCGGCAAAGATCATCCGTTGCTGAATGCAAAGAACATCGTCCTGTCGCCGCACATCGGCGCCAACACGATCGAAGCGCAAGACCGCGTCGCCGTGCAGACCGCCGAGATGGTCCTCGAAGCGCTGCGCGGCTCGATCTTCGTGTCGGCCGTCAATCTTCCGTTCGAAGGCCTCTCCGACGCCGATGCGGCGCCGCTGATCAAACTCGCGGAGAAGCTCGGAACGTTTGCCGCGCAACTCATGAACAAGCCGGTGAATCGTGCGGAAGTCGAGCTGTGGGGCATCGAGGAGCGTCTGACGAAGATCCTCTCCGTCGCCGCGCTCAAGGGTCTGCTCGCGCCACACCTCGCGGAGTCCGTCAATTTCGTGAATGCGCAGCAGATCGCGGAAACACGCGGTATCGCCATCAGTTCGACGATGCATCCGATGCCACGCGATTACGCGAACCTCATCACCTTCCGCGCATCGTCCGCAACCGAGGAGATGTGCGTATCAGGGACGGTGTTTCACGAAAAAAACCAGCGCGTCGTCTCGGTCAACAACTTCCGCGTGGAGTTCAAGCCGGAAGGACACATCCTCTACATCCTCAACAAAGACGTCCCCGGCGTCGTCGGCCGCGTCGGCACGACCCTCGGCGATCACGAGGTGAACATCGCCGAGTACAACCTCGCGCGCAGCGAAAGCGGCGGCACCGCGATGGCGATCATCACCATCGATTCGCCAATCAGTAGGGATGCGCTGACAGCGCTGCAGGTGATGCCGGCGATCAAGGAAGTCCGACAGCTCATCCTGTAATCGATAAACTACGAAGGTGCATTACCGGAAGCTCGGCAACACCGGCATCACCGTTTCGGAGATCGGCTTCGGCGGCTGGGCGATTGGCGGCGCGGCGGAAGCGTCGGGCACGCCGCTCGGCTGGGGAAAGACGAACGACGACGAATCGCTCGCTGCCATCCGGCGCGCGCGCGAGCTCGGCGTCACCTTCTTCGACACCGGGGACAACTACGGCTTCGGGCGCAGCGAATCGCTCCTCGGCATCGTGCTTTCGCGGCGGCGCGAGGAAGTGGTCATCGCGACGAAGGTCGGCGTCGTGCGCGACGCGGAAGGAAAACTGCGCAAGGACTTTTCGCGCGCGCACATCTCGCACGCCGTCGACGGCTCGCTGAAACGCCTGCGCACCGACTACATCGACGTCTATCAACTGCACAATCCGCTGCTCGACGATCTTCACCGCGACGATATCCACGAGGCGATGGACCGCCTGCAGGAAGTCGGCAAGATCCGCTTCTGGGGCGTGTCGATCACGACGCCTGACGAAGGGATCGAGATCGTGAACCGCGGCTGGGGCTACACGCTGCAGGTGCTGTACAACGTCCTCAACCAGGCGCCCGCGGAAGAGCTGTTCCCGCTCGCGAAGGAGAAAGGCTACGGCATCATCGCGCGCGTGCCGCTGGCCTCGGGACTGCTGAGCGGGAAGTTCCGCACCGACACCGTCTTCACAAAAGATGACGTCCGCCAGAACTTCCTCACGCCGAAGCGGCTCGAGGAAGTGATCCCGCGCGTCGACGAAGCGAAGTCGATCATCGGCGGCACCGCGCGCTCACTCGCCGAGGGCGCATTGCGATTCGTGCTTGCGAACGAAAACGTGTCGACCGTCATCCCCGGCGCGAAGAACGTGCGCCAAGTGGAGATGAACGTGTCCGCGGATGAAGTGCGCATCCCGCAGGAAGTGGTCGACAAATTGTGCACGCGGCTGGGGGACTACAACTTCTACCACCGGCATGGGATCCGGATCTGATCGGAACGCTGGCGTCCACGCCGGCTGGCCCGCAGGCGTCCCGCGCCTGCGTTTGCGAGGCGGCGAGGACGCCGCCTGGCCAGCCGCCGAGACGGCAGCGTTCCGTCGCGCGATCACGGCCGCAACGCGCGGCGCTTTCCGTACGAGATCCACCTCCCACGCAGCATTACTCCCGCGGGACTGCGCAACGTCGCGAGATTCTCGAGTGGATTTTCTGCGACGAGCACGAGATCAGCACGCGCGCCGACCTCGATCACACCGAGGGTGGGATCGTCGAGGTATTCGCCGGCGGAGCGCGTCGCGGCCGAGAGCACTTCGAACGGCGTGAGTCCGGCGTCGCGTAGCTCTGCGAGCTCGTCGTGCAGCGACGTTCCGGCCGGGACGAGATAGCCAGCGTCCGTTCCCGCAAGGATGCGCGCGCCTGCTTCGTCGAGCGCCGTGAGCATCGCGCGGCGCGCGTTCAGAAACTGCGTACGCGCCGGCTCCGGCACGTCGCGCGTGACGTACCGCGTGAAGACGATCATGGTCGGACAGTTCCACACACCCGCCTCGCGTGACGCCTCAGCGAGCGTCTGATCGCTGACGCCGAGGGGATAGCCGGAGAGATGCTCGATCGAGTCCTGCATCGCCATCGCGTGCGCGATCGGGACGTTGTTCGTGACGTGACCCGCAACCTTCACGCCGCGCGCGCGGGCTGCGCTCACGATCGCGTCGTACACCTCGCGCGTGAGTCCGTCGTAGACCTTGATCGACGTCGCGCCGCGCGCGAGCTGTTCGTCGACGGCAGTTGCCGCGCCTTGCACGCTGGTGACGGGACGCGAGAAGAACGGGTTCGAAGGGTTGGCGCCGGTGAGGAGTTTGCTCGACGGGAGAATGCGAGGTCCGCTGTTCCGCCCGACCAGCGCGAGCACGCTGTCCAGTCCCGCGAGATCGCGCACCGTCGTGATGCCGTTCTCCACGTAGCGCGGAAGATCGCGCTCGATCACGTGCACGTGCATGTCGACGAGTCCCGGCACGAGCCAGCGCCCGCGGCCGTAGATCACCCGTGCGTCATCGGGGATCGGCACCGCGTCCACCGGTCCGATGGCGACGACGTGGGCGTCCTCGACGACCACCGTCTGCCCCAGAAGGACCCGTTCGGTGTCCATGGGCACGACGTTCACCCCGACAAAGACGAGCGTCGCAGCGAGAAGGTGCACGACAGAAACGATAAGCCGCGACAGGTCAATCAGATGTCACGCATGTGTGTCTAAATGAGATTGATACTTCTCTTTTAGAGCGTCATCGATTACTATTCGCGCCCATGAACGACCGCACTGAACATCCGTCCGAGATTCTCCAGCGCTTCAGCCGTAGAAACCTGTTCGTCTTACTGGTGATCGTCCTCCTCCTCGGCGCGACCGGAATCGCGATCACGCTCTCGCCGCAAGGGGCGATCGCGCGCTCCTCGGAACGGTTCGCGTGGTTCATCCCCGTCGCGTTCGCGATCATCGCCGGCGTACAGACCTCGCTCGCCCGCCGGCGTTGGGATCCGAAATCCGAGGAGGTCAAGCTGATCCTCGATGACGAGTGGCGACGCACGAACATGGCTCGCGCCTCGCGCGCGGCACTGGTCACAGTGCTGGTCGCGCAGACGCCTCTCGCCTGGACGTTCGGGTTCCTCACGCAGCTGCCGCCGGTGCGGCTCGCGTTCGCGATGGCGCTCTCCACGATCACCCTCGGCCTGACCACGCTCATCGCGTTGTTCCTGATCTTCGATCGCGACTGAGACCATGAGCGAAACATTGCGCAACGCAATCAAGGTCGAGCGCGCGAAACGCGACCTCACGCAGGCGGATCTCGCGGTCCTGGCCGGAGTGACGCGCCGTTCCGTGAACGCAATCGAGACCGGACGCATGGTTCCCTCCGTGCTGCTCGCGCTGAGGATCGCGCGGGCGCTGGGAGTGACGGTGGAGACGATCTTCCGGCTCGACGAGGCGGGATGACACCGCGTCGCGGTCGTGTTCTCCATCTGATGCCCAATCGCACCATCTCCATCCGCGGCGCGCGGACCCACAACCTCAAGAACATTTCGGTGGACATCCCGCAGCGCCAGCTGACGGTCGTCACCGGACCGTCCGGGTCGGGGAAGTCGTCGCTGGCGTTCAACACGCTTTACGCCGAGGGGCAGCGGCGGTTCGTCGAATCGATGTCGACCTACGTTCGGCAGTTCCTCGAGCGGATCGACCGGCCGGACGTCGACCAGATCGACGGCATCCTCCCGGCGATCGCGATCGAGCAGAAGAACTCGGTCAAGAACGCGCGCTCCACGGTCGCGACCGCCACAGAGCTCGCGGACTACATCCGCCTCTTCATGACCTACTGCGGCGAAACATGGTGTCCCGACTGCGCGGTCTCCGTGCGCAAAGAGAATCCGGAGTCGATCACGGATCAGATCCTCGCGACGCTCGAAGGAAAGCGTGCGGTCGTGCTCGCACCGATCTTCTTCGATGCGAGCCATTGCGACATCGTCGTCGAACAGCTCGTGAAGGCGGGCTTCTACCGCGTCTGGGTCGGCGGCGAAGTGCGCAACCTCAATGACCTCGACACGAAAGGTGCCACGTCGTTCGAGATGGTGATCACGCGCCTCCGCATCGAAAGCGAGCGGCGGACGCAGATCACCGAAGCGATCGAGCAGGCCTTCGAGCTTTCGAAAGGCAACGTGAACGTGCTCGAAGAGCACGAAGGTGACGGCCCGTCAGGGCCTGTAAAAGAATGGCTCTCGCACCGTTTCACCTCGCACTTTGCGTGCAACAAGTGCGGGACGGAGTTCCTCGAGCCGACGCCTCACATGTTCTCGTTCAACTCGCCGCTCGGCGCGTGCACCGAGTGCTCGGGCTACGGACGGATCATCGGCATCGACATGGAGAAGGTGATCCCCAACCGCGCGCTGCGGCTCGACGAGCAGCCGATCGCGCCGTGGAACTCGGCGGGCTACGAGGACTGCTATGACGATCTCGCGAAAGCCGCGGCGAAGTACAAGCTGCGCCTCGACGTCCCGATTCAGAATCTCTCCGAGGCCGAGTGGGACCTGCTCTACAACGGCCGTGCAAAGTGGTACGGCATCAAAGGCTTCTTCGAATGGCTGGAGACGAAGAAGTACAAGATCCACGTACGCGTGAAGCTGGCGAAGTACCGCAGCTACGAGACCTGTCCGCAATGCCACGGCTCGCGCCTGAAGAACGTCGTCGACAACGTGAAGTTCCGCGACCTCACCATCGGTCAGCTCTTCGGGATGGATGTGAAGACCGCGCGCCGTTTCTGGGAGTACCTTGCGATGTCGAAGAGCGAGGAAAAAATCGCCGGACATCTGCGTCGCGAGATCGTGAATCGGCTGGTGTACCTCGACGAGGTGGGGCTTTCGTATCTCACGCTCGACCGGCAGACGCGCACGCTTTCTGGCGGCGAATCGCAGCGCATCAATCTCGCCGCGGCCCTCGGATCGTCGCTCACGGAAACGATGTACGTCATCGACGAGCCGACGGTGGGACTGCACGCGCGCGACTCGGAACGGCTGCTGTCCGTGTTGCGGCGACTGAAGAACGCGGGCAACACGGTGATTGTCGTCGAGCACGATCCGACCATCATCGCGGGAGCGGACTACCACGTGGAGCTTGGGCCGGGAGCGGGCGAGTTTGGGGGAGAGGTGCTGTACGCGGGAGCCGCACGTGCACCGCAAGATAGTGGGAGGTCCTTCGCCGTCTCCGCGGCTCAGGATGACAGTGCGGGCGCGATTCGCATCGTGAATGCGCGCCAGAACAACCTTCGCAACGTCACCGTCGATATCCCACTCGGCAAGCTCGTCGCCATCACCGGTGTCTCCGGCTCGGGTAAGTCGACTCTGATCCGCAACTGTCTCTTCAACCGCTACCGCCGCGACATCCGCGGCGTGGCTGGTCTCGAGACGGGCAAGGTCGACGCGATCGAGGGAACGAACCTGATTTACGACATGGAGTTCGTCGACCAGTCGCCCATCGGCCGCTCGTCGCGCTCCAATCCCGCGACGTACATCAAGGCCTGGGACGAGGTCCGCAAGCTCTTGGCCGAGACCACCGGCGCGAAGCTGCACGGCGTCACCGCGGGGATGTTCTCGTTCAACACCGACGGCGGGCGTTGCGAAGTTTGCCAGGGCGCGGGCGTCGTGACCATCGACATGCAGTTCCTCGCGGACGTCGAAGTCGTGTGCGAAAAGTGCGACGGCCGCCGCTTCGGTGCGCAGGTGATGAAGGTGACGTTCAAAGGAAAGAACGTGAACGACATCCTGCAGATGACCGTGGACGAGGCGTCGAAGTTCTTCGTCGCGAAGCGCGCGCTGCTGAAGCGCCTCGACGCGCTCCGCTCCGTCGGCCTCGGCTACCTCCGCCTCGGACAGTCGACGGATTCGCTCTCGGGTGGCGAAGCGCAGCGACTCAAGCTCGCGTCGTTCCTCGCGGAGACCGCGGCGAAGAGCGAGAAGCCGCGGCTGTTCCTGTTCGACGAGCCGACGACCGGCCTCGCCGCAACGGACGTCGAGGTGCTGATCCGCACGTTCCGCGACCTGATCGACCGCGGCAATTCCGTCGTCGTCATCGAGCACAACATCCAGCTCATCGAGCAGTCGGATTGGGTCATCGACCTCGGCCCCGATGGCGGCGACCAAGGCGGTGAGCTCGTGGCAGTGGGAAAGCCGGAGGAGATCGCGGCAAACGCGCGCTCTGTTACGGGGCGGTATCTATCGAGCCCTGCGGCTGAAGCCGTGAGCTATACGGCTACAATGCACGGACTCTAGCAAACGTAGGCGAAGGGGGAGACCCACATGAGTGCTGTTCCGCAAGGGCCCGAGGGTCCGGCACCGTTCACGCCGTACATCGCTCCGGAGACCTCGATGCGCGAGCTCACGCCGCGCGCGGTGATCGTCGGCACGATCCTCGGAATGATCTTCGGCGCGTCGTCGCTGTACCTCGTTCTCAAAGTCGGTCTGACCGTCAGCGCCTCCATCCCCGTCGCGGTCATCTCCATCACGCTCTTCCGCATCCTCTCCAAGATGGGCGCGCGGAACGCCACGATCCTCGAGAACAATATCGTCCAGACCGCGGGCTCCGCGGGCGAATCGATCGCCTTCGGCGTCGGCGTGACGATGCCGGCCATCCTCATCCTCGGCTTCGACCTCGAGATCACACGCGTGATGCTCGTCGCGATTCTCGGAGGCCTGCTCGGCATCCTGATGATGATTCCGCTGCGGCGCGCCCTGATCGTCGCGCAGCACGGCATCCTCAAGTATCCCGAGGGCACCGCGTGCGCCGAGGTGCTGAAGGCGGGGGCGAGCGACGAGTCGCGCGCGGCCGCGTCCGAAGCAGCAAAGCGGGAACAGGAAGCTCTCGGAGGCACCGGCACGAGCGCGAAGACGATCTTCACCGGCTTCGGCATCGGCCTCGTCTACAAGACCGCGATGGTCGCCTTCCGTACGTGGAAAGACACGCCGACGAAAGTCTTCGGCGGACACTTCAACGGCGCCTCGGTCGCGGTCGAAGTCTCTCCCGAGCTCCTCGGCGTCGGCTACATCATCGGACCCCGCATCGCCGCGATCATGTGCGCGGGCGGCGTGCTCGCGTACCTCGTGCTCATCCCGATGATCAAGTTCTTCGGCTCGGCGCTGACGACTGTGCTCCCGCCGTCGACGATCCCGACGCTCATCAAGGACATGAGCCCGGGCCAGATCCGCAACGAGTACATCCTCTACATCGGAGCGGGCGCGGTCGCAGCGGGCGGTATCATCAGCGTCTTCCGCTCGCTGCCGGTCATCTGGCACGGCATCAAGGGCGGCTTGCGCGATCTCTCGTCATCGAAGAACGCGGAGACGACGGCGGCAACCCCGCGTACGGATCGTGACCTCTCGATGAAGGTCGTGCTCATCGGCATCATCGCGCTGATCGTCGTCATCGCGTTCTCGAACCCGCTCTATGTTGGCGGGACGGGGATTGCCGCGCGGATCGCTGCAGCGCTGCTCATCATCGTCTTCGGCTTCCTTTTCGTGACGGTGTCGTCGCGACTCACCGGCGAGATCGGCTCTTCGTCGAATCCGATCTCGGGAATGACCGTGGCCACGTTGCTGCTGACCTGTCTCTGCTTCGTCCTTCTCGGATGGACGGGGAGCAACTACTTCGTCACAGCGCTCTCGATCGGCGCGATCGTCTGCATCGCGTCGTCGAACGGCGGCACGACTTCGCAGGACCTGAAGACAGGCTTCCTCGTCGGCGGCACGCCGAGCCGCCAGCAGATCGCGATCCTCATCGGTGCGCTCGCCTCTGCGCTCATCCTCGGACCGATCCTCCTCGGACTCAACAACGCGTACTCCGTCTACGTGCCGGTGAACAACACCACCGGCCAGGCGCACGGCAGCGTGAGCCCCAACCAGGTCGCGGATCCCGCGCAGTTCCACGGGAAGGCGCGGCCGAACAACAACATCGCCGGCGCCCCGGACACGAACGAATACAACGTCTGGTTCCACCAGCCGCCGGGCGGCGGCAACGCGGAGAAGTATCTCGTCGACGACGCGGGCAAGCCGGTGTACTACGTCGACCCCGGCATCAACGGCTCGATCAAAGAGCTGCCCGGCGGCAAGAAGGTCGAGAAGTTCGACGCGCCGAAGGCCACGCTGATGTCTTACATCATCAAGGGCATTCTCGGCGGCGAGCTGCCTTGGGGGCTCGTGCTCCTCGGCGTCATGATCGCGATCGTGCTCGAGCTTTCCGGCATTCCATCCCTCGCGTTCGCCGTCGGCGTGTACCTGCCGCTTTCCAGTTCTTCGCCCATCCTCGTGGGTGGATTGGTGCGGTGGGCGGTCGACAAGTGGATCGCGAAGAAGCACGCCGGCAAACAGCTGACGGAAGAGCAGCTCGTTGCGGAAGGCGACAAGAGCCCCGGTGTGCTGATGGCCTCGGGCTACATCGCCGGCGGCGCGATCGCCGGCATCATCATCGCGCTCCTGCTGGGCGTCCCGCAGTTCGCCGGCATCAACGAGAGCATCGGCAAGCTCGCGGAATCGAATCCGATGTTGCGCGACGGCTTCGGCGACCTGATGTCGCTCATCCCGTTCGTGCTTTTGATCCTGCTCCTGTACTTCACCGGACGAGAGAAAATCCTCGCTCATCGCGAAACGACGTAATCTATCGGGGCCGGCCGCCAAGCCGGCCCTCATTGTTTATGTGGACTTTTCTCACGCTGGTGACGGCTGTGGTCGCGATCGTGATCGCGAAGCGCGCGCTGAATGAGGTGCGCGAGTTGCGCAAGGTGCTGGAGACGCACCGGCCGGGGGCCGGTGGTACGGCCGCCGAGGCGGCGGCCCCCCAGGCTACCCAGCAAGCTCCACCAGCACCGCAGCCCGAACGGGGGGCCGGCGCCCCGCCGGCCGTACCGCCGGCTCCCAGCCGGCCCGAGCCCGAGCCCGAACCGGTCATTCCGATTTGGCAACCACCTCCCATCCCCGAGCCCGTGGCCGCGTTCGAGGCAGCCCCACCGCCTCCACCGCCGCCGCCCAAACCACCCACCCCGCGCAAGCCGCCCGTCTGGCAGCAGATCGACTGGGAGAGCTTCGTCGGCGTGAAGCTTTTCTCGTGGGTCGCGGGCGTGGCGATGGTCATCGCCGCGATCTACTTTCTGAAGTACTCCGTCGAGCACGGATGGATCTCGCCGCCGATCCGCGCGGCGATCGGATTGATCACCGGCAGCGCGCTTCTCGTCATCTGCGAGCTGCGCGTTTCGCGTGCCTACAAGTTCACCGCGAACGCGATGCTCGGCGCCGGCATCGCGATCCTCTACGCGACGCTCTTCGCCGTGCACGCGCTCTGGCACCTGCTGCCGTCCGTCGCCGTGTTCGGCGCCATGATCATCGTCACCGCCGTCGCCGTCCTGTTGTCGATCCGCCGGGACGCGCTCTTCATCGCGCTCCTCGGCATGATGGGAGGCTTTGCGACGCCGGCGCTGCTCTCGACCGGCGAGAACCGCCCGATCGGACTCTTCTCGTATCTGCTCCTGCTCAACGCCGGACTGGCCTGGGTCGCGTACAAGAAACGCTGGCCCGCGCTCACCGTCGGCACGGTGATCTTCAGCGCCGTCTACCAATGGGCGTGGATCGCGAAGTTCCTCGACGTTGCGCAGCTTCCGCTCGCCGCCGGCATCTTCCTGGTCTTCGGCATCGCCGCGGCAAGCGCACTCTGGATCCGGCGCGACGACAGGAAGCAGGCCGTCTTCGATCGCCTCGGACAACTCGGCGCCGCGCTGCCGCTGCTGTTCGCTCTCTTCGCCGCGGCGGTGCCGGCGTACGGCGCGCGCTTCCACATCCTGTTCGGATTCCTCCTGCTGATGGCCGCGGGCCTCGGCGTGATCGCGATGCTGCGCGGCATCGAGTGGCTGCACGCCCTCGGCGTCGTGGCGACGGTGTTGACGTTCGCGATCTGGCTCGCAGTCTCGTACACACCCGACGCGTGGCCGACGATCCTGGCCTGGGTGAGCGCGTTCGTGATCCTCTACCTCGCCATCGGAACGCGTTTGCGCTCGCGCATCGTCATCGGCGGCGCGGTGCTCCTCTTCGTCATCCCTGCGCTCGTGCAACTCGAGCCGCGCACCGCATCACCGGTGCTGCTGTTCTCGGTCCTCTTCGCGCTGCTCGCGCTCGCGGCCGCGTATGCGATCCGCTACGAGGAAGGGCTGGTCTACTTCGTCGCCGCGTTCTTCGCGATCATTGCCGAGGCCTTTTGGTCGGTGAAGCATCTGAACGAGGAGCGGCTTTACGCGGGACTCGCGATCTACGGCGTCTTCGGACTGCTCTTCCTCGGCGTTCCCGCGCTTGCGCGACGCTTCAACCGCCCGCTGCGGCCGGAGAACGGCGTCGGCGTGACGGTGGTCGTCAGCGTGGCAATGCTGCTGTTCCTCACGACCGACACGATTGCGGCCGGTGCGCTGTGGGGACTCGCGCTGCTACTCGCGTTGCTGCTGATCGGCGCGATGACGCAGGCGCGATTCACGCGACGCCCGCTGCTGGCCGCGATTGCGGTGATCCTCGCGTGGATCGTGCTCGCATCGTGGTGGGAAGGCGCATCGCTCGAGTTAGCGCTGATTCCCGCGCTGTTCGTGGTCGCGGTGTTCGGCATCCTGGTCGTGCTTTCGACGGCGTGGGCGCGCTTCGAAGGCCAGACGCATCTCGCACTCGCTGGCCACGCGTTTCTGATCTTCGTCGCCGCGTCGCGCACGCTCGCGTTCCCGCCGTGGCCGTTCCTTGCGGTGCTGCTCGTGCTCGATCTCGCGATCGGAGTCGCGGCGTTGTATTTGAAACGTTCGTCGCTAGTCGTCGGGGCGGCGGTGATGTCGCAGATCGTATTGCTGTCGTGGACGATGATCACCGACCTCGCGCCGTGGCCGAATGTGGCGTTGGCGGCGACGCTGGGTGTGGCGGCGTACGCGATCGCGTTCACGGTCATAGGACAAATAGGACGTAGAGGACTTATAGGTCCTATGAGTCCTATCGGTCCTATAGTCGCCCTTTTCCTCGGGCACATCGTCGCCATCGCCGCGGGCACGAGCGCCGACGACCCGCTCTTCGGAACGCTGCTCGCCACGCACGCGGTGCTCGCGATCGCGACGCTGATCCTCGCCGCACGCACCGAGATGCACGTGCTGGCCGTACTGAGCGTGCCCCTCACCGCAATCGGCACCATGCTCGCGCGTACGCTGATTCCGGCGCAGACCATCGCGTTCGCATTCGGCATCTACGCCATCTATATCTTTTACCCGCTCCTCCTCGGCCCGCGCGCCAAGCGCGCGCTCGAGCCCTATCTCGCCGCGGTCTTCGCCAGCGTGCCGTTCTTCTTCATCGTCCGCGAGGCCATGAACGACGCCGGGCTCACCTACATGATCGGCGTTCTTCCGGTGGCGCAGTCGCTGGTGATGCTCTCACTCGTGGTGCAACTGCTGCGCGTCGAGCCGCCGGCGGAACGTCAGTTGACACGGCTGGCGATCGTCGCCGCGAGCTCGCTTGCGTTCCTGACCATCGCAGTTCCACTGCAGCTCGACAAGCAGTGGATCACGATCGCGTGGGCACTCGAAGGCGCGGCGCTGGTGTGGCTGTACCGGCGCATTCCGCACCGCGGACTACTCGCCTGGGCGGCGGCGCTGCTGGTTTCTGTCTTCGTCCGGTTGACGATCAATCCGGACATTCTGTCGTACCACCCATCGAGCGACCGCGCGATTCTGAACTGGTATCTGTACACCTACCTCGTCAGCGCGCTGGCGTTCTTCGTGGCCGCGTATCTCGCACCGCGCGAGTACCGGCGCGCAATCGGCGCTCTGCGCGCCGCGGGCACGCTGCTGCTGTTTTTCCTTCTGAACATCGAGATCGCGGACTACTTCTCGACCGGTTCGACGCTGACGTTCAACTTCCTCTCGTCGTCGCTCGCGCAGGACCTGACGTACACGATCGGCTGGGCGGTGTTTGCGATCGCGATGCTGATCGCCGGCATCGCGCTGCACTCGCGTCCCTCACGCGTTGCCGCAATCGCGCTCCTCGTCGTGACGATCTTCAAGTGCTTCCTCCACGACCTCGGACGCCTCGGCGGGCTCTATCGCATCGCGTCGTTCCTCGGACTGGCGCTCGCGCTGGTAATGGTGAGCGTGCTGCTGCAGAAGTTCGTGCTCGCGCGGCGCGTGGCCCCGGAAGAGGTGGCACCCTGAAGATCCTCCTCGCGCTCGTGATGACGACGACAGCGTTCGCTCACGACCGCATCGTCACACCCGGCGCGCCCGGCGCGAACAAGCTCGAGGTCGATGTCGCGCTGCTCTCTCGCGCGCAGTCGGACTTGCGCGATTTGCGGTTGCTCGATGAGCGGAATCGCGAGGTCGGCTACCTGCTCGTGCCGCCGGCTACGACCGCGCCGCGCTGGGTCGTCGGCTCGATGCTCCCGATCGCAACGACGAAAAACACCAGCGGCTTCGAGGTGGACCTCGGCCGGGCCACGAACGTCGATCGTCTGAAGCTCGAAGGCATCGCCGCGCCGTTTTTGAAACACATCACCCTCGAAGGCAGCGGCGACCGCGCGCGCTGGACGCTCCTCGCCGACGCAACGGTCTTCGATCTTCCGGACGAAGAGCTCCGGCTTACGGAAGTCTCGTTCACGCCGGGCGACTACCGCTACCTGCGCGTGACGTGGAACGACCGCTCCAGCGCACGCGTAACCAACGTAGGGCGGGCTTCAGCCCGCCTCTCGGGCGGGGCGGGCGCCGAAGCTCACAAAACGTTCAGCACGGCATTCGCGAAACGCACCAGCGAGCCGCGCAAGAGCCGCTACCGCATCAACCTTCCCGGCCCAAACCTGCCGGTTACCGCGATCGAAGTCGACGTCGCGGGCGGCAACGTCTTCCGCATGGCGACCGTCACCGAGCCTCGCCTCGCCGACAACGAAGTCACGCCGGTCAGCCTCGGCAGCGCAAAGCTGAAACGCGCGGAGCGCGACGGCGTGGTCGCGGCGGAGATGCACGTGCCCGTCTCCGGCCCGCGAGGCCGCGAGCTCGACCTGGTGATCGAGGACGGGAACAATCCGCCCCTCGCGATCACCGCGATCCGCGCGCGGCTCGCGCCGCAGCCGTGGATCTACTTCGAGTCTTCGGACGGCGCGCCGCTGCGCGCGACTTACGGCAAGGACATCGCCTCGCCGCTCTACGACCTCGAGGCATCGCGTCCCGATGTCGAGAAGCGCGAGACCGCGAACGCGGAGTGGGGCAAACCCGTCGCTCCCATCACCGCAGGCGAAGAACCGAAGGTCACGATTCCTCTCGGCGGCGCGATCGCGCGCGAGCAGTTCCGCGTGAGCCGCACGCTTCCCGAGGCGCCAGCGGGTCTGACCGTACTGCTCCTCGATGCGCACGTCCTCGCGCGGAGCAACGATCTCGTCGACGTGCGCATCGCGGCCGCAAACGGCCGCCAGGTGCCGTACCTCGTCGAGGATCGCGCCGAGCCGCTCGCGGTGACGTTGAACGTGCCGATTCGGGCTGCGGAAGGCCGCTCGTCGATCTACCGTCTCGTATTGCCGTACGACGCATGGCCGCAGGGGACGCGGCTCGTGCTCACGACCAGCGCACGCGTGTTCGATCGCGACGTCGTCGTGCGCCGCGTGCCGGACAACCATCGCAATCGCCGCGCCGAGGCGATCGCGCGATCCACGTGGCGCAGCGCCGATCCGGAGCTGGTCCCGCACGCGTTTGAAGCAAGTGTCGCCGTGCGCGACGCGCGTGCGATCGAGCTCGTCGTCGACGAAGGAGACAACGCGCCGCTGCCGATCACCTCCGCGCGGCTCCTCCTGCCCTCGCGCGCGCTGCGCTTCTACCATCCGGGAACGCCGCTGTATCTGCTCTACGGAAACCCTCGCGCGAGCGCGCCGCGGTACGACATCGCGCTCATCGCGCCGCGCCTGTTCGGCGAGCCCGCGCGCGAGCTCTCGCTGCCCACGGCGGCAATCGACGAGCGAAGCAGCGACGAGACGAAGGGACGCAAGTGGTTCTGGATCGGCATCATCATCGCGGCGGTGGTGCTCATCGCGATGTTGCTGCGCCTGCTCGTCAGCGGAGAAACTTCTCGCGCTCCGAGCGACACCACGTAGCCGCGATCCGTCGCGCCCACCACTTCGGCAGCGCGCGCGTGAGCCAGAGATGGCCGACGATCGCGAAGTTCATTCCGCGCAACGCAGCCAGCGACGCCCCGCGATCGAGAAACGGCATCCGCGACTCCGGCCAGCGCACGAACAGGTAGTCGACCGCGATGAGCAGCGAGATCTGCAACCCGTCGCGCAGCCACGCGCGGCGACGTGCACCGCGGATGGCCGTGTGCGCGTCGCACGCCACGCGTGGAGGGCAGGAGGACGTCGAAACCCCCGGGAGCAGCTCAACTTTAGGCATTCGGGGGTTTCGACAAGAAAGTGTGGATGAGTATTCGCGGACTCAGCGGTTCCTCAATCGAATCGTCTGCGCGATCAGGTTTCCCCGCCCATCGCGGTAGGCCTGCACGATCACCGTGTCCTTTTCTCGGAGCGTGGATGCCAACACGTACGTTCCCGCTTTCGTCTTCACGACGAAGTCCGGCGCGATCCAGATGCGGACGACGCGGTTCGTGTCCGTCTCGCGCAGCCCCAGGGTCACGGCGTCTTCGAGCGTCTCGGTGATCGCTCCGCCGGTGGTGACCAGCGCAGGACGGTCGAACGTTCCGTTGTCATCATTCGGGAACGTGCGATCCGCCTCGGTGAACCGCACCGTCGACGCGTTGAACATGTCGCCGACGCGGTTGAAGCTGCCGGTGATCTCGACCCTGTCGTCGACGCGCAAGTCGCGCGCGCGGATCGCCGCGCCGGTCGCGTCTTCCGCCTGCGCCATGTCCACGCGAGTCTCCTCGCGGCCGTTCTCGACGTACACCCGATCGAGCCCCGGCTCCACGCGGGACACGCGTCCTTCGATCGTGGTCACGCGTCCGCCGGGAGAAGTCGTGCCGGTGTCCTGCACGGATTGCACGACGGTGATCCGCCGCGCGACGATTTCATCGGATTGCGTGGAGCGAGGCTCGGGCTCGATGCGAAGGCGATCGCCGACTTCGAGGTTCGACACGCGATACGTTTCGCCGCGATAGACGACCGGCGTATTGCGATAGGTGCGCACCGTGAGCATGCGTCGCTGCGTCGTTTGAATCACCAGGCGTCCGTCCTCTTCGTTGATGGTGCGGATGGTGCCTTCGATGTTGGCGCCCGCGCCTTCCGCGACGGTCGTGCCGACGCGGTCATCGGTCGCTGTGGTGACGCTCGTCGGCTCGCGCGTCGTGCCGACGCCCACCGATCCCGCCGCGACGTTGCGTCCGAGGAGCGTGATGCGGTCGGCTTTCCAGACGCCCTGGCCGCGCTCCGAGCCGCGGACGTCGATGCGGTCGCCCAGGCGGACGTTCGAAAGGCCGGACGAGCCGGTGAATATCTCCGGCTTGCCGGCGATCACGCTGCCGAAGCCGTAATAGACCGTGGAGATCGCGTCGGTCTCGACGGTCATACGCGTCTTGTCGTCGTCGTACTCGATCTGCAGACGTCCGCGCCCCTCATCGACGTCGATGACTGTCCCGGTCATTGGACGCGATTGCGCAAAAGTGGACACAGCCGTGAGCGCGAGCAGCGCGCAAACCGCTGAAAAACGTAGAGTTTGTCTCATGCGGGCCTCCCCTATGCTGCGCGGAAGCGCAAACGCGATGCCGCACTGTCATCCTGAGCCGCGGAGACGGCGAAGGACCTCCTGCATTGAGCGTCCCGCGTGCTATCGGCAGGAGATCCTTCGCCGTCTACGCGGCTTCAGGATGACAGCCTTTCACGTTCTGAGACGCACTTGCCGGCGATGAAGCTTCGCTCGACCGCGCGATCGTCGCCCATGAAGATCAGGCCGGCCAGCAGATCCTCCGGCGACGACGCGCGCCCGGTGCGCATCGCGAGAAGCGGGGTGGCGTTCAGGTCGAGCACGAGGAAGTCCGCGGACTTGCCCGCTTCGAGGCTACCGGTCTCGGCGTCGAGCGTCAGCGCGCGCGCGCCGCCGAGGGTTGCGAGATACCAGAGGTGGAACGGACTGAGCGAAACGTTCTGGACCTGCTGGACCTTGTACGCGTCGGCCATCGCGTTGAAGAGCGAAGGCGTCGTGCCCGCCCCGATGTCACTGCCGAGGCCGACCACGACGCCCGCGTCGAGCACTCGCAACAGCGGAAAGAGTCCGCTGCCGAGGAAGAGGTTCGAGTTCGGACAATGCGCGATGCGCGCGCCGCGGCGCGCGAGAAGATCGAGCTCTTCCGGCGTCAGCCACACGCCGTGCGCGAGCACGGTGCGCTCGCCGAGGAGGCCGTAGCGGTCGTACACGTCCGCGTATTCGGCTTCGGGGAAGAGCTCCTGCACCCAGCGCACCTCGTTGCGGTTCTCGGAGATGTGCGTGTGCACCCATGCGTCGGGGAACTCTTTCTTCAGTTGCCCTGCGTATTCGAGCTGCTCCGGCGTCGACGTCGGCGCAAAACGCGGCGTGATCGCGTAGCGCAGCAGACCGCGTCCGTGCCATTTCTCGAGCAGCGCATGGCATTCGTCATACGACTGCCTCGCGCTCGCGTCGAGAAGGTACTCCGGCGCGTTGCGGTCCATCATCGCCTTGCCGATGATTCCGCGGAATCCGCGGCGCTCCGCCTCTTCGAAGAAGATGTCGGTCGCGGTCGCATGCACGGTCGAGAAGATCAGCGCGGTGAGCGTTCCGTTGCGCAGCAGCTCGTCGTAGAACGCGCGCGCGACGCGTCGCGCGTGCACCGGGTCTTCGAACTTCCGCTCGGTCGGGAACGTGTAGCGGTTCAACCATTCGAGGAGATGTCCGCCGTACGAGCCGATCATCTCGAGCTGGGGCGCGTGGAGGTGCGTGTCGATCAGGCCGGGGGTGATGAGCTTCCCGGTGAGATCGACGACTTCGCCCTGCGGCGCCTTCGCCCATTCGCCCGCGCTCGCGATGCGCCCGTCGTCGTCGACAGCGACATAGCCGTCGTCGAGCCATTGAAACGAGCCTTCGACGCCTTCAGGTGCGAACGGATTGCGCAGCGGCGTGAAGACACGGGAGCGGTAGACGCGCACGCGGGAGATTCTACCTGCGCGCGGCCAGCTCTCAGAGCAACTCGTCTTCGCGCTCGTCGTGAACGAGCTTCTCGAGAACGATGGCCTGATGGCGACCGGTGACGGTCTCGCCGGGATCGGCTTCGAGGGCGCTCGTGAGCGCGAGGGAAGTCTTCGTCACCGACTCGATGAAGCTCGGCTCAGGCGGCGGGATGATCGACATCTGTGCAGCCGATTCCGCGCGCACGCGGCGATCGCGCTCCTCCGCGTTCTTGAAATCCTGATTGAACATCAGCAGCGTGTTCGCAAGCTTGTCGTAAAGCTCCGCGGTCGCGCGCACGTCGTCGAGGCAATAGTCCGCGATCTCGCGGTGGCGGCCGGCGCGGTACCACGTCTCGACGGAGCGGCCGTCGATGCCCTCGCTCTTCGACGTCTCGACACCGAACGCCTTGCACGCGAGGTCGAGATTGAATTTGAACTGCCGCGCGTTCACGGTGCCGAAGAAGTTCAGCGCCTCGCGCAGATCGCAGTTCGGATGGAAGCCATAGCGGTAGCCGACCAGATCGCGCTTCGGCACGATTCCGTTGACCGCGGAACGGATCATCAGAAACGGCCCGTCGAACTGACGCCCGTTGAAGGTGATGAAGCGGGAGTCGCTGTCGAAGAACTCCCAAAACTTCTCGAGGATCTGCTTCTCCGTGCCGGAGATGTATGTGCGCGCGTTCGTCTTCTCGACCTTCAGCTCGGTCTGTCTCGGCATCTCGTACAACGCGCACGAGCGGCCGTCGCCGATGTTGATGACGCCGATCGCGACGATCTTCCCGCGAAACGGCGAAAGCCCCCCCGCCCGACGCGCCTCCTCGGCATCGCCCTCGGAGAGGCCCTTCATCATGTATTCGCGAACGTAGGGGTCGAGCTCTTCCCAGGGAGTGCCGACGGTTTCGATGTCGATGACGAGTTTTTTCATGGGGGATGGGGCCGGTTGCTATCGTGGCGCAACAGGAATGTAGCGTCAATGAATCCAGCCGCTGTGGAATTGGACCGCTTCGAACTTGCCTTAGAATGTAACTGCAATGAGTGGCAATCGCAGAGCTCTCATTACCACACCCTTTCCGACGCCGGACGAGGTTGCTGCAGCCCTAGGCGTTTCTCCGGAACGACATGCTGAGATCAAGCAAATGGTGGACGAGATCTACGCCGAAAGCACCCGCCAGCGCGTTAATCGCCGACCGGGTTCGATCGAACAGAGCCAGCAGGGCCAGAAGCTCGGGACCATCTCCGCGAAGCGGCGCGCGAAGCCGGCTAAGAAAAAATAGTGGGCACTACGAGCGAGTCCGCCCCTCGTTACGCGTTCATCAACATCCCGTACGCCAAACGGTACGAGCGCGCCTATCTCGCATATATCGCTGGTGTTGCGGGTTCCGTCTGCCGCTGTACACGACCCCTCCAGCCGGTATCAACTCGACCGGATCTACGACCTGATCGCAGGAGCACAGTTCTCGTTCCATGATTTGTCGTGGATGTCGATCGACCGGAAATCGCCGCGCACGCCCCGCCTGAATATGGCATTCGAACTCGGTCTTGCCGTAGCTGTTGCGCGCACACCCGGTTCAGATCACGAATGGTTCGTCTTCGATACGGTTCCGTATCGTCTCGATAAGGCGCTCAGTGATCTGGGCGGAATCAGGCCCCGCATCCACGATTTCACGCCCGAGAGCGTACTCCGCGCACTCATGAACGCTCTGGCGCGGCAGGAACACCGGCCGACACTCCCAGATCTGCTCGAAATCTACCGCGCGGTCGAGAAAGTCGCGCGCCAGATCAAGCGGGGATACTCGAACGACCTGTTCGACACGCGACCATTCAAGGATCTCACGATCGCTGCGAATGAAGCGGCGTACAAGTTCATCACGTCGCTTTCAGCGTGATGAACGAACGCACCCACCTCAACTTCGGCACGAGCCAGTAGTTTTTGCCCACTCGTGCAGCCAGCTCGAATGTTGCGGCTGGACGACTTCACGATCCCAGAAGCTGGTCGCGTCGCGCATGCGCGGTCATGATCAAGCCGGGGTCTTCAGCTTGTCGACCAGTTCCTTCACTGCATCCGCCGACTTCTGGAGCGCCGCCGACTCATCGTCGGTGAGCTTGATCTCGATGATCTGTTCGAGACCGTTGCGGCCCAGCTTCACCGGCACGCCGACGAAGAGGTCGTTGTAGCCGTATTCGCCCTGCAGGAACGCGGCGCAGGGGAGAATCTTGCGCTTGTCCTTGAGGATCGCCTCGACCATCTCCACCGACGACGCGCCCGGCGCGTACCACGCCGAAGTCTTGAGCAGGTTCACGATCTCCGCGCCGCCGTTGCGTGTGCGGTCGACGATCGCGTCGATGCGCTCCTGCGAAAGGAGCTCGGTGATCGGGATGCCGGCGACGGTGGAGTAGCGCGGCAGCGGAACCATCGTGTCGCCGTGGCCGCCGAGGACGAAGGCGTGGGTGTTCTCGACGGAGACGTTCAGCTCCATGGCAATGAACGCGCGCATGCGAGCGGAGTCGAGGACGCCGGCCATGCCGAGGACGCGCTCGCGGGGGAACTTCGAGACGCGGCGGGCGACCTCGCACATCGCGTCGAGAGGGTTCGAGACGACGATGATCACGGCGTTCGGCGAGCGCTGTGCGACCTCCGCGGTCACGCCCGCGACGATCTCCTCGTTCTTCCACAGCAGGTCGTCGCGGCTCATGCCCGGCTTGCGCGGCAGTCCCGCCGTGATCACGACCACATCCGAATTCTCGGTGCCGTCGTAGTTGTTCGTTCCGCGCAGGATCGAGTCATACTTCTCGACCGGCGCAGTCTCCATCAGGTCCAGCGATTTGCCCTGCGGAACGCCCTCGACGATATCGACGAGGACGACGTCGGCAAGCTCCTTGAGTGCGATGCCCTGGGCGACTGTGGCGCCGACATTACCCGCGCCGACAACGGTGACTTTCGTTTTCATGGGGGCGGATTGTATCCGTAATGCTTTCTGACTTTGCAGTGACGGCAAACACCATCGCGGCCACCACCAAGAAGAGCGAAAAGGAGCGGATTCTGGCCGCATATCTCGTCGGCCTCGACGACGCTTCGCTCGAGCGCGCGGTGGTGTTTTTCTCCGGCTCGCCCTTCCCGCGGCGGGACGAGCGCGTAGCCGGCGTCGGCGGCGCGGCGATCGGCGAAGCCGTGGCCGAAGTGAGCGGGCGCACGGTCGAAGAAGTGTGGGCGCCGTGGCCGAAGTACGCCGATCCGGGCGACACGATCGCGGAGTCGTTTCCCGACGACCCGTCGCGCGACATCACTCTCGTCGAGCTGGGAGAATCCTTCGATCGCATTGCCGCGACGCAGGGCGCGATCGCAAAAAAGGACGTGCTCGCGGAGCTGTTCCGCAAGGTCGACGCCCAGGGCGCGCGGTACGTGGTGAAGATCCTCACGCGCGAGCTGAGGATCGGACTCGTGGAAGGGCTCGTGGAGTCGTCGATCGCGAAGGCGTTCGGGCGGAAGCTCGACGCCGTGCGGCAGGCAAACATGTTCACCGGAGACATCGGCGCGACCGCGCTGCTCGCGAAGTCGGACGCGCTGACGACCGCGAAGATGGCGCTGTTTCATCCGTTCGCGTTCATGCTCGCGCAGCCGGAGGAGGACCCCGCGGAGATCGTCGCGGCGCTGGGCGCGGACGCGTTCGCGGACGACAAGTACGACGGCATCCGCGCGCAGATTCACACCGACGGCTCCGCGGTGCGGATCTATTCGCGCACGCTCGACAACGTGACGCATCGCTTCCCGGAGATCGAAGAAGCCGCGCGCGCGATCGGACGGAGCGTGATCCTCGACGGCGAGATCGTCGCGTTTTCGGATCGCATCCTGCCGTTCGCGATCATTCAGAAGCGGCTCGGACGAAGGCAGGTCAGCGCGAAGCTGATGAGCGACGCGCCGGTCGTGTATTTCGCATTCGATCTGTTGTATCTCGACGGCGAGGTGCTGTTCGAGGTGCCGCTGAGGGAGCGGATGAGGCGCCTCGCTGTCATCCTGAGTCGCGCAGACGGCGAAGGATCTCCTTCGGAA